>NZ_JAMYFE010000042.1 GCF_024129865.1 Stieleria tagensis | reverse complement strand
TACCAAAACGGCGGTCGTCAGGTCAAGAGATACAAAAATGAATGCGTTCCTAGGTTGCGAGCACCGGGAACACGCGCTGCCCGGCGGGATTCGGCGGCATGTTCACCCGGGGTTCCTGCCGAACCTGCCTCCAGCAGGTTCGGCAGTGACCCCGGGCTAAGCCATTGAACGCCGTTGGCGTAAAGATGAGATTGAGTGCATGCGACTCTCCCAATGGGTGGCACGCGAAGCTGGACGACCTTCGGGGCGGGCGAGTGAATCGCGAATGAGCTGGCTTCAAAACTGACGCGTCGGGTTGCCAAAAACCAATGCGCTCACGCGAAAGCGCACCGCGGCGGCTTTCGCGAGAAAAAACGATCGCTGGATGGATGCTAGACGCGGTTGATTGATCAGCGGCTGAGCATTAGCTCACGGTTCCCTGCTGCTCGCATTGCAAAGCCCGAGGAACCGGACGCTTGCGCGTACCGGTTGATCGACCCAGAATGTATTCTGACAGGTTCACGCAACACTTTCCCAACGATGCATGTGCGTCCATCGATGCCAATGGACAAATCATCCGGACTAGGGCAGTTCGATGGTGCGTAGTGAGAACGTGCCATTTTGATCGATGATGGCGACCGCGTGGCTATCGTTCAGTTTGTCCATCTGCTGAACACCTTCGAGTGCAACCACGGTTTCAAACGCCTGACCGGCGGTACCACCGTTGTCGACTTTCTCCGTCAAACTTTCTCGCTCGCCGATGTCGTCCGTACTGATCTTCATCACACCACGATTGTTGTTGCTCATCAAAATCGATGTCTTGCCATCTTTCTCATACACCAGCATGTCCAATGGGGTGTTGCGATTGCCCAGTTCGGCGACAGTCGTGCCACGTACTTTTTCTGATCCGTCGAGTGCGTTGACAGGGAAACGCACCAGGGGTGTGCAAGTGAAACCGGCCAGCAGACTCGGTTGACCATCGACGTTCATTGGCAAGAACGTTTGGATCGTTGCATCTTCGACGCGACCGTGTGCGGCGTGAAAAATTTCCACGCTGGTCATCACACTGTTTTCGGCAAACGGGAACGGCATTTCGATCACGCGAGAGGGTGCATCACCGGCGGCCAATCCTGAAACCAAAACCTTGCCATCGAAAAACGCCAAATCGGTGATCGATTCATTGCGTGCATTTCGGGTCCGACCCCGACGACTGACTTCTTTGTCTTCCGGCGGATTGGGAAGCACCTTTTTGGCGTGCATCACTTTGTCCAAGTTGACTTGGCTGATTTCACCGGCGCCGCTGATTCTGACCAATTGAACTTGATCACCGACCTTGATCGTCAGATAGGAATTACCAGAATCCGGATTGACGGCCAACTCCCCAAGTTCCACTTTGCCGTCCAAGTTCAACGAGGATTGAATGGCAGCGGGCAGGTTATCAATTTGTGGCGCGGCGTCTTGCGCGCTGCCAGAGTCCTCGGTGGCCAATGCGTAGATGGTCGCCGCTTTCGGGTCCGCAACCAGCAGGACTCCGGAACTGGCAAAGGCCATCGGGCCGACCGACTGAAGCTCGACCGGCCCCGGGGTCAATCCGGATGGGCCGGCGATCAATGTCGACGCTGCCAGCAGGCCCGCAACGCAACTGACCGACAACGCATGAAAGAATCTCGACACGGCAGACATGGTAGAATCCTTGTGACAGATGGTGGGTAGGAATTCGAAACTGGGAAGTCATCACGATAACGCAATCAACCAGTCTCTGTGGTCAAGAAGATTGTATTTCGTCGCCCAATCTGAAACGCCTACCCGCCAGCCCTACAGCTGCCCACCCGATTCGGAATTCAACCTCGATGACAGATACAGACGTTCAGAACTGCGTTCCGCTGGCACAAAATCGCGCCGTCAGCCGTCGCGATGCCCTGCTGACTGGATTGGCCATCAGCGGAGCGGCTGCCGCGGCATCCAACGCTGGTCAGGCGGCGGCGCAATCACCGCCGCCACAGCAAAAGAAGGATGACCGCAAGGCATCGCCGAAACGCTATTCAGCCAAAAAGTCAATCAACCTGTGGGCATTTCCCTATCCCGAGCGGATGTCGCTGCGGGAATGTATGCAATTGGCGAAAGACGCCGGCTTTGATGGGATCGAATTGAATTACGATTTGGAAAACGATCTGTCGCCAGCGGCGTCTCAAAAAGAGTTAGTCGCCATTCGGCAGCTGGCCGATGAGATCGGGATTGAAATCAGCGGCCTGTGCTCGTTCCTGTTTTGGCCGTATCCGCTGTCAAGCTTGGATGCGGCCAAACGAAACCGAGGAATCGAACTGGCGGGACTGATGGCTGACGCGGCGGCGACGATGCGGGTTGAGAACCTGCTGGTTGTCCCCGGAGCGGTCTACATTCCCTGGCGAGACGATCACCAGCCGGTTCCCAATGACACCTGTGAGAAACTGGCTCGCGAAGCCGTCGGGCAATTGGTCAAAGGTGCCGAAAAGAAGGGCGTCTCGCTGAACATGGAGAACATTTTCTTCAACGGGTTCTTGATGACCCCGATGGAGATGAATGATTTTGTCGACAGCTTCGGCAGCGAAAACGTGCAAGTGCATTTTGACACCGGAAACATTTCGATGTTCCAGTTCGCCGAGCACTGGGTGCCGATCTTGGGCGAGCGGACTAAGAATGTGCACTTCAAGGAATACACCAAGAAGGGCACCGATTACTCACTGGAAACGTTTCGCCCGCTGTTGGACGGTACGACGAACTGGCCGGAGGTGATGAACCAACTGGAATTGATCAACTACCAAGGCTTTGTGACATTCGAGTATTTCCATCCCTACCCGCACTATCCCGAAGCGTTGGTGTACCAAACATCCGATTCGTTGGATCGGATTCTCGGTCGCATGTAGTGGGTCAACGCGAGCAGATCCCTCGCTCGCGCGTTTTGAAGCCAGCGTTAAACTGCCGTTTCAACTCAAATGGATCGGCAAATCGCGACTTCGATCTCGTCACTCTCCCGCGAGGCGGGCGAGTGAATCGCGAAAGCGCTGGCCGGAAAACTCACGCATCGCGCTTGCGATGAAATTGCGACCGGTTAGGCGCCGGCTTGCACGACGGGTTGGGTGTGACGGTCGCTGCACAGCACGACCAGCAAGTTCGACACCAATGTCGCCCGTTGTTGGTCGTTGAGTTCAACGATGTTGTCGCGTTTGAGATGAGCCAGTGCCATGTCCACCATGCCGACGGCGCCATCGACGATCCGGGTACGAGCGGCGACGACGGCGCCGGCTTGTTGCCGTTGCAGCATTGCCGCTGCGATTTCCGGTGCATAGGCAAGGTGGCTGATGCGGGCCTCCAGGATCTTGATTCCGGCCTTTTCCAAACGATCTTGGATGTCGTCGCAAAGACGGTTACAGATTTCATCGGTGCTGCCACGCAATGATTCTTCATCGTCGCGGCTATCGTAGGGATAACGAGTCGCCAAACCACGTAATGCCGCTTCACTCTGCACCTCGACAAAATTTTCGTAGTCATCAACCTCGAACAACGCCTCGGCGGTATCGACAACCTTCCAAACCACCACGGCTGAAATTTCGATCGGGTTGCCGTCGCGATCATTGACTTTCGAGGGCTTGCCAGCCGAACGAGACTTGTGCTGGGTGATCACTCCCTGCTGGTTCTTTGTTTCCGGCGTGGTAGCGGATCCGGTTTCAAAGTTACGCACTCGCAAGCTGACTTTCCTCTTTGAGTAAAACGGATTGACCCAAAAGAATCCCGATTGTTTGACGGTGCCACGGTAATCGCCGAACAGCAACATCACACGGGAACTGTTGGGTGCCACGGCGATCATGCCGAACATTCCCACCAGCGCACACAGAAAGACGATGATGGCAACCGGCACCAACCAGCCGTTATCGAACCCAAGCGGTGTGGCAGCGACAAACAGAGCGGGGCCTCCCAGCAAGCCCAGCACGCACATCATCAGTGGCCCCCAGCCAGAGATCGGCTGCAGGTGTTTTTCAGCGTGATGTGGTGTTTCAGAGTGCAGATTCGTAGACATGGCCGTTCTCGGTGTGGGATGGGGTGGTTTCAAAACAGATCGAACTTGCCCCCATTGAAAACAGTCCTGAATTTGTGTCGCAAGAGGCGCAAAAAAGCAGAAGATGGCTTTGGGTTTGCACGGCAGGCGGCAACCAGCCCATACTCGGCATCCCCGTTTAAACCACCGACCACCTGGAATTGCTGAATGAGTCAATCTGAAGACAAACCCAAAAATGCCCCCACAGCCGTCCCGGCCGGCACACAACCCGGCGAAGTCACGCCATCGGACCAGCAAAAAGCGGAAATTGCCCAATTCGTGACAACAATCCGGAATCCTGCGGAACAAGTCGGGTTACATGTGATTGAAGCCTTACAGCACGATGACACCGTGGCGGTGTTGACCACGGTGGCATTGGGCGCCGACGGCCAGCAACGCGTCATCAGTGCGGCGTTGGACCCGGAACGGATGAAGCAAGTGCAGGAGATTCTGGCCGCCGCGGAATCGGAGCGTGAACCCGAGGAACCTTGTATCGGGTTTCATTGCTTGATTAAACCAAAGAAAGACAACGATCGAAATATTACGGTTTAACACGCTGCAAATGGCAGAGTGTGATGGCTGAACGCCGCCGCTGGCGGCTACAATAGAAAGGTTACCCGCCAACAATTCCTACCAATCGGTTTGCGGTCCTCCCGGGCCGACAACTGTCCCGCCGATGCAATTTCGCAATGGTCGATTGATGACGCATCTCCAAACAAGTCACCGGCTTGTTAACGGCTCGAAATTTGTCACTGGTTCCCGACCGAGCGCCGCAATTTTTGCCTGCCGAATGGCGCTGATCCTGATGGCAAGTTTGTTGGCCATTGATTCCGCCCGAGCGGACAGTAGCGAGGCCCCCATTCCCCAGGCTTCGAATTCATTCGCCGACATCGTCGTTCCCTTTCTCGAAACGCATTGTGTGGGCTGCCATGGCAGCGACGACGCGGAAGGCGGCATCGCGTTGGATCGATACGAACAGTCGGGAAATGTTCAAACCGATTATGAATTGTGGGAAAAGATCATTCGTTTGATTGGCGCCCATCAAATGCCGCCAGCCGAGGAGCCGCAACCGAGTTCCGATGCGGTCATTGAAGTCACGGCGGCGATCGAAACGGAACTGGCGACATTCGATTGTAGTGCCGAGAAGCATCCCGGCCGGTTGACGATCCAACGATTGAACAAAGCCGAATACAACAACACGATTCGCGATCTGGTTGGACTGGACCTGCACTTGGCCGACGACTTTCCATCGGACGACGTGGGCAACGGTTTTGACAATATCGGCGACGTGTTGTCGATCCCGCCGATCCTGATGGAAAAATACTTGGATGCGGCGATGGTCATTGCCCAGCGAGTCTATGACGACGAACAGGCTCGCAAGCGGGTGTTCCCACACCAAGCGGAATCAGATGAGGATCGCATTGAGACCGCACGGCGGAATGTCAGCGAGTTTGCGGCGCGGGCCTTTCGCCGGCCATTGCGTGAGGACGAGAAAGCCCGCTTGTTCGAGATCATGCGATTTGCCTGGCAACAGGATGCCAGTGAAGCGGACATTTTCCAAACCGTGATCGCAGCGATCCTGTCCAACCCCCATTTCATCTTCCGAGTCGAAACGGACGCGGACGTCGATGAGCCCGATACCAATGGGATTCGATCACTCAATGGATACGAACTGGCATCTCGACTGTCTTATTTCTTGTGGAGCAGCATGCCGGATGAGCGGCTGTTCGAACGGGCCGCCTCGGGCGAACTGACCGATCACGAGGTTTTGAAATCGGAAGCCATCCGCATGTTGGCCGATCCAAAGTCGGCGGCCTTGGTCGATAATTTTGCCGGCCAATGGCTGCAATTGCGCGATGTTTCGCGTCTGATGCCGGACCCCAACAAGTTCCCCGAATTTGATGGGAAATTGCGCCAAGCGATGCGCCGCGAGACAGAACTGTTCTTTGCCGCAATGATCCTCGAAGACCGCAGCGTGCTGGAGTTTTTGAGCGCTGATTACACTTATGTCAACGAACGACTGGCGCGGCATTATGGTATTTCGGATGTGACCGGCGACCAATTCCAGCGGGTCCCGTTGGCCCAGGGACGACGCGGCGTGCTGACCCATGCCAGCATTCTGATGTTGACGTCCAATCCGACCCGCACCTCGCCGGTCAAACGAGGCAAATGGATCCTGGACAACATGTTGGCCGAGCCGCCGCCGCCACCGCCGGCCAATGTCCCGGAACTGGAAGAGGGCACGGAAACGCTGGGATCACTGCGTGAGCAGATGGAACAGCACCGCGCCAATGAGTCCTGCGCGGTCTGTCACCGGACGATGGATGCGCTCGGTTTTGGACTCGAAAATTTTGATGCGATCGGAGCTTGGCGCGACAACGACGGCAAATTCGAAATCGATGCCTCGGGCGAATTACCCGGTGGGCGATCCTTTGACGGCGCCGCGGAGCTGATGCAAATACTGACCGATGAAAAGAAACAACAGTTTTGCAAATGCTTGGCTGGCAAAATGCTGACCTACGCACTCGGCCGTGGACTGGATTCCTACGATCGCTGCAGCGTCAATGATGCGGCGCAGGTTATGAAAGACAACAACTATCGATTCTCCTCACTGGTCACAGCAATCGTCACCAGTGATCCGTTCACACTGCGGGAAGCAAAGAGGGAAGAATGAGCATTCACCAAAGTCGATTGACCCGCCGCACGGTATTGCGCGGGCTGGGCGTTTCACTGGCATTGCCTGCGCTCGATTCCTTGCTGCCCAAAACCACCGTGGCGGCAGATCTGGCTGCCGCGGCGCCCCAGCGGATGGCGTTCCTGTTTGTCCCCAATGGCGTTCACCTGCCCGACTGGACCCCGCAGCGTCTGGGTTATGGATACGACCTGCCGCACATCCTGTCGCCGCTGTCCGGCGTTCAACAGGATGTGACAGTGATCAGCGGACTGACACACGACAAGGGACGTGCCAACGGCGATGGAGCCGGTGACCATGCGCGCAGCGCATCGGTGTTTTTAACCGGAGCCCAGCCGCGCAAGACCGACGGGTCGGACATCCGTTCCGGCGTTTCGGTGGATCAAGTCGCCGCCCAGATTGCCGGCCATGCCACTCGGTTCGCCTCGCTGGAACTTGGCTGCGAACCCGGACGCAGCGCGGGCAACTGTGACAGCGGATATAGCTGTGCCTATTCGTCCAACGTTTCTTGGGCATCGGAAACGATGCCGGTCGGCAAAGAAACCAACCCACGATTGGTGTTCGAACGTCTCTTCGGTGACTCGCCGCAACGAGGGCGAGACCAAAACGCAGCTCGACGCGAAGAGTTAAAGAAAAGCATTTTGGATTTCATTTCCGATGACGCCCGCGCCTTGCAATCCAAACTCGGCAGCCAGGACCGCCACAAGTTGGGCGAATTCTTAAATGGTGTCCGCGAAGTCGAACGACGGATCGAACGTACCGACGATGGACCACAGATTTCGATCGATGTGGATTACCCACTACCCAAAGGCACCCCAGAAGATTACGGCGAACATATTCGTCTGATGTGTGACATGATGGTGCTCGCATTCCAAACCGATCGGACACGAATTGCGACCTGCATGCTGGCCGATGCCGGCAGCAACCGCAGCTACCGACACATCAATGTTGCCGACGGCCACCATGATCTGTCGCACCACCGTGGCAGCGCAGAAAAACATGCCAAGATTCGGGAAATCAACCGATTCCATGTCGCCCAGCTCGCCTACTTCATCCAAAAACTGAAAGCGACGAAAGAGGGCGATGGCAATCTGTTGGACAATTCGATGATTTGTTACGGCAGTGCGATTAGTGATGGCGATCGGCATAATAATGAAAACCTGCCGGTGGTTTTGGCCGGACACGCCGGCGGAATGATTGATGCCGGAAGGCATGTTCGGGTCAAATCCGAAACCCCCATGTGCAACCTGTTCCTATCCATGCTGGAACGCTTCGGCACGCCGGTCGATTTTGTCGGCGACAGCACCGGACGGCTCTCGGAGTTGCAGGTTTGATGGCGATACAGCGATGGATGGCCATGCAGCGACTGGCCGTGATCTGGGTGCTGGCACTTGGCTCGTTCGCGTGCGCCGACCAGCCTGGCGATCGTGTCGAATCATTGGCAAACGATTTAAAAAGTGTTGAACTGCAAACGCGACGCGATGCGGCCTATGAACTGGTCAAACTCGGACACGATGCGCTGCCGGCGATCGACGCCTTGATCTTGGGGCTAGATGATCAAGACGGCCAGGTCTGGATGCAATCGGCGATGACGATTGCCAGGATCGGTTCCGACGCATCGGCGGCGATTGATCCATTGATCGAAAACTTGGGCAACCGAGATCAACAACGACGCTACCGTGCCGCATGGGTGTTGGCGCAAATCGGCCAGCCGTCGATTGAGGCGTTGACCGCCGCACTGAGCGACGAATCGAGCCAACGCCGCAGTGCCGCCGCGGATGCGTTGGGCTGGATGACAGACCACAGTTCTGAATTGACCCCGGTGCTGGCGACTGCGTTGGAAGACTCGGATCCTGATGTCCGCCGCCAATCCATCAAGGCGTTGGCCGGTTTTGGTGTGGACGCAACCGACGTGCTGAGCACAGCGCTGCACAGTGACGACGAACAGGTGCGTGCAATCGCGGCAAGTGGCTTGGCAACGTCGCCCGCAGTGCCGGATTCCGTGCGTGATCGTTTAATCGAATTGACAGCAGATACCGATTCCGGCGTTCGCGGCGCAGCGCTAATTGCATTGGTACCGACCAATTTGCCACGCCCCCAGCTAATCGAGTTGATCGCAGCCGCCGTCACCGACGACGAGTCATCCGTCCGCAGCGCCGCCGTCCTGGCGATTCGTAAACTCGGGCCGGATTCCCAGTTGGTTGTTCCGGCCTTGATCGCGTTGCTAGACCAGGACGCTGACAAATCACGCGCGGCGGCATTTGCACTGGGGACCATGGGAGCGAATGCCAGTGGCGCCACGGACGCCTTGATCACTGCCTTGATGCAACCGACCGACCAGGGGCCTGAAATCGCTCGCGCGCTCAGCCGGATCGGCAGCAGCGCGGTGCCGGCGCTACTGCGTGCGTCATCCGACGCTGGACCGGTCGCCAGCCGATTGGCCGAGGCGCTTGCAGGGATCGGTCCCGCCGCCATCACGCCGTTGATCGATGCTTTAAACGACGAATCGATTGAAGCCCGCACCAGCGCCGCACGCGCCTTGGCAGAAATGAAACCGATTCCGCCGGCAGCCCTGGAGCCCTTGGCCCAATCACTGGACCACGAGTCGAACGACCTACGAGCGGCGGCAGCGATTGCACTCGGGCGTTACCCGACACTGGATTCGGAATGGATTGCCAAGCTGGGGCAACTTGCCAACGATCCGCAAGCCAATGTGCGGGCTGCTGTGATCTTAGCCGTCGCCAAATTGGACACCCCTGAAAACTCCAAACCGATTTTGCTAAATGCATTAAGTGATTCCGATGCCAGCGTCCGCAGTCAAGCGATCAACGGTCTGGCCATTTTGGAAGATGACGCGAAAAGCGCAATCGGTCAAATCACGGGAGCGCTCGCTGATTCCGATCCGCAGGTTCGTCGTGTTGCCGCGCAGGCGCTGGGTGGTTTTGCAGCCGACGCCCGCGAATCCAGCGCCGCGCTGACCGCCATGTTGCGCGACAATGATCCGAGCTTGCGAGCCACTGCCGCGGAAGCATTGGGGAAGATCGGAACGGATTCGCCAGAGACGATCCAGGCTTTGTCAGACAGAGTTGCCGATGCAAATGAATGGGTGCAACTGGCGGCGCTCACTGCGTTGACTGAAATCGGCCCGGCAGCCAAATCTGGCGTGGATCAGATCGCTGCGCTGTTGAATCATGACCGCTCCGACCTGCGCTCCGCTGCGGTCAAAGCGATCGCGAAAATCGAAACCGACAAAGCACGCACCGCCGGATTGCTGATTCAGTCACTGGGCGATTCCGAGTGGACCGTTCGCCGTGATGCCGCGATCGAACTGGGGGAAATGGGATCCGACGCCAAGGCCGCCGTACCGATCTTGTTCGCGATGCTGGAAAACGAACAGGACCAAGACGCGGCGCGAGGGGCGCTGCGTGCGATCGATGATGCCGGTCCCGAAGCGGTTCCCGTCCTGCTGGCAGGCCTGGAATCGGACGATCGCCGTTTGCGTTTTTATGCCATGTTTCTATTGGGCAAAGTCGGCCCGGATGCGAAAGCGGCCCTGCCAACCCTGAAACGTCTGCGCGATGAAACCGAAAGCAAGCGGTTTAGAGAATCCTTTCAAAAGACAATCGATCAAATTGAAGCCAAAGACCCCGAAAGCGATTCCCAGGAAAAACAAGATGAAGATGGTTGATGCAGTCCGGCAATCCGTTTTGACGTTGGCGATTTCCAGCGCTGTGTTGTTCACCAGCACGCTCGCCGCCCAAGATGACACAGCAACCCCGGACGTCCCCCAACCGATCTCGCTGTGGGATACCGGTGCCCCTGGATCAGAGGACCGCAAGGACGAAGCTGAAAACGTTGACCGTGCGCCGGGAAAATGTAACGTCACCAACGTGCATGACCCATCGATCACACCGTACTTTCCCGCAACAGACGACGCGACCGGCACGGCGATCATCATCGCGCCCGGTGGCGGTCACCGCGTGCTGTGCCTGGGCCATGAAGGCGACGCGCTGGCCCAGTGGTTTGCCGATCACGGGATCGCCGCGTTTGTGCTGCGTTACCGATTGGCTCGTGAAAAAGACTCTTCCTACACCGTCGACGATCACGCCATGGCCGACACGCGGCGCGCTATCCGCATGGTTCGGAACCGATCGGAGCAGTGGGGAATCAATCCGCAGCGAATCGGGATACTCGGGTTTTCCGCCGGAGGCGAACTGGCCGCGTTGGCGGCAATGGATTCCGACAATGGCCTAGCCGATGCCGCCGATCCGATCGATCGCGCCAGTAGCCGCCCCGATTTCCAAGTCCTGATCTATCCCGGTAGTTCCGATCGTTTTCGAGTCGAAAAAGGAATGCCCCCTGCCTTCATCGCCTTGGGTGCCCAAGATCGACCGGACATCTCGTTAGGCATGGCCCAGCTCTATCTCAAATACAAGCAAGCCGAAGTGCCTTGCGAGCTGCACATCTATTCCAACGCCGGACACGGATTTGGCTATCGCCCGGGCACCACAAGCGCCGCCGGTGATTGGCCGCTGCGATTGCGTGAATGGTTAGTCGACAGCAAATTCCTGCAACAGTAGGCCAGGTGCAACCTGGCAACCGCTGGGCAACCAATGAACCGAAACACGCCAGGTTTCACCTGGCCTACTGGCCTCTAGGCGAACCAGTCGTCGACGACGCGGCCATGGACATCGGTCAGCCGGAAATCACGACCGGAATAGCGATAGGTCAACCGCGTGTGGTCGATCCCCATCAGATGCAACACCGTGGCGTGTAAATCATGCACATGCACACGTTTCTCAATCGCATGCATTCCAAAATCATCGGTTGCACCATGGGTCAAACCACCACGCACACCGCCGCCGGCCAACCACATCGAAAAACCGGTGTGATGATGATCCCTGCCGGCATGTTTCAAGTCTGTGCTTTTGTCAATTTGGGCGTAGGGTGTGCGGCCGAACTCGCCACCCCAAATCACCAGCGTGTCCTCCAGCATGCCACGGCTTTTAAGATCATCCAGGAGTGCGGCGGTGACACGATCGGCATCGGCGCACAGCGTTTCATGACCTGAGTTGTTGTTCTTGTGAGTGTCCCAGGGTTGCTTGTTCTTCTTATTGACATAGAAAACTTGAACCACACGGACACCGCGTTCGAGCAAGCGGCGACCCAGAAGACAACTTCGGCCAAATTCAGAATCCCCGTATGCTTCGCGCGTCAGAGTGGTTTCGCGATTGAGATCAAAGGCCTCGGACGCCTCGCGTTGCATCTCGAACGCCAACTCCATCGACCGAATGTGAGTTTCCAAGACGGCTTCGCCCGGTCGTTGGCCACGGTGAATCTCATTGAACCGTTGAATCAAATTCAATTGGTCACGTTGGTCGGCACGTGACAAATGGGGGTGCCGGATGTTGCGAATCAGTTTGTCGACATCGAAATGATTGGTATTGATTTCAACGCCTTGATGTTGCCCCGGCAGAAACGCGTTGGACCACAATTGGGGGCCGACCACGGGCAATCCCGGTGACAGCGCAACGAACGAGGGCAGGTTGGCATTTTCGCTGCCCAAGCCATACGACAACCACGATCCCATACACGGCCGTGTGGGTTGCTGGTTGCCCGATTGCATCAACAACAAACCGGGTTCGTGATTGGGTACATCGGTGTGCATCGATCGCACCACGCACAGATCGTCCGCATGACGTGAAAGATTGGGAAACAGGTCACTCATCACGACACCGCTTTCACCGTGCGCTCGAAATGGAAACGGTGACGGCATGTATCCCGAGGAACGATTTTTGTTTGCGATTTCGTCGCCCGTCGGTGTGTCTCCCTCGTGCTTGGCTAGCATCGGCTTTGGATCAAACGTGTCCACGTGCGAGGGGGCACCGTTCATGAACAAGAAAATCACACGTTTGGCGCGCGGCGGGTGATGCAAGCCGCCCGAGACCGATTCGCCGGTGGCTGAATCGGCGGCAAAGGCACGATTAGATGCCAGTGCGGACAACAACCCCACGGCGCCAAAACCGGCACCGCTACGGCGTAACAGACTGCGTCGAGAAAGCGGGGTATTCATCGCTAATCCACCAAAAACATTTCGTTGCTGACCAACAACGCTTGGGCCAACTGTTTCCAGCCCTCGTCGCCGCAGTCACTGACAAAGGTGATGGCAAGTTGAAGTTCGTCATCGTTCGGCTCGCGGCCATACGTTCGGCGATACAACTGCATGATTTGATCGGCATCCGTCGCATCCTGCCGTACCACTTGGCCAGCCAATTTGCTGCTGTAGTGGACCAGGAACGGACTATTAAGCAGGAATAGTTTTTGCAGCGGGGTCGTGGTTTCATGCCGACCGGGGCTGTGGGCATTCGGATCGGGAAAATCGAACCGCGCCAACATCGGATTCAAATCTAATCGACTGACTTTGCTGTAAACCGTGCGACGGTTGGCGGCGACATCATCCGGCTCGATCGACCGACCCTGCAATGCGGCATCAAGTTGTCCTGAAACGGCGAGAATCGAATCTCGATACGCTTCGACACTCAAGCGCCGCCGTGGCATTCGCCAGCGCCACTGGTTGTCGGGATCCAGTTCCGATTTAACCGGATCGACGTGACTGCTTTGCCCATAGGTTGCCGACAACACGATCTCACGCTGCAGCCACTTGATCGACCAATCCGCAGCCATAAATCGAACCGCCAAATCATCCAATAACAACGGATGCGTCGGCAGAGATCCCAAGGCTCCGAAATTACTGGGCGTGCCCACCAGCGGAGCTCCCATCAATTGATCCCAAATGCGATTGACGATCACCCGTGCTGCCAGCGGATTGGAACGATCCGTCAACGCCTGGGCCAATTCACGACGGCCACTGCCATCATCAAAGGTTTCGGGATCGGACCCCGCAATCACACTTAGGAAACGCCGTTCTACCTGAGGGCCCAACCGTTTGGCATCGCCACGGATCATCACATTCAGGTCGTGTGGTTTTCCTTCGCGGATGATGTGAATGGCTTGATCAGGATTCTTTGCTTGTCCGCCTTTAGTTTCCACCGAATCGTCCAGCGGACGGTTAAACATTTCGGTGCTGGCAAAAACGCCGGCCAGCGCGTAGTAGTCAGTTGTCGGAATCGGATCAAATTTGTGGTCGTGACAGCGGGCGCAGGCGACCGTCAATCCCAATAAACCACGCGTCACGGTATCGATCCGGTCCTCCCATTCGTCGGCCATGACCTCCAAATCGTTTCGCCGATAGTACTTGGGTCCCAGCCCCATGAAGCCCAGTGCGACATGCGACGACGGATCGTCTGGATGAATCAGATCGGCCGCCAATTGCAATCGCACAAATTCGTCATAGGGCATGTCGGCTGCTAAGGCAGCGATCACCCAATCGCGATACAGATAGGCATTGGGGTAGGTCAAGGAGCTGTTGTTGCCAACGATATGCGCCTGGTCCTCGGCATATCTGGCAACGTCCAGCCATAGCCGAGTCCAGCGTTCGGCGTTTGCCGGTGACGCAAGCAAGCGATCGACCACGCGTTGTTTTGCCAGCGGGCTATCATCAGCGATGAATTCTTCCACCTGCTCGAATGTCGGTGGCAAACCGATCAGATCAAAGCTCACACGGCGCAACCAAACTTGTTTGACCGCAGGTTCATTCGGTGCGATGCCCTGTTCAGCGAGCCTGGCAACAACGAATCGGTCCAGTTTGCGTTCAGACCAATTGTCCGCCGCCATTTTGTTCGCGGCGTCGATCTCGCTCGGTTCATGCAGAGCGGGTTTTTGAAAGGCCCAGAACTCGCGGGCCCGATCCCAGTCGATGGGATTGTCCGCCGCCGGCTGGACCATCGCTGGTGAACCCGTTGATTTCGGCATTGCAGCGCCGCTGCGGATCCAGGTCTCGAAATCACGCAAAACATGTTTCGGCAACGGTTGGTCGGGCGGCATTTGCACGCCGTCATAGCGAAGTGCCGCCAACAACAGACTGCCACCTGGCTGGCCCGGCTGGACGGCGGCCCCGGTGTCACCGCCGCGCAACATCGCGTCTCGCTCGTCCAGACGCAGCCCGCCTTGCACCAGATCGGCGCCGGCGGAGTGACACTCATAGCAGTGCTGGACCAGCACCGGCCGAATCTTTCGCTCGAAAAAATCCAGTGATTCCGCCTCGACCGCCGCCGGGTTTTCGGCGAGGACCGGAACGGTGAAGCTGGATGCGACAACAAACAGCAAGACGTTACGAAGCGCGCAGCCAAGTGGAAAGGGAAACACGATCTGGCACGTTTTGATTCAGGCGGGAACGGCGGGGCGGGACTTGATAGTGTAAACGATTCCTGTGCCGACCTGGAACAAAAACATTGCAACCGGCCTATCGGGAGATGCGGGCGCGGTAGTTGGATTCGTTGTCACGTGGGTTGCGCCGGGGGACAAACACGTCGCCAGCGGGCGGCGGTCCGGCTTGGGTATAAATCCACAGTTCATACGAATCCCAAACCACCAGCTCGTCGCGCGCATCGCCGGTCAAATCGATGGAATCGTAAGCCAGTGTCGGATGCCCATCGGCGGGCAATTTCAAAACGCATTGGCCGTTGCCATCGTACAACCCTCCGTGCTCCGGCGAAGGGTTGATAAACAGGTGCTCCACGCCATTGCCGATCCAGTTCACCGGCGTGATGGCGCTGCCATGTTCGGGACGCGGTTCATAGACACCAATGACGTCCGTGTTGCTGTCCAGCAAATGTAGAATGCCCTGATTCTTCCAAAAGTTCATGACCGCAACCTCTAACCCGGGCAGATCATCTCGCAGATTTGCCACCGTGATATTCTGGGCGTGCCCGACGCGTAGGTGCCGCCGAGGCAATCCTTGATCGTCCAACACGATCAGACCTTCATCGCTGCCGGCCCACAGCACCGTGCGTTTGCCATCACCATTGAGGTCGACCACGGCAATGGCATCGGCATGGTCATTAAACGTGTCGTCGCGACTCCACAACACTGCTCCATCGGAATCAATCAACGAATAGCCGATCGCTAGCTCGTCTTTTCCGTCGGCATCCAAGTCGACAGGGAATGGAAAATGCCCGGTGTTGCACTCGATCGACCACAACGGTTCAAACTGATCGGTCATCGCCCAGACGTGCCCATAGCGATCTTTGATCAAAAGGTCATTGGATCGACCTTGACCGCGCAAATCAGCAAGCGTTAACGAGTCACCGAGAATGTTGGGAAATCGATTGGCGGGAAATTTCGTGTTGGGATTTTCCGGTGTCGGCGCCGAACGAATCTCGTCTCCAGTGCGACCATCGGCGATCACGATTCGCATGTCCCTGCAATAGATGACTTCACAAGCGCCGTCGCCATCAAAATCGTGAACTTGAAAACCGACATCGTTCGTCAAATGATGTCGGTACCGATCTTGTGAACCAATCTGCCACAGGACCTTTCCCGCCAGATCAATGGCCGTGATACACGACACTTCGCTGTTGCTGTCGGTGGGACCATGGTGCTGGATCTGAGCGATGACGATTTCCAATTGACCATCGCCATCCAGGTCAGCAAACCGCAGATTGCGATCGGCACCAAAATCGCGGGTCTCAATCGATTTCCAAAGCTTGGCAGCCGGCATTGCCCGGGCGGCGACGCGCCGCCGCGATTCGCGTTTTCCGGCCGCGGCCTCGATCCGGGCCGATTCGTCCTGGGAACAAGAAACCATGATGTCGCGAAACGTCGCCGGGACATCAGCCAACAAACCGACTTTGCCCGAGGGGAACGTGGTGTCGCTGGCGGTCAGCGATTGGCCTCCGACATCGGCAATGATTTTGTTGCCGCTGACGGTGACTCGAATCGAGATTGATTCGTCCTGGCGTGACGGGAATGGTTTGGCGGCCAAGACGTCTTCGCCAGGAACACGAAACGCGACTTCGTTCTGCACCCGCATGATCACGGCTTGACCGTCATCGAGTCCGACAAACAGATAGTTGCGATCATTCAGCAACCGCACGGCGACACCGCTGCGCCCGGCATTGGGGTCAACAGTCAGCTGGACTGCCATTGAGTAATCTTGCCACAACTGGTCACCGGCACAGACCAGCGGGTGCCAGTGTCGATCACGATTGTGATAGGTCTGAATCAGCCCGTCGCCGGCGTCGTCATGAATGACCCGCCAGGCCCGCTGGGAAGCGGAACGGGAAGTAAACGTTGAAACCGTCCATACCCCCGGCGCGACCGCACCGGACAGAAAGTGGTATTCCGTCGTCGGCCCCACCACGGGCATCAGCGGTCCACTCGGCCGATCGCGCAAGCTGTCCTGGATCAACAAATGATCCTCCGCATACACGTTTTTCGGCCAGCCGATTTCGGTGGCCGCCCACCACACGAGTATCAATACGAAACACAGTTTGATGGACAGATTGGACATCACATGCACTCGCGGGTTGGACGGTCAACGGATCAAACGACTACAGCGTTTTGATCTTCAAATTGCGCCAACGCACTTCGAAGGGTCCCGCTTGTTTGCCGATGCCGTGGACCTGCAATCCGATCAATCCTTTGGGATGCGTTTCATAAATTTCTTGGTCGGTCAGGTCCGCAATCATTGCGCCATTGATCCAAACTTTGATATTGGGTCCTTTGGCGACGATACGGAACTGATTCCACTGGCCGTTCTTGAAATGATCGTGTTGGTTCACCGATTCGTCTTTCGAATCGGGTTGGGGTGACAACCAGCCGCGACCGGTGGCTTCGCCGTAGATGAATCCGGCTTGCGCGGGCCCGGATTCGATTTCGACCTGAGGTCCGTAAACGCGGCCGCCGTATGAATTTTTCTTGTCGACGTCTTTCAGAAGCGACCGAATTTGGACACCGGAATTCAAACCGTCGTCGACTTTGGTTTCGAAAGTCAATTCGAAGTCACCAAATTGTTCGTCCGTACACAAGAACGAGTTTCCGCTGCCTTTGGCGGTCTTGCCGACAATCACGCCCCCGTCTTCGATCGCGTAGGTCGCGAAACCGCTTTTAACGGACCAACCGTCCAGGGACTTTCCGTCAAACAGCGACTTCCAACCGTCTTCTGCATGGGCAGTTGGCTGGGCGGAAACGGCAAACAATAAACCGACAACGGTAGCGAGGCAAATTCTGCGAAGCATCTGGTTTCACTTTGGAGGGACAGGGGGGTAAGGCAGGATTACTGATCGCGGCATTATAGATCAATTCCAACCAAAGGGTTTGCGGATCGACCTCAATGCGTGCTAGCGGAAAATCACCAGACATTCGCGGAGTATTCGTTGGCAATGGCGGCTCCAACAGCTGGGGACGCAGGAAACGGCCGTGGTGCAACCGGGGCGGCTGCGGACAGCGTAGGGTTTACGGATTTCGGCTATCGAAACCGCAGATTCCTGGCTACCTTTGGAGATCACCTTCTTTCCCGCTTCAGCCTTCCAATCCCGTACAGCCTCGGTGCCCGAACGAAAGCCTCCGCCAGCCGATGACGACGCCCCGAAACGATTCCGTATCACCCGGAAGCGATTGGGCACCATTCGTTTTGTCGACCCCAAAGGCGAATATGGCTTTATCGAAGCCGAGGATTTCCGGGACGACGTGTTCTTTCATCACAGCGTCTGGCAAACCGCCGCGGCATCAACCGCCGGCCCATTGTCGTCCAAAGTGGAGCGTCGGCCCGAGTCCCAGCCCGATGCCAGCCCCTATGCGCGACGACCGCAGCGTCCGGCCAAATTGAATCCAGAAGAATTGGTCACCAAACACGTCGAGTTCGAAATCGACGACGAGCTTTGGGAAAGTGAACAGCGATTGCGGGCAACCGTGGTCCGACCGACTCGCCGACCGATGGGTCGCAAATTGTCCGGCCGAGATGCCACGTTTAAAATTGTCACGCACCACCCCAAAGCACGGCGGAAACGTCCTGATTGGCGTGGCTAAACGGACTTGCCATGCCCTAGTCAGGCTGGCGGTGACGACGTGAAATCCAGACGCTACACCCGGCATGACGCAAGACGTACTTGCTGGTGCTGCCCAACAGAAAGTCGTCCAGCAGACTGTGTCCGGAATCTCCAATGACAACCAGTTCGCTATTGTTCTTTGCAGCCAGATCGACGATTGCGTCGCCGACGCGTTGACCATGCGTGATGATCGATTCGGTATTGGGGAATGATTCCGAAATCCGATGCTCCATTGCCTTACCACCCTGTTTCATCTCGTTGAAGACTTCTTCTTCATTGGCGATCGCGGCAGCCGACAATCCGTTGCCCAACAGGTAGTCATAAATCGGCGCAACGCTCAACAGTTTGATCTCTGTCTGAGGGCTCCAATTCAACGCCAAAATCTCCTCGACCGCCTGTCGTGATGCCGCGGAACTGTCATAGCCGATCAACAGACGGTTTGATTCCGACTGCGATTGGACGCCGACGGCGTGCTGTGGATCGGATTCCTGTGGACGCACAATCAGGACGGAACATTTGGCATGTGTGGCAACGCTATCCGATACACTGCCAATCAACAGCCGGCCTAGCATGGAATGTCCTTGGGCACCGATCACGATCAAATCGCACTGCATTTGATCGGCCTGCGCCAAGATCACTTTAACCGGATGCCCTGATTGGCAAATCCGATCGACGCTGCGACAGCGAGCGCTTAACAGATCACTGATCTTTGCCTGGTGCATTTCCGCTCGCGTTTTTTCTTCACGCACCAAGTCGGGAAACCACTGCTCGGTCGATTCGGGACTGGCTCCATACGGATCACCCAGCGCGGTGATGATCGTGACGTCTAGCGGTGCAGTGAATTTCAGTGCATTGAGAAACTCTGCGGCCGCGGAGGCATAATCGGAGCAGTCGGTTGCGAATAAAATCTTCATTGGTCATCTCCAAATGGGCCGGCGAAATCCTGTTAGGTAGCATCTGTGGTCTGGCCAGTGACACGATTGCGTGTGACCCAGACGCTACAGGGTGCATGCCGCAACACGTACCGCGAGGTACTGCCGAGCAGAAAACGATTGACCGCACTGCGCGGCGTTTCACCGATGATCAATAGATCGATTCCATTGCTTTCCGCAAAGGAGACGATGCCTTCGCCGATGTGATCGGCTTTGACCAAGTGCGGTTGGGCTCCGGGAGCAACGTCGGAAAGTCGCTCCTTGGCCTGCATCAAATCCGTTTCATAACGTGCCGTCAAATTCAATTCCTCATCCGCGATCCGTTGGCCGATGAAATCGGACAAATAGGTTTCGACGGTCAACAAATGAAATTCTGTGCCGGTACGCCACGGGATTTCGGAGATTTCCTCCAGTGCCGCAGTCGCCGATTCACTGTTTTCATATGCCAGACAGACGCGAATCGGACGATTCGATTCTTGCAAACCAGTGGCGCGAACCACCAACGTGCTGCAAGGAGCATGTGTGGCGACATGGTCACTGACACTGCCCAATAGTAGACGCCCAATTTGGGAGTGTCCCTTGGCACCAAGAATAACTAAATCTGCATTCGTCTTTGCTGCGGTCTCAACAATTTTTTCGCCCACCGGACCATCACACAACTCGTGCCGAAGTGACGCATTGGCGCCATCGAACATTGCAAAAATAGTTTGATAGGTATCGACGGCAAATTGTTTGTCTCGACGATATGCCTTTTCCAGCAGTTCCGCTGTGGAATAGCTGCTGTGGATGAACGGTCGCTGCACTACACTGAGCACCGTTAGATCCAGCCGATCGGGGTGTGGTAGATGGGCCAGCAGACGGGCCGCTTGAAGCGAAGCTTTTGATCCGTCGGTGGCCAATAAGACGTGATGCATGAATGTGTCTCCTGTGGTTGGCGTCAATCTTGAGATTGTAGACAGTTCGTGCCCGTGCGCGTGCCCGTGCGGTTGTTTGCTAGACAGCGTTTGTTTGTCCACTGCCAAGGTGAGTGATAAGTGTGAATGACGAAACTGAATTAAAACATCTCGAAGCCGAACACTATTTCGACGAACTGGAAGACATGATTGTCCAACGGATGCGTTCAGAAGCCTCCACCAGTCGCGCGCGCGCCGAGTTGATGCGCAGCACAGGCGTGGATGATCCGGTTCTGATCGACGAACTCAGTGAACTGGGGATCACTGTCGACGAAATCATTGCGTTGCGATTCCTGCCGCTGGTATTGGTCGCCTGGGCCGAAGAAACCGCTGACACGGGCGAACGTGATGTGGTGCGTGCCGAAGCGGCCGAGATCGGTATCCATGAGGACTCCTCGGCTTGGATCTTACTGGACAGTTGGCTACGAAATCGGCCGCCGGGAATCGGCGTGGATGCGTGGAAACGCTACACCCACAAAATTTTGAAAAATGTTTCCCCGCTCGCCACCCAGCGATTGCTGGAATTGACTCGCAAGCAAATGACCAACGTCGCAAAAGCCTCCGGCGGGCACCTGGGATTCGGCAAGGTCAGCCAGAAAGAACGAACGATGATCGAACGTCTGATTACAATCATGCAGGAACAAGCCTCGCCCAACGGCCAATGAGGTTCCCAGACGTAAATCATGAATCATGCGACGTAGACCTTCCTCGGCCCGACGCAGGCTGCTGTTTCAGACCGTCGAGGCTAGAGAATTGCTGGCCGCTGACACCGGTCTGCTTCAGCCGGCAACATTTGCTGCGCCAGCCGAGCCAGCAGCGATCATCGCAACAGTTGCGTCGACATGCCCCTTTGATTCCGAAGATGTCAATCATGACGGCAAAGTAACTCCGTTGGATTCCTTGGTCATCATCAATTGGCTGGCGCGCGGCAGCCAATACCATTCGGCGATGGACACCAATTTGGACGGCGCCGTCACTCCCCTGGATGCGTTGCGGGTCATCAACCGAATGATGCTCAGCCAGTACAACGATGGTTTGTCACCAGGACCGGATTGCCCTACCGAAATCCAGTCGATCGACGGCACCGGCAACCATCTTGACGACCCATCGCTGGGTTCGGCAGGCACCCAGCTGAAAAGAATCGTTGAAACCGACTATGCCGATGGGTTCAACGCGCCGTCGGGTGAAAATCGAAGGTCAGCTCGTGAGATCAGTAACTTGGTTTCAGCTCAGGATGGTTCGATCCTGAACGACCGCCGGCTTTCAGATTTGATTTGGCAATTCGGTCAATTCATCGACCACGATATCAACCTCACAGCAGGCGAAGACCCCGCGGGCGAACGATTTAATATCCCGGTGCCAAGCGGTGATGTCTTTTTTGATCCGCTGGGCAGCGGGACACAGGAAATCGAACTGACACGATCGACTGCTGCCGATGGCAGTGGCGGCACCGATAGCGTTCGCCAACAGACCAATCAAATCACAGCCTTCATCGATGGATCGATGATCTACGGCAGTGACAATCAGCGTGCCGCAGCACTGCGGTCGTTCCAAGACGGTCGCTTGCTGACCAGCCAAGGCGATTTGTTGCCGCTGAACACTGCGGGCCTGGACAACGCCGGTGGCACCGACGACACCCTGTTTTTGGCGGGTGACATCCGTGCCAATGAACAGGTCGGATTATTGGCCATGCACACGCTATGGGTTCGCGAACACAATCGTTTGGCAGGTGAAATTGCCGGCAAGAATCCTGCGATGAATGATGAAGACGTCTTTCAGAGAGCGCGGCGAATCGTCATCGGCCAACTGCAAGTGATTACGTTTCAAGAATACCTGCCCGCGCTGTTGGGAACTGAAACGATCCAGCCCTACCAGGGCTATGACGCCGCAGTGAATCCGTCCATCAGCAACCTATTCGCCACCGCAGGATTCCGATACGGTCACTCCACTCTGTCACCACAAATATTGCGATTGGACAACGACGGCAATGTGATCGATGCCGGCAACCTGGCATTGCGTGATGCGTTCTTTCATCCCGCAGCGATCATCGACCAGGGAATTGAATCGGTGCTGAAAGGATTGGCATCACAACAAGCCCAGGAAGTCGACACCCGCGTGGTTGATGACCTGCGTAACTTCTTGTTCGGACCGCCCGGCAGCGGAGGGTTTGATTTGGTGTCGTTGAATATCCAACGCGGCCGCGATCATGGATTGCCGGATTACAACCGTGTTCGCCAGCAACTGGGACTCAGCCCAGTCGACTCCTTTGCCGACATCACCTCTGACACGGAATTGCAAGCAGCACTCCGGCAGGCCTATGGCGACACCAGCGATATCGATGTCTGGGTTGGCGTTTTAGCCGAAGACCATTTGCCGGGATCCAGCGTCGGTGAAACGTTGCAAACGATCATCGCCGGCCAGTTCATGGCGCTTCGAGACGGCGATCGATTTTGGTACCAAAATGTGCTGACCGGCGACACGTTGCGGCAGGTTCAATCCACGCGTCTCAGTGACGTGATTCAACGCAACACCGGTTTGACCACCATCCAGTCCAACGCATTCTTTCTGCCCACCACCGACGGCGCCGATCGGTGACGACACTTCGAGTATTCAATATGATGCGGTTTTTTGCCAGGTCGACGACTCATTCCAAACCCACACTCGCTTGCTGGACGCTAGCCACCGTTTTCGCTCAATCGTTGCTGACGCTATCCCCGTTGACGCTGACGGCGGGTGCCCAACCGAACAGTCGCCCCAACATTCTGTTGATCTTTTCCGACGACCAAGGGGTCAACGATGTCGGTTGCTACGGCAGCGAAATCAAAACGCCGCACATTGATTCGCTGGCAAGAGATGGACTGAAGTTCAACCAATTTTACGCGGCCAGCAGCATCTGCACTCCGTCGCGTTTTGGATTATTCACAGGTCGTTTCGCGCAGCGTTCTCACGATCAACTGACCAGTGCGTTGATGTTCCTGACGGAACCGGATGCTTTGCGTGGCATTCGCGCCGATGAACAAACCTATGTTTCTCAATTGCAACAGGCCGGCTACCAAACACACTTGGTCGGCAAATGGCATCTCGGCCACGGGCAAGATTCGTTTTGGCCGACTGAGCATGGCTTTGACACATTCTATGGACACACTGGCGGTTGCGTTGATTTCTTCACTTGCCACTACGCCAATCGCCCCGATTGGTACCGTGGCAAAGAACTGGTCCCGACACAGGATTACGCGACGGATGTGATCACCGCCGAAGCGGTCCGCATCATCCAATCCAACGATTCAACTCGCTCGACCCGATCACCGTGGTATCTGCAGGTGTCCTACAACGCGCCGCACTTTGGCAAAGGCTGGGACGCCCAAACGCAAAAACCACAAAACATGATGCAACCCAAACCGAGCGACCTAGAACGCGTGATGGCGATCGCCGATCCCTTGCGTCGTTCCTTTGCCGCCAAGGTGGTCGGGATGGATGATGGCATCGGCCAGTTGCTAGGCTCGCTGGCTGCGACCGGCCAGGCCAGCAACACGTTGGTGATTTTCATGACCGATCACGGCGGCGACCCCGACTACGGCGGTTCAAATTTGCCACTGCGAGGCGGCAAGGCCACGTTGTTTGAGGGTGGAGTGCGGGTTCCCTGCCTGGTGCGCTGGCCTGGTCAAATTGCTGCGGGAACACAGACCGACGCGATTGCATCAGCGCTGGACTGGTACCCGACCTTCACAGCGCTGACCGGGATCACGCCGGTGCCCGAAAACCTGGATGGGCAATCGATTCTACCAATCCTGCAGGGAAAAACGGCACCGCCCCACCGGCCGATCATTTGGACCACGGGATCACATGCCGAACTCGGTCGCAAAGCTTGGCACGCCGTGCGAGATGGGAAATGGAAATGGATTCAACCGCCCGGAAAACCCGCGATGCTATTCGATTTAGATTCGGACCCCAGCGAGACCACGGACATCCTCCAATCCCATCCACAGGTGGCAGATCGATTGAATCAATTGTCGCAAGACACGATCAGCGTTCCGTAGTCGGAATGTCATCAAACGCGATCTCCAAGGTGCGTTCCCATCGCGAACGCAGTAGCTGCATCTGATCGTGACTCCAGCTCTGCCCTAGCAGACTGGCCAGGTGCAGCCCTAAAATCACCGCGATTCCGATTGGCACACACAACAGCGCCCAGGGCGGATTTCCCATCATCCACTGCACAAAACCGAAAATCATCGCAGCGCTCAAACAAAACGCCGCCACCATGTAGATCGCCATCACCATCGTCCAGATTTCCGGACGTGGTGAAAACCGACAGAATGCCTCGGTGGACAGCGCGTCTTCACAACGGTTCAATTGCACCGACAGATGTGGCGACCAAAACCGCCGTTCGGCGGGTTCGATTTTGTAGTCAAACACCCAACCCGCTGAATCAGCGTGTTGCACCAGTTCGTCCGTTTGAATCGCTTGACGTAAACGCAGTTTCGCCTGCTCCATATCCACCGGCAATTCGACGCGAAATGTCGGTTGCATTTGCAATTGATTCGTCATCATTTCTGTTGTCATGGCAAAACAATCCGAAGATCGAGAAGACTTGTTCCGTGACGGCACGGGGATGCCGATCCGTGGACGATTCTGGATCGACGAGAGTGAGATCGTGATCGGATTTCGCCGTGACGGGCAGCCCAGTTTATACTGGGACCAAGACCCCGTCTTTCAGTTCGATGCCGATTCAAGATTGCGCAGGGTGTTCCTGGATTCGGTACGCTACAAAGTTGATGCGGGCCAATTGCTTCGCTTGGTCCAGTCAGGTGACGATGGAGTCGAATCGTCGACACAGCGACTGAAACTGGTTGCCCAACCGCTGACAAAAACCGAAGTCGACGAGGTTCAAAAACGACTCGCTGGTTGTCTGCAAGGAATCGATCGGTTTCTGCAAGCTTACAAGGGTATCGACCAGTTGACTCTGGTAGAAACCACCGGTGAGCCGCCTGGCGAGTTCATCGACCGCGTCAAGCAATGGCGAGCGACCGTTTCCATTCCCGTTGAATTTGCGGACGGTCCGTCGGCATGAGTTTTGATGGTGCGCTTTTATGACAACCCGAAGCGCGAGCGAGGGATTTAGGGTGTTAACGAAATCTCTCGCTGACGCTTCGGGTTACCAGTGCCTCACGCGAAAATGCAACTCCCACCTCTCCCGACCCTTTGTGCGATTGAGTCTGCTATGAAACCGATTTTGATCTGTCTGACGCTGGCTTTGTTTCACTGTGCGTGCAGTGCCCCGGACAGCCGTGCAGATGAAGCAGAAGCATTTTCGAAAATCCAACCGTTAGTTGAACAAGCCATCGAATCCGGTGAGCTGCCGGGAGCGGTTGTCTGCTTTGCCGACGCTAAGAAAATTCGTTATTTAAAGGCATTTGGCGACCGCCAAGTGGAACCCTCTCGCGAGCCGATGACCACGGACACGGTGTTTGATCTGGCATCAATCACCAAACCGGTGGCCACCGCAACCTCGGTGTTGTTGCTCAGCGACCAAGGCAAGCTGGACCTGCAACGACCGGTCGCTGATTACATGCCTGAATTTGGGGCAAACGAAAAACAGTCGATCACGATCGAGCAGTGTTTATTGCACACCAGCGGGCTGATCCCTGACAACGCCTTGTCAGACTACGACGATGGTCCAGAAGTCGCGTGGCAACGCATTTGCCAACTGAAACCGCGCAGCACGCCGGGTAGCAAATTTTCATACTCGGACGTCGGCTTCATCGTGCTTGGAAAACTGGTCGCGCAGGTCAGCGGTACTACACTCGATCAATATGCCAGCCAGAATCTGTACGGTCCGCTGAACATGCAAGACACGCGATTCAACCCACCATCGTCTCTGCACCAGCGGATCGCGGCGACCGAGAAGCAGGGCGACGGTTGGCTGCGTGGCCAAGTTCATGATCCTCGCGCGGCGCGATTGGATGGAGTCGCCGGCCACGCCGGTTTGTTTAGCAGCGCAAGTGATCTGGTGACATTCGCACAGAACTTAATGGCTGCCGCCGACGATCAATCGCCGGTATTTTCGGCGGCGATGTTTCAGCAAATGACCGCGCCACACACCGTCCCCCGGGGCACACGAACCTTGGGCTGGGATCATCAATCCCCATACTCCAGCAACCGTGGCGAGGCATTGTCCGGCGCTGCGTTTGGACATGGCGGGTTTACCGGAACAGTGCTGTGGATCGACCCCGAAAAACAATTGATCTTTGTCTTTCTCAGTTCTCGCTTGCATCCTGACGGCGTGGGCAGTGTCAATGGCTTGGCAGGTCAAATTGCAACGCTGGTCGGCCAGCAATGGTAGCGGGCTAATGCTACTTTGATGCCTGCGGCAATTCGTACACACTGTAGGTCGCATTGCGTTGGCCGGCGGTTGGATAAAGTTTGACCAGCGGCAGATGATCGCCGGTGACTCGATTGTCCACCACCATCAAACGAACACCGTACTGCGTTCGGAACTCACGCAGTTTGCTGTACTGAATCGTCACACGGACTTTGCCCAGTCGCGCCGGATAGATTTCTTCGAAGCGCCGCTCCCATTCGATCAGCGACGCAGCGTCTTGGGGGACATCTTTCCAGTTCACCACTTCGGCGCGATGCGCATACCACTTGAACGTCTGCTGGTGGCGCGGCGTCAATAGAACTTCTTCCGGCGGTGTTGCCAGCTTGATCCAATCACAGACCGCAATCCAATCGGCATGCGACTGCCGCTGCTTTGCCGCATCGGCATCGGGATGCACTCCCAGCATGTGGTGGCTGGTCGACACCGGGATTTGCAAATGGTTTCGCTGGTAGGCGGACGCCACAAACAGTCCCACCGACAAGAGTAGAACCAGCGCGGCCGCCCAACGCTGCGCTGGCCAAGGTTGTGCATCATTGCCACCGGTTCGCAGTGCTTGGCAGATCCACAGCGCCAAAACCAGCGGCACGACCGCATCGCTTAACCGGAACCAGTAGTAACGCAGCAATTTGGCGGCCAGATCCGGAGCGTGTGGCGGCAACAGACCAACAATCAGCCCGCAACCTGCGATCACCAAGGCACCGACGCCAATCCAGGCCACGCGTCTTTGACGGCGATCGTGGTGCCGCCGCAGCGCCAGCACGGACAACATCGAGACCACCAAGATGCCGTGCCGGACGTACCACCAGGTGGGAAAATCGCCGGGCAGCAGGTGGTGACGGATCCGCATGTAGCTATAGATTTTGGCGGCGGCGATGCTGTCGGCCGGCGAGACACCGAGTGTCAGACGAATCGCCGGCCACAGGCCCAACAGTGACAACGCCCCACCGAGAAACAGTCCACTGCTGAAAAACCGCGCACGCGTCTGATCCGAATCTGGCGAGATGCGTTCGGTGACGACAAATGCGATACATGCTGCGATCACTGCCCAGCCGCCGGTCAATACATGAAAGGCCGATGCGCCGCCCAGCCAGATCCAGCCGAGTGACCAGTTGCGATTGGCGATCGCTGCAAAACCGGCCAGCACCAGTGCGTACGCAGGCACCTTGGCTTCGATCCCGCCGACGACCCATTCGCCGGCAAAATTCCCGTACTCGATGCCAACGATCCACAACACCGCAACCCCCAGGCACTGAAACGCAGCCAATCCAAATGCCCGACAACAACGTTGCAAACCGACCGCTAACATCAACCACCCGACGACGCGAGCGATCCAAATGCTGGTTTCCAACGAAGCGATTTGGGTCAGCCAACCCAGCGTCCAATAGAATGTGGTGTGGGCTTTTGCCGACGTCACAAACAGATCTTGGTCGCAAAACGTTGGGTCCCAAAAATTTTTGGCTTTGACCCAGTAGTGCGCTTCATTGACCGCCGGGGGCGGGTCGCCGGCATAGATAAAAAACAGCGTCAACAGCGCCGCAATCTCCGCCAGTGCGATCCACGGCGAGCGCTGATCAGATTCGACAGGTACAGGGTCTTGGTTCAATGGGTCGCCGGCGGATCCGCGGAAATCAGTTGGATAAAAAATTGTCAGCAGGGCACATCAACGACACAGATCGATCGCCATGCCAATCGCCGACAGCATGCTATTGCGACTGGCGGTTCCCTGCCAAGCCAGATCCAACGCCGTTCCATGATCGACGCTGGTCCGCACAATCGGCAACCCCAACGTCACGTTCACCGCATCATCAAACGAGAGGGCTTTTAGCGGGATCAGGCCTTGATCGTGGTACATGCAGATGTGCACATCAGTGGCCGCGCGCATCGCTGGTGTGAACGCGGTGTCCGGTGGCACCGGACCACTGATCTGCCACCGCAATTGCTGATCGCCAGCCCACTGCCGCACCGATTCGATTGCCGGTGTGATCAGGTTTTCCTCCTCACCGTGGCTGAGCAAGCCATTTTCGCCGGCATGTGGATTCAAACCCAACACGGTGATTCGCGGCGGGCGGCCAAATCGTTTCTCCATCGCGATGCCACCCAGACGGATGGCGCGGGCAATGCTCTCGATCGATAGCGAAGCGATTGCGTCGATCAACGGCAGATGGATATTGGCCAACACGGTCGAACAGGATTCACCCGAGAGCATCATGCAAAATTCGCTGGTTCCCGTCCGCTCGGCCAACAATTCGGTATGCCCCAGAAAACCGGTTCCGGCGTCATGCCAGGCCTCTTTTTGAATCGGACCGGTCACGATCGCATCCAACCGCCCCGCAAGTGTCTGGTCAATGGCCCACTGGACGGCCAGGAACGATGCCAACCCGGTTTTTGGCGAAAACGCTCCGGGAACCAGCGTTTCCAAGTCGATGTCTCCACAGTCGACCAGCCTTGGCTCAGTCGTCGTCGATGCGAATAATTCGTCTGCGGTCACGCGCGCCGGAAGCGGTAACGAAAGTCGGTCTGCGATCGTGGCGATCACCGTCGCCGGCCCGATCAGAACCGGTTGGCAGGACTGGCAAATGGTTGGATCGGCGGCACAGGCAAGCGCGATCTCGGGACCGACTCCGGCGACGTCCCCGACGGTGATTCCCAGACGAGGTGTCGAGCGTTGCAGGGACGGACGGGTTGACATTGGGCTGGTGTTTTTCGAGCGAATCGGTTGAGATAGCAAGCCGGACCGCCCAGCTTAGCATCGCGCCCGGATCACCCCCAAGCCCAGGATGCAACCCGATTCCGCAATGATCTGCATGACAGCACCGCACCGGCACGACTCTCTCACAGCCCGCCACCGGCGACTCGCATTGCCCGGTCGTGTTTCGCGGCGCTGTGTTTCGATGGGCTTGGTCACGCTCGCGATGCTGTGGGTCTGCCCAGCCTGCAACGCCCAACTCCCGGCCGCCCAACTCCCGGCCGGCGTGGCGGAGTCCGTCCCGGTCGCAGATCCTCTTTCCGCACCCTCGGTCATCGTGGTGTGTCCGTCACGCTTTCGCGCCGCGATCGCCCCGTGGCTGGACTATCGCGAAAGCCAGGGTGTTACGGTTCGCGTGATCGATTCGCAACCCACCGCCGCCGCGTTGACAGATTCGATCCGACAACACGCGACCGCCAGCGATCAATTCCTCATCCTCATCGGCGATACCCCGGTGATCGGCTCGACGGCCGACCCCGCATTTCAAGTGCCGATGCACTATGTCGCAACTACGGTCAGTGCAAAATTCGGCAGCACGCCGACGATGGCGACGGACTATCCGTACGCCGATGTCGACGGTGACGGAAAGTCTGACTTGGCGGTCGGACGATTACCGGTTGATACCCCACCGCAGTTGGCTGCGATGATCGGCAGAATCCGAGCCTATGAATCCAGCGTTGATTTTTCTCGTTGGCGACATCGCATTCAATTGGTCGGCGGCATCGGTGGTTTTGGCATGTTGGCCGATGCTGCGATCGAATCGGTCACACGCATGATGGTGACCGCCTCTTTACCAGCGGAAGTGCGAACGAGCGTGGCGTATGGCAGTCCCGGGCACCTGTTTTATCCACGCGAACGATTTACCGATTCGGTATCCAACCGCTACAGCCAAGGCTGTCGCTTCTGGGTCTATGCCGGGCACGGCATGGTCGATCGCCTGGACCAAGTCCCACGCGGGCCGACCGGTATGCCGGTGCTGGACAACAATTCTTTGCGAAACCTGAAATGCGATCCGGCAACGGCGCCGATCGCTGTCCTGCTGTGTTGTTTCACCGGCGCGATCGATGCCAGCGTGGACAGTTTCGCCGAACAGATGCTGTTGCATGAATGCGGTCCGATCGCAGTGATCGCGGGAAACCGGGTCACCATGCCCTATGGGAACGCGTCGTTGACGATGGGTTTGATCGATTCGATCTATGGACAAGGTTTCCGCACGGCGGCGCCCGCGGAACGACTGGGCGAGGCCTGGTTGGATGCGATCACACGATTGGAGATTGATCCCGCGGAAGATCGCAGCCAATTGCGAACGATGATCGATGCGATTGCCACACTGGTCAGTCCGGCGGGAACGAAACTGGCCGACGAACGCAGCGAACATGCGGCGCTGTACGGATTGCTGGGTGACCCACTGTTAAAATTGCATCCACCATCCAAGGTCGTTGTCGAAACCGCCACGGGTTTCGATTTTGGCCAACCCATCGACGTCACCGTGAACAGTCCGATCGACGGCCAGTGCGTCGTGATGCTCGATCATCCCCTGGGCGAACAACGCCGTGCGGTTCCAGGACAACCGTTTATCGATCCCAACGAAATCACACTCACGCAACAAACTGGTCCGGTCCAATCCGATCAGCCGAAAACCTTTTCATTGTCGCTACCAGAATCGCGAACCGGCCTGATCTCCATCCGCGTGCACATCGCCGGTCAACGCACTTGGGCTTCCGGCGCCGGGCAAACCTTTGTCCGCCCGGCGAATTGAATGCCAGTTAAACTGCTATCTTTACGGTTGAACGGTGTATCACGGAACTGGAATTCCGTCGTACCCGTCGATCGAACTTTGTCGCAGCAGTGGTTCCAGTTTCAAGTTTGAATTGCAACGGTAAGGATTGATGAAGGTTATTTCGCTGACGTGCAATCATTGTGGGGCGCCGCTGGAGGTGCCAGCCAAGGCTCGGTTTGTGACCTGCGGATTCTGCGAAGCACGACTGGCGATTGAACACACCGGAAATAGCTACACGACGTCGGTGTTGGAAGAACTGCAGGAAACCACTGCAAAACTGGCTCAGGACGTGGCCCAGATCAAACAGTCCAGCGAGATCGATCGGCTGGATTCCCAGTGGCTACAGACGCGATCCCAGCACATGGTCACCAACAAGAACGGTCACCAGAGTTTGCCGACCAAAGGCGGTGCGATCATCGGTGGTGTCGTCATCACACTGTTCGGATTGTTTTGGACCGTGATGGCACTGGGCATCACCAGCGCGGGCGCCGGGATGGGTGCACCGGGTGTGATCCGTCTGTTTCCGTTGTTTGGGCTGCTGTTCGTCGGATTTGGAATCTTCATGTCATTCCGCATGCACCACAAAGCGGACGCCTACCAAAAAGATCTGCAGCAGTATCGGCGAAAACGTCAAGACCTGGTTGACGACATCACTCAAAACTAACCGATCAATTCGCGGCGGAATCGGTGGTTGGTTGCGAACAAACGCAGCATCGACAGGTACACCACCGACACGGTTCCCAGCGCGGTCGCCCCGGCGATCAAGAACATGATCACGATTTGGTAACGCACCGCTTGTGCCGGATCAACGCCCGAAATCACCTGACCGGTCATCATCCCCGGCAGACTGACCAACCCCACAACCATCATCGAATTGATGATCGGGATCATCCCCGTCCGCACCGCTTCTCGCATCGGTTCGGCGGCGGCCTCGTGACGCGTCGCACCAAGCGCGATCAAGGTTTCAACCTGACCGCGTTGGCGAACCAGCGATTCGGTGAACGTGCTTAACCCCACCGAAATTCCGTTCAGCGCATTGCCCAAGACCATTCCCAACAACGGGATCGCGTATTGCGGTTCGTACCATTTGGGCAAGTCACAAAAAACCGCGAACAACACGTACGCAGTCAGTGTCCAGGAACTGGCCCAAACCGAGACGGTTGTGATCAACCGCAGCCCCGGGAACGTTCGCTTGCTGCGGGCTGCGGCGGTCCACCCGGCGACCAAGGTCATCACGGCCGCGATGGCGATGACGACGTACCAACGGTCGACGTGAAAAATCCATTCCAAGACCAACCCGACCAGCGCCAACTGAACGACCGTGCGAACACTGGCCAAGACCAACATCTTTTCGATTCGTAGCCGCAAGACGACTGAAATGATTCCATTGATAACGATCAACGCCGCCGCCAATGCCACCTGCGCATTGCTTAATTCAATGTAGTCCACCATCAATCAGTTTTCCTCTAGCTGGGTTTGACCGCTACGCATCGTGATGATGGAGTTGCAAATCCGCCGCGCCTGGGTGGCATCATGCGACACCCAAATCATGGCACGGTCATCGGGCTGATCTGCCAACCAGTTGATCACGATGGATTCGATATGTTGGCCGGACTGGGAATCGAGCGCCGACGTGGGTTCGTCCAACAACAGCACACGTGGCGACATCTGAACCGCTCGCAATAGCGCGACGATCTGAGCCTCGCCCCCAGACAACTGCTCATGTGGCTGCGACAAAAACGATTCGCCGCGGCCGATCGATTGAAGTTGTCGGACGATCCAGTCCCGATCAAACGTCCGACCGCGATTACACTTCAACAAATAGGGCAGGCACAGGACCGACTGGACCGTGCCTTCAAAGGGCGCCGCGCGCTGATGCACATACATCACCTGGCTGCGAAATTCACTGGCCTGATGATGGCTGACCGGCCGCCCCAGCCACAGAATCTGGCCGCTGTCGATCGGCTCTAACAGCGCCAGACTGCGCAGCAACAACGATTTGCCACTGCCCGACGGACCGAGCAAACCGATTCGGTCGCCTGGCACCAGTTCGATCGACACATCATCCAGCAAGCTACGATGCGCGATACGACGGGAAATCCCTTGGGCGGCGATCAATGGAAGCTGGCTCACGAGGACCGTCCCTGCGGCGGAGAGAGACAAAGGAGTTGGAAAGTTTGGCGGCTGTCGTGTGGGATGAAAACCCGGCAAGCGCCCCGTCACCCGACGCGAAATCGCTTGCAATTGCGGTTGTAGCGTGAGAAGATTCAGCCTGGTAGCTCGCCCCCCCAAGCCCACTCTCTTCTAATCCCCCACAGGTGCTTTGATGCGACTTCTTGCGACCACGTTGCTGTTAACCGGTTCGGTTCTGTTTTCTGCCAATGCTTTTTCACAAAGTGACGATCCGTTTGGCAATGGACAACGACCCGACCCATTCGGCGGAAAGGCAACAGCGACACCCGTCGCGCAAGCGCGAAAGGCTCTTCAAAACGGTCGCAAGCCAGTCCACGTTGCCACCCCACGCCAACATGACGTGGAACAGCAAATCCAAGCAGCGCTTGATTCAGAGACGTCATTCAATTTTGTCGAAACACCGTTGGCGGAGGCGGTGCAGGTTCTGTCAACAATGCATGACATTCCAATCGTGATCGACTATCGCGCGCTCGAAGAAATCGGATTGACTAAAGACCAGGGCGTGAATCTAAGTTTGTCCAAGACGTCACTGCGCAGCGCGCTGCGACTGTTGCTGCGAGACTTGGACATGACCTACATGATCAAAAACGAGGTATTGCAACTGACGACTCGTGCGGCGGCCGAGAACAGTTTGATTCTGGAAATCTACCAGTTGCCCGATAATCTGCGACCCAAGGCCGAGCAGGTGATCAAAATCATCAGTTCCACAATCGTGCCTGACACCTGGGAAACTCTGGGCGGCCCATCATCCATCCACGGTCTTGACCATTTGGTAGTGGTGTCGACGACCAGCGATGTGCACGACCAAATCAAAGAATTCTTGGCAAAACTATCCGAAAAATACGGCCAGTGATCCGCCGCTGCGCCACATTGTTTCTCTTGCTGGGACTGTCTTGGGTCACCATGACGACGACTCATGAACTGGGTCACTTGATCGGCGGCTACTGTGGCGGAGCCAAGTTGACGGACTTTGACCTGGCGCCGTGGAGGTTGCCCTACAGTTTTCACCACCCAGATCCTTATCCCCTGTTGACCCTGTGGTCCGGACCGCTGATCGGCATTGCCCTGCCAGCACTGCTGGCAGGTTTCATTCGTCGTCACTGGGCGGTGTTTGTCGCCGACTTTTGTTTGTTGGCCAATGGATGTTATCTTGCCCTCGCATGGCTGACCGAGGACCCACTGTTGGACACGGCCCGATTGATGGATGCGGGGGCACACCCATTTTCCATTGTGGTGTTCTGTGTGCTCGCGATCGGCATCGGATACGCCCGCTTTCGCCGTGACTGCGTCCGCCTTTTCCAGACTCAGCGCGATGATCTGGCGAAATCTTGACGAACCCGGCGGCCGGAATCGGAGTCACGTCCCCCGTCATCCGAATCTCGCCCCCAGCAAATATTGACTGTACCGACGGCTATGAAATACCCACTTTCGACTTTTGGAAATCGTCTGGCATTGCAGTCGGGCATCGGTGAATTGATGCAGGATTTGGGCCAGGCTCTGGCATCGGGCGACGAAAATCTGTGCATGTTGGGCGGGGGCCAACCGGCTCACATTCCTCAGGTCGATCAAATTTGGGCGCAGCGCTTGAGCGAGATCGCGGCGGATCCTCAGCAGGTCAACCGCGTGTTGGGCGATTATCAGCCGCCTGGTGGTGACGCAGCGTTTCGCGATGCCGTCGCAAGTTTGTTTCGGCGTGAGTTCGGCTGGCCGATCAGCGGTGAAAATGTCTGTATCACGGCGGGCGGCCAAACGGCATTTTTCCTGCTGCTCAATGCACTCGCCGGGCAATTCGATGACGGCACGACCAAAAAAATCTTACTGCCGATCGTTCCCGAATACATCGGCTATGCCGACCAATCGACGTCTTGTGAATTGTTCCGCGGCGTGCGACCGTTGATCGAGCGGATCGGGGATCATGAATTCAAATACTCGATTGATTTCGACTCGCTGCGAATCGATGACCAGATCGCCGCGATCTGTTTGTCGCGTCCGACCAACCCATCGTCCAATGTGATCGGCGATGAAGAACTTCAGCGACTTGCGGAATTGGCCGACCAGCATGGGATTCCACTGATCGTCGACAACGCCTACGGCGACCCATTTCCCGGCGTGATCTTTACCGACACCTCACCGATTTGGAATCCGTCGATGGTACTGACCTACAGTCTTTCGAAACTGGGGTTACCGGGGACGCGAACCGGCATCGTGATCGCCGATCAAGCGGTCATCGAAACGATCTCGTCGATGAATGCGATCACCTCCCTGGCCAACAACAATGTCGGCCAAGCCATCATCCAACCGTTGATCGAAAGCGATGAAATCCTGACGGTCAGCCGTGAACTGATTCGACCGTTCTATCAACAGCGAGCTGCCGAAGTCCAAACCTGGTTAAGTGATGTACTCGACGATTCGGTGCCCTATCGAATCCATCGCAGTGAAGGCGCGTTTTTCATCTGGTTATGGGTCGAAGGTTTGCCGATCACCTCGGCAGAACTCTATGATCGACTGAAGCGCCGTGGTGTGTTGGTGATTTCCGGCCACTACTTTTTCTTTGGCATCGATGATCCGTCATGGGATCACCGCAACGAATGCCTGCGAATCAGTTTCACCGCGCCCGAATCAGTTCTCCGCAAGGGCTTTGCAATCCTGGCCGAAGAGATCAATCAACTCTTCGCCACGAACTGATCGTTTCGCAAAGGGGCAGTCGCTTTGGTTGGTGTGGAGGATTGATTCGACCAGACAGGTTTCAGACGCAGTGGCGCATGGTCGGATGAATCCTCCGCACCAGCGCTCACCGCCAGGTTGCACCTGGCCTACTGGTGAAGAGGGAACCACGAATCACTCCAACGACACGAATCCGGACACCGAGCATGGGTATTCGTGCCATTGGTGTTATTCGTGGTAAAACATGGCAAACCGTTTTGACAGTGGTGCCCGTCCAGCCATCCCTTTCCCCCGCAGTGATTTGTGATGACGATTCGAACCTTGACCCAATGTGTTCTTCTGATGGCGTTGGGTCTGTGGCCCTGCGGCGTCGTTGCCATGGGGCCTGAACCCGGGGACTTGTATCGCGAGTTCGCCAAACACAACGGTGGCAATCGTGACTGGAGAGTGACCGACAAAGAAGCGGTCAAAAAGTTCGACGCCGCGAAAGAACACCTACCCAACGCGCGGCTGGAAATCCAAATCGATGATTTGCAGCATGCCGTTCGCGCCGAAGCATTGTTCGATCGTTGGGGAGGCCACCGCGGCACGATCAACAAACGAATTCGCTTCAACGACAATGCTTGGATCAACGTTCCCGAGATCGAATCCGTTCCGGCGGGGATCCGCGCCGAACAGTTGATGTATCAAGACAATCCGATCGTCGCGATTCCGCTACAGGATTTGCGTGAAGGCGTGAATATTTTTGACGCTGATTGTGATGAACAAGGCGGATTCGGCTGGGGACAGTGGGGCCTGTATTCACTGGTCGTTCGCATTTATTACGACCCGGTCAAAAAGGGTGAAAAACAACGAATGAGTGGTCGTATTACATCACCCGCACCGGGCGCGGCGCTTGGCGAAAACCCAACGGTTCAGATCCAGGCGGATGCCACGATGGGCGTTTCTCGGATCGATGTCCTGGCGTCCTACGATGGCTATGACGAAGACGGTGACGGGGTCTATGACGGCTATCATGAAAGTCATTTTCAACTGGTCAGCGGCCAACCCAATGAACTTCGCGACCACGTTGGCACACTTTGGCAACAGCCTTACCAAACCACCTGGGACACCCACTGGGTGCCCGACCAACGGCCCGGCGCGGTCGCGCTGGTGGCCCGGATCCAAGACTCACGAGGCTACTGGACGGTGACCGAACCGGTCACCGGCCTATCGCTCGTCCGGCCCGATGTGTCGGTCAAACTGTATCGGGCAGAAGACGTTCCAGAAGACTTCAGTGTGCGTGCGGATGAAACTCAATCCTGTACGTTCACGATCCCGTCGACTGATCCAATCGCATCGGCCAGTGAAGCAATCTTGCACTTGCGGACCTGGCACGGCTGGGATGGTCATCACGATCCGATTCGTATCAACAATCACGAGTTGGCGATTGGCGGCAAGAACCATTTTTATGACTATGATCGATTGCCACTGCCGGTCGAATCGCTGAAATCGGGGACCAACACGTTTGCGATGCATTCGACAACCGAGCACCACATGTTGGAAGTTTTGTGGCCGGGACCTGCGATCGCCGTGCGGATGCCGCGACCGGCGGTTTCAATCCAGCAGGACTTGTACCAACAGCGCGATCATTTTGTCGTCAACACACCCGCCGCAACCTATTGGCTGGATCAACGATCCGGCGGCCTATCACGTCTGATCGATCTCGACGGCAACGATTGGATCGCCTTCAAAAAAAAGCCCTGGGATCAGTACCCCGCCTCGGCGGCGGCGGCCTTTCGCGGAATGCCAAATCTATTGTTTGGTGGCGATGAAAGCGGGTTCGGACATCCTGGTTGGGACCGCGGTCAAAGCCGCCAAATCGACGAGCGAACGATTCTGTCGACCAGCGACAGTGGACAATGGCGATTGCGTTGGACGTTCAGCGATCAGCATGTGGATTTGACGGTGGAAACCGACGTTGCCCAACGCAAGTTTTGGTTTCTGTACGAAGGCCCGGTTGCCGGACGCTGGGCGCCCGACCAACAGTACTTCGCCACCGATTCACTGTCGCCGGTGACCCAACCGCGCGACTACATGGCCGGGGAACGAATCGAGGGGCATTTTCGCTGGGTCTATCTAGGCGACAGTTCAGTTGCACGGGTGCTGGCGATCGCACACCGGACCGCAGACCAGCAGCGTGACACGTTCTCGCACCTGGGCGCCAGCGATCAAGGGCTTGATGCTGACGACGGCATGGTTGTGTTGGGGTTCGGACGCGGCCCCAAGGGGATTGATCCGCTGCTGACTGGTGCCCAATCGTTTCGCATCGGTCTGATAGAATCCGCCGGCAGCTCCATGACCGAGTACGAATCGATCGGCAAACAACTGGAACCATGGGCTGTTCCAGCTGCTTCCGATGCTACCCCCCGACCACTAGACTGATGCCACTTCACCCGCAATCTCAATCGTTTTTGGATCAATTGGCCCAGCAGAATCCGCCTAGCTGGGAACAGTTAGGCGTCGACGACGCACGCGCGGTATTTGATTCTTTGGTGGGCGCACACGGCGAGAGCCCGCCGGTCTCGCGGGTCGAAGACCACAGCACACCTGACGGAATTCGGTTACGACTGTACGTCGACCACGCCGATCCACGACCGGTGGTGATGTTCTTTCACGGTGGCGGATGGGTGCTGGGCAACATTGCCTCGCATGATGCCCTGTGCCGTCGGTTTGCCATCGATTCCGGCTGTGCCGTGGTGTCGGTCGACTATGGCCTGTCACCGGAAAATTCGTTCCCCGGTCCGATCGATGATTGTTATCGGGCCACGCAATTTGTCGTCGATAACGCGTCGCTGCTGAACGTTGATGCCTCGCGACTCGCGGTCGCCGGGGACAGTGCCGGCGGCTATTTGGCGACCGCCGTTGCGATTCGAGCACGTGATCGGTCCGGCCCCCAGATCGCATTGCAAACATTGTTCTATCCAGTGATTGAGCCCCATTTCGAGACCGAATCCTATCGCGAATTTTCCCAAGGATACGGCCTGACCCGCGATTCGATGCGTTGGTTTTGGAACCAGTTCCTGGGCGACCAACCCGCATCCGCCGCATCGGTTCCCAGTCGCACGCCTTCTCTCGCAGGACTGCCCGCTGCGCTGATTGTCACGGCCGAGTACGATGTCTTGCGTGACGAAGGCAACGCCTATGCCAGCCAACTACAGGCCGCCGGCGTTCCGGTCACACACCTTCAATGCGATGGGGTGCTGCATGGTTTCGTGCACTTCGCCGGCCTGTTCGACCGTGGACTGGAAATCGGTCGCGATCTCGCACAGCAGACCGGACAACGGTTACGTGCCTAGCGTGTCGTCGCCGTTCATCACCGCGTCTTTGATCGCTTGCACCAATCGCGTTCGGCTGAGTCGGGCCGACGCATGTTCGTCGACGTGAATCCCCATTGATGTGGCCAAGCGGATTGCCAAGTCCACATCACGAATGCCGTGATACTGGTTGGTGACGCCATCATCGGTGTAGATCGTTTGATGGTCGTGATTGAACCCCGACTCATAGGCATCGGAAAGTTGCTCGATCCAATCCTCCGGCAACCGCCGTGTGCGGCAATACGCGACACTCCAAATTTCATCGCCGGTGCATTCCGACAACAGCGACAGGACACGGTGTCGTGGCAGCGGTGTCATCGATTGGCCAACAGTTGGTCGATCTGCGCCGCCAAGATAAAATCGTTTTCACTCAGGCCACCGATCGCATGGGTCGTCAGCACGACCTTCAGGTGACGATAACCGGTCAGGTGCAAATCTGGATGATGCTGTTGGGTTTCGGCGACTTCGGCAATCCGATTGACCAGTTCAACCGCCCTGACAAAATTCTTGCAATTGATTTTGCGCGAGATCGCCGATGCCGCAGCATCAAGTTCCCACTCGGGCGTGGCTTGGGCATACGAATCGGCTTGTTCACCGGTCAGCTTGTCGACACCGCCTTCGCAGGGTACGCACTTGGCTGCGGCTAGCGACTGAGCGGTCGGACGTTCACTCTCGTTTATCAACAAAAAATCCCTTTAGTAGGCTCAGGTGCAACTTGGCAAGCAATCGGGAGTGGATCTTGTGAAAGATCCGCACGCGACAGTGTCCACGACGGGCACCCCCATTCTTGCGACTCGTAGACGCTTGTCGATGGTCTTGAGAGTAGCAATCCGGTCCAGGCGAACGACTCGGCGGAGCAATCCACTTTCTGGGCGACACGCTAGCTATTCTCTCCAGCCTTCCCAGGGAAACCGCCGAGGTAACCTACGACCTTTGGGAAGGTTTCTGAAGTCGATCTGGCGATTTTCTGGAAGAATCTCTAATGTTCCCCGAATGGCCTTGGATGGCGACTGCATTCGTTCGCCATTTTAGCCGAATCGGGGGGAATCGGTTCAGCCTGCCTCTTCTCTATTCCACACGAAGGATCGTGACGATGTCCAACGGCGAACGCACACGTAAATCAGATTTTCGAAAACGTTCTCAGCGCCAGACGGCGACGAAACCCACCGCGCCGATCGAGGTGTTGTTGGAAACCGATTCGCCGCGATTTTTGATTAGCCGCATGAGTGCAATCGGCGACACGATTCTGACGCTACCCGTTGCCTGTGCCCTGCGCGATCGATTTCCCAAGTCGCACATTTCATGGATCGTCGAAGAAAAATCGGCTCCGGTGGTTCGCCGCCATAGCGCGGTCGATGATTTGATCGTGCTCGAACGCAGTTGGTTCACCAGCCCAAGCCGGCTGCGCAACGCCCGTCAACAACTGCGTGACCTGCGCTGCGATGTGTCAATCGACTGCCAGGGAATGACCAAATCCAGTTTGGCCTGTTACCTGTCCGGTGCTCAACACCGCATCGGTTACGCAGGAAAAAATGCACGTGAACTGAGTCGCTGGTTTTCAAACATCCAAGTCAAACCCGTGTTTCATCACCTGACCGATCGCTCACTCGAATTGCTGACACCGCTGGGAATTCATTCGCCCGCGGTGCGATGGGATCTGCCGGTCAGTGGCCCGGCCCAATCCTGGGCGCGGCGCTACCGCAGCACGGTTTCTGCACCGCGCGTTGCCATTCTAAATCCCGGTGCAACCTGGCACAGCAAACGCTGGTTGCCCGAACGATTTGGTGCGACCGCGCGCTATCTATACGATCGCTACGGCTACACGAGCATCGCGGTGTGGGGAACTTCTCTGGATCGTTCGATGGCAATGGACATTGTTTCATCGAGCAACGGGACGGCGATCCTGGCACCGGAAACCGATCTCCAACACCTGGCCGCTCTGATCGGAACAGCTGATTTGTTTATCAGCAACGATACCGGCCCATTGCACATGGCTGTTGCCGTGGGCACCCGCACCATCGGCTTGTATGGTGCCACCAAACCCGGTGACAGCGGCCCCTATGGTCAAACCGCGATCCAAATGGCGTACGAATCTGGATCGTCGCGGCAGCGCCGCAATGCATCCAATGCCGCGATGTGCGCGATCGGAGTCGAACACGTGTGTGCCGCAATCGACCAGTTTGAACAACAGCGCCAGCTGCCGGTCGCCGCCTAGATCCCAAGGAAATGAACCAACGACCAATGATCGATTCCAACAGCCGCGATGATTCGACCAGCGTGCAACAGATGCGCGCACTGGTCGAACAGTTCGTATCCGAGCGCCGTTGGCATCGCTTTCACAATCCCAAGAACCTGGCGATGTCGCTGGGAATCGAAACCGGCGAGTTGATGGAGCATTTTCAGTGGCTGACACTGGAACAGGCTGCGGCGGTCAAAGAGGACCCCGTGAAGAAACACGCCGCCGGCGAAGAACTAGCCGATTGCCTGGCTTATGTGTTGGCGATCGCCAACACGATGGAGATCGACCTGAGTTCTACGCTGGCCGCCAAAATGGTTCGCAACGCGGAAAAGTATCCGGTCGATCAAGCCGCAGACAGTTGACGTTTCATTCGTGAGGGATCGTCCGCCAGCGCTGCAATCGAGCGGATCCAATCCAGCTGGCGTTGATTGATCGGCACCGGGCTGCCGGCCGCGGGTTGGTCGACCAGCAACCTGGCGATGATTTGGGCCAACAGCTCACTGACACCCTGACCCGACGTTGCGACGGTTTTGAATGCCGCCTTTGCAGTGGACTCCCCCAAGTCGCTCTTGTTTAGAACGTCCAGAACGGGGACCGGATGCGGCAGTTGATTGATCGTGTCGGTCAGGATTTCGCTGCTGAATTCGATTCCCGGCTGACTGACGTGCAACACCAGATCCGCCGAACGAATCGCCTGGATGGCACGCTCGATTCCCTGTTGTTCGATCGCTTCGTCACTACGGTGCATTCCTGCGGTATCGCGTAGCCGCAGCGGCCATCCCTGGAACACCGTTTCGGCGTCTAACACGTCGCGTGTCGTGCCGGCGATGTCCATCGTGATGCTGCGATCATAACCCACCATCGCATTGATCAGACTGCTTTTTCCGACGTTTGGTGGACCGGCTAACACGATGTCAAACGGGCGTGACAAACGAATACCGATGCGGCCGGCAGCGGCGATTTCAACGGCTTGGTTTGCGATCAGGGCCGCCTGGGAGTCGTCGACGGCAAGTGCTGCGATGGATTGATCTCGCCAATCGCGTAGCGCCCCACGCACTTGATCCATCGCAATCGCTGCGGTGCGATCGGTCGTGCAGGCGACCAAGACCTCGACGGCTGCTACGATCAGCGGATCTTCGTCGGCCGCCACCGGTCCCGATGCAGATGCTGATTCGACAACGCCATGTGCCGCCAGATCGTCCATCACACGCTGCGTCGCGGCACGACCGCCGTGACAATGAATTTCAAACCGATCCGCGGCGATCGGCAGCACCACGATCGATTCCCCCGGATGCTGCTGGGCGGAATGAAGCTCGCTGCCGTCGGATGTCCCGACCGCTGCCCACGTGCCATAGCGAATCTGGGTCGGTTGAAGTGGTGCGTCGCCCGCCGGCCGAAACAACGCGGTCAACGTGGATGCGGCGTTTGGTCCCCACAGTTCAACCACCGCGACAGCCGCGCGTCCCGAACCGGTCAACACCGCGCATTGTGTCGTTTGTTTCATCGACCGATCGCAGTTAAACTCGCCGGACCGAATTGGTAACGTATCATTGTCGGGATCGGGCATTCGTTTCATTTCTCCTGTCGCAAGAGCCATGGCAAACGCAGCGCCAAATTTGTCGTCGATGACCGACGACGAATTATTGGACATGCGAATCTGTGATCTAAAGCTTTCCATTGCTGGCACGCCATTGGAAGCCCGGATCAAACAACTCGGCAGCGAATTGGCCCAGCGAGGCCTAAATTTCCGTCCCCACTGCTGGTTGAGCGACGACTGGTTTTCCCCAGACGGGATCCCAGGGATCGCAATTCCGTTCTATTTGGCGCACCCCCGCCTGATTCGTCTGGAACGCAAGCAATTGCTGGAAGTCGAAGGCGGTACCAAACAATGGTGCATGAAAATATTGCGGCATGAGGCCGGCCATGCGATCGACAGCGCCTTTCAACTGCGGCGAAAAGCCCGCTACCGAGCGCTGTTCGGCAAATCATCGCAGGCCTACCCCGAGTTTTACAAACCGAATCCGCAATCGCGAGATTACGTGCTGCACTTGGAAATGTGGTACGCCCAAGCGCATCCGCTAGAGGATTTTGCGGAGACCTTCGCGGTCTGGTTGCCAACCAGCTCGCGCTGGAAAACGCGATATCGGAACTGGCCGGCGCTGCGAAAATTACAATATGTCGACGAATGCATGACACAGATCGCGGGCAAGACGCCGCCGGTGACATCCAAAAGACAAATCGACAGCCTGTCCCAAATTCGCCGCACCCTGCGGACCCACTATCAACGCAAGCGCGAACACTATGGGATGAATTACCCGAACGTGTTCGACAAAGATCTTCGCAAGCTTTTTTCCTGCGATCGGAATCACCGTCGTAATCCCACCGCCGCCGCATCGCTGTCGCGCTGGCGTGGGGAGATTCGGAGGGTCGTCGCGAACTGGACCGGCGCATATTCTTACATGATCGACCAAGTGTTACAGGAAATGATCGAACGGTGCCGAGAATTAAAACTGCGGTTGGGCACCCCACCAGAAATCTGCAAACGTGATGCCATGATTTTGGTGGCCCTGCGGACAAGCAACTATCTCAATTCGGGCCATCGACGGGTAATGATGTGAGCAAATTGCGCGTATTGGTGCTGGTCCGCTCCGGGCATGTCCCACCGGAATCTCTCAAAGGCGTTTCCGAGAAAGACTTGGACGCTTGGAAAGCTGAGTTCGATGTCTGTGACACACTTCGCGGACTCGGGCATGAAGTGTTGCCACTGGGCGTCTATGACGACCTGGCGCCGATCCGCAATGCACTGACCGAATTCCAACCGCACATCACGTTCATGCTGTTGGAAGAATTCCACGGCGTCGTGACCTATGACTTTGCGATCATCAGCTACCTGGAACTGATGCAACAGCCCTACACCGGATGCAACCCGCGGGGGCTGTTGTTGAGCAAAGACAAGGCGCTGAGCAAGAAAATCCTGACCTACCACCGGATCCAAACCCCACGCTTCACCGTCTTTCCGGTCGGCCGTACGGTGCATCGTCCCAAGCGGTTGGAATTCCCGCTGTTCGTCAAATCGGTCTCCGAAGATGCTTCGTTTGGAATCGCCCAGGCTTCGATCGTCCACAATGACGAACAGTTGGGCGACCGGGTCGCATTTGTCCACGAAAAGACACTGGACGATGCAATCGTCGAACAATACATCGAAGGCCGCGAAATCTATGTCGGCGTGTTGGGCAACCAGCGACTGCAAACCTTTCCGCCCTGGGAAATGGACTTTGGAAAGATGCCTGCCGATACCGCCCGGATCGCCACCAGCCAAGTCAAATGGAATCGCAAGTACCAAGACAAGCACGGGATCACCACCCACGAAGCCAAAGACCTGCAGGAGGAGCTTGGCGATAAGATCAGCAAGCTCTGCAAACGGGTTTATCGGGCGCTGAACCTAAGTGGTTATGCACGCATGGATTTGCGGCTAAACGCCGCCGGGGAGATCTATGTGCTGGAAGCCAACGCCAATCCGAACATCGAGTACGGCGAAGACTTTTCAGAATCCGCCGAGATCGCGGGCGTGGACTACGAAACACTGATCCAGCGAATTTTGAATCTAGGACTGCGTTACAAAGCGGCCTGGATGACCAGCTAATACCTACTCGGTCGCCGTCTGCGCCTGCTCGGCTTCTTCCTCTCGCTTGGCCATCAAGAACTGCACCGCATCATAGGCGGCATGGGCCACGATTGGCACCAACAAACTGTCGGTGACGACCAGCAACATGGCAAAATAGATGCCCATCAATGTGGCCACCAGCACATACAGTTTGGTGATCGGATGCAGCATCCCGAATGCGATCGATGAAAACAGCACCGCAGTGGCCAACAGCGACGGGTTAGCCAGTTGAAAGGAATCGCCGACGGTGAACGGATTGATGGTCGTCGCGGTGGGATCTTGAAGTGCCGTCAACCAGGGCAACAGACAACCACGAAAGGCCAGTTCTTCGCCGATCCCCGCGCAGATACTTAGCATCAGCAACTCGGCGCGCGAGAGCGACAGCAGGACCTTCATCGTCGGGTTTTCACTCAGCCGCTTGATGGCCGAGATCGACTCGTGTGGGATCTTCATCAACAACGCGATCACGATCAACATTGGGATCGCCGCCAGCACGCCGATCCCGGATTGGATCGCGATCGAGCGCCAAGCGATTTCATCGATCCGATCGATGTACGCACGGGCATCAAAACCGACCACCCAGGCGATCGTCAATCCGACCAAACCGATCGCCAGTTCGAAACCGCAGGCCCACACGAACAGGAATTCGTCAGGCGGATCTTCGGCGGGGCTGGTGTCTTCGTTCAATTCAATCCCGGTCTCAATCCAAGTCAAAAAATTCGAGCGGTTGCTCTTGGCGAACATTGGCGACGCGGATCGCCGCCTGCCCGCTCAATAGTTTCCGAAACGTCTTGCCCACGATTTCACCCCGCCATCCGGTTAACAACGACGGTACCTGGTCGCCCTCTTTGGGATCCAATTCGTAGCCCAACACCTCTTTGACGTCATCGGCATTGCCGACGATCGACGGCGCCAATTTGTTCTGACGACTGATGCACGCCAGCGACGTCGACAGGAACTGACTGAGCATCGGCGAAATCACCGATCGAGAGCGGCGGGTTCGCCGCGGCAGGTCTTCGTCTGGAACTTCGATCGCCGCTTGGATCGCCGCCGAGATGTCATCGTAGTTGGAACTGTAACCACGCCAGTCCATCCCGCGGATGCTGCGAATTTTCTTCACATCGGATGATCCGCGTTTGGCCAATTCGACCATCAAATCATCTCGCATCACTCGACGGACCGGGCGATCTTGGGCCTCGGCGCGCTTGTCACGCCAACGCCACAGGTGTCGGATGATCTCCAATTGCCGTGGTGTCATTCCCGTGCAGCCACTGACGCGTCGCCAATTTTCGGTCGTCTCCTGTTCGATGACCTTTTGCTGGCGGATCTCGGTCTCCTCCACCAACCACTGCTCGCGATCGAGTTGTTTGATTGCATCGAGTTGCATCCGATACATCGGCTGCAGATCAGTCACGTCCTGCAGTGCATAACGCAGTTGGTCGGTCGACAGCGGTCGGTGCCGCCAATTGGTTCTCGATTCCCCTTTGGTCAGGGTCTTGCCGGTCAACCGATGGACCAAGTTTCCCAGTGAAATCGGGAACTCCATCCCGCTGAACCCGGCCGCCAGCTGTGTGTCAAACAGACCCGCAATCGGTTTGCCAGTGAACTGGTAACAAAACCGTGACTCTTCGCGAGCGGCATGGGCAATGACAGTCCGACCGGGTTGGATCAATAAATCCCAAAACGGATCGGTCGACTCCATTGCCAACGGATCAATAATTGCCAGCCGATCGCCGGCTGCGACCTGAATCAGGCACAACTGCGGGCGGTAACGGTCCTCCGAGACGAATTCTGTGTCAAAGCCGATGACGGGCGCATCCGCCAATTCGTCGCAGAATTGACGCAGCTCCTCACTCGTACTGATCGATTCATATTCCAAGGGAACGGTGGACTCTCTTTCTGCATTGAAACGGGCGGGCGGGCGGCAACAATCGCTAGCGGTGACCGGCCACAGCGATTTGCCGCAAGCGTGCTATAACTCTAACCGCCGCGAACTACAACGACCATCCGACATGACTCTAATCGATCGCCCCGCACCCGAATGGCTTGTCAGTGTCCGCGACCTGAATGAGGCCGAATTGGCCGTTCAATTTGGGGTTTCCATCCTCGATTTCAAGGAGCCCAGCGCAGGAGCATTGGCGGCGGTGGGCCCAGCGATCTGGCGAGCCGCCAGCCACCGGGTGCGGCAATTGGTCCACCCCGGCGATCAGCAGCCAGCCGGCCCCTCAGGCCCCCAGCCAGCTCGACCGCTCCGGCTCTCCGCAGCACTGGGCGAACTCCCCACGGCAGCCGCCCTGGCCGCTCAGCTGCCAAGCGAATTTGAGTTCGCCAAAGCCGGACCGGCGGGTTGTTCCGGCGAGGCCGAATTGCTAGGTCATTGGCGCGCGGTCGGCATGCAATTGCCGCCATCGGTGCAGCTGGTCGCCGTCGCCTATGCGGATCACCAGCATGCCGGTTGCCTGCCAGTGGAGACCATTCTGCGAATTGCCATCGACGCCGGTTTCCAGCGGTTCCTGATCGACACCAGCGGCAAAACGGGGCCGACATCGATTCAGATTCTAGGCCCGGATCGCTTACGCGCATTGGGGCGACTGGCCCACCAAAACTCCATCTGGTGGTCGTTGGCCGGTTCGATCAAGCTATCCCAACGACAGCATTTGGACGGCATTTTCAAGCACGGCAGCGATCAGCAACGCGCCCATGGCCCCGATTGCATCGCGGTCCGCGGCGATGTCTGTCGATCCGATCGCACCGGGACGCTTTGTCCCGATCGGCTGCGGGCGTGGCGTTCGTCGGGGTGGGTTAAACCCAATCCAAGCCTGTCATTTTCCGCAACCGCTCTTCAAAGTTCCCGATCAAGCCGCCCACCAACACCCATTCCGATTTCCGCCGCAATTCGATCTCGCCGAAGCGATTGATGCGGACAATCGAATCGCCAGTAACGCCAGCGTCGTGCAATTGCTTGAAATCGATTTCGCCTTCATTGACGACATCAAGCAAGGTTTTTCCGGTCAGTTCGATAAATTCCATGACTCTAAATTCCGTAACGCAAGGCTCAATCGGCGGCAGCAGGTCAATGGTGAGTGAAGGCCACAATTATTTCTAGACGGTTTACCGACATCCAACAACCATGCAACTCGGGCGACCGTTCCCCACCAATCGCGCCCGATTCCCCTCAAGATCGTCAGCAACAGTCACTGTCGTAGCGGATCCCGCCAGGGCCGGCGATTACCCACACGTTTTGTTTGATCATTCGCTAAATCCCTCGCTGACGCGGTTTGAAGTTGCGTTTTTTATCACAACCCGACGCGTGAGCGAGGGATTTAGGGTGTTCACGGGATCCCTCGCTAACGCGTCGGGTTACCAAGGAAGTCGGGTTACCAAGGAACACGTGTGCAAGGAAACGGAACCGTGGCCGGCCCAGCTACGGCAACACCGTCAATGAACCGTCCTAAGTTGCCGCCATCGGGCCGCCGCGCTATGCTACAGGTATCCGTTTCGTCAACAATTTGCCTGGGTTTTGCTATGCGTGTGATCATTCTGTGTCTGTTCGTTGCGATTGCCGGCGCTGGAGCGCTGCTGGACGCCGCTTACAGCTTCGCACAAACCGTCGTTGCCGGTACTGAAAAAACAGCGACGGCGGAAACGGCCAAACCTGCCGATGGCCAGGACGACGAAGCCGACGACCCGGTCTATCTGCGGATCAAGACGGACGACAAAGGCAACAAGGTCGCGCTGCAAACCGCCATCGTTCGCTACACCGGCAAACCAGGCACTCGCTACGACGGCGCGATCGTCGATTTGGTGGGCGTGGTTCACATCGGCGAAAAAGCCTACTACGACGACCTGGATAACCGACTGTCAAAATACGACTCCGTGCTGTACGAACTGGTCGCTCCCGATGGCACCCGGATCCGGCCGGAAGACCTGAAAGATCGCCGCTCGATCATCGCGTCGATGCAAACCGGGATGAAAGACATGCTGAAACTGGAATACCAGCTGGAGCGGATCGATTACATGGCCGAAAACTTTCGGCATGCTGATATGAGCCCCGAGGAATTCAGCAAAGATCTGGCGCGGCGCGGCGACAGCGTTCTAAAAATGGTCGCACGAATGATGGGCGCCGGATTGGCGTCCCAATCGAAAACCGGTGGCGACATGGGCGTGCTGATGGCAATGTTCAGCCAAGACCGTTCGACGGCAATGAAGAACGCCATGGCACGTCAATTGATCGACATGGAAGCGGTGACAACCGGGATCAACGACCACAACGGCGAAAACACTTTGATCAAAGGACGCAATGCCAAAGCTTTTGCGGTGCTCAAAGAAGAACTGGACGCCGGCAAGGTGAAACTGGCGGTGTTCTACGGTGCCGGACACCTGTCCGACATGGCCGAGCGGCTGGAGCAAGACTTCAACATGCAAGCCGGCGAAACGACTTGGTTGAACGCCTGGGATTTGAACGAAAAGTAAACCCGGATCGGAAACACAGCTCAACCGCGCTCAACCGCGCGATTGGCTATGCCGCGCGGTTTGCTGCGGTGTCAGACTTGATCGGCTCCGTAGCAGGCTGCTGAGCGATCGCGGCTTCGACCGGATCACATCGTCGCTCTAATTCCAACAGGGCCGCCTGGATTCGCAGCGCGTAGTCTTGAACCGATTCGTCCTGGCGAGGGTAGATCGGTTTCGCAAATGTGCCATCAATGCGGCTAAATGGCATTGGTAGCTGGGTGCGGTCCCACGTTTTTGGAAAAATCTTTCGCCAATGCGCGTATAACGAAATCGGCAACACCGGCGCCCCGGTTTTCTGTGACAGCAACGCGATCCCAGGGTTGACCACTCCGCGTGGCCCCTTGGGACCATCAACGGCCAGGCAGGCGGGCAGCCCTCCGGCAACATGATTGACCAAGCCACGCAGCGCCGTCACACCGCCTTTGCGTGCGCTGCCACTGCTGCCTCGGATCGGAACCGCACCGACGCTTTCGAGCGCCTTGGCAATCAAATCCCCATCCTTGCTGCGTGAAACCAACGAACCGGCACCATTTTCCGCGTAGGTCACCATGGCGATCTGTTGTGCATGCAGCCCGGCGTAAATATAGGGCTGGCCGGCGGCCCGCAGTTCATCTCGAGGATCGTCCACCGGGCGAACACGGCAGGTCACACGCAATAGTTTGATGAACGCCAAGACCAAATAGGGCATCACTCTTTTCATCGTCAGCATCCGAGCTGTTTTGCAAGCATTTACGATTGAGATCGGTTTGTGAAACACGTCTCAGCCAGTAAATAGGTGTCCCCGGCAGGCCAAGGCAAGATCGATTGCGACGAATCAAAACTCAATCACAACCTTGCCGACGTGTTTTTGCTGGGCAAAATAACGATAGGCTTCCAAGGCCTGATCAAACGAAAACGAGCGGTCGATGACCGGTTCGATCGCGTTTGCATCCATGGCCGCCAACGTCTTTTCGTGCATCGTGCGACTGCCGACATAAATCCCCCGGATCGTTAGCAGATTGAACACACTTAACATCGGGCTGATTTTTGCCGCTGGAGAATCGAGTACCCCGATCAAATGAATTTTCCCGGCGACGGCAGCGCTCTTGATCGACCGTTCCAGTGTGCCCGGTCCGCCGACTTCCACCACGTGATCGACGCCCTCACCGGCGGTCAAACGACGCACTTCTTTGTGCCAGTCGGGATGGGCTTTGTAGTTGACCAACTGGTCGGCTCCCAACGACTGAGCTTGTTCTAGTTTTTGGTCACTTGAGGAGGTGATGATTGTCCGCGCCCCGGCGGCTTTGGCCAGTTGCAGAGCGAACACCGAAACGCCGCCAGTCCCCAACAGCAAAACCGTCTGCCCGGCTTGCAGCTCGCCCGATTCAAACAGCGCGTGCCAGGCAGTCACTGCCGCACAGGGCACCGTTGCCGCTTGGGCAAACGACATTCCATCGGGAATCGCAACCAGCGACTGTTCGGGTAGGACACGGTATTCGCACAGCACACCATCAACGCCACCGCCGAGACTGGATTTCAGCTTGGCGTCGCTGGCCGGCCCATCGATCCAATCCCGCACAAAGATCGGGCTGACACGATCGTTTTCCTTCCAACGTGTGACTCCTGGTCCGACCGCGACCACTTCACCGGCACCATCGGACAACGGCACCACCGGCCGCGTGTCGTTGCGCAGGTAGCCGCCGGCGGCGACGCCCAGATCGCGGTAGTTTAACGATGCGGCGCGGATTCGTACTTTGACCTCAAACGGCCCCGGTTCTGGCTCCGCTGTCTCACGTCGTTCAATCGCATCGATGCCCTGGTCGGACTCTATCAAATATGTCTGCATGTGGTGGATTCCAATCAGCTCGATCGTGTGGATTCTGGACGGCTACGAAACAGCCGATTCATTCTAGAGAAAGGAAATCCCCCAAGACGGACTCACTGGCTGGCGGATCGATAGGCGCCGAATCGATAGGCGGCGGATCAACAGATGGTGGATCAACAGGTGGTGGGCATGGAGCATTGCGTTTGGCGTCGACCAATGCGTCCTCGATCAATTTTGCGGTCAATCCCAACCGGATTTCGACTGCTTCACAATCGTTCCACTGCACCAGTTCAGCCGCGTCGCGAATTCGTTGCCAGGCCTGTTCCAATTGACCGCGAGCCAATCGGATACGTGCCGATCGAATGATTCGATCGATTGCCAAATCGAGACGCTCGGCCGAGCAATAGGACTCGGCCGCCGCATCCAAGACATCAGGGATTTCACGATACATGCCGATGCAACGTAGCAATTTGACCTCACGATCGCGATGCGCGCCGGCCTGCAAGAAGTTGGCCTGTGCGTCATGGATCAGTGCTGCAACATCATGGCGATCTGCCTGCAAGGACAAATCACAGACCTCGGCGGCCAACTCGCTGGCCAGCGCCAGATGCCTGGTCGCGCCACCGACGTCGAACTGTTTGGCCGCCAGTTTTGCTCGCGTCAATTCCACGCGTGCCTGATAGCCCTGCTGGCAGTCGCGATCGGATTGCTTGTCACGTATTTTCTTTCCCACACAGGGGATGCGAACCAAACAGCATTCATCGCATTCCTCCGAACGGCAATCTCCCGCCGGACCGCACAAGCAATTTGCTTCGTCGATCTCACAGGGCGGACATGCCAAGGAGGCATAATTGACATAGCGCTCGGCAGTTTCGAAACAGTGCTGGGCCATTGCAATTTCGGCCGACAGCAACCAGGTGTTGCCGGCGGACGACTGGGCGCGACACAGTTCCACACGGGCATCGATCAACCAGTTCTCCGCTTGTTCCCACTGGGACCGCGCGGTCAAGCAAGCTGCCAAGTTATAGGCCATCGTGCCGGATTCGTAGGGATCGTCAATCGCCCAGGCGCGGATCAGCGCCCGTCGATACTTCTTTTCCGCTTCCTGCAAATCCCCTTCATCAAATGCCTCACGCCCCGCGCTGACTTGACGAATCAGTGCGGCATCTTTGGGGACAACTTGCTTCGGTTGCGAGGCGCATCCCGGGCAAAGCATCCACACCGCCAATAGTGCCAGGCGATGGAAACTCTCTCTTGACGTAAATCGTCGTCCACGCATCAGCGAACGCCCCCGCTGCGCAGGGATGATGGCGAGACCTGTTTGCTCGGATCTTGATCATCTCGTAACCGTCGCAGCAACCAATGATCGCGAATGTCACCGACCAAATCTTGCGTGTCATCCACCGTGTCGTTGACGCGTTCTGCCGTGCCCGGCAAATCGTCCGCCTCGCGACGCACAATCCGTACAACGTCGCGTGATTCATTGGTCAGACGCTGGACCAGCGTTGCCGTTTCACGCAACGTTTTTAGCGTCAGTGCCACATCGTCATTGGTTTGTTCACTTTTCGATTCGATCGTCGCAGCGGTCTTCTGCACGCTGGCCGCGGCCGCGGTGGCGGCCTGGGCGGATTGCTGGATCCTCGCGACGGTCGCACGAATGTCTTCGTCGACCAACTGGTCAATCCGTTCGGTCAACTGAGTCAACTGCAGTTCCAATTGCAGTGTGGTGTTGCGAATTTGGGCGAGCGTCCGGTCTGTTTCCTCACGTAACGTTTCGCTGGTTTCCAACCATGATTCAAAGGTTTTCGAACTCTGCTGGAACGCCGGATCGATCGATTGCTCCAATGACTCGGTCAACTTCTTGGCTGCGACGTCGATTGACCCGCCCGCGGTTTCGACGTCTGCGGCGATGTTTTCGATGGGGTCGCCGTCACCGCGAAAGGAACCGATCGCCTGGCCCGGTTGCAACGATCCAGCCGCCCCGCTGCGTTGCCCGGGCGGCTTGCGGCGGATCGAAAGCACGGGCGCCCCGACGCCGAACCGGCGTTTCAAAGTGACTTCCGAGTCACTTGTGATCTGATCACTAAACTGCGAATCGATAGCCAACTGAACGCGGACTTGATCGCTGTCGGGCACGTATCGCAATTGTTCGACCTGGCCGATCGTTTGTCCCAGCACGATCACGTCCGTTCCGGTTCGCAGTTCACTCGCTTCGGCTTCACTGACGTTGACAAAAAACGTCTCCTTGCGGACCAACAGCTGGCTAAACAACAACACCGCCACCGCAGTCGTGATGACAAACACGATCAACAAAAAGAAACCAACGATTTGGTTGGTGTAGCGAAGCCGATAGGGCTCATTCATGACGTGGCCCTCCCATCGCCGATCAACACATCATTGACAACGGGCCAATGCCGGATCGGTCCACGGAAGGCGAGTTCGTGATCGGCACCGTCGCCGGCGAACCACACCACCCCGGTCCCCTTGCTTCGCAAATCATCAATTGCCGTGACAAACCGGTCATACAGATCATCGACCAGAAACCGAAACGGACGTTCCAGTAACAGCAGACGTGGCTGGTTACAGACGGCTCGAACAAACTGGCAGATCTGCAGAATCGAGGGCTCCACAGATGACGGGCGTTTCCGCATCGCTTGGTGAACCAAAGCGCCCCGCGGACCAGCGAGTCGCTGGACCCATCGTTTCACGTTTACTTTGATTCGCCGAGTCGCCAGACCATGGTGTGACATCGAGAGCCAGAGGTTTTCACGCACGGTTAAATTGTGAATCCAAGCTGAACCGGCAAACACGCGACCGATTTGACTGCGCATCTGAAAGTGCCGTGTGTAATCTCGGCCCAGCCAATCCTGACCGGCATAGCGAATGGAGCCTGCCGGCGGATGGTGCAGCCCGATCAGCAACGAGGCGGCATCGCGCGGATCGTGACGCCGTTGCAAAGAGACTTTGACCAATTCGCCGGCGCCAACGGTACTTGAAAATTGATTCATCGAAAGCGACATCTCGCCCTGGCCTTCGAAACGAACCGCTTCGATCTCCAGGATAGCCGGACCCGCCGGCAACTCTCGTTTTAGATTGGAATGCTCGTTCACGACTACTATCCGAATTTGAACACTAGGAATTTGTCGTAGAACAAAATCGACAGAATCGCCGACACAGCAAACACCGCTGTCAACGCGCGAATCCCCGCACGGCTGGTCGCCCGCGGTACATCCGTGATCGCACCGTGAACGCTGATCCCTTCCAGGCAACAAATGACGCCCGCAAATCCGCCCGCGATCAATGTCTTGGAAGCAAAAAAGATAAGATCTTGAACGTCAAAGTTACGTGAAATCTCGCCAAAGAAATCGCTCCACGTCGTGCGAATCGCACCCATCATCGCGCCCACCGCGTACCCGGTCACCACCATCGTCACGGCGATCACCACGGCCAAACAAAACACACTTAACATCACCGCCAATACCCGCGGCATCACCAAGAATGTCATCGGGTCGATCCCCTGTGAATCCAACACTTCCACTTCGCCGCCGGCTCGCATCGTTCCTAATTCCGCGCTGATCGCGATTCCACTGCGACCGATCACAACCAGGCAGGCCAGCAACGGAGCGATCTCGCGCACGATCGAGCGCCACAGGAATGGCGCAATGATATCGATCGAGACGCCGACCATGTCGATCCACATCATGGTCTGCACGATCAACAACACGCCCACCGCGGCTGCAAATCGCAGGGCCGATGGGATGGCATCGACCGCGGTGAACAGCATTTGACGCAAAAACACCGCGCGGACGGGAACGGTCCAACTGCGGGGCTGCACCGCCAAGGCCAGCGTCGCCCACAAGGCGGCCATACTTGAAGCAATCTTGTTGGTTTGTCGCAGAAAAATCCCGCCGATCGTTCCCATCAATTGCCACAGCATCCCGATCGCGCGTGCAGCGATCAGGTCGACGCGTTTTATCGTTCGGGAGGCGGTTGCAGGCACGGCGATTTGGATCACTGAAGGGCAATAGGCATGCGAGACGGTCCAGTTGCTTCAATCGGCCGAAGCCGGACGATGATCCCGGGGAACCGTTCCAACTGTTGCATGCCGCACCCTGCACCAACGCGCAACCGTTCCAATCGCTACCACCGGACACCTTCACTCTTTGTACAGCCAGCTCGCCTGCTATCGCGAATCGACGGTGCCTCGTTAGGCGTGCAGCGGTAATTGATCCGGCCAAGAAACCCTGGGTGAATTCAAATAAAGCCCGCTGCCGGATTGAATCTGGTACCCCATGTCAGCGACCAACAATTCCTTGGCCATCAACGACTGCGCGATCTCGCCGCCCGGCGAATTGTTCAATACGCGGAACAAGTCGGAATCAATTTTTGACACTAACTGCGGTTGCCCGCCGCCGATCGTTTCAAAAATGTAGTTGTAGGCTTTAGGAAATGCGGCTTTGAAACAAGCCCGATGGTGCTCATTGATCCAGTAGCCGCCTTTCCCACCTTTGGTGTAGGTGTCCATTTTAGAGGTGGTGGCAAATTTTCGTCGACGAAACGAACCCTTTGCTGCACCACGTCCAGCGAACGTATTTTGGGTTTGGTACCGCTTGTGTTCCGACAGTGACAGGACCAGCCTCGCATAGGCCTCGGTCATTTTGACCGCGGATCCCAAGGAAGGTTTTGGTTTCTCGGTGAGACCGGTCCCCAGAAAGTTCAGAAATGCGTAGGCAAGGCTGCGTGTGATGTGCGCCGAATCAGCCGGATTACTTGCGATGACTTGGGCGTTGTGCACACCCGGCATCGGCAGCATGATCGCAGAGGTTGTGTTCGGGGAAACAGACAGCCTGCTCCAGTCCTGGGGTTTGAACGTCGACCGCATCTCGTGCATCGCCAAGATCGCGATGTAGTTTTTGACATTCGCATTTAGAATGCGAGTGTCCATCATCTTGATGCCTGCGTTTTGTCCGGCCACCGGATCTACCGCAAAGATGTTGCAGTCAATGGAGGTGCCAAACACCTGGTGCATCAACGCAGCGATGCGGATACAGGTCACTGCGCCGCGACTCCATCCAACCAGGTTGACCCGGTCGATCGCCTGGTTCTTCTCGAACTGTAAATCCTGCAAAATATTCACGGTGCGAATGACGTTTTCATCCCAACCGTGACCGCTAATATTGCCACGGATCTTAGCCAATGTCTCCTTGCCGCCAGTGTCCCCGACAAGATGCGATTTGAAGCTCGGTGACGAAAAGGGATTCATCCGCTTCTTTAAGGGTCGATTTCGCCGCTCATCACCGGTCATCGGATTGACGTTTTGCGGCTGTGCGATGCCGTTGCCCCCGTGGCCGGGTCCGTCATTGATCAGGTAGTTGCCGGCTGTGACCAGCGACCCCGACAAAGTTGCTTCAACGCCGATCGTGTGGTTGTGGAACCAAGCAACCAGTTCGTCACTTTGGCCACCTTTGATACGGTTAAAACCAGTGCCATGACAGTAAACAGTGAATGTGGCCAACAGACTGCTCCGAATGGTTCGAGATCATCATTAAGTCGCGGGGATCGCAGGTGGCGATCGCGTGGGCAAAACGCGAAACCAGATAATCTGGATCGGCTCAGCATTATCAGCCACTTGGCCGGGGATCCGCAACTGTTGCGACCATCGTATTGGCTACGACCCGATTCGCTGATCGGGTGTGAGCGCTCGACAAACGCGATCTGTTGGATGAATTGTTTTTATTTTGCTGGTCATTCCACTTGCGGTCTCTACCAACAAGTTGTCGGCCAGAGTTCACGGCCGACCGCACGACTGCCTCCACCCGTTCAAAGAGACTTTTGAGATGAAGAAAACAATCTGCCTAATCGCCATGCTTTCAACGACCAGCGCGATGGCGGGCGAAAAGTGCCCTCTATCAACTGCCGCCGCAAATCACCAAGCCACCGTGCTGGTGGCAACGGCCGCACAGCAAGACATCGTTGACACCGCTGCTGCCGCCGGCCAATTCAATACCCTGATCGCCGCGGTCAAGGCCGCAGGCCTGGTGGACACCCTGAAAGGTGATGGTCCGTTCACCGTGTTCGCACCGACCGACGCGGCTTTCGCAAAGCTTCCCAAAGGCACCGTTGAAACGCTTCTGAAACCGGAGAACAAAGCCAAATTGCAAAGCATCCTGACGTTCCATGTCGTGCCCGGAAAGGTGATGGCCGCGGACGTCAGCAAGCTCAGTGGCGCCACCACGGCCCAGGGCCAACAGGTGTCCGTCAGCACCAAAAATGGCAAGGTCATGATTGATGGTGCAAACGTCGTCAAAGCAGACATCGCTGCCAGCAACGGCGTGATTCATGTGATCGACCAAGTGTTGATGCCCGCTGACAAGGACATCGTGGCGACCGCTGCCGCCAACAAATCGTTCTCGACTTTGGTCGCTGCCGTTAAAGCAGCCGGCTTGGTCGAAACGTTGCAAGGCGAAGGTCCCTTCACCGTGTTTGCCCCCACCGATGAAGCGTTTGCGAAACTTCCCGAAGGAACGATCGCAACGCTACTGAAGCCGGAGAACAAATCAAAACTGGTTTCAATCCTCACCTACCACGTCGTACCTGGCAAGGTCATGGCCGCCGATGCCGCCAAGCTCTCGTCCGCTGACACGGTCAACGGCGAAGGTCTGGCCATCAAAACGTCCGGAGGCAAAGTCATGATCAACGACGCAACCGTCACCGCCGCAGACGTCGAAACGACCAATGGCGTGATCCACGTGATCGACAGTGTGTTGATGCCGTAAACAAAGTGCTGAATCATTTCGTCAAGCACTGATTACAAACGATAAGGGATCGATTAACACTCGGTCCCTTTATTGTTGGCAGGCACAGCCGCACAACAGTCCGCGTCAATCATCTAGGACGCGGCAGTGTCCAATTCTTGCGGCTCCGCAAGGCGGATAAGAAGAGACCGTGGTCCAGCGTCCAACGGCTGATAAAGCAGCCGCGGCTAGCGTGGAGGCCCGGGGAAAAAGGCATTGGTCCGTTCGATGTAACGCTGATAATCCGGCTTGCTGTCCTTGAGTGATTTTTCCAACAACGTGACTCCGGACACTCGCAACAGAAAAACCGAAATGGTGATCGGTCCGACCACTGACCACCAGACATGACTCGATGCGACGGCAACCAAATACAGCCCCCACCAAACCAGAAAATCGCCAAAATAATTGGGGTGTCGGGTGTAACGCCACAAACCGGTATCAAGTACCTGGCCGGCGTTGTCGGGATCAGATTTGAATCGAGCGAGTTGCCAATCGCCAACCGTCTCGAACCCAAATCCAACCGTCCATAGCAACAGCCCAATGCCTTGTATCCAGGCGCTGGTCGGTTCAGCACCAACAAACGCTGTTTGCAGCGGCAACGACACCACCCACATCACAGCGGCCTGCAGCAAAAATACAGTGAACAGGCTGACCAGCGGAAACGAGCTTCCCCAACGATCCCGCATTTTTCGATAGCGATGATCTTCCTCGCAGCCGTGGTTTCGATAGGCCAAGTAAGCGGCCAAGCGAACGCCCCACAACGTGGTCAGGCCAATAACCAGCCAACCACGGTCTGGTTCTGCATGGAACAGGAACGCCGTCCAGACAACCAGCACGAAACCCAAACCCCAGGCGATGTCGACAATACTGACGTCGCGAAGCGGCAGACTGATCAACCAGACACAAACAAACAGCGACACAATGGCGGCGGCGCAGGTCCACAAACTTTCAACAAGCGGAGCATTCATTTTTGAAACAATGTGTGCGAGACGAACCACTCACGCCCACCCCGGGTCGCAAAGAGTTCTTCACAGGCCATGAAAAACATTCGCCAGCGATGGTGCCAACGATTGGCATCGGGGCGTCCGTAGGTTTTTGCAAGAATCGGACGCAGCGTCTCTGTTGCGGCGTCTTGATTGGACAGCCACGCGCGACAGGTTTTGGCATAGTGTGTTCCATCCCACGTCCATTGCTCGGCCGGCGTCAGGGAACTGCTGCAGGATGACAGCCAATCGACGCTCGGCATCATCCCGCCGGTAAAGAAATGCCGTCCCATCCAGTCTTGGGATCCGTCCGTCTCAAACAAATAGGGCGTCGTGCGGTGGCAGAACACGTGCACCAGCAATTTCCCCTCTGGTGTTAACCAGCGATTGATTTGCGAGAGCAGCGCAACATGATTGCGAACGTGTTCGAACATTTCTACCGAGACGACCCGGTCAAATGTTCGGTCGGTTTGAAAATCGTTGATATCTGCGGTTTGAACATCCAGATTGCGCAGTCCCAGACGCTGGGCATGGGCGGTGATGAAGCGTCGTTGTGTATGCGAATTTGATATCGACGTGATGCTGCTGTCGGGAAACGCCTGGGCAAGCCACAGTGACAGCGATCCCCACCCACAGCCGAGCTCCAAGACGTCCATGCCATTTTCAATCTGGGCATGTTCGGCGGTCATTCGCAACGCATTGCGTTCGGCGTCGTCAAGTGTTTTGGTGTCAGCGTCCCAATAACAACAACTGTATTTCAGGTGTGGCCCGAGAATCTGCTGGAAAAACTCGGTCGGCAGCTCGTAGTGTTGCTCGTTGGCGTGATGCGTTGCCACGGCGATTGGTTGGCTGCGAATCTGATCGCGCAGTCGCTCGGCGGCGCTCTGCGGCGGTGTCGATTGCAATTCACGCAATCGTGTCCGCAACAGGCGTCGAATCCCCAAACGCACGATCCAATCGGGCAGACGCCCCTGTTCGGCCTGATCCAGTAGGCTTGAAAAGAAGCTCGAACCAGACGGTCGGACGGTGGCGTGATCTAGTTCGTTGGTTTGTCCCAAACAATCTGAACAACTCTGACGGTCTGTTCTCGAAACGCGGCTTCGCAATAACACAGGTAATACTCCCACATCCGAATAAAACGGTCGTCGAAACCGAGCGATCGGACTTCGTCGAGTTGCGACAAGAATCGCTGACGCCAATGCCCAAGCGTCTTGGCGTAATGAGTTGAAAGGTCTTCGATTGAGTCCAGTCGCAGCGTGGAAGCACGACCGACAGACTGTTGAATCGCAGCAACCGAGGGCAGAAAGCCACCGGGAAAAATGTATTTTTGGATGAAGTCGACCGACCGCCGATAAGATTCATAGCGTCGTTCGGGCATCACGATGGCTTGCAAGACACAGCGGCCACCCGGTTTAAGCAACCGGTCGCACTGGCGAAAGTAGGTGTCAAGATGTTGCTCACCGACCGCCTCGATCATCTCAATCGAAACCAGCTTGTCGAATTGCCCACTCAGATCGCGGTAATCGTCGCAACGTGTTTGAATCCTGTCGCCCAATCCGGCCTGCCTGACGCGGTCGCTGGCTTCACAGTACTGGGCTTTCGAAATCGTCGTGGTTGTCACCTGGCAACCGAACTGCTTGGCGGCGTGCAGTGAAAATCCACCCCAGCCCGTCCCCAGTTCGACGACGTGATCGGTCGACTGGAGATTCAGCTTGCGACAGACACGATCCAATTTAGCGATCGACGCATCTTCCAACGTTGTCGTTTCGTGGTCGAACCAGGCCGCCGAATACATCATGGTGGGATCGAGAAACAACGCAAAAAATTCGTTGCTCAGATCGTAGTGGGCGGCGATGTGACGCTGACTTCCGCTGCGCGAATTATCATCGAACCGAAACGCCGCATAACGCAGTCGCTGGGCCATCGCAGAGATCCTGGTGGTTGCCGAATCGGCTCGTTCCAAGTTGCGACAGAGCACTCGCAGCAGTGTCAGCAAGTCGTCACTGTCCCAGTGTCCGCGCAAGTAGGACTCTGCCATTCCCAAGCTGCCATCAAGTGCCATCAACCGATAGAAATCGTGGTCCGACACGTCCCAACTCGCTTGCAAATCGGTGTGGACCGAGCCGAACGTTTGCCGCAATGAACCATCGTTGAAATGGATTTGGCCTCCCCCCAGATCATTCAACCACGCGGCCATTTTGCGCCGCGTCAGCTTGCTGATTCCCGTGTGTTGCCACCAACCGACGGCGGCCTGACGCTGCAGATCACTGTGTGTGGACGTCGGCAACCTGTCTGACACTCGTTGCGTTTGACGTTTCATTCCAATGGACATGTTGCTTTTCAATCGATGAGTCAAAAAGTTCGACGGGATGGCATCGAAACAGGGTTGGCTGGATTCGCCGACGACGGGTTGGGGAAGACAGGCAGCTTCTTCAACCACAAACGCAGTGCCTGCCAATAGATTCCGACAATCGTTTGCCCGGTCATCCAAGGAAAACGAACGAGCGTCTTGGACAGCTGCAATGCCGTCAGCGGCTTTCGTTTCAAAATCAGGGTGGCGTCGAACATCCTGCCCTGCACATCATGATTTTCCAAATGAACCGACAGGTTGGTTTCTGGTGCACTCAGTTTCCATTGATAGTCCATCTGCATCGGCATGAAAGGAGAAACATGCAATGCCTTTTTGCACTGGTAGTGCTGCAACCGTCGCTGGCCAGGCTGGTCATTTCCCTGCCATGGAATCACATAGCAATGTCGTTGCCGCCACGGCGTGTTGGTGACCTCGGCCACCACCGCTTGCAGTGTTTTGCCGTCTGGATGAAAGCAGTAAAACAGAGAGATCGGGTTGAAGATAAACCCATAGCAGCGGACTTGGGCGAGCATCCGAATGGGGCCCCGAACGTCGAGGCCCGATTGCTGGCTGACGATTCGGCGAACCGCAGCCGCGAGCGACTCGTCGGCTGCCTCGGGATCGCCATCTAAATAATCACCGCGGCAAAAGCGAAGCAAACTAAAGCGTCGCTGCGACCACCAAGGGGCATTGGCAAAAACGTCATCAACCTCGTCCAAGTCCAAATAGAACAGGAACATACGGTTGATGAATGAATGCGACTTGGGTCGATAGCGGCGATGTCGGACCAGGCCTTCATACAGGCAGCTGTGTGTGGGATCCATTGGCAATCAACATGCCTCCGACACAAATTGCCTAGCAACGGCTGTCACGGAATCGTCATCGCCCGGGCCGGCATTCCATTGACGCACGCCAAATTTCCGACAGACCGCCAGCGCACTGACAACTCCGTCCTCGTGGAATCCATTGCGCCAATAGGCACCGCAAAACGAAGTGCGTCGTCGTCGAATGACCTCGTCGTGCCGCGACTGGATTGCTGCCCGCCGCGTGGTGAAGACGGGATGGGCATACTGAAATTTGGCCAACACGCGGGCGGGGTCGATGCGGTCGTCTTGATTGAGCGTCACGCAATAGGTGTTTGCACTGCGAATGCCCTGCAACAGGTTCATGTTGTAGGTCACCGCAGGTCTGATTTCCGGTTGGTCAGCAAGGCAATAGTTCCAACTGGCCCAGGCCCGGCGCCGTCGGGGCAACACGGATTCATCGGTATGTAGCACCGCCGAGTTCAAACTGTAGGGGAACGCGCCCAAGAGTTCCTGCTCCAACGCATCCGTATCCTCCAGGATCCGCAACGCTTGGTCGCTGTGGCACGCAAAAACGACTTCGTCAAACTGATCGACGCCTTGAGCATGTCGAACCAACACCTGTTGGTCCAATCGCGACACCGCATGCACCGGACAGGCAGTGCGAATTCGATCGCGAAACGGAGTCGCCAGGCGTTGGACATAGGACTGAGATCCACCGACGATCGATCGCCAAACAGGGCGATCGGTGACACTTAACAATCCATGATTGAGATAAAACTCCAGGATGAACCGAATCGGAAAGGAAGCAAATTCGGCGCGGGGGCAGGACCAGATCGCTGCGCCCATCGGCAACAAATAGTGATCGCAAAACTGTTGGGAGTAGTTGCCCTGACGCAGGTATTCCGCCACGGTCTGTCCAGCGGGAACGCGATCCCAATCGTCGGCACCACGGCGATTGAATCGCAGAATCTCACTCAACAGTTTCAGAAACTTGGGTCGAAGCAAATTCTGCCGCTGGGCAAACAAGCCGTTCAAAGAGGTTCCGTTGTACTCCAACCCCGTTCGATCACAGCGGACGCTAAAACTCATCGATGTCGGCATCGTATCGACGCCCAAGTCGGCAAGGATCCGGGAGAATTGGGGATAGGTGCGATCGTTGTAAACGATGAACCCCGTGTCGATCTGGTGCTGCGTTTCGCCATCGCGAACCGTCACCGTGTTAGCGTGACCGCCCAGACGCTGATCCGATTCGAACAGTGTCAGATCATGTCGTGCAGCCAACAGTCGGGCACATACCAGTCCGGAGATTCCCGATCCGATCACCGCAATTTTCAACGAGGATTCCACGTCGGTTAAGGTCGCATGAGTTGAAGTCCGTCCCTGTTCTAGGCATCTGCAGCGCGATGACCACAACATTCTGGATTTTTATCGGGCTGGATGACGTTCTGATCCGACTGTGCCAGATGCCGTGGAAAAATCACGGAAAAAACAGTGGTCAAATCCGTGACGCTGGCTACAAAGCTTTCGGTCCTAAAATCCGCTGATGCTGACGCCTGCCCACTTGGGCAGCTCCATTGACAAAAACCCATTATTCCCCGGGCGAAAGCCGGCTTGGTCGACTCCGACATCCCCTACGTTCCACATGCCGATTTCGACTCGGCCACAGAGCAGGATTTCGTTGAAATCGACTGCGATCTGTACGTAGACGAAGACGATCGCCCGTCGCAAAATTCGCAACACGCCGCCGACAACTTCATACTGGCGGTCGAAGAATGTCGCATCCTGACCTTCGAGGGAGAACAATTCCTGTTCAAGCGGCTGAATTTTTTGCGGTTTCGTGCCAGTGCGCTCAAGGCGACGCTGCGAAACCAACGACGCCCGGCCAAGACAGAAAAAGAGATCCAGCGATTGCTCGGTGAAGCCACTGACACTCGGGAATCGATCGCCAGAGCCAACCTGCGTCTGATCACCTTTGTGGCCAGAAAACGCTCGACCTCGAACGATGAATTTGACGAGTTCGTCGCAGAGGCCAATACGATCCTGCTGAACGCAATCGACAAATTTGACTTTGCTCGCGGCTACCGCTTCAGCACCTATTTGACCCATGCCGTCCAGCGACACTTCAATCGCTTGATCAATCGCAATTGCAAACGCCGTGTCCGGGAGTCGAACGACGCCGACGAAACCTTATTGGCAGCCGCCGATCAGAACGACGCCGACCAACCATCTTCGACAGAGATTTCCGTGGCAGCCGACACCGTGCTACAGCAACTTGACCAGTTGCTCGATCCACGTGAATGCTTCATCGTTCGCGGCAGGTTCGGATTAGATGGGTCGGGAAAGGGGAAGTCGCTGCGGGCACTGGGCGACGAAATCGGAATCAGTAAAGAACGTGCACGGCAGATCCTGTACCGCAGCTTGGAAAAACTCGCGAAAGTGGCTGAACCGTTCGAATCCATGTTTGCGGTAAAATGACAATGAACTATCAACCAAAATGGTGGATGCGGCTGGTACTGTTGCTGGGCGGTTTGGCAAACCTGTCGTGGGCGCTGCTGTCGCTGACAATACCCGGGACCGTGCTGAACTGGAGCGGTCTAGAAAACACTGCGACTACGATTTTACTGTGGCGATGCATCGGCATGATCATCGGCGTGTACGGCATCGGATTCTTAATCGCATCGCGACATCCCTATCGCCACTGGCCAATCGTCTTGCTTGGTTTTGTGGGCAAATTACTGGGAGCCATTGGTTGTTTGATAGCGATCCCCGCGATCACATCTGCCACCCAAGCCGGATGGTTGATTTTGGCCAACGAAGCCCTGTGGTTGGTCCCCTTCGCGGTCATTCTGTGGGGAGCGCTGCGTTATCAATACACTGCCAACTCGGCGTACGAGATGCCCGAGGCCGATGCACCGATCCAGGATCTAAGAACCAACGCCGGCCGACGGCTGGATGATTTGGCCAATCAACGACCACAACTGGTCGTGTTTCTACGGCATGCCGGATGCACTTTTTGTCGTGAGGCGATGGCAGAACTATCACGTCGTCGTGACCAGATCGAAGCCACCGGCTGTGGGATCGTGCTGGTGCACCTTGGAAAAGGCGATGGGGAATCGTTTTTCCAGCAATACGCGATGCAAGATGTCCCCCGGATCTCGGACCCGGAATGCCGCTTGTATCGGCAATTCGGTTTAGATCTGGGTGGGTTCCACCAACTGTTTGGACTGCGAGTTTGGTTGCGTGGCATTGTCGCTGGCGTCTTTCATGGCCATGGAATTGGGCGTGCCCAGGGCAACACATTCCAGATGCCCGGCGTGTTCACCTACTATCACGGCCAGGTGATCGAAGGCTACCAGCATGAACTCGCATCCGACCAACCCGATTATCTCGAGTTGGCTCGACGCGCAACCCAACCGATGGCCGCCTAGTGACTACCAAACGAGTGCTCGCAGTGGGGTTTGGATTTTTGTTCGTCTGTATGTTGGTTGCCACGCTGCGGGCCAGTTGGGTGCGCAGCGTTTTTGATAACCAAACGATGATCACGGACGTCTGGTTCCAAGCGACCCTGATCGATGCCTACATCAGTTTCACCATTTTCTACCTGTGGGTGGCATGGAAGGAACGAACGCTCGGCGCACGCGTCGCCTGGTTCGTGTTGATTGTTTCACTGGGGACAATGGCCATGACCGGCTATCTGCTGCTGCAACTGCTGCGACTGCCAGAGGACGCCGACATCGCGGATTTGTTGACTCAACGACATGCGTCGACTTAATTCCAAGGGCGGGGGCAACGGTCCATCTTTAGGATGACTTTGGTACGCTGGTGCAGATGAGATGCCACTTGATCAGATGCCCACCGGAACCCCATGACCGTGATTCAGAACTTTTCAACATCGCTATCCGTCCGTTGTCTTGTTGCCTGCTTCGCTTGGGGGTTGGTTTACCAGTTCGACAACACTGTTTTCAGCGATGAAACAGTTTCGACGCAGCCGCCTAACGTGATTCTGATCTTGGCCGATGACCTGGCGATCGGTGATTTGGCTTCCCAAAACGGTGGGATTAGTCGGACGAAAAACTTGGATCGATTGGCAACTGACAGTGCATCGTTCCGGCAAGCGTACAGTGGTTCATGCGTCTGTGCCCCGGCACGCGCGGCGTTGTTGACCGGGCGCTACCCACACCGCACCGGCGTTGTGACGTTGAACATGAACAAGTTTCCGAAACTGACCCAGTTGCGACTCGATGAAACGACGTTGGCTGACGTTTTGAAATCACAGGGCTATGCAACGGGTCTAATCGGAAAATGGCATCTCGGCAAAGGGGCTGAGTACCATCCGATGCGGCGAGGATTTGACGAATTCGAAGGCTTCAGCGGATCGCAAGAGCTGAGCTACTTTCGGTACACGTTGGATGTAAACGGCAATCTCCTAGAAGTAAGCGATCAATACCTGACGGACGACTTATCCAATCGAGCGATCGAGTTTGTCCGCCGTCATCGTGCGCACCCTTTCTTTCTCCACCTTGCACATTATGCGCCGCACCGACCGATCGAAGCACCGGAACCAAGGGTTCAGTTCTTTCGTGATCGAGGACTCGATCAAACCACAGCGACCATCTACGCGATGATCGAGAGCATGGACCAGGGGATCGGTCGACTGTTGGATGAACTGGAGCATTTAGGCTTGGCAGACAATACGATCGTGGTCTTTGCCAGTGACAATGGTCCCGATCCGGTGCCCGGAGAACGTTTCAATGGCTCCCTCCGGGGCACGAAGTACCAGGTTTATGAAGGCGGAATTCGAGTGCCACTCTTTGTCCGTTGGCCGGGAGTCGTTCCGCCGGGCTCCCGCGATGGGGTAGCCCACTTCGTTGACTTGATGCCAACGATTTTGGATTGCTGCGGGATTCCAATCGATCCCAAACTGGCGATAGATGGCGCGAGCTTGCGACCGCGATTAGAGAACCCCGCGCTAGATGCCCGGCCGAAACGGTTCTTTCAGTGGAATCGTGGTGTCCCCAATTACACCCACAACGCGGCCGTGCTTCACGGGCGTTGGAAGCTGGTCCGGCCGTTTGTCACACGCGGTTTAAAGCTTCAAGACTCTTTGCTTCCGCCCGAGTTGTTCGATTTGAAAAACGATCCGAGTGAATCGACCGACGTGACTTCCAATCACCCAGAGATCGCGGCTGCGTTGGAAAAAGACTTGGCGGCTTGGTGCGACCGGGTCGAGGCAGATCGCCTTCGCCCACAGCAGGCCGACGGATCGGCTGAGCATTAGAGACCTGCAAGCGTAGTCAAAGTGACTAAACGGGGGTATCCAGAGTCGACAGCGCAATCGGTTCGATAACGCTAAATGGCTTCTGTCAAACGACTTGCTCAGATTTTCTTATTTTTTCTGGGCGAATGACTTCCGATTAGGAGGACACCTGAATACTGTACATGCGCGACTTAGATTCACAGACCACCTGGGATCCATGAACCACTCAGTCGAGCGGTAACCCTGGTCGACTTATCCGATGAATGAACTCGCTGCGTGGAGTCGTCTTATGAAAACTGCATTTTGTGTTTTGCTCTCGCTGGTAATGACCAGCAACTGCTCTGCCGGCCTGATCGCCGATAGTGGCTTCGTCACCGACGTTTATTACGGTCACAACGGTCACGGCCATGGTGACGTTGTAGCGGCCAACAACGATCACCGATTCGATATCCATTCGTCTCGAGTGCAGGTCTTCGACGACGCCCTTGAGTTCACGATCGTGACCAATTTTGCCGCCACTCCAACCGCTTTGAATGCGCGATTGGGGGACCTATTTTTTAGCGTTGACGGTTGGGATCCGAACGGGACACCTGCTGACAATTACCTCTTCGACAATGCAGCCACGGGAACAACTTGGACACATGCCATCACTCTGAACGGAACGCCGAACAGCAATGGGAGTGCACTTCCAGCGTCCGGAGATGGGGCCCTCTATGATCTAAGGGGCCTTGATAGTACCGCGTACAACTCCGCCATCCTGACTTCGACCGAAGTCTGGACTTCGGGAGGAACCATTCGCGACGGGCAAGAAGTCCGGTTGGATACAAACGGGTTAACCAGCCTAAACGACCTCACAACCACTGCCAATTGGGCATTGGGGCAAGTTGATGTCGACGGAGTGATGAAGGATGCCCTCATGATCGTCCTCAACGGTGACATCTTCGCGAAACTCGGACTCTCCTCTTCGTCCAGTTTTGACCTTGCCTATCACTGGGCGATGACCTGTGGCAATGACACGGTCGAATCGGAACTTCGTTATGAAGCACCACTCGGAGATCCAGGCACGGTACCCGAGCCCGCCACCGCCGCGATCTTCGCATTGGGTATGCTGGGTGCCGGACTGGTTCGCCGTCGTCGCTAAGGCGACAACCTTCTAAAATCGAACAGCGCCATCAGAGTCGTAGCTGGGCCCGCCAGAGCTCAGAGCGACTGAACCCTGGTGGGCCCAGCTACGGGAAACACCCGCATTGGCAACATGCGTTGCTGGATCACGCCCGCCAGATTTCTCGACTCCCACCGCGTGCTCCATGCACGACAGTCGAGCCCTCTCCGTCGGCGGCTTCTCCGCCCCCTCTGATACGCCACCGATTGCCTAATAGTCGCGCAGTCATTGCTGACTAACTTGGCACAACAAATCTGTGAGGGCGTGAAAACACGAGCGAAACTCACTTTTCAGCGATTGGCATTGATTTTGCGTAGAGGCGTCGCGCGGGTTCTCGAAGAGTTGCGTTTCTGCGAAAGGCTTTGGTCTTTCCTGACCCGACGCGTCAGCGAGGGATTCTGTTAACAAACCGAATCCCTCGCTAACGCGTCGGATCGTGATGAAAAGGCAACTTCAAAACACGCGGGCGGTGCATACAGCAGACGAGTGGTGTGCATCGAAGGCGACCGTTTCTTTCATGGCGATGTGAGCGTGGTTGATCAGAGGCGGTCTCGAGTTACCGCCACCAACGATGCAAGTGCGAATTGCATTTTAAACCGGAACCTCACGCTCACCTTGATCACTCCCTTTCCAATCAGGATTTAGACCTAGATGTCCTACCTTGCTCCTTCTGAATTCGTGACCAAGATGGTCGATTCCGGCGAATCAAAAATTTTCATGTCGACGCGCGACACCGTGATCCGTGCCTTCATGGCCGGAGCTACGTTGGCGCTTGCGGCTGTGTTTGCTGTGACGATGACCGTGCAAACAGGGTATCCGTTGATCGGGGCGATCTTGTTCCCCGTCGGATTTTGCATGCTCTATTTGATGGGCTTTGATTTGTTGACAGGCGTGTTTGTTTTGTCGCCGCTGGCTTTGATTGACAAGCGTCCGGGGGTGACCCTCGGTGGTGTGTTGCGCAACTGGGGATTGGTCTTCATTGGCAATTTTCTTGGGGCGTTGATGGTTGCCATCATGTTCGCCATTATTTTCACCTTTGGATTCAACGAGGAACCCAACGAAGTTGGCAAGATCATTGCCGGAATTGGTGAAAAACGAACACTCGGCTACAAAGAATATGGTGCCGGCGGAATGTTGACGCTGTTCATCCGTGGTATTCTTTGCAACTGGATGGTGTCGATGGGTGTGGTCGGGGCAATGATCTCAACCACCGTCACCGGCAAAGTCCTCGCCATGTGGATGCCGATCATGTTGTTCTTTGCCATGACGTTTGAACACTCGGTCGTCAACATGTTCCTGTTCCCATCGGCGTTGTTGATGGGCGGCAAATTCTCAGTCATGGATTACTTGATTTGGAACGAGATCCCAGTGGTTTTAGGGAACATGATCGGAGGCATCGCGCTGACCGGGCTGACGCTGTACACGACCCACGTCCGCACCGCCCCCAACCGTAAGTCAGCTGCGTAGGCAATTGCCCGACACGCTCAAGCGTCAGCGGGGAAAGGTGGTATGGACATCGCTTTCCTCGCTGGCGTTTTTTTGATGGGTCTTTCGACGGATGCATTTCAGCGTCTCTCACTTCACGCCAGAGTTCACCACGCGATGCCCGATCAGCTTGACGTTGCCATCGGGCAGTTTTCTAGCAAGGGGCGCAAACCGACCAATCAAGATTTCCACGGGGCTTGCTTGCCCGGCCAGCCGCTGCGAACCACCAAAGGCATCCCGGTCGGACTGGCAGATGGAATCAGTTCCAGCGACGTCAGCCAAGTCGCCAGTGAAACGGTGGTGAAAGCGTTTCTGGACGACTACTTCTGCACGTCCGAGGCATGGTCGGTCAAGCATTCTGTCTATCAAGTCCTGACCGCAACCAACTACTGGTTGCATTCGATGACCCGCCAGAGCCAATATCGCTATGACCAAGATAAAGGGTACGTGTGTACGTTCAGCGGCATCGTTTTTAAATCCACCACCGCGCATTTGTTCCATATCGGCGACACAAGAATTTACCGGATGCGTGGTGAAAAAATCAAACTTCTGACCAGCGACCATCGGTTGAGAGTCTCGCAAGACACCAGCTACCTGACACGGGCGATGGGCTTTCGTGATGAACTTGAAATCGATTACCAAACGATCGCAGTGGAACAAGGCGACGTGTTCTTTCTGCTGACCGACGGAGTCTACGAATTCGCCGACGACGACTGCTTGCGGCAAGCCGTCGCCCAGCACGCCGCCGACTTGGATGCCGCGGCAAAACAGATTGTCACTCATGCACTCGATCACGACAGCGACGACAACGTCACGGCCCAAATCGTTCGCATCGAATCGGTCCCCCGACAAAGCCTGGACGAAGCGTTTCAAAAGCTGACCGAACTTCCATTTCCACCGGAGTTAATCCCGCGGATGGAGTTCGAAGGTTACAAGGTGATTCGTGAGTTGTATGCCAGTAGTCGCAGCCATGTGTACCTCGTGACCGATTTAGAAACGGAACAGCCATTTGCACTCAAGACATTGTCGGTCGAACAGCAAAATGACCCCGCGCATCTGGACCGATTCTTGACTGAGGAATGGATTGCGCGACGATTGAATCACGCCAACGTATTGAAAGCGTTTCCATCAAATCGCCAACGGCATTCGCTGTATACGATCACCGAGTTTATCGAAGGCCAAACGTTGACTCAGTGGATGATCGACAATCCCAACCCGAACTTGGAGACGGTACGATCGATCGTCGAGCAGATCGGAAAGGGGCTGCAAGCATTTCACCGATTAGAGATGTTGCACCAGGATTTGCGTCCAGAAAACATCATGATCGATGCACAAGGCACCGCAAAAATCATCGACTTTGGTTCGACTTGGGTTGCCGGCTTGGCCGAACGAACCACTCCAATCCAGCGCGATCACGCACTCGGCACGGTCCAATACATGGCACCGGAATACCTGCTAGGGCAATCAGGCACCTCGCGCTCAGACGTCTTCTCACTGGGTGTGATTGCCTATCAAATGCTGACCGGTCGGTTGCCGTATGGATCCAAACTGGCTCGTGCTCGAACTCGATCAGCACAAAACAAACTAAACTACGAAACGGCAATGGATGTCGAACGTGAGATTCCGGTTTGGATCGACGGAGCGCTCAAGAAAGCAGTGCAAATCAATCCCAACCGGCGTTATGAAGAACCGTCAGAGTTCGTCTACGATCTGCGACACCCCCGCAAAGAATTTTTGCGTGACGGACAACCGCTGTTGTTGCGAGATCCGGCAGCCTATTGGAAACGCGTCGCGCTGACACTGCTGTTCTTGCTGATCACTGTCTGTTTCGCTTGGATCATCACGGGTTAGACGCGGATGATTCAATTGCGATGGGGCGCAAGCTCGCGGCTGTGTCGGGCCATCGGTCAGCGGGCAGAGTTACGGTACATTCCGCTCTCAATTTTCTGCCAGGCGTAAACGTTCAAGGGCGGTATGTTCAACGGTACACTTTCGCGCCGCGAGGGACCAAAGTAGGGGCGGGCAAACGACTCGACATCGGAACGCAATTGATACGCGATGAAGGTTCCTCCGCAGTGCAGTGAAGCGTGGATTGACTGCGTGATTTTCTTGGCCGTGTCCGCTGGCAAAGCACTGAAAGGAATTCCCGACACCACGACATCGGCATGAGCAATTCCTTGATCCCGAAGAATCGTCACCAAGTTCACTGCGTCACCGTTGATCACGGTTAACCGTGGATCCTGAATTTGGTGCAGTGATTCCATGAACGCTTCCGTCTTCTCAATCGCTATCAGACGACTATCGGGTTTCATGTTTTGCAACAGAACCTCGGTCGTTCCGCCTGCCCCCGGGCCCAGTTCAACGACGATCTGCGCTTCGGCGATGCATTCCCTTTGACCAATGTTGTCCATTAAAAACGATGAACTCGGCAACACCGTCGCCACTTGCAAGGGCTGTTTTGCCCAGGCTTTCAACACACACAGAGCGCGCTTCAGAAACGAAGGCGTCGACGGTTCGGTCGGCGCCAACGGAGAGTGGATCGAAACGGCCATCGGTCAACTACCTCGGTGCGGTCATGTGGCTCTGGGAATGCAAATCAAACAACGCTGACCAGATTGTCAATCGTGGCTTTCCGTTTGAGCAAACGCCATGCCAAATCTTCGTTTCAAAGCACTGGCGTCCAATGCGCGACTGCTGCGCGACCAAGACGTCTTCGAATCGACCAACGCCAACGACCGCCGCACAGCAACCCAGACCAATTCTGTGCCGCAAATCACAAACGCTGGCAATGGCACGTGATCTGCAAACTGGACTGCTAAACCCATCTTCAATGAATGACATACCCAAGGACAACAACATGAATCCTCATGACAAACTCATCGATCTGATTCAAGATTTCGACAACGCCATGCTGATCACCAAAGCGAACGGCGGTAAACTCGACGCCCGGCCAATGGCAATCGCCGAAGCGACCGACGATGGTGAAATCTGGTTTGTCACTGATCGAAATTCGGGCAAGATCGCGGAACTAATGCTCGACAGCGATGTCGCGGTGACTCTCCAGGGATCAAAGACATTCGTTTCACTTAGCGGTGTCTGCCGCGTCGTCGACGATCGGGCAAAGATCGAATCGCTATGGAACGAAGCTTGGAAAGTCTGGTTTCCGGCCGGTAAATCCGACCCCGCGATCACACTGCTGAAGGTACAACCGGAGCGTGGCGAGTACTGGGACAACTCGGGATTCTCGGGATGGAAGTATCTGTTCAAAGCCGGCAAGGCTTACTTGCAAGGCGAGCAACCCGAGAAGGATGACTCAATCAGTGCCAAGGTGACACTGTAGGAAAATGAATCAATCCTCCACCGGGGCGTCGGCGTCCGCAGGGCTTTCCTCCGACTGCCGCTGCCCCGAGTGCTGAGGTGTCGCCTGCGGGGGTGTCATCGCCAGTATCTGCCTGGGGATCTCAGGATTTTGGAACGTGAGCGTGCGATAGGGGAATGGAATTTCAATGCCCGCATGATCCAACGCCAATTTGATTGCGGTGACCACCTCGTCACGGCTGCGGCGGATGTCGATCGGTTTGGAGCCGGTCCACCAAGCGACTTCGAAATTGATGCTGCTGCTAGCGAATTCCTTTGCAAACACTTCGACCGTGCGTTTGCCCTGCACCGAATCACACGATTGAACAGCGGCGGTGATGACCTGGCGTGACTGATCGACATCTTCACTGTATGCCACACCACAAATCACGCGAACACGACGTTGTGGCTGGCTGGTCAGGACGTCAACATTGTTCTTGAACAGCGTCGCGTTGGGCACAACGGCTAGCTCCCCATCCAGTTTGCGAATCATCGTGTTGCGAACCGTAATTTGTTCCACTTTGCCGCTCAGGCCGTCGCAACTGATAAAATCGCCGCGATCAAACGGGTACCCCCAAAGGATCAAAATGCCGGCAAAGAAGTTCTCGAAGATATCCTTGAATGCAAAACCGATCGCGACCGACCCGAGCCCCAATACGGTCAGTGCTTTGGAGGGCGTCATACCAGGAAACGCGACGACGGTTGCAATCAACAACCCGACGATCCAGACAGCGATCGAAGTCAGTTGAAAAACCAAGTCTTTTAAACTGTGGCGCAGCGATCGATTGTCGAGCAGGCGGTAGATCGACCAGCCGATCGCTTTGGCCAACAGAGCGGTGAGAGCAACGATCACGATCGCGGTAAAAATCAACGGGGACCGCACCAAAAAGTCTTTCCATAGACGATTCAGACTCTCGTGGACCACCAGCTTGGTGGATTCCAAGTCGACTTCGCCAGCGACCTCGACTTCGTTGATGACAACGACCACATCTTCGGTTTTCCGAGCGACATTGGCAGCCCACTCACGGTGTTCTTCGTTGTCGGCGATGCCTTCAAGGGTGACCACACCGCTATCAATCGTGACGTTCGTGTCGGTGAGCCAGCCGGCTTTGGTTGCGGCATCAAAAATCTTCGTCAGCCGTTCCAAAATCAGCGAGTCATCGGAAACGTTGTCGACCGCGACCGTCGCGGCGGGAGCATTGTCGGGCTCAGTGGTCTCCACCGCAGCCGGATCTTGCGCCGGCGCATTGGCAAGCACGACCAAAGAGACCCCTATCAGAAACAGCAGGCGTGTTTTCATTTCAGCTGATCAAGTTTGCTTCGTCGTCGATGGTCTGGTCATTCGCGGTTGCACGAATCACGTCGGATTGCTCGGTACCCAAATCGCCTTCGCCAACGTTCACAGTTTTCTCTGGCGCCGTGGATGACGGCGGCGATTCGATCGCTTGCGTGGTAGTGGTCGATTCCAACAGTTGCACCGGCACCCCGTGCGGGAACACCAACTCGCGAGCTTCGTCGGGCATCGTGATCTGAGCTTCTGTCAGCACCTGTTTGACTTGGCGAATGATCGAACTGCTAACTTTCAACGGCGAGAACTTGGTTTGGTCGAACCAGTAGTACACACACAGATTGACAGTCGCGGCACCCAGCGATTCCACGATCACCATCGGCTCGGGATCGTCAACGACCGCAACGTGTTCGCCCAGCACCTGCATGATCAATTGTTGCGCTTCGGTTACCGAATCATCGAATCCGATCCCCACGGTGAAGTCCAACCGACTGAGCGGCGTGGCTGTGAAGTTTGTGATCTTGCCTTTGTAAACGGTGCTATTGGGCAATTGAATCTGATTGCCCTGCAGTGTGTTGAGCACCGTGCCCCGCGTGGTGACCTTGCGGACGAATCCTTTGGCACCCTCGACTTCGATCAAGTCACCGACCCGAAACGGATGGTTGAGCGAGATCAGAATGCTGGCCAAGTAGTTTTCCGCGATATCCCGAAAGGCAAACCCGAGTGCCAGTCCGATCAGGCCGGTACCACCAAGTAGTGTCACGGCCAAACGCGTTAACCCCGAGACGCGCAAAGCAATGTAGATTCCGATCACAAACATCAACACACCCACCACGTTACCAGCGACCTGGCGCAGCAACGTGCTATCCAAGCGGCTGCGGGTCAGCCAGCGAGTCAGACGGGCACCGCCGATCGCTACGTAATACGAAAGCAATCCGATCAGCAGCGCGACGACCACCAGCGGCAGAATCCCCGTGGCTTCGCGACCGAGTTGCTTGAGTGATGCGATGGCCGGAGCGAAATTCCAAAGCGGTTTCTCTGCCACCTGAATGCGGTTGATCACGGCCACGACATCCGAGGTCTTCATCGCAGTCGCTTCGGCCCATTGCTGGTGCTTCTGCGTGTCTGAGGTGCCGGCTAAGAAGGCGACGCCACGATCGACGGTGACTTGGGGGGACACAAACCATTGCGTCGCTTCCAAGATTTCTTGCAACCGGTTTTCAATCTCGTTGTCGCTGCTGGTCGGATCAACTTGCACCCGTTCGGCGACGTCGATTGCGACACTGGAATCATCGGCGGCGGAGCCCGGGACCACTTCGGCGGCCACATCATCCGCGGTCGTCGTCGGGTTTGCGGCCGGTCTCGCAGTTGGCGGCGGCGACTGGGCTGCCAATGGCAGTGACGGCAGTGCAATCCACAACAAGGCCAACAAAGAGAGACAGACTGTCATGGACGCGAAAGGACTGTGCTATGGGGGGACGAGTGTTCGGCTGTTTAGCCGTCTTCATCAACCTGCAAACCACGTTCCAACAACAGAGGCCACGTCACGCCCATCACTCTATCAACACAATCGTCGCGGTAATGTCGGAATCGACCAGACGAAACCCTCGCTCCGGCTCCGCTCGGCGGACTGGACGTCTAGCGACCAGGCTGACGGAAAACCGCGCGTGAGTGGAGCGAGTCAGATGGTCGAAGAATGCTCAGGCCTTGTAGCATTCTGGCCTGGTCGTCGGCTCAAGCCGCGGCCACGCGCTGACTCGGATTGGTCAATGCGACAATCGTCACGCCATGTTGCTTGGCCAACCGCAGCGTCGTTTCGCGTTCGACCAGAATGGTTTTATCGGCTTCCACGGCGATCGCGACACCGCCGTTCTCGGCCACCCGCGTGACGGTCTGTGGGCCGATGGTGGGAACATCAAAACGCATGTCCTGATTCGGTTTGCTGACCTTGACCAATGTCCATCCGCCGCGCCGACACAACTGCCCCGTGCGTTCGATACAAGCATCGGTTCCTTCAACCGCTTCGACCGCCAACACCGTGGAGTCTTTGATGGTGATGGATTGGCCGATGTCCATGCCGCCCATCTGTTTCGCGACCTGCCAACCAAATTCGACGTCTCGAGACTGTTTGGCCGTCAGTGGTTTTCCAATCAAGTGTCCTTGGTTCACGAGTAGCTCCGGAGCGAAATCGGTGGCGGGACAAATTGTCAATGACTTTTTCGCATAGGTGTTGGTGACCGCTGTCAACAAACTGTCGTCGCGCGAATCGGGACGGCTACCCAACAGGCAGGGGCCGAAGGTGCGAATGGCCGTCAGATCGGGGCAATGCTTGATCCACACACTGCCTTGGAATAGCAATTCGGATTTGAACAGCTTGCCCGCCATCGTGACCTCGCGAACGCCATGCCGACGAAAGTACGCGATGTGTGATCCGATTTTGCCGACGCCTGACCATTTGACATGGTCACAAATCGATTCCAAATCGGATTGCGCGTGATCAGTAATCGCCACGCAGTAGATTCGCCGCCCGCTGGCAACCACTTGTTCCGCGACTTCGACAGGGAAACTTCCCCAGCCGGCGATCAATCCCAGTGGCGGCGGCTGGTCACTCGGGCGCGATGTCGAGAACCGTGACGTCAACTGCCGCAATAATTCTCGACCGTATCCTCGCCGCTGGATCATGCCGCCCGCCCCGTCTCGGTCTGGTCTTGATCCGAATCGGCTTCGGCGAGTTGCTCAGTCAGCGCTTCGAGCTGTTTACGAAGCTGTTTGAGTTCCCGGCGCATTTCAGGCAACCGACGTTGCACCGCAAAGATCTGCATCTGGTCACGCTGCGGCATCGCTGGTGAACCGAGATAGACTTGGTTGCCCGCACAGTCATCCATCACGCCCGCCTGGGCACCGACGATGGTGTGATCCTCCAAGGTGATGTGATCTTTGACCCCCACTTGGCCTGCCAAGATCACGTAGTCGCCGGTGGTGCATGAGCCCGCAATTCCGACTTGGCTGCAAATCAAATTGTGTCGACCAATTTGACAGTTGTGGGCAATCATCACTTGATTGTCGATCTTGGTTCCTTCGCCGATGCGAGTCGCGCCATAGGTGCCGCGATCGATCGTCACACTAGCACCAACTTCAACATCAGATTCGATGACGACATATCCCAACTGAGCGGTCGGCCGATGTCGACCCGATTGTTGTCGGTATCCAAATCCGTTGGCGCCGATGACCGTGCCGGCATGCAGCACCACGCGATCACCCAGTTCACTGTATTCGTAGAGCGTCACGCCAGGATGCAGGACACAATCGTCACCAATCTTGCAGCCGGGCAAGATCACCACGCCGGGCATGATCAATGTTCGTTGGCCGATCGTCGCGCCGGCACAAATCGTCGCCGTCGGATGGATTTTTGCTGAACTGGCAATCGATGCCGACGAATCAACCCCCACGCCGGGCAGCGCCGATGCGATGGGAGGGCGAAACACTGAAACGATCTTGGCGAACGCTGCGTGCGGATCCGCCACAACAATCTGCGGAAATTGGCAGGTTTCGATCTGCTGCGGCGTGATCAACGCCAGCGCCTGTGCGGCATGCAGTTGTTCGAGCTGTTGTGGATCAACGATCAGTGTGATCTGGTCGGCGGTGGATTGCCCCGGCGGATTCGCCCCGCGGCAAATCAGAGCTGGGTCGCCGTGAAGCGTTCCGCCAACGCTGTCGGCGATTTCGTCGAGTCGGATTTCCACGGCGAAGTCCTTTTCGCATGTTTTGTCGTCGATTCGGCCAATCCGAATCCTGCATCGGTCAGGTATACCGGCCGACCCGAGTTGACTGCAAGTGAAACTTTTCCGCCCCCCCACCCGTCTCAGATACGAACAACAGCGCAGTCATTCCGACAACACCTACCAGCAAAGCAGCAGCGCCCAATTGCTGCCACCCACCAATCTCCACTGCCGCTTCGACCTCATTAGCGTCAGCGAGGGAATTTGGCGGGTGATCAGAATCCCTCGCTGAAGTGTCGGGCTGGGAAAAACCAATGGCTCACGCAAACATGTGAGTAATCGATAGCTCATAGAGGCCAGCTACAGCTTCGACGCCGATGGAATCGTTCGGATCCCTGCGGTTGGCATGCCGAGTGCAATCATTTCCCCTGAATCAAGAACACAGGGCCGCTCCGCGTCTCAGCCATCATCTCCAGGGAGAAATCGAAGTGAGTCGACACCACCACCTCGCCATTGCCGTCATCACGTGCACGACCGTCTTCGTCGCAGCAGCACCGTCCGCCCGTGCCGGGCATGAATCACCGGTGTATTGCGCCGCCGACCAATATCGCGAAGCGGTGCGGAAATTTGAGCGATTGGTGCTACGGACTCGATACGTCGAACGATATGACGAGCGTCTTGCCGACGATTTGGAGGACAGTACGAGTCGGCTGAAAACCGCGGCTCGCGACCCCCGTCGGCTGGACCGATTGTTCGAACGATTTGCACACACCCAGATTCTGCATTGCCGTGTCGAAGAGGTCTTTTTCCTACGAACAGTCTATCCACCCAACCCCCAATGGGATGCCTGTTGGCAGATCGTCAACCTGACCTATCAAAATCTGGTTCAAGAAATGCGATGTCTACAAAGCGTCCGTCACGCCGGCCACGGACATGCGATTTATCAGGAACCGACCGAAATCAAGATCCAGGTCCCGGCGGTCCTCCCGCGGCCGCTTTATCAAAATGACTACCCCTATCAGTACCAATCTCAGCCGTCTTTACCGGCACCGGTTGCTCCGCCACGACCGGCTGCATTCGACACCCGCGGCGAGCCCTTGGAAGTCCGTCTGGATCGAGACGATTTGCCGTCGTCACGGCTGACGCGGCGAACGATTCAGACGCACCAGGAACTGCGAGAAGCGGTGATCGGAGCCCTGCTGGAGCGTTAGCCAATGGACGCCCGTTTATTTATATATTCTTTACAATCGTTTCACCCAGCTATCGACTTCAGCGGTGCCAACCAGTAATCTTTAGTTGGGTGCTGAGCAATGCTCGCATCAAGCGCTCGGGATGTTTTGCCCCAATGTCCCGGGCGCGCTTTTTCCACCCTCTCTGGTGATTTGGCGAGCCGGGATTCGTGCGTGTACTGGGATCGGTACGCGCTGCCCGCCTCCGCCTCGCAGTGGCGACTCGATCAGCCTGCGTTTTCATAAAGTCCGCATGAAGAATGCCTGATCCAGGCTGCTGTGCGCTTGGCGACTTGCGCGTGGCTTTGCGTTGCTCGATATGATGCCCTCCCATCACAGAACTGCTTCCGCTGATTCTCTCCCGCCACGGTGCCGCCCGATCATGAACGTATCGCGTCTTCTGTTCTCCTTCGCTGCAATTGCCAGCTGCCTATTCAACATCGCCCCGCCAGAGTTTTGTGCTGTGGGCACGGCCGCAGAACTGCACGTCATTTCCGCTGACGAACCTGCCCAAATGGATGGAAAGGAAGTCGATTGGATCTACGGCGATTATGAAATGAGCAACGACCTACTGTCGCTAACCATTGCGGCGCCGCTTGCGACCCGCGACGCCAATTTAACGGTTCGCGATATCGGCGCATCGATTCTGGACCTGACGCTCAACACGCCTTCCAACGATCAACTCAGTGCCTTCATCCCGGCCGCAGCACGTTACCAGTTTCATGATCCGTCGCTGGTCGAAACCGGGGGCGATGAACATGCCGTGTACTGGCGTTGTCAATCTTCGCGGTCATTAAAAGAGGACGAGACGACAGCCACGGTGACCTACCGATTGGTTGATGGAGAACCGTTCGTTCGCGTGATGGTAGTGATCGACGGCGAGACTGCATCGGCGGTTAAACCCTATGACGGTTTTCGCGCTGATCGGACATTCAAATTTGATTCGCTCGGCCGGATGGCGACCTGCAGCGATTCGTTCTTTCGACAAACATTGGGCGTCGCCGTCGAAGCCGCTTCGACGCCGCCCAGCTGGGTTTCCAAACGCCCCGCCGAACTGCACTACAGCGCCGCCCAAGTCCAAAAAAGTGACAACCAAATCAGTTGGTCGATCCGACTGTATCCGGCGACTTCGCTGCTCGATTTAAACTCCGTTGCCGACGCGGAGTCGCAACCGGTGGCGATGCAGACGCTGCAAGTCCAATCGGCGCTACCGGCCTTTGACGGCCAAGCCATGATGCGGGCGTTGTTGTCGGTCACTGGTCCCGGTCAAACCGAAAATGACCAAGCGTCGCGAACGCTGGAAACCGATGACCAGGGTGTTGCCCATGTTCGCTTGGCTCCCGGGACCTACAGCATCAAAACATCTGCGATCGGGTTTCAGTCATCGACCACCTCCATTGAAGTCACCGAACAATCCCAATCCTTCCCGCTTCCGCTATCGGGATTCAGTGGAATCATCGCCACGGCAACCGATGGCGATGGGCAATCCATTCCAACCAAAGCCACCCTGTACCGGGTCGATGGCGACGCCCCCGATTATGGGCCGGACAGCACTCGGACGTTCATCAAAAATGTCGTCTATTCGGTGCACGGGCGGATGCGATGCCCGCTGGATCCCGGCAACTACGAGATTTATTTCAGCCACGGACCGGAGTTCAACAGCGTCAAAAAAGCGATCACAGTCAAGGCAGGCCAGGTCAGCGAAATCGTGGTGCAGCTCCAGCGAGTGGTCGATACAACCGGTTGGGTCAGCGTCGAACTTCACAGCCACAGCAGTCCCTCGGGCGACAACGTTTCGGACCAATTCGGGCGTGTCGAGAACCTGTTGTGCGAGCATCTGGAATTTGCCCCCTGTACCGAACACAACCGGATCAGCAGCTACGTCCCCCACCTCAAAGCCATGCAACTGCTCGACCAGATGGCGACTTGCAGTGGAATGGAATTGACCGGCCGACCACTGCCGATCAACCACCAAAACGCATTCCCGTTGCACCACCATCCGCACACTCAAAACGGCGGTGGACCACGTACCGACGCCAACCCAGTGGTTCAGATCGAACGGCTCGCGATGTGGGACAACGGCTCTGATAAATTGGTGCAACAGAACCATCCCAACCTGCACCAAATCCACGGCGATTTAGACATTGACGGCACTGCCGACGAGGGCTTTCGCGGCATGCTGCAATGGATGGACGTTGTCGAAGTACACCCGCTGACCACAATCTTTGACGACATCGTCAGCAAACCGCCCAACGTGCGGGAAATGAAAATTCCATTGTTTCAGTGGCTGCAGCTACTCAATCATGGCTACCGAATCCCCGGGGTGATCAATACCGACGCGCATTACAACCATCACGGCAGCGGTTGGCGGCGCAACTGGTTCCTGAGCAGCACCGATGACCCGGCAACGATCAGTACTGAAGAAATGGTGCGGCAAGCCGAAGCCGGGCACATCATCATGTCGACCGGACCATTTCTAACCGTGGAAGCCAAACCCGCCGGGTCCGCTGTCACGGCGATCCCCGGTGACGATTTGTCGGCCGCCGGTGGCAAGGTCGCTATGAACGTGCGTGTTCAATGCCCCAACTGGTTGGATGTCAATCGCGTGCAACTGTTCATCAACGGCCGCCCGAGTGTCGATCACAATTGGACACGCAAGACCGCTCCCGGAATGTTTGCCGATTCGACGGCGGTGACCAAGTTCGATTTGTCGTTCGCGGTCAAACTTGACAGCGACGCGCACCTGATCATCGCGACCATCGGCGAGGGCATGACCATGGACAAGGTGATGGGACCACAGTACGGCAATCGTCCTCCGATCGCGGTTAGCAATCCGATCTTCGTCGACATCGATGGAGATGGCTTTCACGCCAACGGCGACGATTTGGGACTGCCTTTGCCCGGTGCGATTGCGGGGCATCAACACTAACAGACTGCGAATCGGCCGCGCGAGTCGCTGAATCGGGGTAAACTGTGTGCCCCGATTGGACCGCAACACGCCCCGCCCCCATTGCAGCGACTGAACATGATGGCTGATTCTGTTCGAACTCGACCACACAGGCTTCAAACTCTCCCGCGTGCACTCGCCTTGCTGTTGGTCGCGCTGGCCGGTGTGTTTGCTGCCGGCCAGACGCTGGCCGCCAAACCGAACGTTTTGATTTTGTACGCCGATGACCTGGGCTATGGCGACCTGCGAGTCAATCAACCGGATTCGAAAATCCCGACTCCGAATCTGAATCGACTCGCTCGCCAGGGGATGCGATTCAGCGACGGGCATTCATCGTCGGGTATCTGTACGCCCAGTCGATATGCGTTGCTGACCGGGCGCCATCACTGGCGTGACTTCCACGGCATTGTCAATGCATTTGGTTCATCCGTGTTCGCCCCGGATCGACTGACGCTGCCGGAAATGTTGTCCCGACAAGGCTACGACACCGCAGCGATTGGGAAATGGCATTTGGGCTGGGACTGGGCCGCCATTCGCCGCCCCGGCGCCAAGAGCAGCAAGCAAGGACGCACCCAGGTCTGGGGTTTTGACGCCTTCGACTGGACCCAATCGATCCCGGACGGGCCCCTGGCGCACGGATTCGATCATTACTTTGGCGACACCGTGATCAACTTTCCACCCTACGCCTGGATCGAAGATGATCGTTTGGTGACACCACCGGACACGATGATGGACACCACCAAATGGAAACCGATCAAAGAAGGCAACTGGGAGTGTCGTCCCGGTCCAATGGTCAGCGACTGGGATCCGTATCAAAACATTCCCACGATCACTCGCCGCGGCGTTGACTACCTGCGATCGCGCAAGGACACCGACAAGCCATTCTTCCTGTACTTTGCATTTCCATCGCCGCACGCACCGATCATCCCCAACGATCGATTCGACGGCAAATCAGGGGCGGGTCCCTACGGTGACTTTGTGTTTGAAACCGACGACGCCGTTGGACAACTGCTATCGGCACTGGATGAATCAGGACAAGCCGAAAACACCATCGTTGTATTCACCGCCGACAACGGGCCAGAAAAGTACGCTTATGCACGAGATGAAAAATACGACCACTGGTCGAGCAGTCCGTTTCGTGGACTCAAACGCGACACCTATGAAGGTGGTCATCATGTGCCCTTCCTGGTTCGTTGGCCGGGAGTCACACGACCTGGTTCTGTTAACGAGACGCTGGTATCCCAAATTGATTTGATGGCGACACTCGCGAACGTTGTTGAGTTTGAATTGCCGACCGACGCCGCCGAAGATTCGCATGATCTGACGCCATTATTACGGGGATCAACAAATCCCGTCCGATCCACTCACGTTCACAACACGCGCACGAACGAGTATGCGATCCGGGATGGTAAATGGTTGTTGGTCGCCGCCAAAAATGGTTATGTCAGCGGGCGCAATGCTGCTTGGGAAACAAAACACCAATATCCGGCTGATGATCAACAATCGGTTGAACTGTATGACATGCAAACCGATATCGGCCAGCGAAACAACGTTGCCAAGGATCACCCCGAAGTGGTGAAACGCTTGCAAACGCTACTCGCCAAGATCCGCCAGCAGGGATTTTCTGCGCCACGTTTGGTTGATGCGGAGTAAGATTCAGGATCAAATCAGCTTTCCCCGTTGATTCCTCCCGCTCGCTGTCCCACCGGAGATGTCTGCCATGCGTAGATTGGCCGTTTTGTTTTTTGCCGCCTGTGGATTCGTGCTGTCACTCGGCAACATCCATCCGGCCGTTGCCGACGACGCCACACCGAAGCGGCCGAATGTATTGTTCATCCTGGCCGATGACCAATCACCGTTTGATCTTCAGGTCTATAACAAAGATTCTATTTTAGAAACACCAAACCTGAACCAGTTGGCTGCGCGTGGCATGGTGCTCGACGGCGCCTACCACATGGGCGCCTGGTCGGGCGCGGTCTGCACTCCATCGCGTCACATGATCATGAGCGGTCGCAGTGTTTGGCACATTCCCGATCGCGGCAAACGCAAACAAAACCCAAACCACTCAGACCCCAAACTCGTACCACCGGGATTGGCACAGCAAACGATGCCAGCGGTTTTCAATCGCAACGGCTACGACACCATGCGGACGTGTAAACGTGGCAACAGCTATGACGCCGCCAACAAATTGTTCAGCGTGGTTCAAGAAGCCAGCAAACGAGGTGCGACAGACGAAACGGGCAGCGCCTGGCATGCCGATCGGGTGCTGGAATACTTGGATGAACGCCAGGCCGCCGCTGACAGCGATCCGTTCTTGATCTACTTCGGTTTCTCACATCCGCACGACACCCGCGACGGCAAATCCGAGTTAAACGCTAAATATGGTGCGGTCAATCACACCGACCCCAACCAGCCACCACCGGCCAACCCGAAACAACCTCGGTTGCCGATCAACTACTTGCCCGAACATCCCTTTCCCCATGGCCACCCAGGACTGCGCGACGAGGAGAAAGTCAGTGGGGTGTGGAAGCGACGCGATGAGCGGACCATTCGCAATGAACTGGGCCGCGAGTTCGCTTGCAGCGAAAACATCGATGTCCAAATCGGACGCGTGCTCGACAAACTGCGTGCCGCCGGTGAACTGGAAAACACTTACATCTTCTACACCTCCGATCACGGGATCGCGATCGGACGACACGGGTTGCAGGGCAAACAAAACCTGTACGAACACACCTGGCGCGTGCCCTTCATTGCCGCCGGCCCCGGCATCCCCGCTGGAAGTCGTGCTCAAGGAAACATCTACCTGATGGATGTTCTGGCCACCCTGTGTGATTTGACGGGTATCGATGCACCGACGACCAACGAAGGCACCAGTTTTGCGCCGGTGTTGCGGGGCAAACAGCAAACGGTCCGCGACACGCTGTACGGCGTTTACTGTGGCGGCACCAAGCCCGGCATGCGGAGTGTGCGTCAGGGTGATTGGAAGTTGATCAAATACGATGTCCTTGACGGTCAAGTCCGGGAAACTCAATTGTTCAACCTAAAACAAAATCCGAACGAATTCCTGCAGCAACATCACGCCAGCGATCTGGTTTCACAAGTCGGCATCTCCCCCACCGACCAACAAGTGAACCTGGCTGACGATCCGCAGTATGCCGATCGACTGGCACAGATGGAACAACTGCTGTTGCAACAAATGCAGCAGCACGACGATCCCTATCGATTATGGAATCAGCAAGATTCCCAATCCAACCCATAGCCGAACTGAACCGATGACCCAACTTGGCTTTCCACTCTCACTGTTGATGGCAACACTACTTGCCGCACAGGTCACTTCGCCGGTTGCAGTCGCCGAGGACGTTCTGCTGGCTGATTTCGAAGCCAGCAACTATGGAGATTGGCAAACCACCGGGACGGCATTTTCCGATGCGCCGGCCGAGGGCACTTTGCCGGGTCAGATGGATGTCAGCGGCTATCAGGGAAAACGGCTCGTCAACTCGTTTGCTGGTGGAGACCGGTCGGTGGGAACACTGACGTCACCGGCGTTTGAAATCAGCCGTGACTACATCCATTTCTTGATCGGCGGCGGAGGATTCGCCGGCAAGACGTGCATGCAACTGATCGTGGACGGCAAGGTGGTCCGCGAGGCCACGGGACCAAACACGGTGTCCGGCGGCAGTGAAACGCTGGCACCTGATTTCTGGGACGCGCGCCCCTGGCAAGGCCAAACAGCGCATATCGTGATCGTCGACTCGGCGACCGGTGGCTGGGGCCACATCAATGTCGACCAGATCGTGTTATCGGACAGGCGACCGGCGACGCGAGCGTTTGATCGCGAGTTCATCGTCGATCAAGACTACTTGCTGATTCCAATTCGAAATGGCGCAGCGAAAGTCAAACTGGAAGTCAGCGTCAACGGTAAAGCCGTGCGTCGCTATGACACCGAATTGGCCACCGACCCAAATCAAGTCGACTGGTTCGCCTTTTTCAACCTGAGTGAATTTCGAGGACAACCGGCGAGCCTGTCAGTTAGCCGTGCCACCGAAGAGGGCTTTGCTGCGATTCGGACCTCCAACGAGGTTCCCGCGATGGCTGTCGGCCGCGATGAACCCCAGCGCCCTCAATTGCATTTTTCGCAGTGGGTCGGCTGGATCAACGATCCCAACGGAATGGTTTATCTGGATGGAGAGTGGCATTTGTATTTCCAACACAATCCAGTCGGCTGGGCATGGGGCAACATGACCTGGGGCCATGCCGTCAGCACAGACCTGGTGCACTGGGAACAACTTCCCAATTGTTTGTTTCCCGGAACGATGGCCAAAGGCGCCTGTTTCTCGGGCGGTGCTGTGGTCGACAAACAAAACACCGCGGGATGGAAGTCAGGCAGCAACGACGTCTTGGTCGCTTTCCTGACCGACACCGGCGCCGGCGAGTCGGTCGTCTATAGCAATGACAACGGCCGCACGTTCACTTGGTACAACGACAACCCCATCGTTGAACACAAAGGACGTGATCCCAAAGTGGTCTGGTTTCGGTACCGCGAACAGGACACCCCGCTGGACCAGACTGCGTCTGACCTGGGCGGTCACTGGGTGATGGCAGTGTATGACGAAGACGATCAGCATGGCCAGAACACCAGCTTTCATACCTCAACGGATCTCAAGCAATGGACTTTCCAAAGTCGGCTGGCTGGCTATTTCGAATGTCCTGAACTGTTCGAGCTAGCCATTGATGGATCGACCGACAGATCGAAATGGGTCACCTTTGCCGCCGATGGTCGTTATGCACTGGGCAGTTTCGACGGACGGACGTTTACGCCCTCTCACGAGGGAAAGCACCAACTGCATTACGGAAATTTCTATGCCTCGCAAACATTTGAAAACGCGCCGGATGGTCGACGTATTCAAATCGGCTGGCTGCGTGGCGTTGAATTCAAAGGCGAGGCGTTCAACCAAGCGTTTTCGATTCCCAATGTTTTGACACTCAAAACGACGGGTGCCGGGCCAAGAATTTTTGCGGCACCGGTTCAAGAAATAGAACGCCTACGCATCAAAACAAACACCTTGGCCGATCAACCCCTTCCCAGCGGCAAACCGGCTGCTGTGCCGGTTTCGGGTGAACTGTTCGACATCACAGCAACCTTTGAAATCGGCGATGCCAAGCAGGTGGGTTTAGACATCGGCGGCAACCGTGTGGTCTATGACGTTTCCACAGGTACCTGGAATGGTGCCAAGACCCTGCCCACCGACGACCGCGTTTCGCTGCGGGTGCTGGTTGATCGTTCGTTGATCGAGATCTGGGGCAACGGCGGCGAGGTGGTGATCAGTGGTGCTCGAAATACACGGGGCATGGTTTCCGAAATCAAAGCTTTTGCCGACGGTGGTTCGGCGACACTGATCGATCTACAAGCTCACGAGTTAAAATCAATCTGGAAGCAGTCCACGAATTGATCGACGCAGCCCTCAACAACCATTCATTGCCGTTGAATCTCCAGCCAGATCGGTCGATCGGCGGGCATCGGTACGGTCACGCGAACGTTGGAGATGACTGCCCCACCGGGGATGGCAGCTTGAGTCCCCGGATAGACGGTTGCAGTTTGAATTTCTGCCTGGATTGCATCGTCGACTGATTGCCCATCGGTGACTTGCGCCCCGCGTCGTGGCAACAACCATTTCTGGCCGACCGGCAGCCCTTTGTAGTCCCACTGACCACGGGTACCTGCCGGGTAAGTGACTTGGGAAAAATCCGCGACGTCCGTCGTCAACTTCAGTTCGCTGAGAGCGTCTTCGTCGATCGTGTCAGGCGCCGTCGGCATTTGCTCGGCAGGGATCGCCTGCCACCCATTGGGCGATTTCTCTTGAGCCGCAAGTTTCTGGAGCGTGGTGACCTGCGGTACAAGCTGGCTTTCGGATTCCGCTACAGAGCCGTCTTGATTCACTGGCAGCAGGTCGATGCGTCGCCACTGGAACCGACTGTCAAATCGCGTCTCGAACTGACAGGCTTTGATCGGCGGGCTGCCTTGAATTTGATGCGGCAGAAATCCGATCCGATCGGGATGATCGCTGTCAAAAATCACTTCAACCGCGATGAGTGCTCCCGAAGGCAACGAGGAATAGTGGACGAACACTCGCATCACTTTCCCATTTTCCGAAATCACCCCGCTGGCCAAATTCCCCGAATCGCGTGCATCAGGTTGCAGTGAATTGGTGACCGTCAATGTTGGGATTTTTGTAACCGGTGAATCAGCCGACATGTTGTTCGTTGAAGGCTTGACCGACCGAGAATCATCAAGCAGCGGCCGAACCGATATCGCATTCAACACTTTTCCCCACCGGTTCCATCCGTCATCCATGATCGCGCGGGCGTCGGGTTGGATTCCCAGCAAACCATTCAGCTGATTGGTGATCCCCACGACCAGTCGCGTGCCTTGGCGATTGCCCCAGGTGTTACGAAACGCCCCATTTTTTGGCGTGACAAACCGTGGCGCCGGTCGAGAGACGTAGCCACGCGGCACCAAGCACAGCAGGTTTCCCTTGGCATCGTATTCCTGCGGCGAATTGAAGGAACGGAATCGTGTTTGTGGATTGGATTCTATCAAACGCATCTGACGCAAACAGACCGGCTTGTCTAGCGGAAACGCCTCCGAGGTGGACTCGACCGGACTGCCACTGCTGGTACTGCCGGACGATTCAAGCCATTGCTCGGGATGAATTTGGCGCAGGACCTGTTTGTCATCCAAAAAGACCTCTGTGATGTATTCGCGATCGTGAGAACGAGTGTTTTTTAGATGGACCGTGTGGATGCCACTGGGCACGTCGACCGATTGAAATTCTTCCGGGTCGCCTTGACTGTTGATGCCTTCGGTAGCAAGTCGCAACTCCATTTCAGCACCGGCGGGCAAATAATATTTCCAGCCGTGGATATTGTGCCAGATTCCAGGCAGAGTTCGGATGCTCCACTCATTTTCATCAATGATCGACAAGTCACTTGTCAACGCCCGCATTTGTTGGACCTGATTTTCGAGCGATGGTATTTCCCGCGCAGCAAAAAAGGTCGGCAACCATACAGCAACTATTCCGGTGACCACCATCAGTTCCAACAAGCTGAATCGCAGACCGCGCCGCTTGGGCGTCGCTACCGGTTGATCGTTCATGTCCCCTGTATCCGTCACGGCTGGACCTCCGGCATTTGATCGACCCTTCCATTAGCCCATTGCTCGAATGCGGCACGGCGATCGGTTTCAATCAGATAGGTGACCAACCCGGGGTACAGATCTGGCTGGCCGGGCTTTGACGGCTTTGGCTCGGTTGCCCGCACGCGCAGTAGGCAGATCGGCTGATCAGCGGAGAACGATTTCGATGGATTCTCGGCGGTGACGACGGTTTCGACGATCCATTGTTCCATCGATTCAAAATCCAACTCATCGGATACCGACGATGAGCTGGCTGACCCTTGGTTGTTGCGACTAAAGAGCCAACCGGTTTCCGTCTTGATCAACGCAACCGTCAAATACGTTTCCACGGGATCCGGTTTCTTGCCGCCCCAACTACTGTTGCTGCCACCATCGCTGCGTGGCGAATCCGCAGTCACCGCACCACTGCTGCTGATAAAACAGGGGCTATATCCGGCTGGCAAGTACAACCGAAACTTCCAGAGATGCGCCGCCTGTACGCCAGGTGGAATGTCATCCGGTCCAGTCGGTATGCGGCTGATGTAAACACGGCTCGGATCAGCAACCTCCAGCGTCCCGACCTGTACCGCCAGTTTGTTACGCTGTTGCCGCAACTGCACCAACTTGCGGTTATAGATCAGCGAACTCACCATTCCGCTGATGGCGATCAGCACCAGTATCCAGACCAAGGGACGACGAAGCGGAGAATTCGAAGGCAATGCGGCGCCCCAAACGAAGAATAGAAAGGGTCTCGACAGTCCTGGTTCGGCAACGGTCCTTTGCGTCCCAACCAGCACAAACCACAAACGAGTCAACCAGTGATGTCGTACCACCAGTGTAACGCCCAGCCGTCCGTCGTTGTCCCCGCCTTCGCCAACTGCCGATGTGGCTCGAGATTTCGGCTGGGCGGCGGAGCAGTGGGCTGAAACTTCATTGACGTAGTAGAATGCCGCGGATTCGATCGACTTCAAAAAAACAGCAGACATGGAAAACACGGCTGACTCGCCAGCAAAAAACCGATCGGCGACCTTGTTGCGCTGGGCAATGATCGTGCTGGCGATCGTGGCGCTGATGGTGCTGCTGCGTTTCTTACCGCTGGATCAACTGATCGTTTCTGTCAAAGACTGGATCGCAGGACTGGGATTCTGGGGTCCCATTGTATTGACGGTCTTGTACATCGTAGCGACGGTACTGTTCGTCCCCGGCACTCTTTTGACACTCGTCGCGGGCGCTCTGTTTGGATTGGCCATTGGCACCGCCATTGTCTCCATTGGGTCGACCGTGGGAGCGGCACTCGCATTTTTGATCGCCCGTTATGCCGCCCGTGACAAAGTGGCGGCGATGGCAAAAGGCAACCGACACTTCAGCGCCATCGACCGCGCCATCGGGGAAGGCGGTTGGAAAGTGGTGGGGCTGTTGCGGTTGTCGCCGGCGATCCCGTTCAACGTCCAGAACTACCTGTATGGTTTGACGTCGATCAAATTTTGGCCCTGCGTCCTAACCAGTTGGATCGCCATGCTGCCCGGAACCTTTCTCTATGTCTATTTGGGACATGTCACCGGTGCGGCGATCGGTTCCGATCGGCAACGCACGCCATTGGAATGGGTGATGTTGGCCATCGGACTGTTGGCAACCGTAGCCGTCACCGTCTATGTCACTCGACTGGCAAACCAAAAGCTAAAGGACCAGGTTGACGATCTCGACTCGGTTGATTCATCCAACGACCACTAATCGCACAACTTGGAATCGCACCTCCTTCTATGAAGACTCAACCCGCCGACGACGCCGCACCAGTTCCAGACTTGACCCCACTGCAACCACTGGACGAATTCAATCGGCAATTGCAGGCCAACGTTCATCCACCGACCTGGAACAATCCAACGCCCACCCAACCCTATCATTTGGTCGTGATCGGTGCTGGAACGGCGGGTCTGGTCACCGCTGCGGGTGCCGCCGGTTTGGGCGCACGCGTGGCACTGATCGAACGCGAACTGATGGGCGGCGATTGTTTGAACGTCGGCTGTGTCCCGTCGAAAGGATTGATCAGCTGTGCGCGAAACGCCGCGGCGGTCAACAACGCCTTGGATTTTGGCGTCAATGTACCCGCGGCCCCATCGGTCGATTTTGCAGCTGTGATGCAGCGAATGCGGCGGCTGCGGGCCGGCATCAGTCACAACGACTCCGCGGCACGATTCCGTGATTTAGGCATCGATGTCTATTTCGGCCAAGCGAGTTTCGTCGACAATCAAACCATCCAAGTTGATCAGACCAAGTTGCAGTTTAAGCGTGCGGTCATCGCAACCGGCGCTCGTGCTGCGGCTCCGCCGATTGACGGTTTAGCCGACGTCGACTACTTGACCAATGAAAACTTGTTCTCGCTGACCGAATTGCCCAAGCGTTTAGGCGTGATCGGCGCCGGTCCGATCGGTTGTGAATTGGCCCAGACGTTTGCCCGCTTTGGGTCGAAAGTGATGTTGGTTGAAACCGATCACGGCGTGCTACCGCGTGAGGATCGCGACGCGGCCGAGATCGTTGGCAAGTCGCTGCAGGACGCCGGCGTGCAGGTGTTGTGCTGTGGACGTGAGCTGAAAATCAAGAATGACGGCGGAATCCGTTTGACGGTCCAGTCACACGACCAAGCTTATGACGAACCGGTCGACCAACTCTTGGTCGCAGCCGGTCGCACGGCCAATGTCGAACACTTGAATTTAGCAGCGGTCGGCGTGCAGTTTGACGACAAGGGTGTGACGGTCAACGACCAGCTACAGACGACAAACCCGCGAATCTTTGCCGCCGGAGATGTCTGTTCCAAATACCAATTCACGCACGCAGCCGACTCCATGGCGCGAATCGTGATCCAGAATGCCCTGTTTGCGATTGGCCCGTTTGGCAAAAAGAAAGTCAGTGATCTGGTGATTCCCTGGGCCACGTACACATCGCCTGAAATCGCCCATGTCGGCATGTACGACCAGGATGCCGCTACAGCCGGGATCGAAATCGACACCTACGTTCAACCGCTTAGCGAAGTCGATCGGGCAATCCTGGATGGCCAGGACCAAGGGTTTGTGAAAGTCCACACGCGAAAGGGAACCGACACCATCGTGGGCGCAACGATCGTCGCCGAAAATGCCGGTGACCTGATCTCGGAAATCACGATGGCAATGACCCAAAAGATCGGCCTGTCCAAAATCGCCGCTGTGATCCATCCCTACCCCACGCAGGCCGAATCGATTCGCAAGCTAGGCGATCAATTCAACCGGACACGATTGACGCCGCTGAACGAAAAACTGCTAGGAGTGTTGCGACGTTGGAATGTCGGAAAGTAGCGATCCACAACTGTCGCACCAACTTCGGCGATTGATGGTTCAGTTTCAATCGGGCGACGGAACCGCTGCGACACGGCGGATCAGTCCGCTTTCCCCTGCCAAGATCACAGGAAGCCCGCGCCGATGGAGCGTTAGGCAATAAGCCGGTCCGTCCAGCACTTTCAGCGGTTCGCCGGTTGTGACCGTTTGGGCATCAATTTGCACCAGCGAGCCATCCTCGCAACTGGCCAGGATGGCTGAACCATCGGTCGTCCACGCGATATCCAACGGAATCGATTCCAGTCTGGCGAATCGAACCATCCGCCCGATCGTCGGTTGCCATAAACGGACGCTTTGGTCGCGAGATGCCGATGCAATCATCGGTAACTCGTCGGCGATTGGACGTACCGCAAGACTGGTGACAGCACGGGTATGGATCGTCAGGCTGCGTGTGAGTTCTCCGGACTGCAGATCCCAAACCCTCAAACTGTTGTCCAAGCCGCCACTGACCAATAGCTTCTCTTCGGGCAGCAAACTCAACGCGCAAACGCCGCCTGAGTGCCCTGCCAAGGTCTGCTCAACTCGCTTGGTTTCAAGATTCCAAATGCAGACTTGGTGATCCAGCGAAGCGGAAGCGAGACGGTTTTCTGCAAGCCATTGCAGCTTGATGACACAGTCACTGTGTCCATGCAACCGTTGGATCATCTCACACTGCGGCCAATTGAGAATCTCGATTGACCCCGACTCGCCGGGTTCTCCCCCAGCAATGGCAAGTCTCGAGCCATCCGCGGAGAACACCAGATCGTGGACGTTGTCGGCGTGAAGCTCGACCCGTTTCTCCAAGCCAAGTCCCGGCCAGCGAAACACCTGCAGCCCTGCTTGCGAACAAGCAACGACCGAGTTGCCATCGGGCGCAAACGAAATCGACGTCAACGGAGGATCAACGGCATCCACCGAGGAGAACGAAAGCAGTGCAGCCAGAAGCATCCCAATAATTCGAACCATTCGTTGCCTGTGGATGGATCAGGAATCGAGACGCTGTCGCAAACCGCCGCGTCGGTTCGTCTGGGCGTCGATGGTGGCGACGTTCATGTCGATGTTCTTTGAACTTGGAGAAAAGAGCGATTGAGTCTGCCAGAGCTCAAGCGATCAGAAGGCATCGCGACGCAGGTCAGCGCAACAACCAACACGATCGAAGACCAGGAAAAAAGTTTCTGTGGTGTGAAAAAGTCATTTGCAATGGCCCTGTGTGGAGGTCGCCGTCTCGCTGGCTGATGAATCCTATCATCATAGGTGAAAATCAGCCAATCAGTACGATCGGTCGCGGACCAATCCGCGGCGGTGAGGTCCCCTGGCTGAGGAACGAAAACCTGGTGGGAGTTTTGTTGCCGCACCCTCCGCAAAGATGGCTGGAAAAGCTAGACTTGGAACGACCGCTTTCGGTCGCAGGAAGTGAGATTTCCGTAGTTTTGATGGACAAATCGAATGACGATTGAGACCAACGCCAGCCGTGCCTATCAGCATTTGCGCAACAAGCTGATCGCTGGCGATTTTGAACCCGGGTCTCGATTGCTGTACGGACCAATCGGCAAAGAGATCGGGGTCAGCGCGACCCCCGTGCGGGAAGCCGCCGGGCAACTGGCAAAAGAAGGCTTGGTCGACTTGGTCCCCAACATGGGCGCCATCGTCCGTAGCTTGGATCGCAATGACCTGATCGAAATCTACGAGTTACGCGAGATCATCGAACCGGCCACGGCATCGTTGGCCGCCCAGCGGGCCAGCCCAGATCAGGTCGCGCAAATTGAATCGGAACTGGAGACCATGCGCGAGTTGACCGCTGAGCAACGAAAATCGAAGCAGCAGGTTGCAGGAAAGCGGATCATGAGCCTGTTCGATAAAGCCGACTACCAGTTTCATATGCTGGTCATCGAAGCCACTGGGAATCAAGCGCTGGTTCGAACCGCTTCCCAATCACATGTGTTGACACGGGTCTTTGGCATCCGTCGACACGTCTACACGGCCAAGGGGATGCAGCGAACCTGCGACGAGCACAAACGCATCATCGATGCAATTCGAAACGGCAATGCAGATTCCGCGCGGGCTGCTGCGGCTGCCCACATTCAACACGGCCTGATCGACTCGCTGGCAGCCATTGACGCACACACCGAAAGTGAGAACGTCGGCTGATCAACACGCTATTCAACAACTCAGGCGATTGCTGATCGGCGCCCGCTTAGCTAGGCGTCTTCGACCGGGGGTTGCTCTGGTTGACTTGCTTTGGCGTCCAAGTCATTTTCGTCGGCAACGCGATCCTCGTCGGCGACGTCAATTTCGTCGCTGGCAACACCGTCATCGGATTGCAATTCAGGATCGGCATTTTTACGTTCGACGCGACGCTGTCGTTTCTCCTCGGCCTTGCGCTTCTTGTCCATCTCACGCTGGCGTTTGGCGAATGCATTTTGATTTTTTCCGATGATTCCACTCGTTGGTAGCAAGACAATCTGAAGCGCGACAGAAATGGAAACACGAGCTTCCGATCGGGATTGCAATTCTCGGTCGACTTCGACCTTTGAGGGAGAAACGGCGCGCCGGTCGTCCTGTACGTCACCGAGCAGCATGAGCTCGTCGGTCCAGTGGGCCAATACCAATTGCAAAGAAAGATTGGTATTAAACCTGCGATGACTCGTATCGGCCGCTTTTTGCATCAGCGGCAATCCTGGGCATTTTGAAAGATATTTCTGGAAAACGGAGTGAAAGTACGACAAACTGCGATTGGACGATTTGCTGCCATGACGTTCGGTTGGCGATCGGAGCGACCAGGGCATCGCGAAACACGTCCTTTCGTGACTCGCAATGCCGCTCTGAACCCATCCATTGCCCGGCCTTGAACTGTAGTGGTGGATCGTGCGGGACAGAATTTTTGTTGCCCCTACGCGGATTGGCACAACATTCGCTTCCCTGCCTAGGGTTCGACCGCGTGGAGAGTGATGTTCACACCACGTGAAATCGCTTTTTCAACACCAAGGAAACGTCATGTTAAGCTGGGCACTCACCTTTTTAGTCATCGCTTTGATCGCCGGCGTACTCGGATTCGGCGTGGTAGCGGGCACCGCAGCCTACATCGCAAAGATCCTGTTCGTCGTGTTTTTGATCCTGTTCATTATCGGACTGATCATGGGCCGACGTGGACCGGTTGCGTAACGACGGTGCGCGGCGGGGGCGGGCGAACGATCTGCAAGCAGACCAAAATCCACGACTCCCGCGCTTCCTCGCATCACTTGGTTCCGGGCCTTGGTCAGCGTCGCGCTTGTACTCGTACTCAGCATCGCGGCGATGTATTAGCGCGGATCAGTGCAACAATGGGTTTCTGTCGACAACCGGCAGAAACCGGATCGATCGATTGGAATGTTGGCTCGCTTGGTACGCGTTTTGCCTTTGCAGCCCCTTCTTTGACATTTCGCTCTTGCCCCGTAACGCCAAACTAGTTTGACACTGTCAGATCGGTGGAAGGCGAGCGGCGCAGCCAGCTATCAGCCACGGATAGGTACTACAGTGGGATTCCTCCAAACCGTAAAGGATAACTACCAGACACTTCGCGAAGGAAAACCCGGCGAACGCTTTCGAGGGTATGTCCACCAGCGACGAAAACGACGTGGTGGCAACTTCACCATCGGACGCGTCCTGAACTTCGGTGGCGGCATCGCCTTGATTCTCACTGGTCTGGCGATTGGCTGGCTGCCCGGCCCCGGCGGATTCCTTGCCATCATCGGACTCGCATTGATCGCACTGGAATTACCGTTCATCGCCGACATCCTGGATCGAACAGAAGTGGTGATTCGCAAGCTGCTGAATTCGGTCAAACGATTCTACCTGGCGATCGTCGTCAAATGCCGTCGACTGACCGCGCGAAGTAAACCTTAGATCGTCCGCGCGTCAGTGTGAAAGTTGCAAGTTCTCGGAAGATCGCTAAAGAGTCTTTGGTACGAATGGTTGCAGCAAACCACCAACGGTTGCCAGGCAAAAATCTATAGATTACGGTCGGTGCCGTCGCACAGCAGTAGCGCGACAAATCAGAATTGGAATTCAACTTGGACTACGGCGGAGCAATCGGAATGAGTCGACCTATTTCGTTGGGACTAGATTTTGGCACCGAATCGGTGCGCGCAATCCTTGTTGATGCCGCTGGCAACCAGTTGGGCCTGGCCACCAGCGACTACACCAGTGGCCAGATCACTCAATCATTGCCTGGATCCAGCGAACGGTTACCGGCGCGTTTCGCACTCCAAGATCCAGCCGATTGGATCGAGTCGGCTGCGGTTGCCACCCGTGCCGCACTGGACCAAGCGGGTATCGAAGCAAAGGCAGTGGTTGGAATCGGCGTCGACTTTACAAGTTGCACCATGTTGCCAACGACTGCGGCGGGCGTCCCGCTGTGCCAACTCGATTCCTTTCGAGACACGCCGCTGGCATGGCCCAAACTGTGGAAACACCACGGTGCATTGGAACAAACCGAGCGAATGAACGCCGTCGCAACGGAGCGGCAGGAATCGTTCCTGAAACGCTATGGCGGCATCATCGGACTGGAATGGTTGCTGCCCAAAATCTTGGAAACGATCGAGTGCGCCCCGCAAGTGGCCGAGGCCGCAGAGGTTTGGCTGGAAGCGGGTGACTGGTTTGTCTGGCAACTTGTCGGCGGTCCAGCCGAGACCCTGACACGGTCAACCTGCCAAGCCGGATACAAAGCGATGTGGTCAGCCAGCGAGGGATATCCGCCGGCTGACTATTTCAACGCCGTTCATCCGCTGTTGGCCACCGTAGTTGCCCAGCGCTTGCCCGGCGTGATGCGATCACCGGGTCAACCCGCCGGCGGATTGACCGCGGCGATGGCCGAGCAGTTTGGACTGTATGCCGGCACACCGGTCTCGACCGCGATCATCGATGCGCACGCGGCTGTCCCGGGTGTCGGCGCTGCCTCGCCCGGAACCCTGGTGATGGTCATGGGCACCAGCAGTTGTCACATGCTTAACGCCGAAAAATTGGTAGAAGTTGCTGGGGTCGCCGGCGTCGTTGACGGCGGGATCCTGCCGGGATTGTTCGGCTATGAAACCGGACAAGCGGCGGTCGGTGATGCGTTCGCCTGGTTGCTGCGTCTGTTGAACCTAGACAGTTTTGACGAACTGTCCCAAGCGGCGATGAAGCTGCCGCCCGGTGCCGAAGGCGTGCGCTGCATGGACTGGATGAATGGTTGCCGGACGCCACTGATGGACGGCGGGCTGCGCGGCGCCTTTGTCGGCCTGGGACTCGAGCATGGGCCAGCGCATCTGTACCTGGCACTGATGGAAGCGTCCGCGTTTGGACTGCGCTGGATCGTGGAATTGCTGACCACTGGTGGTGTACCGATTGATCGCCTGATTGCCACCGGCGGACTGCCACATCACAACCGCGCGTTTGTCGAGGTCTATGCCGACGTGTTGGGAATGCCGATCGAGATTCATCCGGCGACCCAGGGCACCGCCGTGGGCGCAGCCGTGCTGGGGATGGTCGCGGCGGGAGCAGAGCGAAGCGGGTTCCCAACGGTGGCCGATGCTGCGACCGCCATGGCCGGCGGACAGGGCGACACGATCACGGTCGAGCCCCGGCCGCAGCGTCACCAGGCCTATCAGGCACTCTATCAAGACTATCGTCAACTCGCCGCCGCGATCGAATCACATTCTGTGCCCCAGTGACCCCGGGCTAAGCTATCGAACGCCGTTGGCGCAAAGATGAGATTGAGTGCATACGACTCTGCCGATGGGTGGCACGCCAAGCCGCACGACCTCCGGGGCGGGAGAGTGAATCGCAACAGCGCAACCCGAAGCGTGAGCGAGGGATTTTGGGTGTAGACGGGATCCTTCGCTGACGCGTCGGGTTACCAAAAAACCTATGCCCCACGCGAAAACGCTGGCTTCCAAACGAACGCGTCGGGTTGGGAAATCCCAGGCCTTGGGCAAGGCGCGCGGCAGTGTGAATTCCTAACTGGCACGGCCTCGTGGGATCGACGCTGCAATCCACGACATGGATTCCCCACCTGTCCGACAAAATTTCTTTGCGGATTTATTCCCCCTTGACCTGAGTTTGTGTTGCACCGGCCCCCGTCAGCGCATAGTCTATAGAGATGCATTAAGTCTATAGACCTGTTCTTTGCAGATCAGGCGACGTGATTCGATCCCTTCTCCCCGGAGGAATTCATGAAGAGTTTTCATTTGATCCTGTTGCTTTTCACGCTGTCATTGGTCGGGTGCGGTGACGATTCGGAGCCGCAAGTGATTGAACGTGCCGCACCGGAAATCACCGACGAGCAACAAGACGCAATGTATGACGGCGACGAATAGCGGAGCAGTTTCGACGCCCACGCGAGGCCGACTCCGCTGGCTGCCTGCAAACAAATTGCCGATCGTTCGATCAGCAATCGATGACGGCGACTTCGGTCGTCTGAATTGCTTTTTCTCTCTTTTCCTTTTCTTACTCAGGCGTTGTCATGAACACACATCAACACGTTAGAGGTCGATTGGCATTCACACTGGTTGAACTGCTGGTGGTGATTGCGATCATCGGAATCCTTGTCGGCCTGTTGCTACCGGCCGTTCAAGCGGCCCGAGAAGCTGCGCGACGGATGAGTTGCAGCAACAATTTCAAACAACTCGGATTGGGGATTCACAACTATCACTCCACCTACAAAGCGTTGCCCACGCATGGCGGAGGGACCGGTCCAAACGCGATGACCGGCAACAATGACTCAAGCCGGTTCCACTTGAGTATGCACGTCGGTTTGACTCCGTTCATCGAACAGCAAGGGCTATGGGAACTGCTTAGCAATCCGCTGGTTGATGGCGGGACGACTTGGCCCGCATTCGGTCCGGTGCCATGGCGTGACGCCTATGAACCTTGGAGAGCGGAAATTCCAACCTACCGTTGCCCGAGCGATCCCGGCCGTGGCCTGCCCGCCTTGGGACGATGCAACTACGCTGCCAATCTTGGCGACAATATCTATTTGGTTCATCACGGTGCGAGAAACCGGCGCGGGTCTTGGACATGTTCCTGCAACGGAGCCAACAATCCAGATCGACGCGAGGGCAGCACATTCAGCAGCACCACCGACAACCCGACCGGAGCAGCCTTGGGCCGCGGGACCAATCGAGGCTTCTTTTGGGCGCGAAACGAAATGAGATTCCGCGATTGTCTGGACGGTCTATCCAATACGATTGCGATGGGCGAGATCTGTACCAGCCTGGGACAGAACGAGGTCAAAGCGGATCTATCCGAAGCCGGCGACGCTGAACTGGTCATCAATCCGTTGTTTTGTGACTCGGTGATTGATCCGTCTCGCCCTCAATTTTTCACCGGGAGCGCGGCCGGCCAGAATGATTCATCGGGTCGTGGGTTTCGCTGGGCCGATTTCCGACTCTCCTACACCAGTTTCCAAACGATCCGCCCACCCAATCGCCTGTCTTGCACCTGGGGCGCTGGTGCGGTCAGTGACAACGGGCACGCGCTGAGCACAGCTGGGAGCCGTCACCCCGGCGGCGCGCACATTTTGATGGGCGACGGTGCGGTGACCTTCGTTACCGAAAGCATAGACGCCGGAGATCAATCGATGATGCCGGCCTCCAACGGCCAACCAAGCGCCTACGGTTTATGGGGCGCGCTCGGAACGCGGGCTTCGGGCGAAATCATCGACGAGGCATTGTGATCCCTCGACCTTCGATCTGATGTTTTCAGGGCAGTGCTTTGTCGGCCATCAACCGACAAGCACTCGCCTCAGATTCTTGTGTTCCTCCCCCCCATGATCTTGCCAAATGACGCTGCGACCACTCACGATCCTGGTGACCTTTTTTGTTGGATTCACGAACCTGGTCTACTCCCAATCGCCCGCACCAAAACCTGACTGGCCCGCTGGCCAGGAAATTGGGTTGGCGGTTGACGTGGGGCCACTTGGCGCGACCCGTGACTTTGAAGTCCAGCCGAGTGGAGTGGCGAACGTTTTCGGCAACGGACCCTATGATTTGCTCGTCAGTGGCCGAACTCTGTTGCCATTCAAACGTTTCACTCGGCAAGGCGTGCCGGTGTTTGGACACCCCAGCATGTTGGACGTTCCCCGCGGCAGCCTGGCTGTGTTCTCCGCCGGCACAACTTCCAACGCCCTGGTTTACAACGGCAAAAAGATTCAGCTTTCGCGTTTCGATCGCAGCCGCCAGCGGTTCGAAATCACGCCAGACTTTTCTGCGACGGTCCCCGGTGGTCTACGGACATTGGCAGCGTTCCCATTGACCGACGATCGACTAGCAGTGCTATTCACCAAAGGAGATGGCAAGTCGCGCGGCGTTGAAGGGGCGCATCCCCATTCGGCTGACTATCGGCCGTTTGACGGATCAGGAATTTACCGCGGCAAACTGTCTTATGCCGTGTTGGGCGCGATGACACTGGAGAATGGCAATTCGGATCCGGAGATCCAATTCCCCATCTTTCCAGCCCAGCGTGATTTTTTGATTCGCTGCACCGGTTTGACCAAAGTGGACTATCCAAGTCTCAGCCGACAGGGCGTGATGGGAGCGGCATCCCAAGGCATGTTCTACTACTTTCAGAATGATTCCGAATCGGCATTGGATTTGAAACCGGGGGTGTTTTTAAGCGGCGCCGACGATAACGGCATGCGACACCCCGGAATCTTCCCCGGACTGGTTGCGATACCGGACCCGGTCACGGGCGATTCGAATCTGTTGGTGGGTGATACCGGTTCGTTGTGGTTCTATCGCTTTGCGGGACGCTTCAATCAGCGTGGTGGCCCCATTTACGATCCACCGGTGCGCGCCCTGATTGAAAACCCGATCCTCACACTCGGTGCGCTCCCGGTACTGACATCAGGCGACCTGGACGGCGATGGTTTGATTGACATGGTCGCGGGAAACGATGCGGGACATTTTCTTTTTGTTCGCAACATCGGAACACCGGAGAAGGCAGAATTTGATGCGCCGGTACGAATCAAAGCGGACGGCGAAATCCTGAAAATCGATGGCGGCTACACGGGAATTCAAGGTCCACCGGAATCGCGTTGGGGCTACAGCTGCCCGACAGTGGTCGACTGGAATCGCGACGGTTCGGCCGACATCATTTACAACAGCATCCAAGGCGACCTCTCGGTGTTGTTGCAACAACCCGGTTCCAGCCCTCCCTCGTTTGACAAACCGGTCATCCTAAAAAGCGACACGATGGAGATGCATCTGGTCTGGCGGACGCAACCCGCCGTGACCGATTGGAACGTAGAACAGGGGCCCCAGTGCATCATCGTCAATGACGAGAACAACCAGTTTCGTCGCTATTGGCAAATTGATGATTACAACGTCACGCCCGGTGAGGTGCTGCGTCTGACGACAGGTGAACCGATTCAAGCCCATGGCAAACGCTTTGCCGGCCAATTCGGACGCACCAAATTGCAAGCGACCGATTGGGACGGCGACGGCAAAATCGATTTACTGGCGGGGACCGGGCGAGCCGCGTCCATTCCAGGACCCGGCGGTATCCCCGACGACACCTTTGAAGGAGATCGCCGCCAGGCAAGTGTGCTGTTCCTGCGTAACGCAGGAACAAACCGGGAGCCCGTTTTCGATTACCCCCGCGTGATGCATTTTGATCAGCAGAAATTAGAAATGGGTGTCCACACCTGCTCGCCGCTGGCAATCGATCTGGGCCGCGGGAAACTAGACCTGCTGGTCGGCGAAGAGGATGGCTGTGTGATCTATTTCCCACGCGAACGGTTGTCGTGGGTCGACGTCCGCTGAGCCAACGTCCGCCGAGCCGACGCTCGCCGATTTCCCGTCGAGGCTCACCGGCACGCGCTCAAATCACTCGGCGGACTTTTCCAGAATGGGGCGGATGGGTTGATGATCGATTCCATGTTGGCTGACATAGCCAATTTGTTTTGATCGGTCGCCAAATTCCCAGATCGTTTCATTTTGGTGCGTCAACTTCAACGGATCAGCGGCAAACCGGGCGGCGGCGTAATGCCATTGTGGATCCGTGCTCGTTTTCAAAGCCGAAATCACAAGCAACAGTTCAGGATCGGTCCCCATCACAAAGGCAAAAATCGCTCCGTCATCTTCAATCTCGCTGCCGGTAAAGCGATAGATCGGCTGGGCCAATGCACGCAGCGGCTGGAAACCACTCTTATCCATGCAAAAGGCTTGGAATTGGCGTGCGAGACGGCGCATTTGAGTGAGCCGATAGACGCTGCTGTCAGCCGGAGCCGGTGCATCAGGGATCGGCTGAAACTTCAATCCAGGCCCGGGAATCTGGAAGTTGCTGCCGCCTTGGTATTCACAATTGATCGGCTCGGTGGTCAACGATTGAAATTGATGCGCCACCCGTCGACCGTCACCGCTGTGATAGGAGAACAACGAACCGACCAACACACCACGGCCGTTGTGTGTCCACACGAATAGGTCGCCGTGTGTCCCGGGCCGAAGCGGATTGCTCCATCTCAATTTGGCATCCGGCAAATCGAGCGGTTCTGCCGGGCTGGACGCCAGCGCAAACTTATATCGTGGCAGCTGGGCCGCGTAGTAGTCGCTCCATTGATCGCGAATTTCACCTTGCAGATTCTGTGTTTCTTGTGCCTGACCGACGGACGTTGTCAGGCAACAACCCCCAAACAGCAACACAACAAACGCTCGTATCATTCTCATTGGTTTCAACACGGTTCGTGGAACACCTTAATCTAGACAGATTGTCTCATCTGTATCTGCCCCTGTCAAGCAAATCGATTGGCCGGCGAAAAGGCAGAATTACAGGCCGCTTTCGCCGGCTGGATTATCGATCCAGACTTGAAAACAGGGGGCACACAGGTGCAGACGGCGGCGACAATGCACTTGGTTTTCCGCATCGACCTGCGGCGTGGACTCCAATTGTTCGATCAGCTTTCTCCATTGCTGATCCAGTTGATGCTGATCGAATGCGGTGGGAGAATCCAGGATCGGCGGCGACGAATCCACTTTGGCTTGGATATCGATTTCATAGAACTCGCCACGACCACCGACCAATTCCTTCAAACACCGATCGCACAGTGCAGGCATTTCTTCATCAAAATGGCTCATGAAGCTCAGACCGATTCGACAAGGAGAAAAGAAACAGGCGGTCGCCCGCTAGTGTACCGCATCTTCCCCGGGCGAACTCCGGTCGCAAAATCCGGTCGCCGGGTTGGCCCAAAATTTGACAGGCCGCCGCCAATCCGCCACGCTGCATCAATGCCGGCGGGCGTTTTATCGATCATTGTTCTTTTCTTCCCTTTCGCCGGTTGTCCACGCCAGACTTGAATCGACACCGCTACACGGCTCAGCACGACATTCGTCGCCGCCGCGTTCGGACGCCCCCGTATGAGACGCGCGAAATGGACCCTGATCCGCAACCGCCGGTCGTTCCGTCACGATTCCGCAATCGCCGCGACGGATTCCGATACCCAGGCGCCCCACCGCTGGCAGCGACGTCGGCCAAGCTGCTGGATGGAATTGAAGTCGTGCCGCGACATCTGAGCGACACTAGCAAACAAGAATCCGCCGGCTGGTTGAGTTCGGCGATTCTGCATGGCGGGTTGCTACTGATGATCGCGTTGATCGTGTCTCCGGCCGATCTGGGCGGCCAGGGCATGCGGACACTGCGATTCAGTTTCAGTCAGGACGTCGGCCAGATGCAGGGACCGATCGCGATCTTGGATGTGGTTGCGGTAGAAACAAATACCGAACCGGATCCGTCGCCGCCGGATCCTCAACCGGCAACGAAACCGAGTGACGATGTGGCGGAGAAAGTGGTCCAACAGCAGCAACCACCGGCCGTGCAGCGTAGCGGCGGCGCCCTACCGTCCGATGCCGCACACGGATCCTTTTTTGGGATCGAAGCATCGGGGCACGAATTCGTGTATGTACTGGACATGTCAGGCAGCATGAACGGGATGCGCTTTCGACGTGCTGCCAGGGAACTGGTCCGCTCGGTTGAAACACTTGATGCATCGCAAAAATTCTATGTGCTACTGTTCAACGATTCGACCACTCAGTTGCTCGGCAGCACATCAATCGCACCCAACATGATGTATGCGACCCGCGAGAACAAGAATCGACTAGGAAACTGGCTCAACACCATGAATCCCAGGGGTGGCACCGACCCACGATCCGCGTTGCATCTGGCGCTACGCATGAATCCGAGCGCCATCTTCATGTTGTCCGATGGCAAGTTTTCTGATGACAAGAAGCGATCAAAATCAATGCCCTTTGCCACCGCTGGCGACACGTTTGACGTCGTTAACTCTGTCGTATCGACCAGTCCGATTCACACGATCGCCTACGAAGATCCAGAAAGCTGCCAAAACATGCAACGGCTGGCCAATCTGACCAGTGGCGACTATCGATTCATCCAGCAGAAACCGGTTAGCGAACAAGAATTAGTTGCCATGGCTAAAGTTGCGCTCGCTCAAACATCGCCAGAGATCAGGTCCTCCCTTCTGGTCGAACTGCGAACGGAACTGGCAAAGGGTGCAAGCGATGAAACCAACTCAAAGATCGCCGAGAGATTGGCGGCATCCTGTCTGGAACTGCTGGCCATCCCTCGTGTCGATGATGCCTTTGAACTGTTCGTCCAATCGGTCCAACTGAGAGACAGACAGGCTGTCCCCCTGCCGGACCAGATCGATGCGATTGAGAAACTGACCCAACAATCGATGGCCGATGGCAACGACCTCACACGGCATCGGTTGTCCAGGTTGGCCAAGCGAATGATTGGCAGCCCGATCGCAACACGGATCAACGACGCGATTGCCGAAACGCTACTGGTCGAAGGACAGCAACTGGAAAATGATCGCAAGCCGCTATTGGCTATCGATCGCTATCTTCAGATCGTTCAACAGTATCCAAAATCCGACCTGGCCGCGACAAGCCGTTTGAAAAGCGATCGTTTTGAACAACAGGTCCGTGAAACAGCGCTGCGTCTGCAACAACAGCAAGATGTGTCTGCTGCGATTGTGTTTTTACGTGGATTGGTTTCACAATCCAAATCATCAGCGGCTCAGCCGTTGGTAGCAACGATCCTCCAGGAGCTGACCTTTCAAACGCTGGTACGCTATCGCGATGCCGGGATGGCGCATGACCGTGTCGAGAAAAACAAGGTCTTGGATCAATTGGAGAAAGGGTTTCAGGACGATCCATTGTTCGATGAACTTCGCACGCAGTTTGCCAGCCAAGAGCGAGCGGCGCGACGACAGTTCAGCCGGCTCCTTGAAACACAACACCAGACGGCATTGCCCCAATGGAAAGCACAACTGCAACAGATCGTCGATCAATTCCCGGATTCGATCGCCGCAGGGTTTGCCCAGCGACACCTCGACGCAATGCAACCACGAAACCATTCAGCCGGCAGAGTGATGGGTAGCGGAATCAATGAAAGTGTTTCGCTTCCATGACCACATCATTGCCCATCGATCGCTTGGCAAACCACACGACGCCATCGACCACACGGATCTGTCTAACGCTGCACTTGGTCGCCTACCTGTTGGTGACCTGTCCGACATGGTTTCTGACCAGCGGGACTCGCGACATTTTGATGATGCTTCCAGTTGCTCAATGTGCGTTGATCGCGATCTGGGCCGCGACGAGTTCGGCGCATAATGCGTTGCGTTTTGCCGGCGCGATTGCGGTTGGGGTCGCAGCCTGGATCAGTCTCTCGCGAATCAGCGTGATGGGTTTCTCAGCCACCGGATCCGCATGGGCAGGAGTCTTGCTGAGCGTTCAGCTGATATCCACACTGTTCGCCGTTTACACGATCAAGTGTCTGGGAATCGGCGTGCCATTGCAGAAAGACGAAAACAACGCAACGGAGTCTCCTGAACGGTTCTCCTTTCGACTGCAGACTCTGATCTTGTGGACCGTCGTGTTTGCAATGGTGTTTGCGATCCTTCGCATCACTCAGGGACACTGGGGATGGATGAGTGCCCCGCAAACACAAAAATTATGGTTGCCGATCGTCATCATCGGTTTTTCCGAGATGTTGATCCCCACGGCGCTCTACTATTCGCTAGCACCGCACAATTGGACGCGGCGCGGATTGCGATTCTTCGTCGCGATCCCACTGGCGCTGGTTGCGCTACTGGGCATCAATCGCTGCCTCGAATGGAGTTACCCTGGCACAGTGTTCCTGCCGCCCGGCCGCGCGCTGATGCTGACTGCGATCAAAGGGGCCATCATTGCAATCACACTCTTGCTGTGCCGGCGCCCCGCGATCAGTTCACTTCGGCTGCAAACGGCGAATCTTTGATCGCCAACCAACGAGCAAGCGATTTGGTGGTGGCGCGGCGAATGACCGAAGGCCACAGATCTTGATCGCCGACAAACACGTCGTCTTCGGTGGCATCGATCAAGTGCCAGAACCCGGCGTCGATTTCAGATTGAAGCTGATCCACCGACCATCCCAAGTGACCGACAATCAAACGAAAGGAGCTGGGTTTGTGTTTGACCAAGGTCTCCAAGAGGTCGCGTTGGGCCGCAACATAGACACCTTTTCCGGCCACCGCTTCGGCATGTTCGCTGGAGTTATGGACAGCGACCACAGGGCCCGACAACGGCCCGCCGAAATGAATCGTGCCCAGAGTTTTGGCAGCCTGCGCCGCCGTGATTTCTGCAACTGTTTGGTCTGCAAATGTCTGGTCGGATGACGCCGGCACCGGCGCGTCCGGCGTGTTATCGGATGCGGCAGCAACACCGTCGGGAAAATTCGTCGGAAACGATTGCACCTGGTTTAATTTCCCCTTGCGCAATCGGTTGGGGTGAGGCCGTTGGCTAGGCTTGGCGGTCGGGTCGCCGTCACTGACGCCAGCCGCATCAAGCAACTTGGCCAGTCCCGGCGGGGCACTCATCGGACGATTTAGCAGCACCGCAAAAATGTTTTCGGCATCTTGATGGACCACCAGACAAACCGACCGCGCGAGCAATGGATCTTGGACGGTGGTCGATGCCACCAATAATTTTCCGATCATCGAATCGGACGGTTGAAGCGGGTTAGAATCCTGCATGATTTGCCTATAACAAGATGAACGAACTGCCAAAACGGCAGTTGCGTGATTCGTCAATCAGTTAGAATGCATCGCGTGTGCCAATGGGCCCCTCACAGCATCACGCGGAAATTGGAAATCGGTTTATGAGTCTGTACGAAATGCGACAAAGCTATCGACTCGGTAGCCTGTTAGAGAAAGACGCGGATGCCGATCCGATGGTTCAGTTTCACACCTGGCTGGGTCAAGCGATCGAAGGCGACCTGCCCGAATGGGTGGAAGCCAATGCGATGACTCTGTCCACCTGTGACCCCAATGGGAATGTCAGCAGTCGCGTCGTGCTACTGAAAGGATTAGACGACGGCAAGTTCTGGTTCTACACCAACTATGATTCGGCCAAAGGCCAACAAATGGAAGCCAACGCGAACGTCTCGCTGTGCTTCCTTTGGCAACACGTCCAACGCCAGGTACGAATCGAAGGCCACGTCGAAAAAGCCTCTCGCGAACGTTCCATCAGCTATTTCCACAAACGACCACGCGACAGCCAACTCGGTGCCATCGTCAGCCAACAATCCAGCGTGGTCGCTTCCCGAGAATCGCTGGAAAAGCAGCTCGACACTCTGAAGACTCAATATGCCGACGGGGAAATTCCCTGCCCCGAAAACTGGGGTGGCTACTGCGTCACCCCGACAACCATCGAATTTTGGCAGGGTCGTGAGAGTCGCTTGCATGACCGGTTGCGTTATCGCCGCGAAGGTTCGCAGTGGGTCATCCAGCGGCTCTCGCCCTAGTGGCGCGTCCAGATTTTGTTTTAGGGTCGACAATTCGTGGCGTACGCTTCCAGCTTGCGATTCACCCGGTGTCGTGATGGCAAGCTGGAAGCTCTTACCCACTTTTAATCTTAGGATTGACGGCTGTGCGTACGACGGACTTCCGGTCCGGCACCACCGCACTATCGCGGCAGCGCGTCGAAATCAATCACGGGCATTGCGTCGGTGGTCGTGGTACGAGTGAACGTCTCGCCTGGCTGTCCGGTTTCATCAAAGAACCCGCCATTGCGCAGATAGAACACGTCGCCGTCGACTCCTCCACTAAAATCCAATCGGTGACGACCACCACCGGTCGCATCGACGCTGAATCGTGCGGCGGTGCAGGCAGACCATTGCGATTGCGTGTCACAAACCCAAACATTGCCGTACAGCGCACGTCGGCCGATGTAGCCATACTGTGGCGCAAAGTTTTCCAAGAAGCTGTGAAAACGGGTCAGATGAGTGTCCGTTTGCGGACGTCGAAAACTTGCGACCAGCCGCCACGAATCAGATTCTTTTTCAGAAAACCATGACGTGTAATGGGTGCCACCTTGGCCATCCGGTTTGACCTCCGTCAGAAAGCGATACGTCGTACCGGCTTTCCAAGGGTAGACGAGATAGCTTTGTCCACCAGAACCTTCATTCCCAAACTGGCCGATGTGCACGTCGGGTCCTTTGCCCAGTGTCGTGATCTGCTGTTCCGGCGGAATATCCTGCGGATTGTCGGTTTTGAAAGGACTCCAAACCGAGAACAGGATGCGTCGCTCGTCTTCCGAGTTGACCTGAATTCCAAAATAGCCCTCTCCAAAACCGTTGGCCATGAAATACGATCCGATCGGATCTTGCCCCACCGGCACCGTGACTTCGCTGTAGGCATAACGCAACGATTTGTCCTGGGGGACTTGATAGCGCAAGTGAACCGAAGGCCCACGTCGCCCCCAGTAAAACATGTTGCCCTGGTTTGTTTTGACGTAATCCAGTTGCAATGACTCGGTCGACGACGAAACCTGCAACGATTCAATCTCGGCATACACGTTGCCGGATCGCTCGCTGCCCTGCAGATCCACACGGACATAGCCGGCCTGTGACACATCCACATCACCGACTGGGTGTTCCGCCAGATCGGCACCCTCGACCGTGGTTTCAAATGCCTTGTCACCGACCTTTACCGCCAAGATCGATTTTCCTTCCCTCACACGCCCTTTGAAGGCGATCCGAAGTGTGGCCGGTCGATCGACATGAAAATAGATCGAGAACACTTCCTGGGGATCGTTCCAAGCAAGCGTGCCACCGCGACGAAGCCCATCACGGCCTGGACCGGGAGCGGTCCGAAACGCGTTCCCAGCCACTGGAACGGACCAGTCCGCTGCCCTGGACGACTGAGCCACGATCAGCTGTGGCAACAACGCAAACAGTAATACAAGACTCAGACGGGGGGCTGCATTCATCATCAGGTTTTCAAACGGAGCATTTAGCGTACATCAGGACATTCCCACTGGACGCATATTCGTCACTGCTGCCCGATTCAGCAACCACTGCAATTGCGACGGCAATCACCAGCACCAACAGCGGCAATGCGATCCGAACCGCCAACGCCTTGGCCCCGGTCAATCGCGACAGAGGCCCCGCGACCGTCAACCACAGGGCCAGCGGTGCGGCGGGCACTATCGCGTAAGAAACCATTGGTACATCGCTGAAGGAATTGACACGGCCGATCATCAACAATCCAACCGCCGCCATGGCAAAGGCAAACACGCCCCCGGTCACGACGAATCGGTCTGCCAACCAGCCGCCGACCACAGCGATCGCAAACAATGCGAATGCGGCCGCAATTCCAATCTGTGCAAACCGCATGCTGCCACTGAGTGCCAGGACAACCGCGGCCGCCGTCATGGTCAACCACATCACCGCCGGCAACAGCGGTCCTTTGAATCGAACGGCTAACGGTTCCATCAAACCGGTCAAGACGACCAGGTAGATCGACAATCCGATCCAATACGAAGTTCTCGATGGCTGCAGGTCTTCCCAATCGGGCACCAAGAACCAACCGGCGCCAATTGCGACCACCAAATACAACAACGGACGCTCGAATAACCAGACTCCCTCGGCACAGGCAACCGGGCCAGCCACCGCAGCGGCCAACACGGCATAGGGCAGCCAGTGCCAATGTGTCTCGGCCAACCAAGGGCCCAGGTCAAGCAATTCGTATCCGGCAAACAGTCCCAAAGCCAACGCGGCCGCAGCGGAGTACCGCCGCGCGAGAGAATGCGGCAGCACCCAAAATGCCACCAAAACGACCGCCGCTGCAACAACGGCCGGAACCAACCCGCCGTACAAAATGTCCTGAATCGAAAACACGTAAGGCTCTCAAAAAAGGGGCTGGATAGATGAAGTGACGAAAGCCTATTTGGACTTCGTCGCTTTGCCGATCGTAACGATCAACTGCACCTCGTTGGTGACCTTGCCTTGCCCATAGTTCATGCCGAACTTGGTGCGATCAATTTTGAAATCACTGACCAGCGTCAATCCTTCGGGAGTGGTCTGAACCGTCGCCGGGACTTTGATCTGCTGGGTATTTCCCAACAGAGTGAACTCACCGGTGATCACCACTTCTCCGTCCGCTTTGCCGGCGGCGACCGCGGTCGAACGAAAGGAAGCCTTGGGGTTTTCACGGACGCCGAAGAAATCAGGACTCTTCAGGTGTGCGGTCAGCTTGTCAATTTCGGTCCACAACGAACCGGTTTCGATTTCAAACGCCACGGATTCCAACGCCCCATCGTCACCCACGCTGGCTTTGCCAGAAAACTTTTCGAAACCACCTTTCCGCGGATCAGGTTTATCCCCTTCGTGGGTGCCGACAAAGTCGATTCGTGAATTGGCCGGTGCGAGCGTGGCAACACCGGAATTCAAAGGAACGGGTTTTAGTTGGCTGGTGGTCGCGGTTGCTTGGCCGAAACAGGGTACGGCCATTGAGCAAAGAATCATCGAGCAAAGAGCCAAGGTCGGAGCAAAAACTTTCATCATTACACTTTCAATGGAGTGAAGAAGCAGAAGGGAAAGAGACATTTGCTGGAATAGCCAGCGGTCGGCTGCAACCGCCGATTCCAGTTCAAAATTATAGGTTAGGCCCAATCACGAGTCGCTCGAGAACAGAGTCGATTGGCTTCCTCGTCGTCGACAAAACGCTCGGTTTTCGGATCAATGGTCAGCGATCGATTCAGCATCCAGGAGAGGGCCGCGGCATGACAAGCGATATGTGATCGCCGCATCACCGTTGGATTGCAGACCGTTTGCTGACGATTTTTGACACAATCAAAGAAATTTCGGGCATGTGCCGACACGTCCAATCCACGCACCCGATTGACATTGCCAAGTTTGGCTTGCAACGCTTTCGAACTGGCCACGATTTCGCCTTCGTCACCGGTTTCCACCGATCCTTCGTCACCAACGAATCGCACCGGACAAGTCCCCAAACGTGTGATCCAACGCGGCCCACGGTCACCAAACGGATCGCTCAAAAAATCGATCACCAGTTTGACGCCATTGGCGTAGGTGCAAACGATATTCTCTGACGACGGCTCATAGGTCACCGGTATGCTGTCGTCGGAATCATTGGCCCACTGGCACAAATCAACCGTGTGCGCGCCCCAGTCCAGCAACCTTGCACCACTATCAAAATCGTATTGGTCGCGCCAGCGGCCTTGGACATATTGTTCGTTGTAGGGGCGCCAGGGTGCCGGCCCCAACCACATGTTCCAATCACACACTGCTTTGTCCGGCGTTGGTTGAGCCGGCAGCCATTCGTTTCGCAGCGAAGGAATGTACACAGTGGCGTGCAGCGTTTCGATTTTCCCCAACCCGCCACTGCGAGCCAATTGGACCGCCTGTTGGAAATTCGGGACGCTGCGGCGCTGCGTTCCCGCTTGGAAAATACGACCGGTCCGATCAAACACTTGGGCGATGTTTTGACAATCGGCGATCGTGATGCCGCAAGGTTTCTCACTGTAGACATCCTTGCCCGCTTCGGCGGCCATGATCGAAGCGGCGGCATGCCAGCGGTCACCGGTGGCAACGATCACCGCATCAATGTCATCGCGGGCGATCAATTCACGAAAGTCGCGATGAAGGTCACAGTCCTGGCTCGCATAATGATCGTCAACCAGTTTTTTTCCGGCATCACGCCGTGACTGCTGCACATCCGCAATGGCGACACACTGTACATCATTCAACTGCAAGATCGACTTCATGTCATAGGTACAACGTGGTCCAATCCCAACGACACCCAAGGTGATTTTTTCCGATGGCGGCACACTCTCCCCCGCCCCCATCGCCTTGGAGGACACAAAATAGGGCACCGAGACCGCTGTCGCAGCGGCAGCCGTGGAAGTCAGGAATTCTCGTCGACTGGGACCAGGCGTGACCGTTCGGTTGGCACGAATACGATTCATAAAAGTGGCTCGTCAAGCAGGGGGAACACCGACTGGGGTACAGTTAAACACCGCCAAACAGTCCAGTGTATACAACAAAACGAGTCCGATCGTTCAATCTTTCCTCTGTGCCGAGCTACGGTGCCGAGCTACGGTGCCAAGCCACCGTCCGATCGGCAATCGCAGTTCTGGGGGGCATTTGAACGAGGCATTTCGACGGGGCTTTGTAAGGTTCTACAATCTTGATGGTATTCCCCGCCGAGCCACCCTGCGAGAGATTTCGCAATTCACCCAACCCTTTCAAAACCGGGAAGCAATCCAATGGCATTTGACGTAAAAGGCAAGACAGTGTTGGTCACCGGCGCCAACCGCGGAATCGGATTGGCAATCGTCCAGGAAGCGATCGACCGCGGCGCAGCCAAAGTTTACGCGGCAGTTCGCAAGCTCGATTCGGCCGCTCCGCTTGTGGTTCAATATGGTGACAAACTGATTCCAGTCCATCTGGATCTGGAGGACCCGGCAACAATCCAATCCGCGGCCGGTCAAGCGTCCGACGTCGATGTGGTCGTCAATAATGCGGGCGTGTTGAAGACGGCCAGCGCGCTCAGCGACGATGCGATTGAGTCACTGCAGTATGAGATCGACATCAATGTGTTTGGTTTGATGCGCATGGCTCAAGCCTTCGCGCCGGTTCTGAAGAAAAATGGCGGCGGCGCCCTGGTGCAACTCAACAGTGTGGTGTCGGTCAAGACCTTTGCCGACATCGCCACCTACTCGGCTTCCAAAGCAGCCAGCTATTCCATCACCCAAGGGCTGCGTGAATCATTGGCCGATCAGAGCACTCAAGTGGTCAGCGTGCATCCGGGACCGATCCAAACGGACATGGCACATAATGCGGGGCTCGACGACGTCGCCGAATCGCCGTCGCTGGTCGCCTCTGCAATTTTTGACGCCATCGCAGACGGTCGCTTTCATGTCTGGCCTGATTCGATGGCCAAACAGATCGGCGGCCAGTACCAAAGCTTTGCCGAAAACGTCGTCGAAGCCGAGATGCAGGAAAACCCGGCGTAACGCTAATCGTTCTGGCAATATACCCGCTGTTATGAACCGGCCTACATACCGCCCATTTTGGGCGCCGGTTCATAGCTTCCCGGATCACCAAACCGATTGACGATCTCGGCAAAGATCGCTCCCTTTTCCACGTTCTGGTGATCCTCCATCACGCGGTGATAAAGATCATCGGGCAGCACGCGCAACACGGTCATCAATCCTTTGACGGACATGTGATAATTGTCGCGCATGCCGGCAACTTCTTTTCGATTCCAAATTACCTTCATAAACTCAGGCGACATTTCCATCCCCTGCATCTTCTGTGGATACCCTGGCGTCCCCATCGACTGGTCGGATACGACGTCGATCGCTGGACGCTGATCCACGTTGGCCAGGAATTGGTCGACCGAATCGTTGGCACGAATCCTCGGCCCCACCTGGCGGACCATGTGATTCATCATGTGGTGAACCATATGGCAATGAAAGATCCAGTCCCCTGGATTGTTGGCAATGATTTCGAAACTCGATGCCTGGGCCACACCGACAAGTTCATTGTTCCGCGGAACCCAGGCGCTCTTGGGTATCCGAGCACCCTCGTGCCCGGTGACCCAAAACGTATGCCCGTGCAAATGAATGGGATGGTGTTGCATCGGCGCAAAGTTCAACAACCGAACCCGAACGCGTTCTCCATGCTTGCACACCAACGGAGTCGTAAACGGGCCGCTACGGCCGTTGATCGTGTGCCAGTTCCAATCCATCGACCAAGAATCGCTGACCGTATGAGTCGGTGGAATACTGAAATTCTGGAAGATCAGCCCAAAATCGCGATCGACCGGTGGATCAAAGACCTTCTGCGGATGCACGATAAACCAACCGACCTGGCCAAACGATTCTTGCATCGGCACGTGTGCGTGATAAAAGAACGTGCCCTCCTCATGAATATCGAACTCGAAAACCATTGTTTGACCGGGTTTGATCGGGTTCTGGGTCAATGTCGCTGCACCGTCATACTGAACCGGTAACTCGAACCCGTGCCAATGGACAAACGTGTCCTCGGGTAACTGATTGGTAACCACGATCCGCACCCGATCGCCTTGAGTGACTTCGATCGTCGGTCCCGGCATGCTGTCGTTGTAGCCGTAGACGTTCATTTTGTAGCCCGGCAAGAACTCGCGTTCGACGGCCATCGGCACCAGCTGAAACTCCTTGGCCCCATTGACCATTTTCCATGGCAGCTTGTCCAAATCCGGCGCAACAAACGGCGCCGGACCGTCGTCAACACTGCGGAATCCAGGAACCGTCTTGCCAAGATAGAACGGTGAATCAGGATCGTTGCCCCGCGACGGTTTAAAACGCGAGAACCCGTCATAATCCGTGCGATCATCCGCTGGAGTGGTCCTCGGCTCCGCCGCCGCGCCGGTGGTTTGCTGGGCGGTTGCGTTGGATGTCCACATCGATCCCAGCAACGAACCGACTGCGGCAAGCGATCCGGTTTGCAAAAACGTACGGCGTTCGTTCGACTTGCTCATGACTTACCTTGGTTTGGGCACTGAATCGATGTGGCCGACGGGGGTCGGTCCGGGCGCCGCCATCAAGCCGCCGTGTAGCAAGAAGCCCCGAACCAGAACCTCTTGCGACCGAAGTTCCTGCAACTGTTCGATTTGTGTTAATCGGACATCAAAGTAATCGTGTTGCGCTTCCAAGACGCTCGGCCAATCGACTCGGTTGTCCTTGTAGCTCTGCAACAGTTCTTGATAGGCAAGCCTGGACTCCGGAACGATGACGCGTTCATACTCGGTGACCATTTGCAATGACGTCAGGTAGCGTTGATAAACGTCAGCCAACCGTTGCTGTAGTTCCAATTCGGTGCGGCGAATCTCTTGTTCCTGGCGGCGCAAATCCATTTGGGCCTGGCGAATCGTGCCCTGGTTGCGGTCGAAAACAGGAAGCTCGATCGTGATACCGGCTGTCGCCGTTGTTTCCTTGGCTTCGAAATTGTAACCCGCTCCACCGCCGGCCACGATGTCAGGCACCCATTCAACTTGTTCGCGCTGCACGGTGACACGGTCAGCAGCCAGCTTGGCCCGCGCTGCCAACAATTCCGGGCTTTGCGCCAAAATCCTGCCCCACGCTTCGTCATAGCCGACCGCCGGTTGGTCCGGCATCAGTCGGCCTTGAAGTGGTTCGATCGACAAATCCACACCCACAATCGCTGTCAGCTGGCGAAAGGATTCACGGTACTGGTTCTCGCTTTTTAAAACTGCCAGCCGGGCGCGCTGCAGTGAAATATTCGATCGACGAACATCGGGCCGCGAGGCCTGGCCCAGATTGTAAAGCTCACGGGCGGTCACACCGGCGTCTTCGGCAGTCTCCAACAACTCCCGCCGAATCGCAACGATCTGGCCAGCGGCCAGGGTTCGATAGAAATGGATACGAACATCGTTACAGACACGAAACTGTTGTGCGATCGCAAGGTGCTCGGAAACATGCGCGCGGCGCAAGTATTTTTCACGACTGAGACCCAATTTACCGGCGGTCACAAAACGTTGTGACAGGATCATCCCCTGGAACTCACCCGCCGTGTCGGTGTCACCGGCGGTGTCGACACCGATCTGTTCGCCGCTGTATGCCAGTGTCGGATTGGGGTACAGACCGGCCTGCAGCGCGGTGGCGGTTTGAGCCGAAACCTGCAGTCGAGCTTGGCGAAGTGTCGGATTATTTTCCGCAGCCAGGGTCAAGACATCTTGCAACGACATCCCGATAGCCGCAGTGAGGCCAGACGCCGAATTCCCAGGCTCGCTCTCGGTGTTCGGATCGAGCTGCTCCCAACCATCCGCAGCAGCAGGCGGTGACGGTGGTGGCAAAAATCGCCTTCCGGTCGCGGCGGACGGGACCAACGCGGACTGACCCCATGCAGAACCGCCGCCGCTCCACAACGGCTGGACGCTCAACAGCGTCAGCACAATCAATGCGTGACGTCCTGCGCGATGAAAACACATGGTTGATCCGGTTCCCTCCGATTCTGCCCTCAGCCAATGTCCCTCTGACCGACGTACCGAATGATTCGACTAGATACCCCTATCCAGTATCCTTTGCGTGCTCTGAACCTGAATAATCCCCCAAACCAAGACCGCTCGTCCGGCCTCGGCCGAGTTTAACGGGGCAACAAAATCGTCAGGTCGGTTGAAAATTTTGTGGCGGTTTTGACGCGCCAGGGAAACAGGTGTTGTAGCGAATTGTTTTCCCTGCCGTTCCCGAGGCCCATCGATGCCATTTCGAGCGATCCGTTTTTCGATCTACTTGAGCTTCTGTGCGTTGTCCACTTCCGCACTCGCCCAGCCCCCCCGAGGCGGCCCGCCAGGAATGGATGGTGAAGAGCGCAAATTGGTGGATCAATTTGACACCAATCAAAATGGCTGGCTCGAAAATGACGAGCGAAAAGTAGCCCGCGAATTTCTCAAGCAAAACCCGACTCCCCATCGCGGACCCGGCGGTCCTGGATTTGGCCCGCCCCCTGGATTTGGTCCGCCGCGGGGTTTTGGACCTCCGCCTGGATTCGGTCCTCCACCTGGATTTCCGCCGGAAGATTTTGATCGACAGCAGCCTGAGTCAGATCGACCAGACGAAACAGATCGTAGAGCGGAACGTGGCCCCGGCGGCAGAGGCGGTCCCGGCCAACGTGGACGCGGTGGTCCAGGCGGACGCGGTCCCGGTGGACGTGGTCCGGAAGCGGATCGCCCGGCAGCCACACCGGGAATTCAGATCGAAAAATCATCGGTCCAACCGCTGTCCAACGATCTGTATGACACCACGGTACTGCGAACCATTTTTATCGATTTTGAAAATCAAGACTGGGAATCAGAGCTAGAAGATTTTCATGGCTCCGATGTGGATGTTCCGGCCACGGTGACGGTCGACGGAGTCGCCTTGGCCAATTGTGGAATCCATTTCCGCGGCATGTCGTCGTATGGAATGGTGCCGGCCGGCTACAAACGCTCACTCAATCTGTCGGTCGACATGGCCGATGAAAAACAACGGTTGCTCGGATACAAGACGTTGAACCTGCTAAATGGCAGTGGAGACGCATCGATGCTTAGCACGGTGCTGTACTCACAGGTTGCACGCCAGTACATCCCGGCACCCAAAGCCAACTTTGTTCGTGTTGTCATCAATGGCGAAAACTGGGGCCTGTACACCAACGTCCAACAGTTCAACAAAGACTTCTTGAAAGAGAACTACGGTTCGGGCAAAGGCGCTCGCTGGAAAGTCAGCGGGTCACCGCGTGGTGGAGGCGGTTTGGACTACCGGGGTGATGACCCAGCTCAATACGGCCATCCCTACGAACAGAAATCGGGTGACGAAAAATCGCTCGACAAACTCATTGAATTGTGTCGGGTGCTGGACGAAACACCAACCGCGCAATTACCTGCCGCGCTCGAACCGATCGCCGACGTTGATGGATTGCTTTGGTTTTTGGCCCTCGACAACGGTCTGATTAATTCCGACGGCTATTGGATCCGGGCAAGTGACTACAGCATCTACCTAGATAACGACGACAAGTTTCATTTCATTCCGCACGACATGAACGAAGCCTTCCGCGGTGCGGGTGGCCCGGGAATGGGCGGTCCAGGCCGGGGTGGTCCGGGTAGAGGCCGCCCAGACATGCGGAATCAAGATGCAGACGATGCAAACCGCCGACCGGCTATGAATTCGCCCCTCGAACTCGATCCATTGATCGGCCTTGACGATGCCAGTAAACCGCTTCGCAGCAAAGTTTTGGCAGTGCCGCAATACCGTGACCAATACCTACGCAATCTGCAACAGCTTGCCGACCACTCGCTCGACTGGAAAACACTCGGCCCGTTTATCGCATCGCAGGTCGCGTTGGTCGACGACGTCGTGAAAACGGAAACACGCAAACTGGGCTCCTATGAAGCATTCGTCAACGCAACGTCCGAATCCACTGGACGGGACGGTGAACCAGAACAGGCAACACGTGGAGGCCATGGCGCAATGAACCTGCGTGAATTCGCCGAGGGCCGCGGAAAGTTCTTGCTCGAATACACGACCTCTCACACCAAGTGAAAATGTCAGAAAATAGCCTTCAACGAATCGAAATGAAGTTCTTGCTCGATGCCGAGCGGTCGGCCCAGGTCAAATCCTGGGCTCGTGAGCACCTCGACAGCGATGCCCACTGCAACAGTGAATCCGATGATTCCTATGACATCAACACGCTGTACCTGGACACACCCGAACTGGACTTATTTCATCGCACCGGTGTGGTCGGCAATTCGAAACACCGTATCCGGCGGTATGGAAACGATGCCATGCTGTGGCTGGAAACCAAACGCAAAAAACAGCTGGTCGTGCGCAAAAATCGCACACCGGTTTCGCCAGACGATCTGACCCCGCGGCTGACCGCGATCAGTGCTGGGACGGCCGATCAAGCGTCGCCGAATACCGAGCACCCCGCCTGGTGTGGCGATTGGTTTCTGCAGCGGGTCACAGAACGCCACCTGTTGCCGGCAATTCAAATTGCCTATCGCCGATTCGCGCGAACCAGAGTGGTGGGACAGGAAACTTTGCGTTTGACCATCGACAGCCAGATGAAAGCGAGGCCCATCGACGGCTGGAACGTGGCAACTGAATCTGGCGCCCCCTTATGTCCCGCGGTCTCATTCGGCCACTATGAAGTCCTGGAGCTGAAATTCCACGATCAAATGCCCTCGCTTTTTAAACAATTGCTCACTCAGTTCGTGATCCCTGGCACCGGGTTTTCCAAATATCGGGCGGCGTTGGTTGCCACCGACATCGTGCCAGAGATCCCCCATTCGCTCTACCGAGCGATTGCAGCGGCGCCACAACAACAACACGCTTCGGAGTACACGCTCGATGCCTGAGTGGTTCACTACCTTTTCAACCACCGATGTTCATCCCGCAGTTCCGGTGTTAGCCACGCGACTGGTGCTGGCCTGGTTTTGTGGCTATTTGGTTGCCCTGCTTGCGCGCAGCAAGAAACCTGCTGGAACACCGGACACGTTGACGCTGACGCTGGTGCTGATGAGCATCTTGATTGCGATGGCTACCCAGATCATTGGCGACAACATCGCCCGTGCGTTCAGCTTGGTTGGGGCGTTGTCGATCGTGCGGTTTCGCACTGCCGTACCGGCGACCCGCGACGTGGCATTTGTACTCGCTGCGGTGGTCGGCGGGATGGCGATCGGCGCTGGACAGTATTGGGTCGCTGCAATCGGGATGGCGGTGGTGGCATTGGCAACGTACATCAATTCACCGTCTGTCGATCAGCTTGACTCGGAAACCGATGGGCCAGACGGCAGCGATAACTGGCGATTGACGATGCAGGTCGGATTGAGCGCCAATCGGGGATGGGAACCAGAACTGCAGCGACTCTCCAAACGGTTTCAGTTGATTTCGGCCGAGACGACTAGGCGTGGTGCAGCCATGGAACTGGTCTATCGCATCTGGCCACAACCGGAAACCAACCCCGTCGAATTGATCGCCGCGATCAACACGCTTCCAATGGTCGAATCGGTGGCGACCAAAGTGTTGTAGCGCAGTGTCGTGGATCGCTCCGTCGATCCCACGCTTTAGTAAAACCCGCCGGCCTCACAGGACTGGCGATCGGATCGGTTAGCATCAATGGGCTGTGTCCCCCTGTTAGTTCGCTGGTGTTGGTGTGGAGGATTCATCCGACCGGTTAGCAAGTCGGATAAATCCTCCACACCAGCGGGGCTTGGCCAGTCACCGTTGGAGTTCACGCTTCAGCGTGCCGGAACGAAACCGGCGCAGCAATTCCAACCGACCGGCCTCGCAGAGGCCAGTGACAGCAAAGGGTCAACGCGATCCGCCCGCGTCATCATCGAATGGCTCGCCGATCAACTCGTTCCAGGTGGCTCGCTGCTGAGGCGTCAAAATTTTCACGATCTCCGCCACCGTGATTTTCGTTGCTGCTAAACGCACCGATTCTCGCAGTGGTGGTCTGCGATCATCATGACTTCGCTGCGGCGGTCCACCCGGTGGGCCCCGATCGTCAAATCCCCGATCGTCAAATCCGCGGGGGCCTGGACCGTCCGGAGGACGCCGACCGCCAAATTCCGGTCGCCAAGGCCCATCGGGCGGGCGGCGGCCGTCGAAAAATTCCGGTGGTCGCGGCCCCTCTGGCACCCTACCCGACGGCGGGCCGTCGCCCGGCGGCGGCCGTCGGCGAAATTCCCCTGGGCGATCACCCCGTGGACCGTCCCTAAAATCATCCGGTCCATCGGGTCTGCCGCCGGGGTTCGGACGCGTCTGTTCGATGATGCGATTAATTTCATCACGTTGCTGACGTGTTAAACCCAGCGCCGCAACCACCTCGGAAGTCTTAAACGTGAATGGCAACCGCCGCTGACGCGAGATTTGGCGCAATCGGTTGAGCTGTTGGTCTGAGAGTTTGTCGCTGATGAACGCATCAAAATCGTTGACCAACTCAGACATCTGATCATTTTCGCCGGCGAGTCCGCCAACGTAGCGATTGGCCAAGGACTCTCGCTGGTCGCGGAACTGGTCAACACCTTGTTCAATCTGATAGGCCAACTGATCGTCGATCCCCAGCTCGTCTTGAACGCTCCGCTGATTCAGCTGCAACAGCGGTGCAATATTATCCAGCACCTGCAACTCGTCCACCATTTGCTGCACTCTTGCCGAGCTCGCTGAGAGTTCCTGAGCCAATGCCGGATCATCAGCGCGGTCATTCAAGAAATCCTTGTAGAACGCCAACGACGTTTCCAAAAAACTACGTCGTAAATCTTGCAGATCCGGATGATAGGCCAATTCACTTTCGCTGAGATTGCTGAACGTATCGACTGCCGAGAGGGCTTGGTCAAAACTCCGTTGGGCTTGGATGCGTTGCTGCATCTCGCGACCGAGTGCCTGGGCGGTGTGTCGCTGTTCATTCCAAATCACCAACGTGGTGGCCAACAAACCGAGTGTTACCAACAACAACAATCCGCTGGCAACAGCCACCAGTCCACTGTTGCGGCGTCGCCATTTGGCCAGGCGTTCCAACAACGATGGCGGCTTGGCGGCGATCGGTTTGTCATCGATCCAGGCCTGCAAATCGTCGGCCAGCGCCCCGGCACTGCTGTAGCGTTCAGAGGGGGTTTTTGCGATCGCTTTGCGGACGATTGTGTCGAGTTCGGTCGGCAGTTGAGGATCGATCGACCTCGGCGCGGGCGGATCATACAACGCGACCTTGTTTAGCATTTCACGATAGCCGTCGCCGTCGATGGCCGGCTGCAAAGTCAACAATTCATACAGCGTCACACCAAGGGAATAAATGTCGGTGCGATGATCCAGTTGATCACGACGCCCGGCGGCCTGTTCCGGGCTCATGTAACGCAGCGTTCCCATCGGGTCACCGGTGCGAGTCAACTGAGTCTGGTCGGCTTGGACCTGTGCCAATCCAAAGTCCGTGACCCAGATCTTGCCGCTGGAATCCAGCAACAAGTTCGCCGGTTTAATGTCTCGATGAACGACGCCGTACTGGTGCGCGTGTTCGATCGCCATGGCAGCCTGCTGAACCATCTTCACCACCGAACGGTAGTAGCGACCGCGGCTCGCCGTCCCATCGCTCAGTAGTGTCGAATGCCGTGCGATCGTATCGTTCTGCGGCCCCGATTTCGACGACTTCTCGCCGCCCGCGCTGTTGGCGGCCGATCCGGCCCCCGATTGGGCATCCAACATCGTTGCGATCAAATCGGCCAGTGTGCTGCCGTCGATCAACTGCATCGCGTAGTAATGAATCCCACGATCGCTGCCCACCGCGTAAACAGGCACAATGTTCGTATGATGCAATGCAGCCGCGGCATGTGCTTCGTTTCGGAATCGCTGCAAACGGATTTCATCCAACCCGCTCGCCATTGGCAATACCTTCAACGCCACGTGGCGCCCAAGCGAAAGCTGGATCGCTTCGTAAACCACGCCCATTCCGCCGCGGCCGAGTTCACCGACGATTTGAAAATCGCCGATCGGTTTGGCCATGAACTCCGCATCCGGTGCAATCAAACCTGCCGGTTTGGGATCGGCAGCGCGATGGACCATCATCAATCCTTCGAGCGCCGGCCGCAGCTTGTCCGCAATCTCGGTGTATTGCTGCAAGAATGATTCCGTCGACGGAGCATTCCCCTCCTCCTGCAACTGCATGTAGTACTTCACCGCGGCGATCACACGACCATCATGAGTGTCGTCCAATTGGTTCATTTTGCACCCATCGTCTGTTTCAATTTGCTCAAGCCTCGCACCCACAGCTTTTCAACGCTGTCAACACTGCGATCCATTTGTTTTGCCACTTCGGAAAACGGCAGCCCATCGACGTGACGCAGCACGATCACGCGGCGGTAATCTTCAGGCAGTGCTTCAAGCGCATCAGCCAACTGCAGAAAGGCCTCGTGACGGGCAAAGTGCTGGCTTGGCGATGTCGCGTCGCCGGCGATCTGCGACTGCAGAAAACCTGTCGCATTGGACAGACTTTGATTCAGCTGCCGTTCCAGTCGTGGATCCCGTTTCTGAGTCCCCAAAAACTTCCGCACATGCATTGCCAGGATGTTCGACAAAATGCCTCGCAACCAACCGGCAAATTCCTCGGCGGTTTGGCCGCGAAAATCGGCGATGTTTCCATGCGCCGCCAGAAAAACTTCCTGAGCAAGGTCCGACGGATCCGCTTTGCCCTGCAGATGGTGATGCCACTGGCTGCGGGCCAAAAAGACCACGTATTTGCGATAGTTCGACAACAATTCGCCGAGCGCATCGGCATCTCCCCCCCGCGCAGCATCGATCAGTCGCTCCATCCGACTCGGCGACTGGTCTGGATCCGTTGGTGAATTTAATTCCAAAACGATTTCATCTCATGGCAACTGTTGCCGGCAGGGGATCCCCACCGCCGCGGAAAACAACAATTTTAACGAGATTCTTCCGCCGCTGTATCAATCGACCAACGAGGTCACGATCCCTGAAACAATCAACAACTTCCGTGACTCATTCTCATGCAGATGATTGTCGAACAAATTGTCGATCAAACCCACGGTCCAATCGGGATCGATCGCCGCGGCCGCATGCAGTGGCAATGCTTGGGCAAACATGACCGACTGATCCCGGTCGGCAAACAGCCAAGACCAATCCTCAAAACAGGGCTCGACGAGCGCCTTGGCCAATTGCTGATTGACCGGAGCAAGCAAGATGGCCAATGTCGCAGTAGGAAAAAATGGTGTGATGCGACTGGACGAGTTTTCCACCCAAATCGATGCAAACAGGTACTCTTCTGCCAATGCAACATCCCACTTGGCGACGTCGCCGATCCGCTCGGCCAGCCAATGCCGTGGCTGCAGGATCATCGCTCCGTCAACGGGCTGCTGCATGATCTTCAGCGCCTGGCGAGCCAGTTTTTTCTTCGTCGCCAGATCCGCGTCGGACGTCTTGGCCAGTTCAAACAAGAAATCGGCCTTGCCCAATCCATCGTCACAAAGCTCAGCCAAAGCCAAACCTCGCTGTGCGTCGCGATGTTTCAGTTGCATGTGACCACCGGTCATCCCACGCGAGGACAATTGATCCAAACCCAATTGTTTGCACAATGACTGTGGTGACTGATCACCGTATTCAGTGGCAAAGCGAACCGCCAAAGTTTGCAATCGATCGATCTCATCGGCATAGGCCGTCAATCGAATCAACTCCGATGCTCGCTGGGGATCGACCACGGCATAGACCGGCAAAAATACGCGAGCCACACCAGCATCCTTCTTACGCTCGCCGGCCGATAATATTTCAGCCAACTTTGGATGATCGGTGTAGGCATCGCTCAAGAGTTCTTTCGCCATCTCGGTTTCACCGAGCTCCAATAATTTGGACGCCAATCGCCCCATCGAGGCCAACGCGTTGTCGCCGGTCTGCTGGCGCGCCAACACCAACGCCTCACCGAGCAATTCAAGACGTTCCTCTGACTCGACCGACCGATCAGCCAGTGTCATCGAATGGTAGAAAGAAGCGTCATCACCGAGCAACGGGAACACACGCTTCCTCTGCGCGGCGTCCAACCAGTCCATCTGTGTCAACAACATACCGACGGTGGATTTCAGATTAGGCGACTCCGCCAGCACCGTGAGTTCGCCCAGTGCGGTTTCAAAATCTGCGATCGAAAGTGCACGGTAGTAGCTTGAAATCCGGTGAACGGTGTCGGTTGGCCCCGGTTTCGAAAACCGTTGTAATAGCCGGCCGGCCAAACCAGCCGCGTCGACTTGCCGGCTTTCCGATTCGGTGGCTATCAGCGGTGGCGAAAGCGGCCCCGCATTCGACGCTTTCAACTCGATCGGACCAAGCATTTCACCGGCCTGCCGCACCAAGACTGCCGGATGGTATCCGTCCTGATGAATCGCAAACACCGCGGTGCTGTCGGGTATGGAAAAACGAGCCTGGCCGTCAGCATCGCTGTGTTGACGTTGGTGTTCGACATACGCGCCGCGGCAAGCGATTTTTGCATTCGCGAGTGGCTGTTTTGAATCCGCATCAATCACTTGAATGTTTTGATCGACGGTTTTCCATTGCGGATACATCGTGATCGTCCCCAAATCCAAATCGGTTTCGCCTTTCCCAGCGACCGATGCGTCTCGCCAGTAGGTGGCCGCGGTGCGATAGCCCGCCGCCTGCAGTTCGACGGACACCTCGCGTTGCCAATCGATCACATCTGGCGAGACAAAGATGCCATCGTCATCGGTGACAATCGACACGTCGGCGTCGAACAGATCCGCCGCGGTTGAATCGCGTCCATTGTAAAGTTCCTGTTGAAAGACCTGGGGCGTGCGGACGGTCACACTGACGTGATTGATCGGACGACCGTCGACTGTCACGACACGACCACGAATCGCGACACCGTGGCGTGGCTTGATTGCTAGCTCCACCTCGGCCTCGGCAGACAACTGCACCGATTCAGGCTGCTCCGTCATCGCTCGGCCAGTGCGTGCGGTCAATTGCACCGCTGCATTTTCTAGCACGCCGAGAAACGGAAAGGTGCCGTCGGCGTCACTGAACAACGTTTGCGTCTTTGTAAAACGTTCATCTTTGTATTCACAATCGATCTCTGCCGCGGCAACCGGATCCCCCTGGTGATCGATGACTTTTCCGATCGCTGCCGAACAGCGTTGCAACGGCTGGGGTTCCAGTTGCAGTTTGCCATCGGTCGGCAACTCCTGGGGGTACAGATAAAATCCACCGGCCTTGATGTGCCGTCCCAAGTAGTCCGATGGAAAATAGCTGATCCGCTCGCCCGGCGCACACCACAATTGAAATGTTCCGTCATCACCGGTGATGGCATCACCGTGAGAAAAGGAGAACTGCAAAATGGCGACACCGGATAACGGATCACCGGTTTGCTCGTCCACGATTTGTCCGCGGACACGAATGCCATCGATCCACTCAATGACATAGGGTTGGACATCATCGATCGCACGAACGGAACTGAGCTGATGTTTGGTTGTCAACGAGACGCTGTTGGGCATCTGTGAATTACAAACCAATTGCCCCCAGGCGATTCGGATCGGTTCCAGCGTGCCATCGGTTCGCTGTCGTGTGGTTCCCCAGCTGTACGATTGCTTGGCACCTTGAGTGAAAGTGAGTTCCAGCGGTGACGAAACAACCGTGATCTCTGTTTTGAAAAAATCCGAATCGGCTGCCGGTTCGGTTTCCGCGGTCCAGCGTCCCTCGGTTTCTCGGGTCGGAATCGTCACGACACTCAGTTCCCCCTCATCGCTGCGAGTGATCGGCAATCGCTGGTACCCGATTGATTCGCCCCATGCGTAGACCATGGTCAGCGGTGCATTGCCAACCCAAGTCGCGGTCGTCGTTCCCTGGTCGTCGGTGGCAGCCGCCCCCGGCATCCCCTCAAATTTGGGTATCGCAGTGCTGCCCCATACCGCTGGTGCAAGCTGTACACCGACAACCGGTTCCCCCTGATCGTCCACCACCTGGATTTTAGTCGCTGGATGTTTGTCAAGTTCGATCTCGATCGGCACGCCACAACGCAAGCGTGTCTGCAAAACTTCGCGGGCGATCATTCCACGTTGCGGTGATGCGACAATCAATAGCACGCGGTCATGGTGCAAGAATTGTTCGTGGCTGCGATCGATCGCAACCTGGTAGTCACCACTGTTCTCCGCTGGCACCGCGAGAGTGCCCGGTGTCTGATGCCACATGCCGACATCGGCTCGTGCCACCAACCCCACCAAACTGACCGCCGCGTCGCTAATGGATTGCCCCGATTCATCGACCACACGCACAGTCACCACCGTGGAATTGCCGGAGTCGACCTCGGCGACTGCTGATGCGGCCTGAGCGACCATCCAAAACATCAACGTCAGTGCCGCCAAACCGCGGTGCCTAACCGAACTATTCATCTTTTGTCCTTTTGGTCAATTCCAATAAGTCGTCCGCATTTCCCATTCGTTCGTAACCTGGCAACCGCACCGGAGCCACATGACGGATCACGCCACCGAGCGGACCGATATCAAAGCGCAACGCGACATTCATTTGCGGATCAATTGCTTGATGGGCTTCAAAGGCGACCGGACACAAGGACCCACAGGCAAAACCCGAATTGCGTCGATCGATCACTTCTTCGGAATTGGCAAGATCCACGAGCGACGCCGTCAATCGACTCTCGTCACTCGGCTCTCGCTGGCCGACCCGGCAACGCACCAGCGTCAGTCCCGTCTCACTGACGAACCGCGGCTGCACCGTCAGCTTGCCTTTTAGATACGCGCCGCCGCTGAATTTTGCATCCAGCTTCAAGGGCCCCAGCAATTCACACGGTGTGATTTGATCCGCGGTCACCTCAATCGAATACGCCAGTCTACTGTCGAAGTTACTGAACCCAATCGACCAATACCGGCCGTCACCGGCTTCGACCAAAACATCCTCCAAACGATAGCTGCCGACGGGGATTTCAATCGGTTCGTTCAACGATTCGATGATACGATGGATTCCACTTTGCGACACCAAGGTCGCTTCCAGTTTTGAAATCACCGCGTCATCTCGCAGCACCTGCAATTGGGCTTTGACAGCGCCCATCCCTTGAATCGGGATCAACCGAGCCCGCCAGGGGTTTTCCAATAACAGCAACTCGTAGTGTTCCGCCGCGTCGAACCCACGCAGTCGCAGCGGGCGATGCGCGGCATACAACTCACGTAAAGGATGAAAGCGTCCGTCGCCGTCCAAATCGATCATCAATCGATCGGCACTGCCCCGGTAGTCGCCATCCTGATCTCGATCGACCAGTTGCATCGCCAATTCGCGACCCTCAATCGTGACTTGCCCCGTCAATCGATCCGAATCATCCGCCACCAGCTTCGCAAACGGTTCGTCGCAGAGCGCGATGCCAGCCATCACTGCCATCATCAAGAAACTACAGAAGAATCGAATCATCACATCATTCTCCGTCGCTGTGACTGAATCACTTGAATGTTCCAAGCCCGGATTATTCATCAGCCGCTGGGCGCTGGCTCACGATTTCTCGTTGCTTTACCAACGATGAATTTGCGTCGATCGATGTCAATGTGATGAACCATCCGGGCCAGAACAGGTGCACCACCGCAATAGTACAGCAGCCGGTCATGCAAGTCAATTTTTGGCGGACACCCTGTAGAGCAGCTAGATGCGTGGATTTGTTTTGCAAACCTGAAAAATAGCGCCAAAAAAATCAGTTGCTCACAATTACCAAGCGGATCGTGTTTTCCTGAAACGGTGATCGACCTGCGCAACCCACTCGTGTCGCCCACGCGTGAACTCCATTATGCAACAATCTGACTCTCGTCGGCGGTTCGAACTTTTCCGAGAGAAACATGATGTCAGCGATTGCTCAGCAAGATCAGGCTTGGTTGGATGCCGAGCGAGAGTACAAGTTAGCACTCCAGGACGGAAAACTGGTCTGCCAAAATCCGAAGGGTAAAACGCTTGCTTCGGTGCCAAAGTGGCTGAAGCAGAGCGAGGCGGCGGAGTCGTTGTTGGCGTTGGCGGATTGGTTGGCCGAACATCAATCCGAGTGCCGGCATAGCGTCGAGCGTTGGATGCTGCGATCGTTGGCGATCCCGCGTGAGGTGCTGTTTGAAATCTGGATCGACCCCGATTGGCAATCCTGTCTTCAGAACATGGTGGTCGTTCCCGCCGACACCCGTGGCAAATTCAACCTTGAAAAATCAGGTCTGCTGCGTGACGTCGACCGCAAACGCGGATTAGGCGTGATCGATTTGGATGGTGAAACGCAGTGGATCAAGACAGCATCCTTCGGCGTTCCGCATCCCATTTTAATCGGCGACTTGGATGAACTGCGAGAACTGGCCGGTGACCTTGGGATCAAACAGACGATCGATCAGCTGTACCGTTCGGTCCATCAAGCCGATGAGTCTCAATCGACGTCGAATCATCTGGCCGACTACTCGGGCGGCCATTTCGAACAACTCAATTTTGCAACCGCGCTCTGCAGACGGTTGGGCTATCCGGTACGCGGTGGCTATGCGACTTGCCGTGTTTGGGAAAACAATCAGATGATCGAAGCCCGCTATTTCGTCGGCGACGACTATCCGGAATCGGCGACTTGGACCGGGCATCTGATTTTCGTCGACGAAAACCAAGTTCCTCTAAAACTCGGCGAAGTCGGCCCGGTCACCTACAGCGAAGGCGTGCGCATGGCATCAGCCATCTATGCCAAGCGAAAGATTGATTCATCGGAGCAAGATCAATGAGCAAGACGAACAAGGCAGTCGAGTCGCAACTTGCCGCCGGTGGAATGCTGCCGATCGGCACAAAGGTCGACCCCAAGAGCACTGAGAAAGTCGTTGCCCGGACCTATGGCGGAGCGGCGCTGGGGGACAGAAAGGTGGTTCGCCTGGGCGCAGAACGACTGGGGCCGGCCGAAGATTTGGCGATGGAGTTCTTGGGACTGGAACCAGCCGGTGAAAGCAAGCCGATTGCGATCCAAAGCCGTCGCGCAATGGGCTTTGCCAGCTGGGCACTCATCACCCATCCCGAAAATGCCAAAGATGCGTTGGTGTTGGTCAAGCGGATCAAGGCAGCGGCGCGAAAAGCAAAATCGAAACCGGGACATGCCTGGGACGCGCTGACAGAGATGGCTGAGGAACTGAACCGTTCCGTTCGCCACTTCTTGCCACCGTTCTGGGAGGAGGCCGCGAGGATCTATAAAGACCTGGGCAATCACAGCTATGCCGGACGTGGATTGGGCAAAGCCTTGGAGGCCGAACGGGTGCATGCGTTGGATGTCGATCGCACTCGCCGTCGCGACGCGGTTTTGGAATTCGCGCTCAGCGGTTGCCTGTCTGGGAAAGCCTTGGGCGAATACACCAAAGATCTCGAACAACAATTTGAACCGGCCGAGGCGTTTGAAACCTTCCGCGACTTATTGGTCCGCCGCACACTCGGCGGCATGCCACCGATGGCATCCGCCGCCAAAGACTTGGTGCGGTTGGCCAAGCTGGCTGGCAAAGATCCTGACGCGGAAACCGACGCGTTGTTGACCGAGATCATTTCCTCCCCGGCGATGGCGCGTGCGCCAAAACTGTTTTGGAAATCCGTCAGCAAACGTGTCTCACATTTAGTTCAACAATCTGATTCGTTCGGACTGTGGTTGCTGGTGCATACCAATTGTGACGACGACTATTACAACAACAGCCCCGCCTGGGATTGGCTGGATCAACTCGATCGGTGGAAAGTACTGCCGCTGTTGGCCAAACCGGTCGCCGAACTGCCCAGCGATGTCCAGATTCCTGGCGGGCGAGCGGGATGGTTCAGCCGGCTTGCATCGGCCGGTGTCCCGCCAAAGAAACGCTTTTTCGAACTCCTCGAATCGGCCGCTGCTGCGCTTCGCGAAGAAGCCCAACCACTCAACTTGGGCACGCAGCGCGGGTACGCATCCAAGCCGGCCGACGTGGACGTCCTGGAAGCCTGTTTGGACCTTGGGATTCCGGTTGCGGAACTTCCGGCCAATGCCGGCATCGGGTTTTCCGGCTGGTTGCAAACCAATCCCGACCACACGCGTCGCAATTCGTCGTTGAAACACGTTTTGGATGACCAACGATTCGCGGGGATCGTTCGCGAATCGATTCCCTCACTGATCTGTGGCGAACAACGCGGGTCCCGCCGTTATTTCCGTACGCACGGCGCGGACACACAACGATTTGACAAAGCCGCTACCGGACACGACGCGATCAAAGATATCTGGTGGCAATTCCTGGACCAACAACTTTCTCAGCTGGAAAAGGGTGGACTAGCCGACGTCGAAGTCGCCTTGAATGTTTTGCGGACGGCGATCGGTCGGGCGACGATCCAAGAGTTCCCGGTGGTCATGGAGCGATTGAAAAAAGTCAGTTTTGCTGCCGCACTGCAGCGAACGCTGATCGCCGGTGTGATCGATGAATACGGCTGGGACGCGTTGGACCAAGCCGATGATGTGCAAGCGCTCGTCAGCATCAAAAAGAACCAAGACGAAACGCTGATTGATGAATCCTTTCCCACGATCACAATCGCTCGCGGAGGAACCATCGAAGTCATCGGGGCACAGGGATCCAACGTTGTCGGTGAATTCGTCTTTGACAAAACCAAACGCGCGGAATCCGTCCGCCAAGTTCAAAACGATGTCTTGGTGGGCTTCCGTGATGTCACCACCTATGCGTCAAAGATTTGTTGGCTGAGTGATCCCGACCAAATCTTTCCGGCTGAATACAACTATTGGAATCGCCAGATGTCCGCTTGGATGCCGCTGCAAGACGGTGTCTTCTTTGGCACCCGCCTGGTCAAACCCGGCGACAGCAAAATCCCCGAAGCCCGCGTCTGGTTCAGCGACGGAGACCGGTTTTGGAATCTCAATCAGAACGTCTTCTCCCCCTACACCTATCTAAATTTCGAGGACGCATCAACAGCGCCAAAGTTGGTCGAAATCGATCCGGTCACCGGAAAAAAACAGCGTGAAAGCATCCCGCCGTGGTTTGAAGATCAGTTGTCATCAAGCGACAAGATCCACTGGACGCATTGCAGACTGATGCCGGCACCGGCAACACTTGATGATTCTCCGCTGGGAATTGCCAATGGCATGGTCGGCTGGCGGGTGATCGGCAAACGTGACGGCAGTGTTGTCGGCTTGGGCATCGACGGAAGAACCTGCACCTTGCAGCCCGACCCGCACGGATTCACCGAACCCCGATTGCCTGTCGCGATGATCAACCGTCCGGCAACGGATTCGTACTGGATCCTCACCGCCGACGGAACGGTTCTGGACCAAGACACCGGGATCGCATTGGCACTGCTGCCTGGTGACAAAACCCGCTACTGCCTGGGGCAACCCAAAGCACTGCCGGTCGAATTCTTTCATCTGTTTTCCCTGCGTTGCCTGACGTCGTCCACCAAACTGCGCAGCACCACTGCCAAGCAAGCCGCGGCGTTGTTGGATGCAGGTGATCGTCAACACCAAGCCCTGCGCAAGAAAAAAGAAGAATCCGAGACCGACCCGGATCGCGATGCCGTTTCCCAAGCAGTCGCGAAATGGTTACCAAAGGCTCCCGAGCGATTGGCCAAAGGGGTCAGCAAACTGATCGCCATGACAGCAGCCGAACAGGCCTCGTTGAATGCCAAGATTCAGCGGCTTTCCGAACCTCCGAAAACGGATGAACAAAAAAACGAAGGCAAACAAAAACCGTCGTTTGGCCCGTCCGCCGCCGGCGTCAGCAACTTGGCCCTTTCCTGGTTCGGTGACAGTCGCGCCGACATCTATCGGTATGGCAACAACAGCGCACCGAGCATTCATGTCGAAGCGGTGATCCAATTTTTGCAAACCGGCACCGTCGATAAACTTCACAAAGGTCAACCGGATTGGATTTCCGCCGTCGATGACACCTGCACCGCCGCCTGGAATTGGTTCTGGAAACAATCCACCAACGGAGCGGATGTGGCAGAAAACCAGGACCAGCCAGTGCATCATCGGTTCGAAGATTCCTGGGGGCTGAAAGGGCTGGCCTATTTGGCCGAATCCGGAATCTTGGACTGGGACGGCAAATTGGTTTATTACATCGCCCAACCGTTCAGCGAAAGCGATGCGGCCTTGGCAAAAAACAAACCGTACGCGCCCGATCGAGAGAAACCGATTGCGTTTGTCGATGGCAAAAATCGCTATGTCGCCTATCCCTTCGGCGGCTACCGTGTCGAACAGATCCACGTGCTGGAGTATTCACCCAACGGAAAACCCAAGCCCCCCAAACCCTACAACATCATCGATGCAGTCGAACTGCAACGCACGTGGAACTCCAAACAAGTCCAAACCTTCGTCGATGCTGTTCGCCGTCTGGAAACTCTGCCATTGGTCGATGGGGAATTGTTAGCCAAAGCCGCTGAAAAACTTGGCGCTTCGCCGGTTCAAGTCGGGTTGGCATGGATGTCTAATTTGCGAACCGCGCGATATGGTCAAGAGAAATTAACCAAGGAACTGCGGGGACACTACGGATGGAAGGTCAACGAAATCAAAACCGCGATCTCCGGGCTCGACGGCGAAGCGCTGCCGTTATCGCTGCTCGCAACCGGGTTACGGGACGATCCTGACGGCGCGATCGGCCAACGCATTGATGCCGCTTTTGAGCGCATGATTGCGGCTTGGCAAAAACGCCGACAATCGTCCGTCGCGTTGCCGCCGGAGTGCGCCGCACAACTAGAACACATTGGTGGCGGCTACCCCCAGTTCGACCGGAAAACCTTTCTGAGTTTGTTGTCCGACCCCGTCGCGTCGCGAGTGTTTGAATCGCGCGAGCTGACATTTGGATACGTGCAAAATCCTGATCGCCATCAACAGCACGCGCTGAATCTCATTCAGGATCCCGAGCCACCGACCAATTTGGGATCCATCTTGCCCCAGTTGCTCGATGCATTGGGCTGGGTGAATTATTCGTTGCCCTTTGGTGATCCGGCGCGGCGACAAATTCCCGCCGTGATCGAATCGGCGCGTCAGTGGATCGATGACCCGGTGTCCAAATTAGAGTTCGGTGCGCCCTGGACGATGCGCGACTGGTACGGCAACAAGTCGATTGACACGGCCGCCGTCGTCGATCAATTCAGCAAGTTGATTGCACCCTGCAATCAGCAAAAAGAAGGCCACTACACATTTGACGGCGGTCTAGTGCTGGGCGCGCTCTATCCACCGATCTGTCAGCTTGCGTTCCGCACGTCGAAACTTCATACGACACAGGAACTGGAATTACTGTCCGCGGCGGCGCGATTGACATTCAACTACGAAGGCGACGGAGCCGACCAAGTCGATTTCGCTCGGTTCGTTTTGGAAATGCGATCTGATATCGCCGATCAATTGATTCATTCCAACTCAGGCGATCAGCTGGCCGATGGCGTTTGGGAACAAGACCCACGCTGCAGCGTCCCTGACTTGGTAGACGAAGTCAGCAAAAAATGGAAGCTCGATCAGTCTGCAGCGACACTCTATCTACAACTTCTCGCGCTACCGGATCCGACAAACAAGAACCTCCAACGGTGGAACCACTGGAAACCCGCAGAACTGAAATCCGCTGTCGCGACCTTGGCTGCCACCGATCTGGTCGTCACAGCCAAACGCAGTCGCGCCGGACGCGAGTTGTTCCTGCCAGGTGGATGGGAAGCACTGAAACTACCCAATCTGCCGGTTGAATCATGGAAACTGGCGCAGTTGGGATACCAAAACACCGACCGATTACGCGGCGGCAATGCCGCGTTGTTGGTTTGTTCACGCCCGCTGCCCAATCAGTTTCGGTTAGCTTGGGATCGCACCCAGTCGGGCGACGCTCCACGCTACGAAGAATCTCTCCAAACTTAAATCGCAAATGGCAAAGAAAAACGTCCGTCCCTCTGCGGCTGCGACAACGCCCAAGGTGCAATCCCCGCCAGCGGAACTGCGTTACGCCGACGAACTAGCGGTCATGCGCGAAGCAGATACTGCGGCGCGACCGGAGGGATGGAAACTGTCGCCGACGTCGGTCGTCGATTTCATCTGTGGCAGCGATGGCGAAAAAGTCGGTGCAAGAAAATCGGATGCATTGGTGATCAGTGAAAAATTCGTCGGACCTCGTGACATCGTTCAACGTTGCGTTGTCACCCTGGCCGGTGAGCGGGGATTGATGTTAGTCGGCGAACCGGGCACGGCCAAATCGATGCTCGGCGAACTATTGGCCGCGGCCATCAGCGGATCGGGCGGGTTGGCAGTTCAAGGGACCGCCGGGACAACTGAAGACCAAATTCGTTATGGCTGGAACTATGCGATGCTGCTCGATCGCGGCCCGACGCCCCTGGCCCTGGTGCCCTCGCCGGTGATGCAAGCGATGCGCAGGGGCAGCATCGTTCGATTCGAAGAAATCACTCGCTGCCTGCCGGAGGTTCAGGACGCTCTGATCTCGATTCTCAGCGAACGCCGGATGATGATTCCGGAATTGGACGATGAAGATTCCAGCCTGTTTGCGGCACCGGGTTTTTCCTTGGTTGCCACAGCCAACCTACGCGACCGGGGTGTTTCCGAAATGTCCGCCGCGTTGAAACGCCGCTTCAATTTTGAAACCATCGCTCCGATCTCCGACGCCCAGCGTGAATGCCAACTCGTCGCCTCGCGAGCGGCAACGATGCTAAGTGAAACAGGGGGTGATCAGGCGATCGATCAAGCGTTGGTCGAACTGTTGGTGACCGTGTTTCGTGATCTGCGCAGCGGTCGCACCGACGAAGGTTGGCAGGTCAATCGTCCGAGCACGGTGATGAGCACCGCTGAAGCCGTCGCGGTGGCCACCGCCATCATGCGAGAAAGCGTGTTCTTTCCCTCCGGGTTTGATCCAGTTTCCAGAATGCCGGGACACTTGTTAGGCGTCGTGTTGAAGGATGACGAAAAAGACCGTGAGCGATTGTTAACTTACTGGGACGGCCCCGTTCAACGCCGTGCCAAGTCCGGTGGCCAATTGTGGAAACGCCTGGCCGAGGCGCGCGGCGTGCTGGAGGATGCGTAACACGCGATCGACAATGCCCGCTGAATCGATTGATCCCGTCGCCGAATGCGCGCGACTGCACCTGTGTGACGCACCCTTGCTAATCGGTGTCCGCCATCATTCGGCGATGCTGGCGCGAGCGATGGGCTCGATTCTGGATCGCTTTTCACCCCAGCGAATCTTGATCGAAATGCCGTCGGATCTATCGGATTGGATGGTTCATATCGCTGATCCATTGACACAGCCGCCAATCGCAATCTCTGCGGTGGGTTCCGATGGCAACATGATGTTCTATCCGCTGGCTGAGTTCTCGCCGGAATTCGTCGCCATCCGCTGGGCGTTCGCCAATCAGGTGCCGGTGAAAGCCTGTGATTTATCGGTCTCGGCAAAGTATGCCGTGGAGTTCGATACAGCTGAGTCGTCCAGCGACCTATTGCAGTCGATCATGCAGCGGACCGGAGCAAACGATGTCGGTGATTTGTGGCAGCGGATGGTCGAGTCCCCCGGCTGTGATGCCGACCCCGAAACCATTCGCCGCGCGGCGCTGACATTCGGTTGGGCCGTTCGCAGCGACAGCCACCGAATCAGCCCACGTGACTTGGTGCGCGAAGCTGCGATGCGACAAGCGATTCGAGAAACCGACCAGCGGACGGCTGCCATTGTCGGTTCCTACCACGCCGCCGCACTCCTACCGGAACGGGTCCACGAAACCGAACATTCTGACCCAACATTGCTGGCCACCGTCGATGCGAATCCCGAATCGGTCGGTGTCTCGCTAATCCCGTACTCGTTCGAGCAACTGGATGAACGCAGCGGTTACCCGGCTGGCATCCTGGACCCGCAGTGGCACCAACGCATGGTCCAGTCCGAATCCAACTCAGAAATGGACCAGGCCGCTGTGGAACTCGCCACCGGTGTCTGTCGCCAATTGCGCCGCGCCGGGCATGTCGCGGGGACACCCGATGCCAGCGAAACCATCCGTATGATGCGTGACTTGGCACGACTGCGGGGACTGGGCGTTGCCGGTCGCGGCGAGTTGGTCGAAGCACTGCAATCCTGTTTGGTCCATGGCGATGTGATGGGTCGTGGTCGAGCCGTCTCGATCGCAGCCGCCCAAGTCTTGGTGGGCGATCAAACAGGGGTCGTCACACCCGCTGCACCACGCTGTGGTTTGGCGGTTTCGATCGATCAATTGTTCGAACAACTTGGTTTGCCCGGACGTGACTCACTTGGCAAAGCGAACAAGCGTCCGGAATCGGCACGCTGGCGCGCCGGGCTATCGCCCGATGACAAGGAACTGCGTCTAGATGTGCTGCGCAGCCCCAAAGATCGTGCTCGTGCGGTGGTCCTGCGCCGGCTAGATGCCGCAGGAATTCCCTACGCCCGACGTTTGGACACGGTGGAACAAGGACTGCGAGAAAATTTGATCGAACGGTGGAGTGTGCAATGGCTGCAATCCACCTCAGCAACCATTGAAAGCGTTTCTCGTTTCGGTGTCACCTTGGATCAGGCCAGCGAACAAATCCTGCGCAGCGGGAACACAGCTGACACCGAACAACTGCCAACGAAGATTCTAGAACGATTGCGGATCGCTAGTGAATGCGGTTTGCAGCAACTGACCAACCAAACACTGGCGCAGCTAGATCAGACGTTTCAACACAGCGCATCGCTCTCGGATTTGGTCCAAGCCACGTCGCTGATCGTTCGGATCGCTGCATCCCATCTTCCCGGTCTGCCGTTAGATCCCGCCGACGCAGCGCCGCCGATTGTGCCGGTCTACCATCTGCCCGATGCAATCGTATCGCCTGCGAAACTACTGCACGCCTGCCTGCTACGACTGGGTGGGTTACGTGGAAGTTCGGACCGGAACGACGCCATCGCAGTGGCCGAGTTGGTCGATTGGTTCACCGGTGACCTCTATCAAACATTTCTCGGCAGCAATGCGGACGTGGACCATGCAGACGACGATCCCGTCACACCACAACACTTGATCAATTGGTGTAAACAAACCCTGCGCGACGGCAGCAATCTGATGCGTGGCGTTTCCGCCGGCGGTCTGTGTGTGTTAGGCGAAATGGATTCTAAAACACTCGGCGGATTGCTAACCGGATGGATCGACTCCGCGTCGGATCGCTCGGGGCGAGAGCGATTGCGCGATGGACTCTCGGGATGTGTGCAACTGTTGTTGTCACGCATGCAAAACGATGCGCAGTGGTTGGATGGATTCGAAGCAACGGTGAACGAGCTCGATGACGCTGATTTTTTGACGCAATTGCCAGCACTTCGGGGCGGTTTCCAGCCCTTTTCGCCGGCCGACCGTCAGCGTGTTCTCGATATCCGCTTCCAAGGCTTGGACGACCGCAGGTCTTCGATCGAGGAAAGCAGTGATGATCCGTCGCAACAGCAGGTTGTCATTCAACAGGTGGCCCGGCTTCGCCATTGCGATCTGGCAGGACAACGCGCTGTGGAGGCATTGTTCCCAGAACTTCAATCGATGCTCGAACAACCGGTTTCCGACCGATCGAAGACCTCTGCGAATGCAGACTCGAGTTCAGAGCTCGACACCGTGATTCGCCCAGTCGCAAACGGCCAGATCACAACAGCAGATCGCTGGCGGTTGATCTTGGGGCTGCCACCGGAAAGTCCTCAGTCACGCGTCCAGTCCGCAGCGCGCTCTTTGGACCAAATGTTCGGCCGCGGTCGCGGCGAGGGATCACGCAGAGAGTTTGCCGAGCGCCGCGGGTCGACCGGCGGACAGGAAGCTCCATCGCCAAGTAGCGCACAGTGGGCCGACGACTTGGAAGCTTTGTTCGGCAGCGACGTCTGCCAAGAGGTGTTGGGAACGGCCGCAGCGGCTGGCAACCCAACCCTGATTCAACATCTGGATCCTGACAGTGTCACGCCATCGGTGGATTTGCTGCAACAGGTTCTTAGCCTGGCCGGTGCGATGCCGGAATCACGCATGCACCAATTGCGACGACTTGCAAAACGCATCACCGACCAATTGGCACAGCAATTGGCAGTGCGATTACAAACTGCACTCAGCGGACTGTCGACGCCGCGGCCCACCCGCCGTCGCTCGCGTCAGCTGAACCTGCCACGTACGATCCGTGAAAACTTGCGAAATTGCCGTCGACGACCCGACGGTCGGGCAACCATCATTGCCGATCGTTTGATCTTCAACGCACCGGCGCGCCGTGAAATGGATTGGCATGTGACGTTTGTCGTCGATGTCTCTGGATCGATGTCCGCATCGGTGGTTTATAGCGCTTTGGTGGCAGCAATCTTTGATGCATTGCCCGCACTCTCGGTGCGTTTCCTGGCATTCAGCACCGAATTGATCGATTTGAGCGATCAAGTCGCTGATCCTCTGGCACTGCTGTTAGAAGTTGATGTCGGCGGCGGTACCGACATCGGACTTGGGCTACGCGCCGCCAGGGCCGGCATCAAAGTGCCCTCGCGTTCGATTGTCGTCTTGGTCACCGACTTTGAAGAAGGCGTGTCGATCCCATCGATGTTGGCGGAAGTCCGTGCCTTGGTTGATTCAGGAGTCCGTTGCCTGGGGCTTGCATCGTTGGATGATTCAGGGCAAGCACGCTACCACGACGGCTTGGCACAAATGATGGCGTCGGCTGGTATGTCGGTCGCAGCGGTCAGTCCTGAAAAACTCGCCCGTTGGATCGGTGACCAGATTCGCGGCAATCCTAGTTCAGGACAAATCGATGGCTGATCCACTGCGGCCCAACGTTTCGGCGGAACTCGTCGCTCGATTGATCGACCAGGCGCCGACGCGTGTCCAAAAACGTTTGGATAAGAATCCGTTGGTGGCTGATACCTGGACTTGGTCGCGCCAAGACAACCAAATCACCGTCGTTGCGGGCGAAGAAACGGTGCGGCTTGTTGTGAACCCGGAATCGAACAGTATGACAGAGCTTCAGCAACTCTCATGCACCTGTTTACTGGCTCCCAAATGCTTTCACCTACTGGCCTGTGCCAGTCGACTTCCGTTGGAACAAACAGTCGATTCGTCAGCAACCACTGATTCTGTAACCACATTGATTGACGACGACCAAACGGCATCGGCCGTCGAAGTCACCGCAGTGATGCGCCAGGCAGCGTCCAATAGCATTGGCGCGATCGAAACAGTACTTTCCGTCGGATCGCGGAACTGTGGTGTTGTGGTTCAATCCACTCTACTGCGCGCCGCGCACCAATGTCGGCGACATGGATTGATCCATCTTTCGGCAGCCTTGATACGCAGCGTGCAGGGGATTCGCCAGTTGAAATCTGGCTCCGATGGCACCGATACCGAGCAACTAAAAACCGACCTTGCCCGCACCGTTGTCTTGGCACGTGCGGTTCTGCGACACGACACACTGGAAGTCGATCAAGTGGGACAAGTTCGGCGCCCCTTCACCGCAGTCGACGTGAGTCGCTTGCAAGGTGTGTTGGCGGAACCGATCGTGACACGCTCTGGTTTCGCCGGAACAGTTGTGCATTTCATCGCCAACGACACAGCGTTTTACGAAGTTGGCTTGGTACGGCCCGGCGAACCCTCGCTTGCCAGCCAAGCCTATCAAGGCGGAATCGACCTGGGATCGACGACCCTGTCTGCGTTTGAACTTTGCCGAGCGACCTTGGACGTACAGAACCTGACCGCATCACCCGATCACCGCTTGGGCCGCGGCACGAAAACCCGCTGGGCACGACGCAAGCCCGTCTCTGCCAGCGACTCAACTGCCGACGACGGTCAATCGACCGCCCACGACTGGAACCTGTCGTTCGCAGCACCCTTTGCCGAACAATTGAAACGCCTATTTGACGCCCAACAAGATCCGGGCCAGGCAACCGCCAACCGACACCGCCTCGTCGGCTTTGAATGCACGGTGCTTGGTCCCCATCACTGCTCGGTCGCCGTTTCCCTCACGGAACTCGATGCGCCGCTGTTCTTGGAAATCCCGCTCGACATTGATGCACTGCCGTATCGCGCCAATTTGGAACTACTTTCGCGCAGTGCCGGCCTGAGACTTAGAGTGGTTGGTCGACCACGCCCCGGACAATCCGGCTCGATCGACCCACTGATGATCTGCCCGCTTGCCCAAGACGATGCAACGCCCCGGTTAGAACTACCGGAATCGTGGCGCGGTGTTTGCCAACTGGGGCTTGACCGACTGGAGCGTCATTTCTTTAGTCACACCGACCAATTCGGCGACACCGACACTCTCAACGGAACCGGTTCACCCGGCGGTCTTTCCTTGTCGAATTCTGATTTGTCGCCAGGTCTAACGCGTCAATTGTCGGCATTGGTTTTAGGCGGACGGCGCAGTGTGGCTGCGCTCGGTTCACGTTCTCATCGCCGCCAGGTTCGTGCGTTGCAGCGTCGCAACCAAACCATGGCTGCCAGCTTGGCTGAAACAATCGCCTCACAGGCTTCACTCGCTCGGCCCACGTTACAACTGACGGATCTACTGGCCGCGGCAAACGAATACGAAAAAGCTTCGCTTCAGGACTACCAACGCCAGGCTTGGAACGACTGGCTGCACCCGGTCACGCCAGCCGACTTTTGAACTTGCGATCCAGTGCCGATAGCACAGCATGCGTGGGCAGGAACACCAGCAATGGCAGACCGCAAAGCAGGCAGCCAAGCCAGGCCCAGGCTGGCATCCACGTCTGTGCCGTGTCACCATTCGGGCCAAACACATAGTTCACATTGTGCGGCTGATTGGGAAATGACAATGCATCGGTCGGACCGGGCAACAGAAAATAGCAGATCAACATCAGCGCCCATGCCAATACCGTCCAGGCAAAAAAGGCTCGCCGATCGTAGCCCAGCCGATAGACCAGATACAACAACAACATCGGCAACCAAAAGTGAAAGAACGACAACCCTCGCGCAAACAACGAGATCCCTGAATCAAACATGTAATCCGTCATTCCAACCAACGATGATCCGGCAATCGAGCTGATAAAATCAACCTGCCAAAGCAGCTGAGGAATGGTGATGCCAACGACAGCCATCGAGGCGAAGATTGGTTTTTCTGTCCAGACCGCTGCGACCCCCAGGAATAGCGCCACGTCACAGTAGTACAAGAAATTTGTCGGCCCGTATTCTTTCCAGTAATAGACGGCCAGTACCAATGTGAACGCCGTGTACGTCCATTTCAACAACGACGGTACGCGACTCGCAGATCCAACCGACAGCGGCTTTGATGCACTTGGCAATTCTTTGGCGTCGTGACGCGAGTCGATCATTTCTAGGCTCATGCCGGTCTTCACTGGTTCGAGACAATTGCGGATCTGAGCGGATCGGTAGGTCCTGCTCTCACTCTCCTGCAACAAGAACCTGTTGGTGCGTGAATCACACGCTGAAAACGTCTCTTTTTGTGAAAATCACGGAATCGCATTTAGCTGGCGTGGAGGATTTATCCGACCGGTCGGATAGATCCTCCACACCAACAACACCCCGCACCTGCATTAGAGTTTCTTCGCGGTCAACAACACGATCAGATTCTGTTGTACCTGCTCCGTCTTCTTGCTCGATCGAAAGCTCCGATTCAAGTAGGGAATCGGAGTGCCAACTTCGGTTTCGTGAACTTTGACCGTTTGGAAATAGGGATCCAATAGAAACGTTTGATTTTCCGTCACGATCTGCTTGGCCTTGGCAATGCGGACCTGATGCGTCGGAATTTGAAGCGTTGTCTGGCTGGGGCCGACACCGTAAACGCTGTATTGCTGGACGTCGGTAATCGTTGACTGTTCGATCCGGGTGGTCAGTTGCAAACCGTCCTGCACGACATCGGCTAGCACGGCAAATTTCACTCCTTCGTTCAACACTTGAATCCCCGGGGTTGCGGCGGCATCCGGATCATTTTCGACCGGCTCCAATTCCGCCAAAAAGGGACGTTGAACCTGTTGTTGAAGTCCAGCGACTTGACCATCCGCGGCGATCATGACTGGTCGTGCAACAACCTTGCAATGTTCACGTTGAGAAACCATCTGCAATATTTCGGCACGCTGTTGTTTTGACATCACCGCTGACGTCACCACACTTGCCGATGTCGTCTGATGCTGGCTGTCCAATTCCGATTCACTGGCGATGACTTCGCCGGATTGGGTTGATTCGGTTGTCGGCTCATTCACGCGAGTGACTTGGGTGTGAATGTTTTCCGATCCGATCGATTCATACAGCTTGTCACGCATTTCTGCATCAACGTACAACAACTGAATCTCGAATCGAATCTGGCTTTTCACCTGCTGATAGCTTGCTTGGTTCAGCATACGCGAGGCAACCGTTCCGCTACCGACCGCCTGAATCACTTGGCCGTTGGCGTAAGGGCCAGAATCCGGGGGCGATGATTGAGCCGACACCATGGCCGTGGAACCACAGACCAAAGTAATGATGCTAACGATTCGAAGAATGAACATTGACCCTTCCTGGTAGCTGATTTTCGCCAGCGGACGTGAAACCACCGCTAACGATTCAAGTCAAACTGGCGCTGCCCAGTTGGGTATGTACTCCAAACGGGCCGTTTAGGGGAAGACGAATGCCAATCACTTTCCGCGCAACTGTACCGCGTCAATTTCTTCGTAGCTAAGCGAATGATTGGTATCGACTGTGATCCGCAACGCATCGACCAAATAGGATGTCGCATTCCAGGACACACTAAAATCGACGGGTGTCCCGGGTTGGCTATTGTCAGGTCCGATCGACACGATTTCAAACTCTCCGGTCGCTGCATTGCGAACTTCGACCTGACGGACAAATCCATTGCCGAATGTTTCGCGGATGATGGCACCGGTGGCAAACACCGGCGTCTGGAAACCAACCGTCAAAAATTCGCTGGTTCCATTTCGCGATTTCGGAACCCACGCGGTGCGCTGGTCGGCATACACAAACGTGTCGGCGGGACCAACGGCCTGGGCCGCGGACCAGGACGATGTGCTGTACTGAGAACTAAAATCGACGACGCTCGCGGCGTACTGCCAAAGCTCTAGATCAAATTGCAGTTCAAACAAATCGTCGTTTTGTCCGCCGATCCCATCGCCATTTTGGTCCAACAAGTTGCCTGCCAAGTCAGTGACCTGCGTTCCCAGCACCAACTGATAACTCCCAAACTGCGTTTGCCGGTCAAAATGGATGCGGAATTGATCTGCCGCGAGCGTTTCGACTCCGTTGACGGGGATCGCACCATTGGGCCCAGAGAGCGCTACGATGTCGCCAGCGGTCAAACTGCCTTCAGCAATCGGTTCACTAAACAACAGATCAATCTTGTCGATCGATCCCGGATGACCGTCTTGAGGATTCGTCTGGATCACTCGCGGCCCAACGACATCGGGTGCGACCACACCTCGCAAGCGAACCGAATCGATCTGTTCAAAGCCAAGTGAGTGATCGGTGTCGATGGTGATGCGGACGGCATCCACTGCGAACTCGGTCATCGGCCAAGAAACATTGTAATCAACCGGGGTTCCAGGTTGGCTGTCGTCTTCGCCAATGTCCATCGTTTGGAACAACCCCGTCTCGGCGTCGCGAACTTCGACGGCACGAACAAATCCGTTGCCGAACGTTTCTCGGATGATGGCGCCGGTCGACAGGACAGGCGTTTCAAATCCGACCGTCAATGTTTCCACGGTTCCATTGCTGGATTTGGGAGTCCAGGTTGTCCGCTGGTCACCATAAACGAACGTGTCGGCTGGACCCAGCGACTGCGCCGCGGACCAGGAAAGTGTGCTGTACTGGGAACTGAAATCAATCACCGTTGATGCGTCCTGCCACAACTCCAAATCAAACTCAAGTGCGAAGCGATCGTCGACCTGACCGCCGACCCCGTCTTGGTTCTGATCCATTAAGTTGCCCGCCAAGTCGCGAATCGATGGATCGACCAGCAATGAATACGTGCCAAATTCGGTTTGCAGGTCAAATCGTATTCGATACCGGTCTTCGGCCAACTGATCGATTCCAGCAATCGCGATCGGCCCGGTCGGTCCGCTTAACTCGATGACATCTGCGGCGGTAAACGTTTGAGGGTCGATCGGTTCACTAAAAATCAAATCAACTTGTTCGATCGATCCCGGATGCCCCTGCTGGGGATCTGTTGCGATCACGCGCGGACCACTGACATCCGGTGCAATTACACCTCGCAATTGAATGGCGTCAATTTCTTCGAACCCGAGGGAATGGTTGGTATCAATCGTCACTTTGACCGCATCGACAGGAAAATCCGTCAATGGCCAGGAGACGTCAAAATCCACCGGCGCGCCGGGCTGGCTTTCATCGATCGTCATCGGCATCTGGTGAAACAATCCGCTCTCGGCATCGCGGACTTCGATCTGTCGCACAAATCCATTGCCATAGGTCTGTCGGATGATCACACCACTGGACAACACCGGCGTGTCAAAACCGACGGACAGCCATTCCGTTGTGCCATTGCTGGATTTCGGCGTCCACGCCGTGCGTTGATCGCCATAGACAAAGGTGTCGGGCACTCCCAAAGCTTGATCGGCGGACCAGGACGTGGCACTATATTGTGAACTGAAACCGAGCACCGTCGAGGCGTGCTGCCAAAGCTCCAATTCAAACGACAAATTGAATCGATCGTCCGTTTGACCACCGATCTGGTCTTCGTTCTGGTCCAGCAGGTTGCCGGCTAAATCGGAGATCTCGGAACCGATTTCTAACGAATACGTTCCTTTTGTCGTCTGGCTAGCGAATGCAATCTGAAACGTCGTCTCACTTATTGCCTGGACCGAGATCGGTTCGATGGATCCGACCGGCCCGTCCAGACGGAGCACATCCGCGGTGGTAAAACTTGAGACAGCGATCGGCTCACTAAACGTCAGTTCGATATGATCGATCGGACCAGGGTGTCCCAAGTCTGGCGTGGTGGAAATGATTCGCGGACCGCGTAAGTCAGGTGCGGTCACGCCACGCAATTGAACCGCGTCGATTTGTTCGTATCCGGCCGAATGGTCGGTGCCGATTTGAATACGAACCGCGTCGACCGGATAACTTGTTTCCGGCCAAGCAACCAAGTGATCGACGGGTGATCCAGGCTGACTACCATCGCTGCCGGTTGAAACAATTTCGAAAACACCGGTTTCTGCGTCGCGGACTTCGACTTGAGTGACAAAACCATTGCCGAATGTTTCGCGGATCACCACTCCACTGGCCAAGACCGCGGTGGGAAACGCGACCGTCAAATTTTCGGTCGTACCGTTACGATTGCCCGGTGTCCACGCGGTTCGACTGTCGCCATAGACAAACGTATCAGGATCGCCGATCGCTTGTGCGGCCGACCAAGACGTCGTGGCGTATTGTGAACTGAAATCGACGACGCTGCTGGCGTATTGCCATAACTCAACACGGAAATCAAGTTCGAATTGGTCTTCGATCGATTCGCCATCGGTGCCATCTTGATCCTGGTTCATCGGCAACCCTTGAAGATCCAGAATCTGAGGACCGATCACCAGCGAGTAGTTTCCGAATGTGTCCTGCGGTGGGAACAAAATTTCGTAGACACTGCTCGACAAACGGTTCACCGCGGTCGCCGTGACGTCACCTGCTGGACCGCTGAAATGCGTCAGATCGTCTAGCGCAAACGTGCCATCCTGAATGGCTTCGTCAAACTCCAGTTGAATGCGACTGAGGGGCGCCGCGGCGCTGCCGTCGGGTGTCCAGTCGATCACGCGAGGTCCATCGACATCGGGCACGGTCACGCCACGCAATTGAACCGAGTCGATTTCTTCATAGGCATCCAAGTTGTGGTCGGTATCGACAGCGATGCGAACCGCGTCGACCGGAAACTCCGTTTGCGGCCACGACAGCACGTAGTCCACCGGTTGATTGGGCTGGCTAGGATCCGGGCCTGTGGACACCGTGACATAATGGCCGGTCGTGGCATCACGTACTTCGACGCCACGCACAAACCCGTTCCCGTAGGTCTCCCGAATCGACACTCCACTCGCCAACAACGGTCTTTCAAAACCGACGGTCAGAAACTCATCGGTGCCGTTAGCGTACAGGGGTGCCCAGGCGGTTTCGATGTCTCCATAGGCGAATGTATCCGGCGGCCCCAACGATTGCTCTGCTGACCAATCGGTTGAACTGTACTGGGAACTGAATTCGACAACATGATCGGCATACTGCCAGACTTCTAAGTTGAACTGAATCTCAAACGCGTCATCATCCGTTTCTCCGCCGACTCCATCGCGATCCTGGTCCATGGGATTCCCGGCGCGGTCCAAAATCTGTGGGCCGATCGTCATCGAGTAGTTTCCCAAAGCATCTTGGTAGGGGAACTCGATTTCGTATCGTCCATCACTCAGTGCCTGTAATCCAATGATCGGGATCGGACCACTGGGACCGTGGAACGCCACGATATCCTCTACCGTAAAGGAATTGGCGTCGATCCTTTCGTCGAACGTGACTTGAACCCGACTGGTTGGCAGATTGGTCGGACCGTTGGGCGTCGATGTGACGATCGCGGGCCCGACGGTGTCTGGGATGATTCGAAAGGTTGCGATGTACTGGTCGTCTGGAACTTGCCCCGCCTCCGCATCCCCGTTTTGATCCATCGGGTTAGCGGACGTGTCCAAAATATCGGGACCAATCGTCAGCGTGTAATCACCGAGCGCGGCCTGTTCGGCAAAGACGATCTCGAACTGGCGTCCGCCGCTGTCGGTAACCAGATTGATTTCGTCAACTGTGATCGCACCTTGTGGTCCTTGAAATGAAACAACATCGTCCGTTGTAAAACTTGTCGCATCAATCTTCTCATTGAATGCCAGCGTGACCCGACTGACCTCATGCATTTGATCCGTCGCCGGCGTACTCGCGATCACTGCCGGCCCTAACAAATCGGGGCGCACTGCGGCAGCAGCATTCAGCCGGCCTCCGGTCGTGGTCTTGCCCTGCAGTGCCGGCACCAAGTCGACTGTATCGAAGATGCGATCCCGCACCTCCTGGTAGCTCCACTGCGGATACTGGCTTTGCAAAAGTGCCACCGCACCGGTCACGTGTGGCGTCGCCATCGAAGTGCCGTTAAACGTGCTGTAGGTGTTGTTGCGTGTCGTGCTATAGATGCCGACACCGGGAGCTCCCAAATCCACTTGGGTGTGGCCGTAGTTGGAAAACGAACCCAATTGGTCGTTGTGATCGGTTGCTGCGACCGATAATAGATTGTCGTGCTCGAAGGCACTCGGATAAAAAGGGAACTGGTCGTTGTCGTCGCCAATCCCATCGCCGCCGCCATTGCCCGCGGCGGCGACAACGACGTGTCCGGCGCTTTGTGCATAGCTGATCGCATCGGCCAATGACTGAGAATAGCCACCGTTGAAACCCCAACTATGGTTCGACACGGTTGCGCCGTTGTCGACCGCGTAGTGGATCGCCGAAACAGCGTCCGCGATTGAACCACTGCCGCGGCTGTTCAAAAATTTGACGGCCATGATCTGCACGTCCCAGTTGACGCCGGCGATCCCGATTCCATTGTTCGCGACAGCGCCGATCGTTCCGGCGACGTGGGTTCCATGGTTGTGATCGTCCAACGGATCGCCGTCGTTGCCGGCAAAGTCATAGCCGTGAAGGTCATCGACAAAGCCATTGCCGTCGTTGTCGATTCCATCGTCGGCGATCTCGCCAGGGTTGACCCAGATATTTGCAGCCAGATCTGGATGCCGATAATCCACTCCTGTGTCGATCACCGCAATCAGTGTGCTAGCGCTGCCGGTGGTGACCTCCCAAGCCTGTTCCACGCCGATGTCGATACCGGGCGTCCCACCGGTCTGCCCAAGGTTCCTCAGGCCCCACAGCCGATCGTAATCGGGATCTGATGCGGTGGCCGACAGTTGCACTTGGTAGTTGGGCTCGGCATAAATCATGCCGGGATAGTTTTCGAAAAACTGAATCGATTCGTCGACGCCCAATCCCTCCGGCACGCTCATTCGCCACAACCCCGGCAGCACTTCGACGGCCTGATCCACGTCGCTTGCCGGGGCCGCCGGTCGCGCCTCTGGATGCAGACGCACCAACACGGTTGACGTGTCCACGGCACTGTCACTGACCGACAACGACGCAGCCAGCAACCATCGCGGCTCGAGTCTTTCCAGCAACGTCAGCAGTCGACGGCGCGCTCGCGGTCGACGTCTTGGTCGATACAAACTCATCTCGTTGCAATCCCGTTGGGTAACGACAAAGCCAGGGCGGCCACCGAATAACCCACCCCTCTATTGCCGGTGCCATTGTATGCAACGAGATCGCGTCCGCAGGCCACCTCGCAGCCCTGACCGCGGTTTGGCAGAAGCTTCCCTTTGGGTAAAACACGAAAAATGCACCTGCCACGGCCCCTTGGGCGAACCAGACGGGCGAAGCACTGATTGCAGAATTGCCACGTCGCGCCGCAGAGAGCCGACTACTTTTGCCAGGGCTCGCGAGCGTTGGCGGTGATCTCGGCATCCAGCTCGGTCATCCTCGTTTGCATTGAATCGACCCGCTGTTGATTGCTGGACGCCACATTGTTTTGCTCGCCGACGTCCGCCGTCACATCAAATAGCAAGACTTCTGGCGGTGGGAGCTTGGCATTGGGACGGTTGCGTGGCGGGCGTGGGCGTTTGACCAACAGCTTCCAATCGCCGATGCGGATGCCTTCGATTTCGCCCTGTGAGGTGTAATACAGATATTCCTCTCGCGGCGACTGTGTTGCCGTCCCATCCAGCAAGCCGGAAACATCCATACCATCAATCTTGTGATCTTTCGGCAACGCGGTACCGGTCAGTGCAGCGATCGTTGGCAACAGATCAATTGTGCCGACCAATTCATCACACTGGCTGCCGGCCGGAATCCGCCCCGGTCCCCACATCACGCAAGGCACACGCTGGCCGCCTTCGAACGTCGTCCCCTTGCCAGCGCGCAGCGGACCTGCCGAACCACCGTGGTTTTTGAATTGCAACCAAGGCCCATTGTCCGAGGTGTAAATCACATAGGTATTGTCGGCTAAGTCCAATTCACGAATCGTCTGCATCACACGGCCGACCTCGGCATCGATGTGCTCGATCACACAGGTGTATGCGTTTTGTGGATCTGGATCATATGCATCCGCCGGGACATACAGCGGGATGTGAGGCATTGAATGAGGCAGGTAGAGAAAGAATGGTTTGTCTTTGTTGGTCTTGATAAAGTCAACCGCGCGATCGGTGTAGCGGCGAGTCACTGTGCGTTGGTCGACCGGCAGTTCAACGATTTCTTCATTTTCCATCAGTGGCGTGTTCCACTGGGTCACTGCTGATTCTTGATTCCGCCACAGCTCATCCGACGGCACTCTGGGCTTGCCTTTGTTGTCGGGATAATTCATGTCGTTGGAATAGGGGATCCCAAAGTACGTGTCGAAACCATTTTGCTGTGGCAATGTTTCCGGGTGATGCCCCAAGTGCCACTTGCCGAAACAGGCGGTGGCATAGCCCTGGTCACTCAAGTGATCCGCAATCGTATGCTCGCTGGGGTTGAGCCCCTTGGTCGACGACGGGAACAGCACATGTTGATGCATGCCAACGCGTTTGGGATAACAACCCGTTAGCAAGGCGGCGCGCGACGGCGTGCAGACCGGTGATGCAACCATGAAGTTCGTGAACCGCCTGCCTTCGGCCGCCATTCGATCAATGTTGGGCGTTTTGATCTTGGTCGATCCGAAGCAACCTAAATCGCCATAACCTTGGTCATCGGCAAAGATGATGACGAAATTCGGTTTCGATTCGGCCGCTGCGCCGCGCATGGACACGGCCAGCATCAGCCCAACCACCGCTACGGCGCAAACCACCTTTCGAATTTGCCGATCAACTCGACTGACAGCACGGACATTGGGCGGAGCAATCGGAAACGACATTGGCGGGGTCTCGAGACAGGGGGGAAGATCTTAGCAATCAGAACGGAATCCGATCACACAGGATACATCACCTGCCCCCTCGCTGCCGCTGTGGGTCGGCGACGGCGACTTGATCCGCATTTCACTCGGCGTAGGATTCCAGTTCCACTTTCAATCGAGCCCGCGCCCGCGAAAGTCGGCTGCGAACCGTCCCCATGTTGATCTCCATGATTTCACCGATCTCGCGATAATCCAGGCCATCAAATTCACGCAGCAGCAAAATGCGACGATAGTGTTCAGGCAACCGCTCCAGCGCGGCGCGGACTTGTTGACGAGCTTCACAACGGGCCGCACTAGCAGCAGGACAATCGGCCGATTCGGTTCGCAGGCTTTCCGTCAGCTCGCCCACCGAGTCCAGTGCCAGCAGCGCCCGGTGCTTGCGAAAATGCGATCCACGGACGTTCAGCGCGATCCGATAGAGCCAACTATAAAATTGGCTCTGCATGCGAAACTTCTTGATAAATCGAAAAGCGCGCCCGAAGGTTTCTTGCACGATGTCTTCGGCCATCATCGGACAGCCGACGACTTCTGACATCGAATTCAACAAACGGCCTTGATAGCGAGTGACGAGCTGTGAAAAAGCTGCATGGTCCCCAGACTGCGCCGATTGGATCAGATCAGAATCCGCCCCCCGACGATTGCGCCCGGCCGAACGCTGAACGCCGAGATTAAACCGGGCGCTGGCTTGCATCGTGGCGTTGACCTAAAGTAGGGGGGGGTAGAAAGTCGGGTCCTGTCATGTAAGCGACAGAACCAACCACTATCCGCAGCACTTTTCAGGCAAATTTCCGCAACCACGCGGCAATCAACTACTCTGGCATCTGTCGTGCCGCCGCCCTCTGACTCTTGATTTCGAGCCAACTGAACTGACCATGAGTACCGAAAAAGGCGATATTTCGGGGGTTCTGACCGAGCTGGCCAAGGGCGATCCGGACGCGTTCGATCGCATCGCGCCGTTGGTTTACAACGAATTGCACCAAATCGCCCAGCGTTTGCTAAAAGACGAATCGCCGGCCCACACGCTGCAACCCACCGCGCTGGTCAATGAAGCGTATCTGCGGATGGTCGATCTGAATCGCATCGATTGGCAGGGCAGAACACATTTCTTTGCCGTAGGTGCAACGATGATGCGGCGGATCCTGGTCGACCATGCCCGCCATCGGCTGCGTCTCAAACGTGGCGGCGGAATGCGTCGGATTTCGCTGACCGATGACATGAAGGTTTCGGCGCGGCGCGATGAAGACATCTTGGCCGTCGAAGAAGCACTCGAAAAACTCTCGGGACTGGACGACCGACAGGCCAAGATCGTGGAGATGCGATTTTTCGCCGGCTTGACCGTCGAACAGGTCGCCGAGGTGTTGGGCATCTCGAAACGCACTGTCGAATCCGACTGGACAATGGCACGCGCATGGCTACGACGTGAACTGTCGCTGGAGGAAACCGAGTGACACCGGCGATGTACCTGCGTGTCAAAGAAGTGTTTGCAGCGGTGGTCGCGCTGCCACTCGATCAACGCCAGCAACGGATTGACGACGAGTGCGGGTCGAACACCGAATTGCGGAACGAAGTGCAGTCGCTGTTGCGTTATCACAGCGAAAAATCGTTGATCGAAACCGCATCAACCATTCCCTCCGCAGCCACGTTCAAAAACACACGCGACTTCTCGCTTGATCCTCGAATCGTCGTCGATCCAGCCAAACCACCGCGCGCCGGTGTCGGCGACCTGGGCATTGATCGCTCCAGCGAACTGGAGTGGCGGTTTGCCCAATCGACACAGCATCTGCTGCGCAGCCGTCTGATCGCCGCGATTGGCTTGGTCGTGTTGGTGGGAACGGCGATCACCATCTTTGGTATCGTCGGCGGTACGATCACCTCGGTCGCGGTCATCATCCGCAGCATTGTTTTCTTGATCCTGGCGGGCACGCTGTACCTATTGCGATTCCGAGAACGCCTGTCATTGAAACAGCTCCGCTGGCTCGAACTGCTAGTCGTAGCGGCACCGATGTTGGAACTGATGTGGATCTTAGTTCGCGGCACGAACCTCTCGGTTGCCACCGGGAACCACGATGACATCGACACCTTGCGGGCCATGGTCAGTACGGCAACGGCCATACACATCGCCATCTATGGCATCCTGATCCCCGCGACATGGCAACGCACCGCAGCGGTCACGGTCACCGCTGCGTTGATGCCGTCGCTGGTCGTCATGCTACACGAAGTGTTCCAAGACCATGTGGCGGTCGATGACTTCATGCACTACGCCAATCCAATGCTGACATTGCTGATGGCCATGGTGGCAACGATCGGCGCCCACATTGTGCATCAAGTCCGTCATCAGGCCGCCGCCGCCCAGTTGTACGGACAGTACCGACTGACCGAAGAAATCGGACGCGGCGCAATGGGCGTCGTCTACCGAGCCGAACATCAATTGTTGAAACGGCCGGCCGCCATCAAATTGATCCGTTACGAATCAGCCACTGACGAATCCGCGATCCGGCGGTTTGAAGACGAAGTCCAGATTTCAGCCACGTTGACCCACTGGAACACGGTGCAAATCTATGATTATGGACGCACCGAAAGTGGCGATTTCTATTACGTGATGGAGTACCTGGACGGCGAATCCGTCGCGCAACGACTGATTAAAAAAGGCACGCTGTCACTGGAGAAAACCATCTCGATCATTAGCCAGACCTGTGCCGGACTGGCCGACGCGCATCACCGCGGCATGGTCCACCGGGATATCAAACCCAGCAATCTGTTTCTGGCCCAGGTCGGGGGCATTGCCGACATCGTCAAAATCGTCGATTTCGGACTCGCCACTTCGATGACCATGGCAGCCGATGGCGGCCACAGCGAAATCTGTGGAACCCCCAGCTACATGTCTCCCGAACAGATCCGCGGTGATCGACTCGATGGTCGATCCGACCTGTACGCCATCGGCTGCGTCGCCGTCGAATGCCTGACCGGGGCGCCGCCGTTTTCGGGGCTGACTACATCGATGATGCTGAGCGAACAACTGTTCCGCGTGCCCGATTTATCGTCGATCAAAGAGATTGATCCTCCCATGGCGGAAGTCCTGCAACGATGTTTGGCCAAAGACCGCAATGACCGCTTTGACACGGTTCTGGAATTGCAATCCGCCTGTGAGAAAATTCTGCGCGACCGCCCGTCCACGGAACGCTAGCGTCGATCGATGCCAGCGGCGTCAAGATCAGTCGCGTTTTGGAACGGAACCGCGGGCCTGCCAATTCGGGTGTTCGGTATGCGCCTGATCCATCATCGCTTCCAAACGTTTGACAGTGCCTGGGTTTTCACTCGCCAGGTCCGTTGCTTCGCCAATGTCTTGACTGAGATCGAACAGCTCGGTGGCACCCGTTTGCCATGGCATTCGAATGGCTTTCCATTTCCCCGCGCGAACGGCTTGCTTGCCGCCCTGTTCATAGAACTCCCAGTACAGATACTCGTGATCGACTTGCTGATCAGGGTGCCCCGTGATCGTCGGCACAAAACTGATCGAATCGGTATGGTCGGGGCATTTCACTCCCGCCAGTTCCGCGGCACTGGCCATCAGATCTCCGAAATAACTGATGTGATCGCTGGTCGTTCCCGCCGGCGTGGTCCCAGGCCAGCGGACGATCAATGGAACACGAATCCCACCCTCGTACAAATCTCGCTTCATGCCCTGCAGCGGACCAGCCGGATCGAACCGCTCGGTGTCATGCCCACCCTCGTCATGTGGACCGTTGTCACTGGAGAACATCACGACCGTATCGTTGGCGATCCCCAATTCATCCAAACGATCCAACAACCGACCGACGTCACCATCCATCCGAGTGATCATTGCGGCCTGTCCCTTGTCTTGATCACTCCAATCCTTGTCGGCATAGGGAGCAAAATCGGGGATTTCCTGACCGTTGCCGGTCCCACCGGACGCTTCGTTGTTGGCGTGGGGAATGGTCAGCGACAAATACAAAAAGAATGGCTTGTTCGATTCGGCGGCCGCTTGATCAATGAACCCCAGCGCCTCTTCGGCAATCAGGTCATGGCTGTAATCAACTTTCTTAGTCGCCCAGCCACCGGTGAACCCACCATATGACTTGTCAGCACGCTGGACCACGTTTCGCAGCGGTGACTTGGTCTCATTTCGCCACAAAAATTCCGGGTAGTAATTGTGAGCGTGAACTTGGTTGAGATAGCCATAGGAAAAATCAAACCCCTGGCGACGTGGCAGTCCCTCGCGCCCGCCGGGTGCTTCATCGCCCAGCCCCCATTTGCCACACAGACCGGTTTCGTATCCCGCGTCTTGCAAGACCTCGGCAACCGTCACGTCTTGATCGCGCAGTGACTGTTTGGACATGTCCGGACCGCTGGCGTTGCCGCGCACATGCGTGTGCCCCATGTGTTGTCCCGTCATCAGCACGCTGCGTGACGGAGCACAGACGGTGTTGCCGGCGTAAAAATCGGTGAACCGCATGCCCTCGGCTGCCATCTGGTCCAAACGCGGAGTTTGAATCAGTTGCTGTCCATAGCATCCCAAATCGCCATAGCCCAAATCGTCCACCAAAATGAAAACGATGTTGGGATGTTGGGCTCGCTCGGCCGACGTCGCAGTACCGTTCCAGCCCAACAGCAGCAAACAACAGGCCAACAGAATATGAGGAGATGGGGTATTCATGGTGCTCAACACGACTCCGATTCAATCAGACGGGGAAACAGCCGACGAGTATAAACAATCTTGTCTTCCATGACGGACCATCGGCGATTGAATGCGCCGGCGCGCCAACTCGACTAGAATGAACACCCCACCCTACAAGTTTTGAAGTTGCGTTCGTTGTGTGAGACATTGGTTTTCGCTAACCCGACGTCTGAGTTTTGAAGCCAGCGCTTTTGCGTGAGGCATTGGTTTTTGGTAACCCGAAGCGTCACTTCAACGGCGCTGG
>NZ_JAMYFE010000041.1 GCF_024129865.1 Stieleria tagensis | reverse complement strand
TTGAGTTGAAAAGGCTGTTTGACGCTGGCGTCAAAACTGACGCGTCGGGTTACCAAAGGACAATGCCCCACGCAGCGTTCAACGGGAGGGTGGCACTGGAAACGCCGGAGCGGACAACGTCGCTGCGACTGGTGCCGCTGGCGACAGCACCGCCAGGTTGCACCTGGCCTACTTTAGGGGCGAACGATTTCGTTGTTACGCTGCACGTTGTCGCGCTGGTTCTTGAACATTTCTGGCAAGTCGACAGGGCGACGGCGTGCTGGTCCGGGCGGCGAAGTCGGTGGGAAATCGTCGCCGCGGACGGCCGAGCCGAGCGGCGTGGTCAAGGAATCGTCCAGCGTTCGCAGGTAGGACTGAAGTTTCCAGGCCGGGATCACCGTCACACCTGCTTCGGTGGCCCGCTGTTTGGCGGCTCCGAGTTCCGCCAATTGTGCTGCCGCTTGGTCCTCGTTGGCGCTGTCCAGGTCAGGCGATTCACCGATCACAAGAAAGCGGACGGCGGGATCAATTTGTCCGGTCTCGGATCCGTTGGGCGCCAGTTCGGCACCGGCGGCCTTGATCATGCCTTCCAGTGCGGAGTTATCGGGGCGGCCATCGCCATCGATATCAATGTCGCCAGCCAAAGCGATTTTAACGGTTCGTCCGGGAGCCCAGAAAGGCGAGAACACCGCGTCGCCTTCGATGATCGGGTTGCCAATTTCAGGGGTGGCAACGACACGAGCTTCGGCCAAGTGGGGACCGGAAATTCGGGTGACTTGGATGGACGCTTTGATGTCGGCATCTTGCAAACGGGTCGTGTCGTCACGATCGATCACGCCAAAGGTGACACCCGGTCGCAACGCGTCTGCCGAGCCGAGATTGATTGAAACAATGTTGCCGCCCCGCAGCACGTAGCGGATTTCGCCTTGCACGGATTCAATGCGATCGTTTCGCAGTTTGTTCAATTCCAACTTTTGCGTGTCGATGGTGTTTTTCAGCAACTGAGCCTTCTGTGCCAGCTGGGCTCGCTCGGTGCCGGCTTTGCGTTGCAATTCTTGCATCAACCGTTCGCTCTTGGTCTTGCTGTCTTTGGCGCTTTCCATCTTGACCAGCATGTCATCGCGGTAGGTCCCGAATTGGGTGCGTTCGTCATCCAATTCTTTGGCCAGATTCTCACGCTCGGTTTCGGCTTTTTGCTGTGCAGCGCGAGCGGTTTCGACGTCCGATTCGGCTTGCACTCGGATTCGAGCCGACTCGTCACGGGCTTGGCCGTATTGGGTGTTGCGGCTGCGAACGGCGTCCATCAGGTATTCAGGCAGCTTCCCGTAGTGGCGATCCTGCATGCCTTCGGCTTGGCCAAAGATTTTCATGTCCTGGTAGAACTGAGTCGCGATTTGGTCGAATTCCGCATCGCCGCTGCTGCTGTTGGCAAACGACTCGTATTTGTCTTCCGACATCAAACGAGCGCCCAGCATGGCTTTGAAGTCGTCGTTCTGTTCGCTCAGCGTCCGGACTTCATTTTGCGCATTGGTCAGCGAATCCTGTTTCAGCTGTTCCTGTTGGGCTTGAGTGTTTCCCCATCGCCACAGGATGAAATTGAGCGCAAATGATAGGACCAGCAAAATCAGGCAAGTGATTAAACTTCCGCGAATCACAGAGTCGTCGCGTGCCGCCATGGCAAAATTCCGAGCGAAAAGTGGGGAGAACGAGAGAGAGCGAACGAAAGGATGGGTTCCAACTGGAGCAATGCCACTCTTTTTACAGCGGCGATCGACCGGGGCTGCATCCACAGAATATTCACAAGTCTACTCCATTCTAGCACTTCTGCCCCAGAATAACCCACCTTGTGATAGTTCTGCGCCAATTCGCATGGCCTGGACCATCTGGCGGACCGTCGGAAACGGGAGAGTTCCCCGATCGCGGAAACGCCGTACAATCGCGAAACCTTTGGATCGGCCAGAGGTTAAAATAATAGCACTGGAGACAATGCCCCCACTATCGGAGGGCTATGGTTTTGCCAGTGGATCCGAAATTTTGTCCCACCGTTTGAATTGTGTCTGTAGCTATGCCAAGCCAAATTCTGAGTCGTCCATTGGCCACTTCGTCCCGGCCCACCAGTCGCCGACCACTTCGTCGCCGTCGCGCCGCCCGACATGCATTCACGCTGTTGGAGTTGTTGCTGGTGCTGGCGATTCTGGTCGTGCTGGGTGGGATCGTCGCGGTGAACGTGGTCGGCACCGGCCAAGCCGCCAATGTCGACGCCACCAAGACGCAATTGAAAATGCTCAAGAGCAACATTGCCATCTACCAATTGCGAATCAACGGTTTGCCGGAGACGCTCGAACAGCTTCGCGACGGACCCTCGGATGCCGACAAGAAAGCCAAATGGGTGGCGCCGATTATGACGGAAATCCCCAAGGACGCATGGGGAAATGAAATCGAGTACTCCGTCAATGGCAACAGCTATGAAATTCGTAGTGCCGGCATGGACGGTCAAAAAAGTACGGAAGACGACATCGTTGTGTCATCCTGATGTCATGCTTCGGTTTCCCAGCCACGCAGGCATCCGCTACGCAGGCACCCGCTCGCTTGGCCGCTGTCAACAAAGCATCCGGCAAACGTGGTTTCACGTTGCTGGAGTTGCTGTTGGTGATGGCGATTCTGTCGGTGATGGGCTCGATTGCGATCCCGCAAGTCGCTTGGTTGTTGGGTGATCGACGGATTGTACGCGGTGCCAAACTGATCCGCGAAGAATTGATGTTGGCTCGGATCGATGCGATGCGAGAGGGGCGGACGTTGATGATGGATGCCATGTTGGAATCCAATGCCGTCCGCGTGCGACCGTATTTTTCATTGAGTGATTCGGTCAATGCACTCGATCAGACCGGTTCTCAGTCGTCACTGTTGTCCGGTGCCGAACAGGGCCAGTTTGTCGCTGTCGTCGCCGACGAGTCGCAAACGCGAACGATCGAATTGCCCGAAGACGTGACGGTGAAGAGTGTTGCTGTGGTGTCTGCAGCGCGGGCGATGGAGATCCAGCAGGCATCGCTCGCTTCCTCACAAGCCGATGGGTACAGCCAACCCATTTTGTTTTACCCCGACGGAACCACTAGCACCGCGGCCATGATTCTGACGCATCCGACGCACGGCCAGATCACGATCAAGTTGCGTGGGATCACCGGCGACGTGACCGTCAGCGAGGTGGGGGCGAATCAGTGAGACGCACCAGATCGCAACAACGATTTTTGTCGCTGGGATTTTCGCTGTTGGAAATGCTGCTGGCGCTCGCCATTTTGGGAACCTCGCTGGCGATGTTGGCGCAAATCGCTGAGTCCGGCGTGAGCGCGGCACGCGAAGCCCGCGCGCTGGCTTCGGCACGCATGATCTGCCAAGGCAAACTGAGTGATCTGCTGTTGAATGTTGCCGGTGGACAGACCCCGGCGACGATCATTGATGCCCCGGCCGAGGCGTTCGACAGTGAGACAACCGAGACGTACCAGTACTCGACCGAAGTCATGCAAGGTCAGTTGGATGGGATGTTGTCGGTCCGTGTGACCGTCAAAGTGTTCGCCGGCGACGGTGGCACGCCATTGGCAACGTACGCGCTGGACCGCTGGGTGATCGACCCCACGCTGGGTTTAGAGGCCGCGGAGGCCGAAGAGGCGGCCGCGCGGGAAGAAATCGCCAGCGGTGGAGAGGAGGCTGTCGAATGAACCGAGAAATTCGATCGCCACGTGGCGGGTTTACGTTGCTGGAGTTGTTTCTGACGCTGTCCATGGCAGTGGTGTTGATGACGTTGATCAATTCAGCATTCACGTTTTATGCCCGCGATATGGATCGCAGTGATGCGGACATGCGGCAAACAATGTTGGCGTCGGCGCTGATGCAAATGATCGAAGATGATTTGCGGGCCTCGTTGCACCCCGAACCGTTGGATACGGCCGCGCTGGAAGAACTGTTGTCCAAGACCGCTTCGTCCGCATCGGGAATGTCCGGTGGTGGCGGTGGAGGCGGAGCAGGGGGCGGTGAGGAAATGAGTGACGAAGACATGTCGGCAGCCGGCATGGACGACACCGAGGCCGAGGAGGAAACCAGCACCACAGCGACGCTTGATTCTGGATCGGCAGTGCTGGTCACGCCCGGTGTGATCGGCAATCAGTACCAGATCCAAATCGACACCAGCCGCTTGCCGCGTTTGGAAGAGTATGCGGTGATGATGGATATGGATCCGGGCAACATGACGGACGTGCCCAGTGATTTGAAAACCATTTCTTACTTTGTCCAGCCGGAGGGATCGGGGGGCGTCGACGATCCACTGGCGCAGTTCGACGCGACCTCCGCCGGCCAATCGGGCGGGCTGGTACGTCGGTCGTTGGACCGATCGGCAAATGCATTTGCCTCGCTGTCCGGCGGTCTGTCCTCGCTGGGTGAAACCGGCGAACTGCTGGCGCCCGAGGTCACGGGGCTGGAGTTTTCCTATTGGGACGGCGTGACGTGGCAATTGCAGTGGAACAGCGATGAATTGGGTGAGTTGCCGTTGGCGATCAAAATCCAGATGGCGATGGCGGGCCAGCCCAATGCCGATGACACCGAACCACAACCGAGAATTTTTCAACATATCGTGCGACTGCCATTGGCAAAGTATATCGAGGAAGAGGACGAAGAACTTGCGGGGGCCGGGATCTGATGTTGCCAGCCACGGACCACAGGAATGAATATCGCACAGCCCGCTCGATCGCTATCGGTTCGCCGCCGCGCAGAGACAAGCCAGCACGCAGCAAGCCAGCACGCCGCAAGCCACCGCGTCAAGGATTTTTCTTGGTGTTGGTCTTGCTGGTGGTCGTTGTCGCAACCCTGGCCGTTTATTCCTTCACCGGCGTGATGATCGCCTATGACGACGCGGCGTATTTGTCGAGCGATTTGGTACGTGCCCGAGTGGCCGCCGAATCGGGGGCCGAAGCGGTGCGACTGATCCTGTCGCAACCGCGGTTGAACCGCCAGGACATGGGGGGCATCTACAACAATGCGAATCTGTTCCAAGCGATTGCAGTTTCCAATCAGGACAGCAGCAACGTTTGCAATTTTTCGATTCCCGCGCCTGATTTGAATGAAAGCGGAATGCTGGCTGGCATTCGGTTCGGATTGCAAGACGAATCCGCGCGGCTGAACTTGAACACACTGACGATCCTGGATGAAAATTCCGACGGTCTGATGGCGGCAATGAGTTTGATGTCGGCGGCGGAGGATGGCGGCGAGGATTCGGAAGACTTGTCGACGGGGAACATTGCAACCTCGCTGTTGATGGGTTTGCCGGGGATGACCGAAGACGTTGCCGATGCGATTTTGGACTGGTTAGACGAAGACGACGAGCCGCGTTTGTATGGCGCCGAGCTGGAATACTACAGCACGCTGCCCACACCCTATGAACCGGCCAACAAACAACTCAGCAGCGTCGAAGAATTGCTGTTGGTACGTGGCGTCACACCCACTTTGTTGTTTGGTGCCGACAGCAACCGCAACGGGATGTTAGACGCCGATGAACAACAACGCTTTGGCGCTTCGGTTGATACTCCTGGCGCCCTAGGGTGGTCGGCCTATCTGACGGTCCACGGCAACGAAGCCAACCGGCAACGCGACGGATCGTTTCGAGTCAACGTGAACGCGGACGATTTGGAAACGTTGTACGACGATTTGGCCGCAGCACTGGAAGACGAAACGTTTGCCAGTTTCATTTGCGCCTACCGCATCGCCGGGGCGCCGTCATCGCTGGCCGGAGTCGTCGCTGGCGGTGGTGAGCAGCAGGGTGGCGGCGGTGGGCAGCAGGGCGGCGGCGATGCCGATGACCAAGTCAATCAAACCACGCGCGACGGTGGGGTGTGGACCAGCGAGCTGATCAGTGAATTTGACTTGTCAGGCGGTGGTGGGACCGAACTAACGCAGGTGCTGGATTTGATCGATGCCACGGTCACCGTGGGGGAAGGCGACAACGCGGTCAGCTATCGCAGTCCGTTTGATCTGTTGACCATGGGGGCCTATTTGCCGTTGGTCATGGATCGGTTGTCCACGTCCGATACCGCGACGATGCCCGGTCGAATCAATTTGAACGAATGTCCGGCGGAGTTGTTGTACGGAATCCCACTGTTGGACGAAGAGCAAGTGGCGGCGATCATTGAAGCCCGGGTGTCGGGCGAAGAAGACGAGAATCGGTTGTACGAAACCTGGCCGATGGTCGAAGGGATCGTGACCTTGGACCAGATGCGCAGCCTGCTGCCATTGTTGACCGGCGGCGGTGATGTCTATCGCGCACAGATCGTCGGCTATTTCGAATCCTCTGGATTAGCACACCGCCAAGAAGTCATTGTTGATGCGACGACCGTGAACCCCAAAATTGTTTCCTTTCGCGATTTGAGTCATTTGGGACGAGGGTTTGACCTGTCCGTGCTGGGGCTGCGCAACGGGTTGCAAGCCGCGGGGGTGGCGCCACAGTGAGGACGGAGGGAGTCATTTTATCGCAAGCGCGACGCGTTAGCGAGGGATTGCGGGTGTTAACGGGATCCCTCGCTCACGCTTCGGGTCACCAAAAACCAATGTCCCGCGCGCAAGCGCTGGCTTCAAAACTAACGCGTCGGGATAAGAACAAACAATGACTGACGCAAAATCGTGACCTCAAAATTCACCCGTCTGGAAACATCGGCACTTTCGAAAAAACTAACTCTGCCCGCATTGCGATCAAAAAGTACCGACGACTCCATGAAACTCCGACGTGATTGATCCGCCGCGAACTAGACTAATCTCATGCCTAAAAAAATAGCTCTCGACTATGACGATTCGGAATTGCGGATCGTCGTCGCCAACTGCAATTCGTCGCGTGTTCAGGTCACCGATGCACGCGTGATTCCGATTGCTGAAAACGAATCAGTGTCGGAAAAACTGCGCGCTTACATCACAGGTGCGGGACTGCAGAAAACCGAGACGCTGGTTGCGATCGGCCGTGGCAAAGCCGAGCTGCGTGAACTGCAATTGCCGCCGGTACCGGTCGAGGAATTGCCCGACATGGTGCGGTTCCAAGCGCTCCGTAGTTTTGCCGCTGCCAGTGACCGCTCGATCGTCGATTTTTTGGTCACCGGTCGAACGGCCGAGCACAACACGCTGATCGCCGCCACTGTGTCGCCGGTGGACTTGGATCGAGTTCGAGAGCTGTGTTCCACATCCGAGTTGATTCTCAAACGCGTGGCGCTGCGTCCGCTGACGGCCGCCTCGCTGTATCTCAAGCAGAGCAAGCCGCCGCAGATTTGTGTGCTGATCGATCTGTTGGCCGACGACGCGGAAATTGTGATCGCCCGCGACGGCAATGTCATCTTTGTGCGAACCGTCCGCTTGCCTCCCGGTGACGCCCATCGTTCGGGCGCAATTGCCGGCGAACTGCGACGCACCATGGTCGCCTGTGGGGAAACCGAGACCCCGGGGCGGATCATTGTCTGGGGCACCGAGTCCGTGCATGCGGGGGATCTGGCGGCGATCAAGAAAGCCAGCGGCTGCGAAGACGTGCAAGCGGTGAACCCGTTTGACCTGGTCGACATGCAAATGGACCGCAGCGCGTTGCCCGATCACATTGGCCGACTGGCACCACTGGTCGGATTGCTGTCGAGTGACGAGAACGCTCCTGAAACGCTAATCGATTTTCTGAATCCTCGCGAGCGAGTGGAAGCGGAAACGAATCGTCTGCGGCAGGTTCTGATGATCGCAGGGCCTATCGCCGCAGTGTTGTTGGTGGGTTTCTTGTTCTATCGCCAGTTTGCCAGTTGGGACCGCAAGATTGCGGCGGTCAACGATGAAATTCAATTGCTTGTGCCGAGTGGGGAAGCGGCCGATGAAAGCTTGGCCCGTACCGAATTGATCGACAAATTCATGGACAGTGACGTGAATTGGCTGGATGAAATCAGACGGTTCGCCATCAAGGCACCGCCGAGCGACAAGCTGATTGTTGAAACGTTGTACGCCAGCGCGAATGTCAACACGCGTGACAGCAACGGGGGTGGGACGCTGCGAGTCACCGGGTTGGTGACTGATACCGATGTCATCGACACCATGGAAGCTGCACTGCGAGACGAGACGCACGGTGTGGTCGGCAAGGGATCGCAGGCACAAAAAAGCGAAGATGCCTATCGCTGGGATTTCACCGAGACGATTGTCATCAACGGCAGTGATTTGCGAAGCATTCGTTATCGGCGAATGGCGGAGCATCAATCGGCGGAGCCGGCAGGGACCGACGCGGAGCCGTCCGATCTGGAGAAAGCATCGGCGATGGAACAAATCGAGGCAGTTGAGGAGCAAGCCGAGCAAACCGAGTCGGCGAGCGATGGACCGGCCCAGGAGACATCCAAACCCGAGTCTGAATCGGAATTGCCCGCAACAGAAACGCCGGCAGATGAAACGAGCGACACAACTGAACAACCGGCCGCATCGACGGAGGACGCAGCATGAATCAGCGCGAACGTATCCTAGTGATCTTGGTCGGTAGCCTGGTTGTGCTGGGTTTGGGCCAATGGGGATTTACCAAGTACAAAACGGCGCTTCAATCTCGCCGTACTCGATTCGAATCGTTGCAAGATCGCCAATTGCAATTGAGTGAAAAACGAATTCAAGGCGCGATCGCCGATCGCCAGATGGGCGAATACCTGGTCCGTTCGGTTTCCAGCGATGCCGAACGGGCGCGCAGCGATTATCAGAGTTGGTTGTTCGATGTTGTCGAAGAGAACAACATTCGCGAAGCCAAGATCAGCGGCGAGAAAATCCAGCCGGTGGGAGATTTGTATCGCCAGTTGACGTTTAAACTGACCGGTCGTGCCGAGGCGCCCGAAGCGTTGGGGTTGGTCTATGACATCCAAGCCAAGGATTATTTGCATCGCATCCGAACCATGGACTTGAAGCCGGCCAAAAACGGCGGCGGATTTTCGGTCGATTTAACGATCGATGTTGTCTCGCTTAACAACGCGCCGGTGGATGCGGCCGATCCGGCGACCAAATCGTGGCGGGTGGATCCCGATGCGATCGCCTACGCGGATCCGATCCTGAATCGGAACCTGTTTGAACCGCCAAACCAAGCGCCCAAGTTCAGCGGCGAATCGACTTTGCAGGCCACCAAGGGACGTAAAGAAGCATTTCCATTGGCCTTTAAAGATCCGGAAGGCCACAGCGTTTCCTATCAATTGGTTGACGCCCCAGAGAACGTCACGATTGACGAGCGCAGCGGCACCTTGCGTGTCGAATCGGACGAGCTTCAGGAATTCAAGGTCAAGGTCCAGGTATCTGACAGTGGGTATCCCAAACGCACGGTCGAGGAAACGTTGTTGGTGAAAGTGGTTGATCCACCGCCACCGCCCAAAGAAGAACCGAAACAGATCGCGCCGGAATTTGATGACGCGAAACAAACCTATCTGACCGGACTGGTCCAAGGCGCCAACAACTGGACGGCTTGGATGAACGTTCGCACCCGTGGCAAGACACTGAAATTGCGTGTCGGAGACGAATTTGAAATTGGCAGCGTCAAAGGCGTGGTTAAATCGATCGATGCCGATCATGTGGAGATCACGATCGGTGACAAAAGCGTCAAATTGACCAGTGGCGGTACATTGAAATCAGCGGTCGACGCGATCGAGTAGCGATTCGCCCGCCAGGTCATCCAGGTAACGTCGCGAGCGATTGATTTCCTGGCTGACCTGTGAGGTGGTTTCCAAAATCGGTATGCCGCGTGGCACCGGGTGCATGAAGATTTCCGTCCAGCCGTCGAATTCGATCTCTGCCAGCGTCTTGACCAGTGGTGCAAAATCCAATGTGCCGCGACCGGGTAGCTGTAGCAATTCTTGTTGCTTGGGCAGTTTTTCGCTGCAACCCATGCCGTGCTGCCAGGCATAGAACACGTCGACCGAGTCACCAAGGTCACGTAACAGGTTGCAAAGAATCTCGGGGTCCTGTGGCAAGTGGTACGGTGCAAACGCAACACCGATCACATCGGCCGGTGCCAATTCGGCCAGAACGCGAAGCGAATCTGCATCGTGAATCAAGTTGTTGGCGTGGTTCTCGATTGCGATCCGCACCTTGTTTTCGCGAGCGAGTTCCAGGGTCGGTTGCAGTTTTTCAATGAATGCCGCCACGGCGGTTTTTAGTTCGGCGCCGGCGAGGTTTTTTGGTCCTTGGCCACCGACCACAATTGTGTGGCACCCCAATCGATTGGCCAGTTTGATTTCGTCATCGATCCCAAACGGTCCCAGTTTGTATTGTGTGATACAGGACAATTTCACGTCGAATTGACGTAGCATTTCTGCGAATCGAGATTCACCGATCTGGTCCAACTGCTCGCGTTGGTTGCCGTGAACTTTGGGCCACAGGTCGATTCCCGTTGCCCCACAGCGGTGAACTTCCGGCAGGATTTCATCCAGCGAAGTGTATCCGTACATGCATGACGCCAAACTGTAACGGAATTGGAACGGTTTTTTTGCAGTGGCGGCTGCGGCTGAGGCGGCGGATTGAAACGCCAAGGATGCGGCGGCGCTGGCGGCCAGGAATGCGCGGCGGTCGAGGCGAGTGGGCATGGGCGGGAGTGCGTCGGTTTTTTTGGGGGGGGAGATTCGGAGGGCGTTGCCATCGTAAGTCAAATGAGCCGGTCGTGCTGCAGTCCTCTGACGCAGGGTGCCAGCGGTTGGCTATAATTCTGAACCGTTGCTGAACTCATTTGTGACCATTTTAGAACGCCTGCCTCATGTACCGTCCCGCCTATTGCTTTGCCGTTTGCGCCGTCGTCGGGGCCTGGGTTGCCAGCGCCGGCACTGCATCGTCCGCCGAATCCTGGTCACAGTTCCGAGGTCCCAGCGGTGACGGAATTGTCATCGATCAGTCGGTGCCACTGGAATTTGGAGAAAAGAATCATGTGGTTTGGAAAACGCCGTTGCCGGGCAAGGCATGGTCGTCGCCGGTGATCGCAGAGGGCGTGATCTGGGTGACCAGTGCGATCGAAGTGTTTCCGACCGATGAGGAACGCAAGGAAATGTTGGCCGCGGCTGGGATCGAAGAAAAAAAATTCAAACAGCTGGCGATCGCCAAAACAATCCAACTGAAATTGATGGCGTTGGAGTTTGAATCTGGCAAGTTGTTGGACACCATTGATTTGGCTGAAATCGAGCGTCCCGATCCGATCCATTCGCTCAATAGCTATGCGTCACCGACACCGGTGATCGACGGCCAGAACGTGTACTGTCACTTTGGGACCTACGGGACGTTTTGCGTCAGTCGCAAATCGCACGAGATCGTTTGGCAACGGCGTTTGCCGCTGGAGCACTCGGTGGGACCGGGAAGTTCACCGTTGATCGATGGGGCAAATCTGATCTTGATCCAGGACGGGATGGAGCGGCAATACGTTGCGGCACTCGACAAGCTGACCGGCGAAACGGTTTGGGAAACCGATCGTCCGCAGATCGACGCGTCGTCGGGAGAACAAAAGAAATCCTACTGCACGCCGATCAAGATCACGGATGATTTGGGACGCGAGCAATTGATTTGCATGGGGTCGCAGTGGATGGTGGCTTACAATCCGAAGGACGGTTCGGAAATTTGGAAGGTCAATCATGGCACTGGATTTTCAGTCGTGCCGCGGCCAGTCTACGGCGACGGCGTGGTTTACTTTGCGACCGGATTTGGCAAACCCCAGTTGTGGGCGGTGAAGGTCGATGGTTCCGGCGATGTGACCGAGACTCACGTCGTATGGACGGTGGCCAAGGGGATCCCGGCCAAACCGTCGCCGATTTTGCACCAGGGTTTGATCTATGTGATCGATGACAATGGTGTCGCCAGTTGCTTTGAAGCCGCCACCGGAGACAGTGTTTGGAAGAAGCGAATTGGTGGAAACTTTAGCGCGTCGCCGCTGTTGGTCGGCGACCGAATTTACTTTGGCTCACACGACGGCGTGGTCACGGTCGTCAGTTTGGGGCGTGAAAGTGAAGTGATCGCGGAAAATCAATTGGAAGGCCAGATCATGGCCAGTCCGGCCGTCGTCGATGATTCGATGATCCTGCGGACGTCCGACGCAATCTATCGGATTCAGTGAACCAAATTTTATGACACGTCGCTACTATGTCCCCGAATTGCCTGCTGCAGGTGGGCCGGTCGACCTAAGTGATGAAGAAGCTCGCCATGCCGCTCGAGTGATGCGGGCCGAGTCGGGTGACGAGATCACTTTGTTTGACGGTCGCGGCAACGAATCATTGGCTGTCATCCAAGCGATCGACAAACGTCATTGCTGTGTAAGCGCTGCGGCGCCGCAGTTGGTGGATCGCGAACCGTCACGCGAGATCCATTTGGGGATCGCGTTGCCAAAACCGGAACGGGCCAAGGAGCTGATCGAAAGGTTGTCGGAGTTGGGCGTCAAACGAGTCACGCCGCTCGTTTGTCAGCGGACCCAGCGGAGGCCGACAAATTCCTTGCTGGAGAAACTGCGGCGGATCGTGATCGAGTCCTGTAAGCAATCCGAACGTAACGTGCTGATGGAAATTTCAACTCCGGTCCCATTGGAGAAGTTGTGTGAGCGACCGTTTAGTGGAGTTCGCTGGTTGGCGCATCCCGGTGGTGGCTCTCCGGTGGAAGCGGCGTCGACGCTGGGCGAGACCGAAACGGTGACGGCGCTGATCGGACCCGAAGGCGGGTTTGCCGAGGAGGAGACGGATCTGGCCATTGGATCAGGCTACCAAGCGATCGGATTGGGCAAACGCATTTACCGAATCGAAACCGCCGCCACCGCCATCGCAACCATCCTGAGTCTTTAAAAGTAGGCCAGGTGAAACCTGGCGGTGAGTGTTGGGGCTCGAGAGCGCCAGGTTTCACCTGGCCTACTGGTTGGTGTGGAGGATTTATCCGACCCGATTGGCTGCAGACCTGCGCCAGGTTTCACCTGGCCTACTGGTGTCGGAGTTTGTTGTAGGCGACCGCGAGTGCGTCGTCGTCGCCGACGTTGCCTGGAAAAACGATGTACGGCAATTTCGCAGCGCGGCTGTTTTCTCCTAGGCTCCAGACGGGTATTCCAGGCAGGATTTGACCGAGCACCCGCGCTCGTTTGGTTTCCAACGCTCGGGTCGCCACATCGCTGGAAGTGATGCCGCCTTTGGCAATCAGGAACCGCAGCGGGACAGTGACGTTGCGGACCACGTCGACGATGCCTTGTGAAACGCTGGTTCCGATTCGCAGACTGGATTCCCCGTCGTCACCGGTCACCAGTCCTCGCGAGGTATGCAGAACCACGTCGCGACCAGCCGACAGTAGCGCGTTGACTTGGTCTGCGGTATCGCGCAAGTGTTCGCCGCGATCGTCGGCGAGCAGTTTGGCGACGTCCAGTTGAACGGCCTGGGGTGGGTCATCGGTGGCGAGCAAGTGTTGCAGCTGCGCCGTTGTCTTGGGCACGTAGGATCCCACCACGATCAACCCAGCGCGGTGTTCCGACGCCACCATCTCCGGTGCGGCGAGCAGCGGGCGCGGCGCCAGTCCGGCATAGGCTTGGACAAAGCTGGCTGCGGTACGGTAGATCAGGTCAGCGCCCCGTTGTTCGGCTTTGCGTGCCGCCAAGGCAAACGCCTGGGCATCGGACAGGGCGACGGCGTTGACGATGACCGTGCTGCCGGGGGCCAGTCCCAGCAAGCGATCGGAAACAGCGTCCAGGTCGTCTCCGCGCAAGTCATCCAAGCTGACGGAGTGGATGTTGTTGCGATCGAGATTGCCCTGGTGTTTCTCGCTGACCCAATCGATCAGATTCGATTGGCTAAATCCGAACGTCGCGTCCTTGGCAAACGGGGTCTGTGCGGCGGGCACCCATCGGTCGTTTTCGACAACGTAGTGCACGTCATCGATCGTTAGCCGTCCGCCTTGCAGAAAGAACGGCATGATGATTCGGGTGGCGTCGCCGTGACCGAGGGCTGTGGCGACCGCGTCGACTTCGGCCGGATAGTGACCGCGGAGGGTCGAGTCGCTGCGGCTGATGACTGTCAGGGGGCGGCCGACGCGCTGGGATGCGGCAAGTAGATTGGCGCCGATCTGTCGCGCCAAATCAATGGCCTGGGGCTGAGTCAGCGCGCGCGAGTTGGTCAGCACATAGAACATCCTGTCATCGCGGCGGAGCTGATCTGTTAGCGTGGGCAGGTCCCAGGTGGTCAGAACGGGAGTGTCGTAGACCGTTTGAGTCCCTGTGGGGTCGTCATCCAGGACCACCACGCAGCGGTCGGAGCGTTCGATTTGTTCCGTGATCGCTGGCAGCGGGTTGTCGTCTCGCTCGGGCCGTGCGTTTTCCAAGGGATGGTTCACAGAGATGCCCCCTCGATCGCAAATGCGCGGCAGGGGGCGCCGTCGCCGTCGGCGACTTTTAATGGCATTGCGCCAAACAGGCACTTGGGATCGCTCAGTTGTTCCATTCCCGTCAGTCCTTCGACGATGATGATGCCGGCTCCCAGCAAAATTTGGTGGATTTCCGTGACCGCGGGCAAGTCATTGACGTCGCCCACCGATGGCGGCTCGACGCCGACCATGCGGATCTGCCGGTCGGCCATCCAGCGGCCGAGTTCCGGGCTGATCGGTGGGAAATGATCACGGTAATGATCGGGGTCACCAACATGGCGGCTCCACAGTGTCCGCAGCAGGATCGCATCGCCCGGGATGGCGTTTTCGGCAACCGGTCCCAGATGATCGACTGTGATCGGCGTCCGATCGGCTAATCCGTCCAGGGGGACAACCCACGCCGGCCCGAAACAATCCGCGATCGGTATCTGATCAATCGTTTGCGATCCGGCGCCGAAATGGAACGGCGCGTCCATGTGCGTACCGCAGTGTGAATACAGGTGCAATGTGCGCGCATTCCAGCCATCGCGCTGCAGCGTGTACTTGCTCTCGTAGTCAACACCGCGCAGGCCTTTCTCTAGCCGCAGCGTCAAGTCAAAAATCTTCATGTGCCCCAGTCCCCAGCCAATCGTTGGGGTGCCAGTCCGTCTGAGCCCTGTCGGGGGCCCAGTGACAGGAAGCACCGCATCCTTAACCTTCGTTTCGTTCGGAACTCGCTGCCGCCCAGCTATGGGCGGGCGTCCGGGTGTGATTGACGATGCGGTTGTCATGGGCTGCCGGTTCCTCGGCCGGAGCATTTTCTTCGGCTCGTTTTCGGGTCCCCTGGGGGCCGGGTTTGCGGCCGCGGCGACGGCCCTGTTGTTCAGGGATGAAACGGGGGTTGGTCGGCAGCAGCAGCTTGCTGATGCATAGCTTGTTGATACTCAATCCACATTCTTCTGATTCCTGGCGGAGCAGTTCGTGCAGCGAGCGGGGGATCCGAATGGTGATCATTCGTTCCGGCTCGGCCGAGTCCGATTTGGACTGATCCTGGCTGCGGATTGCCGCCAGCATCTCGTGCAGCGTCGCGTAGTCAGGGCCGTTGATGAATCGGTTTTGTTCTTCAGCGTCGGGGAACAGTTTTTGGACGATGCCGGAAACCCCCAGCACTTCACGGAAGAAAATCACCCAGCTGCCGGTTTTGGCGAACGCTTCTTCTGCCAAAAGAAGGGTCTGTCGGCAGCGGCCTTGATAGTCCTGATCCAGGTCGGGAGCACTCAGTTCCAAGGTTGGCAGATTGGCCGCTTGTTCCGGTGTCGGGTCACTCGCGTAGCGGAGGGTGTCACCCGTACCACCTTGGTCGGTGTCGACCAGAGGATTGATTTCCTTGGGCGTGGAGTCTTGCATCGTGTTGGAATCCTTTGCGAGCGATCAGCGGTTGCGGCGCGTTCGATCCGTTCGAATGGACCCGCCGCGGTTCAATGTGCCGATCCTCGCACCGGGTCAAACGCTCCTTCGCAAAGGTTGCTGTCAAAAGGGTTTACGCAAGCAAATGGGCTTTGCACGGTTTTTGAGCAAGCCCTGCCGGCGAGGGTCTCGGCGGATTGCACGCAAAACAGGCAGCCGCAGAACGTGCGTTGGCTAAGTGTCCAGCTGATCTGTTTTGGTGAAGTTTGTTTGGGAAGTGCCCAAATCGCCGTGAATTCGTGGATTTGTTGTGTCTCAGCTGAAGCCACCTGAGTGGACAGGGGCGGTTCACTGCTTGGTGGGTGCCACGAACTGTTTTGCTTGTGTTGGTGCCGAGCCGTGATTTGACCGAAGAATTATAGCGGTTTTACCAAAAGAGGGGGGGGCTCGCCACGAACCTTCTCCGGCCGCTTAGAGGTCCGACTCTTTCCCGCGGGGCATTGTTCCGGACGCTAGCGCGTGCCGGCTGATTCAATCAACAGACCGGTATGCGAGGGATCCCATCAACCGGCTAAATCCCTCGCTGACGCGTCGGGTTGCGATAAAAGTGCTGGCCTCAAAAACTCACGTACTCGGGGGTTGGAGATGCCCTGTGGGGCTCGACTTGCCGTGGCGGATCGATTTTGGCTATATCTCGGCGGTTAGAGAAATTGGATCACCATTGGACTCACCTCGGAAGCTTCCATGTTTGGCAGGACGCCCGCCGCTTCAATCGCACACCCACGTGCTGATAGTCTGTTCACGCAGTACCGCAATTTGCCGCGGCTGTCGCTGAGCGCATCCTGTTTGGCCGTGTTGCTGTTGGTGGGGTGTTCCTCGCTGACTGGCAAAAAGAATTCCGATGTCGCGGAAGACTCCGGCATAGCCAAGTTGCTGGCGGTTCCTGAGTTGCCGGATTTGATCCGCGAGGCGGGTGCTCCACGGGGGCTCAATGCGATTCCGATCCGAGGCGTCGGGCTGGTCAATTCACTTTCCGGCACCGGTGGTCCGGCCGACCCCTCGTCGTATTTGGATCAGTTGATCGAAGAGATGCGTCATAATGACGTCAAAAGTCCCAACCAGATTTTGGAATTGGATAGCAACGCGATGGTTCGCATCATCGCTACGGTACCGCCGGGAGCCAAACGCGGCGATCGAATTGATTTGAAAATCGAAGCTCCGCCTGGAAGCAACGCCAGTGACTTGCATGGGGGGTGGTTGTTGGACAGTCGGATGCGGCTGCAGCAGATGATTCAAGGTCGGGTTCGCAAGGGCGAGGTTTTGGCGATGGGAACCGGTTCGGTCCTGACCCGATTTGCCCTCGAAGGCGGTGCGGACGATCGGCAGAAGACACAGGGATTGGTGCTCGGTGGCGGCACGGTTCAGAAGACACGCAACATGGGATTTGTGTTGCGACCCGAATACCAGCACGTGAAAGTCGCCAGCGACATTGCAGCGGCCATCAATCGTCGCTTTTTCTTCTTTGACGGCACGACACGTCGAGGAGTCGCCAAGGCGGTCGAAGATGACTACATCGAGTTGGAATTGCATCCTCGTTACGAGGGGGCGCTCGGCCGCTATGTCGCTGTGGTCCGCGCGATCATGATCGACGAGCGCAAGGCCAACAGCCAGCAGCGGCTACAGAAATTGGGTGAGTTGCTATCTGATCCGGCGACGGCATCCGATGCGGCACTGCAATTGGAGGCGTTGGGCGAGAGCGCGATCCCGACTCTGTTGGCTGAAACCAAGAGTGACAATCCGGAACTGCAATTTTACGCTGCCGAGGCATTGGCCTACTTGGACCGCGACGAATCAGTCGCGGTATTGGAACAGGCGGCCAGCGAACCGGCGTTCCGCTACTCGGTGTTTGCCGCGTTGGGCGGGCTGGAGCACCCCAGCGTTGTCGATGCATTGCAGCGGTTGTTTGATCAGCCCAGTCAGGAGACCCGCTATGGGGCCTTTGTCGCGCTGCGGAAGCGAAATGATGCGTCGCGGGTGTTGATCCCGCAGCCGATTGAGAAAACACTCAACTACTACCAGGTCGAATCGGACTCGCCAACGGCGATCGCCCTGTCCAGCCGTGATGTGGCCGAGGTCGTGGTTTTCGGAGAACCTTCGCCGGTGAAGATTGACGGTGCGTTGCTGGGGCCGAATGCGTTGATTCTGAAACCCGATTCGAGTGAGGCGGGGAAAATCCGGGTCAGCCGGTTTGAAGTCGGCAAGCAAGATCGTCGGGCGACGGTACCGGCATCGATTCGAGGCATCATCGAAGGTGTGGTCGCGGTCGGCGGCAGCTATGGGGATGTGGTCACCATCCTTAGGATGGCAAAATCCAGCAACTACATTGAAGATCAAGTTGCGATCGATCCGCTGCCCAAACCGATGCGAACCTATTATCGTGAGGAGCAGTCCAGCTAATGCTTTTCCGAGTCCTGAATTCTCTGCGTTGAATCATCCATGATTGAACTTGGTGTCAACATTGACCACGTCGCCACCGTGCGACAGGCCCGCCGTACCTACGAGCCCGATCCGGCCATTGCAGCGGCGCTCGCCGAGCAGGGCGGAGCCGATGGGATCACGTTTCACCTGCGGGAGGACCGGCGCCACATCCAGGATCGTGACGTCGATGTGCTGATGCAAACGGTGACGGTCAAAACGAATCTGGAACTGGCATGCGAAGAACAGGTGTTGGCGATCGCCTGCCGTGTCAAACCGGATTGGGCGCTGCTGGTTCCCGAGAGTCGCGAAGAGGTGACGACGGAGGGTGGATTGGATGTTGCCAGTGATTCCGGGCGTATCGCGGCAGCCATCGAACGGCTCAAGTCGCACGGCATTTTGACCAGTCTGTTCATTGACCCAGACGTTCGCCAGGTCGCCGCGGCGGCCGAATTGGGAGTCGATGCCGTTGAATTACACACCGGTCCCTACGCGCTGGCCAAACGGGCTGACGTCGCGACCGAGTTGTCGCGTTTGGAAGTCGCCGGGCAGCATGCCAGCCAAGCGGGAATGCGACTGCATGCCGGTCACGGTTTGAACTATGTCAACGTCCGTCCGGTGGCCAAGCTACCTGGGGTGATCGAGTTGAACATCGGCCACGCGATCGTCAGTCGCGCGGTGATGGTTGGAATGAAAGAGGCCGTTTCAGAAATGCGACGGATTCTCGATCTGTGTTCTCCGTGAGCTCTCCGCCATGCACGGTTGGCGCTGAAGCAGTCCGAGTACGGACACGCTCAAGCGTGAACTCCAACGGTGGATGGTGCCGACTAGCCGTTGGTGTCTAGGCCGGGATCGATCAGACTGCTCCAGCCGAGTGACTCAATTTCATCACGCCCTGCCCAGCGGCTGGTGCTCCACAGCCCGCCATGACAGATCGGGCAGCGAGGTGATTCCGGGTCGACATACAGGTGCTCGCTTGTGACATCGGGTTCCAACCAGACCGCTTCGCATTCATCGCACATCACAAACCCACTCTGCGGTGCGGCTTCGGTAGGATCGTCACCGGTGCACAGCCGCACGCCGCACAAGCCGCCGCCGCAAACCGGGCAAGTGGCGATCGAGTGATGGGGGCCGGTGGGGTGCGGTGGAACTTGGTTCATGCGATGTGACTCAGTGGCTGGATCGAGTGGACGGCATTGGGCGGCGGGCATTGGATGGCGGCGGCCGCTACAGCGGATAGGCGGTGATGACCCGTTTGCCTTCGAGCACCATTTTGACGCGTCGCGCCATCGGATGTCGTTTTTGTTGGCCGGTTCGGCCGCCGACATATCCCACGCGTTGCCCCATGTCGACGGTGTAGATCGTGCGATTGCGATCGACTTGTTTTGTCGCTTGCTGATTCTTTTCGGCTTTGGCATAGGCGTTGTCAATCGTTCTCAGTGCGCCCTGCATGCCGCCGTCAAAGACGCCATGACTGCCCGGTCGCGACGGTTGGTCTTCGGTGTGGCGTCGCAGGTGTTCCAGACGGTGCCCTTCTTCGCTGCCCGGCGTATAAATCAATCCTTGGGGCGAGATAAAACGGTCGCCACCAATTTCTTTCAGCAAACCGTAGCGAAGCGTGTCCTGCTCTGTAGCGACCGGGCCGGGTGCGACCGAGGCCGATGTCTCCGCAGGCGACTGCATCGTCGAACGCTCGGTCGGTGGCTCGGTCGGCACAGACTCCGCCGGCGGGCCGGTGTCGCGTCCAGAGTCACGTTCAGCGACGACCGCGGCGTTTGGATTGTCACTGCCCAACCCCGGTAGGTTCCAGCCGAAGCGTTGATTCAGACGCGGCTGCAAGAACGCATACAGACAGACCACCACAACTAAGGCGATCGAGCCGGCGCGTTTCTTGCCGCCTGATTCATTTGTGCGGGAGGTGGAGTTGTTCATGGGGTGTCAGAGGACGTTTGCAGCAGTCGGGCGGCGATCCGCTCGGCGGCTTTGCCGTCCCACAGTTCAGGGCAGCGACGCTGCGGCGGGTTTGCTTCGACTTCTTTCCAGGCTTCCAGCAGGGTCTCGGTGCCGGGTTGGACCAACCGATTGGTGCCTTCGTCAATCGTGATCGGACGCTCGGTATTGGGCCGAACCGTCAGACAGGTGACCCCCAGGTACGTCGTTTCCTCTTGTACGCCGCCGGAATCCGTCATCACGACTTTGGCCGATCGCATCAACGCCATAAAGTCGAAGTAGCCCAGCGGATCGACCATTTTAATGCCGTCGGCCAATTCGATGTTTTCGGCTTCCAGTCTTGCTCGGGTTCGCGGGTGGACAGGGAACACGATCGGCAGCGAGGCCGAAATCTGATTCAGTGCCTTGATCAATTGAGCCAACATTTGCGGATCGTCGACGTTGCTGGGGCGATGCAACGTGGCCAACACATAGTTGCCCGCGGTCAGCTCCAATTCCGACAGGATTTTGCTGGCTTCAATTTTGGGCAGCGCGCGGATCAGCGAGTCAATCATCACATTTCCGACACAGACGATGCGATCGCGGTCGACGCCTTCGGCGATCAAGTTGGCATCGCCATCAGGCGACGGAGTCAGCAGCAGGTCGGAAATCGCATCGGTGATTTTCCGATTGATTTCCTCGGGCATCGTGTTGTCGCGTGACCGCAAACCGGCTTCCACGTGTGCGATCGGAATCCCAATCTTCGAGGCGACCAGGGAACAGGCGACAGTGGAGTTCACGTCGCCGACGACGACCAGCCAATCGGGGCGATGTTTTTCCAGTATCGGTTCGAACTCCAGCATGATTCGCGCCGTTTGCACCGCGTGAGAGCCACCGGAGACTCCCAAATGCTCGTCGGGTTTTGGCAGTTCGAGTTCACGGAAAAACACATCCGACATCTTTTCGTCAAAGTGTTGACCGGTATGCACGAGTGTCTGCTGCGTCTCCGGCGACGCGGCTTGAATCGCTCGCATGATCGGCGCAATTTTCATAAAGTTGGGACGTGCACCAACGACGGATAAGATTTTCATGACCAGAGAACGGTGAGAGTTGAATTTGAGGAGGAGGGGGGTGACGGAGACGGTTTGTGTGGTCTGCCGTCAATCGCTGAGTCGTGCGAGATCAGACTGCACCATGATTTTTGCCAATTCTGGCACCTTGGTTTGGGCGTCCCACTGCAGCTGCTTGGATGCCTTGGAAGGATCACCGACCAGGCGAGTGCCTTCACTGGGCCGCATGTAGCGAGGGTCTTGCTGAACGTAGTCGGTCCAATCCAAGTCGACGGCGGCAAACGATGCCGACAAAAAATCTTTGACGCTATGGGCGGTGCCGGTTGCGATCACAAAATCATCGGCTTGGGGTTGTTGCAACATCCGCCACATCGCATCGACGTATTCGGGAGCAAATCCCCAGTCACGTTGGCCGTCGAGTGAACCGAGTGACAGTGTTTTTTGTTTGCCCATTGAAATCGCAGCTGCGGCGCGCGTGATCTTGCGAGTTACAAAGGACTCGCCACGGCGCGGTGATTCATGGTTGTAACAAATCGCGTTGCAAGCGAATAAACCAAACGATTCTCGGTACAGCGCGACCATCTGCGTTGCAAACGCTTTGGCGATTCCATAGGGCGTGACCGGATTCATGGGCGTCGTTTCGTTCTGCGGCCAGTGATCCGGGCGACCAAAGATTTCGCTACTGCTGATGTGCAAGAAACGTGGCTGTTTTTCCAAGTCGCGAAGGATTTCCAGCAACCGCAGCGTTCCCATGGCCGTGAAGTCACAGGTCGTTTCGGGAATGTCGAAACTGGCCCCGACGTGGCTTTGGCCGGCCAGGTGATACAGTTCATCGGGCAAACATTTGATCAGGATCCGCCGAATCGTGGTGGAGTCACCTAGATCGGCGTAATGCAAAAACAGTTGCTTGTTGTAGACGTCGTCGCGGTGAAAGAGTTGGTCCAATCGACCGCGCGCCGTGATGCTGCTGCGGCGCACGATGCCGTGCACCGTGTAGCCTTTGTTGATCAACAATTCGGTCAAGTACGATCCGTCTTGACCGGTGATTCCGGTGATAAGTGCAGTCGGCATGGAGGCGGCGGTGCGGTGGTGGTTGGGGGGACTTGGCAATCCGAATCAGGGCAACACAATTTGTGTGGACCAAGGTTTGTTTTCTTGATACCAGCGAACCGATTCGTCCAATCCCTGTTCCAGCCCAACGTCCGGTTTCCAGTCCAGCAATTTGGCGGCTTTGCTAATGTCCGCGCTGGTCGTCATCATGTCGGCTTGGTGGAACGGCAAATATTCGATGGTTGCTTTTTTGCCCAGGCGTTGTTCGAGCATCTCGATCAAACGGTTCAGCGTCACGGGAGTGCCGCCACCGCCGAGGTTGATGATTTCGTAGCCGAGCGGTTTGGCGGCAGCAATCGTGCCGCGAGCGATGTCATCGACATAGGTGAAGTCGCGCGACTGTTCGCCATCGCCAAACAGTTGGATCGGCACGCCATCATCGATCCAGCGGATGAAACGAAAAATTGACATGTCGGGACGGCCGGCCGGCCCGTAGACCGTGAAATAGCGGCAGATTGAAACGTCGATTTGATACAGGTGGTGATAACTGAACGCCATCACTTCGGCCGACTTCTTGCTGGCGGCGTACGGTGAAATCGGCGTGTTGACCGGCAGCGATTCCTGAAACGGCATCGGTTGGCCGGCGTACAACGAAGAGGTCGATGCCAGCACAAACTTTTTCACACCGGTCCGATGCATCTGCTGCAGCAAGTTCAAACTGCCCATCGAATTGGTCGACAGGTAGATGTGTGGATTTTCCATGCTGTATCGCACACCGGCGCGCGCCGCTAAATTGAACACAGCATCAAATTTGTCGGCATCAAACAGTTTTGCCAGCGCGGCTTCGTCTTCGATATCAGCGCGATGAAACGTGAACCGATCTTGCGCCAATGATTCGACGCGGTGTTCTTTCAGTGTGGTGTCGTAGTAGTCGTTGACGTTGTCGATGCCGACAACGCGGTGGCCGGATTCCAATAGCAATGCTGCGACACGTGAAGCGATAAAGCCGGCGCAACCGGTGACCAAGAACGTACCGGGAGATTCAGTGGATTCAGGCATGTGACGAAGTGATCGGCGGCGGATGGGGACAGGGGGAATGCGAGGCTGAGTAGCCACGGACGCCAACCGAGGGTTGAGGCTTCAGTGGTGTTCATCGCTCATTTTCAGCCATTTGACCAGATTGGTCCACAGTTTGGCCGAGCATAGTTGGGTAACGGTGACGGTTGAAGGGGCGTTGCGAGTCACGTGAGATGGACGGGTTGTAGCTGGTCTATAATAGGGGCATCTGAAAAGCCGCTCGTTGGTGAAGTGGCCGTTGCTGCGGGGAAGTTCGTTTGACAGTGAGAATCCATGGGTGATTTGGACGATTTGACGCGATTACCAGACGACTTTGATGGTCGAGTTCGTTTGTTTCCGCTGCCATCGATGGTCTTGTTTCCGCATGCGATGCAGCCACTGCACGTGTTCGAGCCGCGGTACTGTGAAATGTTGGCCGACGCGCTGCAGAGCGACCAGCTGATTGCGATGGCGACCCTGTCTGGGGATTCAGCCAGCAAAAAACAGCCGCCGGCGATCGCCAAAACGGTCTGTGTTGGCAAGATCGTCTCGCACGTCGAACAGGAAGACCAGCGGCACAATATTTTGCTGGTCGGAATCAAACGGGCTCGCGTGACGGCGGAAATCGATGCCGGTCGTTGTTACCGCATCGCAGCCATCGACGTCTTGGACGATCTGTACCCGCCCACTGGAGCAGCGTCGCGCAGCGCGTTGCGGGCTGAATTACTGGAGGCCTTCGGCCAGATCATTCCGGCAACCGAATCGGTTCAGAAGGGCTTGAGCGAATTGCTGGCCGGATCAATGGGGTTGGGGCCGATCAGTGACATCATCTCTCACACCTTGCCGCTATCGGTGGCGATGAAGTTGCAGCTGTTGGCTCAAGCCAACGTGGATCGACGGGCGCGGCGGTTGATCGAATTCATGGCCAGCGGAGCCATTGATCTGCAGGGAAGTGTTCCCACCGCAGATTCCGACGCCGCAGCACAACGAATGCCTTTCCCGCCACCGTTCAGCACCAACTAGATCGGTGCCGCATCGCTGAAGTGTCAGTGATCAAAACGGCTTCCCGTGAGGTTGGTGACTGACACGCTGAAGCGTGAATTCCAATGGTGACTGACGCCTGCTTGTGTTACAGCAGGCTGCTTTGGTCGTCAGCTAACAGGCTTAGCAGATCGTCTTCGTCTTCATCGGCATCGTCTAGTGAAAGGAATGCCGAGGAAGTTGCTGCTTCGCCGCCGGCCACTTCACCACTGACCAGCTTGGATTGCTGATTCAGTTGTGCAAAGGCCGTTTGGTGACTGCCGTCGTCGCTGTCCTCATCCTCGCTGGCGGGGATTCCGGGCAACAGGGCGCTGCCGATCGATTCACTTTCGCTCGTTGACGCTGTCAGTGCCACGGCCAAGTGATTGATCACCCGCAAGGCATCCAAGGCGGTCGTTTTCGAGTCGCCGTTGACATCGGTGAAGAAGCCGCGGCCACCGGATTCCCCTTCGCCTTCACGGGCCAGAGCGTTGATCACACTGAGTGCGTCCGACGGCGTGACAACACCATCGTTATTGACGTCTTCCGGAAGTGCCGGGTTTTGTAGCGGGCTGCCACCGGTGATCGTGATGTTCAACACGTCGTAGCGAATTTGCGAAACCGGAACGGGATCATTCCGCTCTAGCAGCAGCGTGTCTTGGAACGGTTGGGAATCGGCCGGGCTACCGATCACTTGGGTCGTTCCGGCGACGTTGCCAGCGACGAAGTACACCGTCGCCATCAGGTTCGGTTCGATGATCGAGTCCGGATCGACGATCTGGCTGCCCTGCATCAACAGCGATCCGAATTCATCGATGATGCCATCGCGAATGGCGGTTCCGACACCCGCCGCGGCATCGAAGTCGGTGTCGAATTCGACATCAAAATCGTAGCGTCCGCCGGGCACTCCCGCTGCGGGGCTGATGGCGTCGATGTCGTACAACATGTCCAGGTAGGCGGCGAACACAGCGGTGTTATCCAGCGTTCCTCGCAGGTCTTCGACGTACACTTGCACGCCAAAGGTCTGGCCGGCTTGGACCGATGTGATCGTGCTGCCGAATTGATCCACCAGACCAAACGAAATGTCGACGATATCGTCGGCGGCAGCATTCCCGATCGCCATGGTGACTTCGGCGACACTGCGAACGCCGTCGTTGGAGACGATCAGGTAGGTGAAGCTGTCGAAACCGTTGGCGTTTAGATCGGCATAGTAATCGATCGTGTCGTCACTGAGATCGTCCGGCGTGCCGTTGTCGTTGATGACGGCTGTACCGCGGGAGGCTCCGGTGGCGATTCCAAATTCACGGATCCCGCCGGTGGGGCCAAAGTTGTCATTGTTCAGGACATCCAGCGTGTTCGGTGCGTTGCCCGAACTGATCACGATTCCGTTGGAATCGGTGCCGGTCATAAATGCGTCGTCGATGGCACTGGCAAAGTCGTCTCCGGCTGGGAAGATCGTCAGTTCGGTGCGGCCGAGACGCTGTTGGGCCGGTGTCAGCGCGACGTCTTCGTCAACCAAAATGGTTTCCGCGACGGCTTGGTCGGCCGGGTCGCCGGCGAACAATGCCACACCGGGTGAAACCGCTTGCATCGTGATGGTAAACAGTTCGACCGGATCGCTATGTTCGATCAGGTTGCCGTCGGCGGGAATCGGTTGCACGGCTCCGACGTCATCAATCAGACCCGGGGTCGAGGCGTCACCGAGTTTGAATCCGCTGCCTTGGAAATTGTCACCAAAGGTAATGTCGAAATCAAACCCATCGCTATTGTTGGTGTCTCGGGTGGCAACCAGTTCGTCGGTGTACAACAGATCCAAGAACGCCGATGCCACGCCTTCGGGGCTGAATGTCGGGTTGTTGAGTTCTTGAACCGAGACTCGGACGTAGAACGGTTGGCCGACTTGAACGCTGGTGATCGGTTGATTGTTGACAACATCAAAGATGCCGATCGAGAAGTCGATCAAATCGTCGTTGCGGGCACCTGGCTGTGAATTGACGGTGACTTGAGCCGAGCTGACGGTGCCGTTGGCATCTTCGATGCTATAGGTGAACTGCTCGGTGCCGGCAAAGCCAGGTTGGGGTGTGTAGCGAACGGTTTGTCCGCCGCCTTCCAAGGAGACTTGGCCGCCTTGATCCCCAGCGGTCACGCTGGTGATTCGCAATCCGCCGGCGACACTCGGCACGTCGTTATCCAACACGTTCAGAGCGCGATTGGCCGAGCCTTGTGGGATGTCAAACGTATCGTCGACTGCGATCGGCACGTTGGATTGGAAGTTCACGTTCACGGCCACATTTGCCGTGTAGCGATTTCCCAGTTGGTCTTGGACCACGTACTGGAATGCATCGCGACCGATGAATCCATTGGGCGGCGTGTAGGAGATCGAGCGTCCGTCTTGCGAGATTCCAACGACACCGGCGGTGTTGACCGTGTTGAGCTGGATGATCGTCAGACGTGTGACGTTGGTTTCAAAGTCATTGGCCAGCACGTCCAGTTGATTGGACAGCGAGTTCCGTGAGACCGTGAACACGTCGTCGTTAGCGACTTGAGCCTGGGCCAGGATGTCGAACTGGTAATCTTCGACTTCACCGACATCTGCTTCGCCGCCGACACCTAGATTCGCAGTCGGGCTGTAGCGGAAGCGGGCATAGGTTGAACCGACCACGGCACCGGTGGGCACGTTGACCGTCAAGTTGGTCGTGCCGGCACCGAGAGAGACGTTGGTAAATACTTGTTCGTTGGCGTCAAACGTTCCGCTGGCATCAAAATCGATCCAACCTTGCAGGAAGGCTGGAACACCGGATTCGTTACGGGTGGTGACTGCGAAGGTCGCGGATCCACCAGGGCCAAGCGGCGAGAGCAATTGAATGCCGTCTTCGTCGTCAATGTTGTTGTTGTCGTCGCCCAAAGCGTTGGACGTTGGCAGACCGTTGGTTTCACGGTCGACCTGAGCACCGAGTCCCAGGCCTTGGCTGATGCCGTGGCTGGGGCCATTGGTGGCGACGGTGGTTTGGTAGCTGTCCGGGGCGTCACCGTAGTCGCGCGACGGCAGGTTGCCAAAGTTGTAGTTGTCCGTCAGAGCAGTGCCGTTGTAGGTGACGACGTGCTCGCCACCGACCGGGAAGGTCTGGACATAGCCGGCCGTGACGACTTCGCGAATCGTGTAGGTACCTGGCCCGGGGAAATTGATTGAGTAGTCGCCATTGGCGTCGGTCAATGCCGAGGGTTCACCCAAGTCCGGTCGGTCGTCGCCGTCCAAATCCAAGTAAACATAGACGCCTTCGATGCCGGATTCATTGGCATCGAACAATCCATTGCCGTTGGTGTCGGCAAATTTAGTTCCGGTGATGTCTGGGACGACTTGGATGAAACCAAAGTTCACGCCGGCGGTGCCGGAGGTGATGTTCGCTCGTGTGGTGACCGTGGTGGCAGCAAACTGATCGGGAGTGATCGCGATGATGTTGTAGGTGCCCGAGGCGACCGACAGGGCATAGGCGCCGCCGCTATCGCTGACGTCACTGGGATCGGTGACATCAAAGATTCCGTTATTGTTGACATCGGCAAACACGGTGACGCCTGGCAAACCGGCATCGCCGGAAGCTTGTCCGTCACGATTGGCGTCATTGAATACCAGACCGCTGATCGACGCGCCGACCATACCGGTCGACAGGCTGTGGGCCAACGTGTCTGGCGAATCCTGATAGCCGAACAGTCCCTCGTTCAAGCTCAGCTGATCACGAGCAAACACGGACGTGGTGTCATCGATGGTGCCGAAGATACCGTCGGGGCCAACGCCCAATCGAAACTCATCACGGCGAACACCTGGATCGTCCATGATGGCGCCGATGAAGTTATCACCGTTTAGGTGACGCAGACCAAACGTGTGGCCGGCTTCGTGTGAAACGGTGGTACCAATCCGCCGTGCCACTGCATCCAAAACGCTGCTGGTGTTTGCGATCGGGAACACCGTCGAGGCGTCTAGGAAGAAATCGATCGGCAGGATCGAATACTCGCTCATGTCGAAGTTGCCGACGTCGAGTGATTGCGCGATGCCGAGGATGCCATCGATCCCCGCGTCCAGCACGGTGCCGCCGACAAAAATCCGAGTGACCAACGGGTCGTCTAGCGATGGCACGTCGTAGAGTCCGCGATCAACCGCATCCCGACTATTCAAAATTCGAATGCCGAAATCGCCAGGTTTACCGGTCGAGTCGTAGTCGCCGTTGCCGCCATCACGCACCACAGAATCAAAGTCTGATTCAATCTGCGAAATGATTTTGTCAATCAGTTCGTTGTAGGCCGCTTCGTCGGTGTCTTCGATGCCTAGGAAGCCAATGTTCTGCCGAAAGTTCGTGAAACGAATCAAGCTGAAGCCCAACACGTCGTTGGGGCCGAACAAGCTAGAGGGATAGGCACCGCCCTCGAAATCGACGTAGATCGTTTGTTGTTGTCCGATGGGCAACTGTTCGGACACGGGGCGGTAAACACGCAATCCCGCTGTGTAGTTGACCGCTGTGGTCGAGGGGGCCAACGATAGGTAATAGGTGCCGCTGTGTGGGACGACCTGGTGACCTAGCGCGTTTCCGACGGTCATCAATGGGGAAGCGTCGGGATGGAATATACCCTGGTTCGTATCGGTTCCAAACCAGAGAGATCCAGCGTTGGCGCGTGGGTGCGGCGCGTCGCCGGCCGGAGCGTTGGGATCGGGAGCTCCATAGAACAGCGTCACGTTGGCACCGGCGCCAAGGACGGCAACGTCTAGGATATCGCCTGCTCGGAGCTGGAACGAAAAGGTGTCAACATCGGTGTTGATGTTACCCTGGCTGCTAACCGTGATCGGCAGACTGCCGTTGATGTCAATCGTGTCTTCTTCACCGCTTCCGGTGCCCAGCGGAATGGCTTGAGCACTGTTGAACGTATCATTGATGCCTCGCTGCGACGTGTTCTCGTTCTCGTTGACCTGGAACGCTTGCACCGCGCCAATGTTTCGTGGCTCGACCGCGTCAAATAGACCCGGGTCAATCGTCGGGGTTGTCGCTCCGCCACCGACTCCGGCGGCAAGCAATTGACGAGCTTCTAAACCCTCGACCGACAGGCGACGTTGATTACGACGCGATCGGCTCTTCTGACGATCCGTCCGGCGACGGCTCGACCGCGAGGATTTGGCAACTGTGCCATCCGTCTCGGTGCTGGAGGAGCGGCGGATCAAGGATTCCGATTCAGTGCGTTGGATCATCGAAGGTCTCTACCAAACGAGCCAGCTTTTTCAAGCTAGGGTCAAAAGCGGGCAGTGTCGTGGGTCAGTCGGGCAACGTGCGGATTGGCTAATCTTAATTCTGCCAAGCCCTGCTATCTAATCAATTCAATTCCATTCTCTCATCATTCCAATGCGTATCTTATTCACACGCCATGCGCGAGCGTTGGGGAAAGCGCACGTTCGTATGCATCGGACGATTTCGGCCTCGATCATTGCAAAATACGTAGTGCTCGCCCAATCAGAAGGATGGGAAAAATGCGAAGTCTGAGGCAATTGGATAAGGTTTGGCTGCGATTCTAGTTGGAGCGGATAAACTGTCAACGAATCGTGGTGTTCTGACGTGCGGGGCCGCGTCAGAGTTCCGTTGAATTCGAGGAAACGACATCAAAACAGCATGGAAGCCAGCCTCGTTATCGGTAATTGAAGCTCACTTTCTGTTGTCAGCCGGCAGATTCGCCGCCGATAAGCCCCAGATTACCCAAATTATTTTTGCAGGGGTGGGAATTGTTGTGCTCGGTTTCCCCCCCTGTTAACCGTAGCTGGACCGGCCACGGTTCAGATCCCCCTGGATTCCCGGCGGTCGGAACCCTGGCGGGATAGCGATTACCCGCCAATTTTGTTTGATCCCTCGCTGACGCGTCGGGTTACCGTAAAAGCGCTGGCTTCTAAACCCACGCGTCGGGTTGCCATTTGTGGGTAATCGGGACCCTGGCGGGGTCCGCTACGACTCATGTGTCGAGCAGGTCCCGTCTGCAGAGGGGAGTCGGGCTTTCCGCGCTTGCGAGAACCCGGCATGATGCCACTCTCAAGCTCACGTTTCCCTTTCAGACAGACAGCTATGACCGCCATAGAACGTTTTTCACTGCAACTGCGCACCGAAACCTACCGTTATCGAACCCCGATGAAGTTTGGTGGCCGGATTGTGGAGGACGTGACGGTGTTGTCGGTCGATTGTGATGCCGAAACGGGGGCCGGCCGGGGCCGCGGGTTGGGATCGATGACGATGGGCGTCGCCTGGGCCTGGCCCTCAGCGACGTTGGATGATCCGACCAAATTGGAATTGGTGCTGGAGCTGAGTCAGCGGATCGCTCAAGGTTACCTGGACAACGACCAAACCGGGCACCCGATGGACCTGTGTCATCGCATGGCCGGTTCACAGTTGACGATCGCCGCGGAGCTGGCTGCGGAAAAAGGGTTGGCAGAGCCCATTCCTGAATTGGCGGTTTTGTTAGCCGCATCTCCGATCGACGCGGCGCTGTTTGATGCTCATGGCAAGGCCGCTGGTGTCAGTAGTTATGCGCTGCTGGGACGCGATCACCTGCCGAATGATTTGGGCCATTATTTGGATGCAGAATTTTCGGGGCTGCACCTGTCCGATTTTATCTCTTCCACGCCCTGTGATTCGTTGCCCCTGTATCATTTGGTCGGCGCCTTGGACCCGTTGACCGATGCCGACATTGAAACACCCGTCGGCGACGGATTGCCCGAGACGCTGGGGCAGTGGATCGATCGCAACGGATTGACGCATTTAAAGATCAAGCTCGATGGCGCGAATCTGGACTGGGATGCCCAGCGTGTCGCGCGAATTGATGCGGTGGCATCCCAGCGACGTGATGGCGACTGGTCGTATTCGCTGGATTTCAACGAACGCTGTGAAGACGAAGACTATGTGTTGCAATTGCTGGATCGTTTGCAACGCGACGCGGCGCAAGGCTTGCAACGCGTTCAGTACATCGAACAACCCACGCACCGTGATTTGGAACGGCCTGGGCAGGCGACCATGCATCGCGCTGCCGAGCGGCGACCGGTGGTGATCGACGAATCCCTGGTTGGACTGAAAAGTTTGCGCACGGCCGTCGAGCAAGGTTACAGCGGGATCGCGCTAAAGGCTTGCAAAGGCCACTCGGAAGCGTTGTTGTTGGGCGCCGTGGCGAGGCACAAGAAGCTGTACCTATGCGTTCAAGATTTGACCTGCGTCGGCGCATCGCTGCTGCACAGCGCTTCGCTGGCCGCCCATATCCCTGGCGTCGCTGCGGTGGAAAGCAACGGTCGGCAATATTCACCCGACGGGAACCGACGCTGGATGCAGCGGTTCCCCGACTTTTTCGAAATTCAAGGCGGTCGAATTCCAACCGCCCAGCTCGCCGGCCCCGGATTGGGGTACGGCGACGATCCGATTCACTAGTGGTGCGTTCAAATTCGAATTTCGGGTCGACAATTTGTGGCGTAAGCTTCCAGCTTGCGATCACCACACCGGGCGAATCGCAAGCCGGAAGCTGAACGCCACATGGAAGCGTTGCTGCACCACGCGAGCAACGCAACCTCTTACGGCAGGATGGTGAGCCCGGTTGCGAGCGTGGCGGCTTCGGCAACCACGGCTTTACGCTGGTAGGGCGGGCGTTGTTTGAGTGCGGGTGCACAGGATCCGGCGCGGTAATAGCCCAGCGTATAATCGCATTCACATGCCGGGTCGATCGCGCACAGGTAGGGCAGCATGACAAACTGGCCAGCGAAGCGACCACCGCTGAGGAACGGTTGCAGACAGGGATGGCAGTAGTGGCCGTGCCGCTCCAGCATTCTGTCTTCGAAGTACAGCGGGTGGGAGAACGTATTGGAAGCGGCCCAATAGCTCGTATTCCACTGCCAAGGCAGGCCTCGATCCAAACCGGATTCAGGAAGCGCAGTGACTGGCGGGGTGACACCCTTCAGGTAGCCGGGGGGGACACTTCCCTTTTGATCCCCTTCACCAATGCTATCCATACTGACGGTGAGCGCTTCAATAGGAGGCATCAAAAAGCGACCCTCGTCATAGGTCGTTTTCCGATCGGCAAAGATGGATTCGTAGCGTGTCTCACTCACCTGGGACGGAATCCGGTCGCCAGCATTGATGTCCGACAATGCATCCAACGCGTTGTTTAAACGGTAGTCGGATTGTCTTGCGTCCGCTTGCGGTGACTCGGGCGTTTGCTTGGCAGGCGAAAGCGGGTCGGGTTCATCACCAAACAGTGCCGCGATCGATACCGGTTCAGGAGACGGTTCCGCTGACGGCTGTGTTGGGGCCTGTGCGAAAGCGGTCGAACCGGTGAATGAGATCACGGCCAATCCAAGGCCGGCCCAGCCAGCAATCGACTGTGGTGTAATTTTCAGGTGCCGAAACAACATCTTCATCGCCTGCTCCGCGTCGACGTACAAATAGACTCAATCCGATAGTCTGGTTCGACCGTTGGCGTGACGATCCACAAAAAATTCCCGAGAACGCCTACGACGGGAACAATTGCGCGGATTGGTAAGATCCCGAAGGTTGATGTAACCGGCAAAGTTGACAGCGGGTCAATTGTCGTGGATCGCTCCGTCGATCTTACGTCTTGATCAATTCAATCCTCGGACTTTGGTTCGAATTTCATCGCGGCACTGTTCATGCAATAGCGTTTGCCGGTTTTGTCGCGGGGGCCGTCATTGAACACGTGTCCCAAATGCGCGCTGCAGCGACTGCAGTGGACTTCGGTGCGTGGTGTGAACAGGTGATAGTCGGTCTTGTACCCGACGTGATCCTGGGCGATCGGATCATAGAAACTCGGCCAACCCGTTCCCGATTTGAATTTGGTGTCGCTGGAAAACAGACTCTGCCCACAAACAATACAGCGGTACAGTCCGGGTTTCTTGTTGTTCCAGTACTTGTTGCGAAACGCCGGTTCGGTTTCTTCCATCTGAGTGACTTTGTACTCGATCGATGTCAGCAGTCGGCGCAGTTCCGCTTTCGATTTAGCAGTGTATTTGGGCTCGACGATTTTGTCGGATTCCGAATCCGTCGCTTGAGAATCTGTGACCGCCGCTTTCTCACTGGCATTGTCCGCTTCGACGGTCGCGGTTTCCGTGCCGCCGGTCTCGTGGGCTTGAATTGCCGAAGGGTGGTGAAGCATTAATGCCGCAGTCAACACGAGTGGCGCGACTGGGACGATGCCAAGCGGTATGATTTGAGGTGGGCGGTTCATCAATCCTTCATCTCTTTCGTGAAAATCATCAGTTATGATCGTCCGCGGTGAACACAGGCAGGCGGGTGTCACTGGCGTTTGAATTCGAATCGGTCCGAGTTATTTTAATTGTATGTCAACGATCCAGCTGAGAGAAATTTCGTTGCGCTATGACCGCGTCGATGTGCTGCGATGCATCAATTTTGTCATCGCAGAAGGCGAATATGCGGTCATTTTGGGGGCCAGTGGCTGTGGCAAGACGTCTCTGTTAAGAATGATCGCGGGGTTGATTCGGCCGACAGCGGGCCAGATTTTTTTCGATTCGAGGGATGTCACCTCGCTGCCGCCCCGCCGTCGTGATGTGGCATTGGTGCCACAATTCGATGGGCTGTACCCCCATTTTTCGCTTCGTCGTTCAATCGCGTTTGGATTGTCCACACAGTTATCTGCGCTCCAACGCGAGCGGCGAGTCATTGATGCGGCCGAGCGGGTTGGGATTCAGGACTTGCTGGAACGGCGGCCGGAACAGTTGAGTGGCGGTCAATTGAGACGGGCTGCGGTGGCCAAGGCGATCGCCAGACAAGCTGCGATTCGTCTATTGGATGAACCGCTATCGGCCGTCGATGCAACTCTGCGATTCTCGATCGAGCAAGACCTGCGGCGTCTCCATCAGGCTTCGCCCGGAGTCACTTTGCACGTCACGCATGATGGCGCCGAAGCGATGCGAATGGCGGACCGCATCGCGGTCATTGAACAAGGGCAAATCGCGCAGTTCGACACGCCAGAGCGGTTGCGCGATGCGCCGGCCACACCAGCCGTTGCAGCGGCACTCGGCCAGTCACCGTTTCACACCGTGGCACTACGGCGAAGCGAAGCGGGCTGGAGCGATGACCAAGGTCAAACGTTGGCGGGCCCGGAAGCGGCGCTGGGCAGTGCTGCGACGATCGGGTTCTATCAATCCGATGTGCTGCCATCGATCGATGCAGCGCAGCGATCGGCCGACGACTGGCTGGACACACAGCTCGGGATCCATGTGCGAAGCCAGGATTTGCGTTGGTTTCAGTCAGCTCCATTGGACACGCACCAGTAGCGAATGGGTCGCAAACGCGGTGCATGAGTTTTTTGAATTGCGCTTATATCGCAACCCGACGCGTCAGCAAGGGATGTAGCGTGTTGACGGGATCCCTCGCTGACGCTTCGGGTTACCAAAAAACAACGCCCCCACGCGAAAGCGCAGGTTCAAACCTTGCGCGTCGTTGTTGGGCGGACGGCGTTAGGCGCCTGCGGCGACGGGCATGTCGGCGGTCTGGTAGGCACGCGATCGATACAGGAAATCGATGATGTTGCCTTCGTGTGGTTGCAGCCAGTTCAAACGGTTGGTTGCAATTGGGCCGATGTTGACGCGGTCAATATCGACGCTCGCACCGGCCGCAGCGATCAGCGCCGGGTCGCGGGTTAGAACCGTGCCGACCAGGGTTGGACCGATACGTCGCAGCATTTCGGCTTGCGGGCACTCGACGACGCTGACGAAGGGGAACATGTATTCTTTCATCGCCACGCCACGTTCGGGTGAGTCGGCGTGGACCACCATCGGACGCAGATAAGCGCAGTGTTCGCGCTCGATCAGTTTGTCACCGTACTCGGCGGTCATGTCGGTGACACCTTGCTCGGCCAAGTCTTGCTGGACCATGGCGTGTGTGCCGGTGGCCATCGCAGGCACGGTGAATGCGGCCAATTGGGCCGATTCGTCGGTCGGAGGAAGCACGTCGACCGGTCCAATTCTCTGCGCAATCGCCTGTGCGATTTCGCGTGTGTGACGACTGGCCCAGATCCCGCTGCAGTTGATGCAGGAGCGGCCGGAGTTGCTGAGGACGCTTTCGACCATCATGTCCAGGTACAGTTCCCAGTCATCGACGATGTCGTCACCGATCAGGATTTTCGACCAGCCCGGGCCGTGCGCTTGGACCTTGGGGTTGCCGGCGTGCTGGGCGACCGTTTGGGCGCTGCCGAAAATCATGCTGCGCGGCGTTTTGGTCATGATCGCGCCGCCGGCGTCGTGACCGCCGGGGTACAACCCGAATGCTTCGGCCGGCACACCCGCTTGGATGAAGGCTGACACCATGCGGTACGGCGTCCAGGGTTCTTGCGAGCCGGGTTTGAGTGCCAGTCCGATTTGCAACGGGATGGCGGGTAACCACAGGGTGTGCACACCGGGGGAGTTGTTTGGAAGGATGGCACCCAGGATCGGCGTTTGTGCCTGGTAGCTGACGATCACACCACGGCCTTCTTCGCCATAACCTTTGCTCAGGATATTCAGGTCCAAACCGCGGGTCAGGCAGTTCAGAATTTCGTCCATGTGGCTCAGGACGAAGCTGTTTTTTTTCAGGTTCGATCGGCACATGTGTTCGGGCAATCCGGTGCTGGCGGATTGCTGATGCACAAATTCGTCCACCGACTGCGTCGTGTCTCCGACCGGCAGTTCGGCATTTTCGAACAGGTCGGCCGCCTTTTTGGACATCTCGATCAATTCGGCCGGCGAATACTTCAGCAACGCCTCACGCGCTTTGTGCGCCTGTTTCATATCGCGGCCGACGATGCCGCCCCCGACGGAACCGAATTTAGCGATCGGCTCGCCGGTATCGAAGTGAACGATGTCCTTGATTTCCATCGATTCGTAAGGCTTGCCCCAACGAAGCGGTTGCAAAGTGATCATGGTCGAAAGAGTGGGTCAAAGAAGTGATGAAAGAGGGCGGAGTGAGGGTGTCGATTGGCGCTGTTTCCCGTCGCTGGAACAGCTGGGGTTCAGGCTGACTGAACCCTGGCGGGGCCAGCTACGAAACTGGCTGACTGAACCCTGGCGGGTCCAGCTACGAAACTGGCTGTTTCGATGGTTCGCAAACCGCGGTGAGTGCCTGTTAGTAAACGCCGACGGTGGTCGCACTGGCGAGTTCATGGAACGGGCGAACCCCGCTAACACCATCCCAAGGGTACAGGTCGAACGGAGCTTCACGTTCTCCTTCGTCACGTTCCATGAATCCGGGCACAAAGAATTCGTCGGTCAGAGTGTAAAGTTTAACGCGACCGGTTTCCCCAATCCCGACCACCTGGTTGTAATCGTCAAAACTGACGACCTCGGTCACGGCACGCGGCTGCGGCGCGTAGTAGCTGATTTTGTATCCATCGGCAGCGGAGATCGGTTTGCTGCAGGCCAGCCCCATCAGCGTGTTGCCGTAGGTCGGCGTCATGTAAACGCCTCCCTCTTCGACCGGACCGCCTAGCATTTCTTCGACTGCGAATCGCGTCCACTGAGGCGTGAATTCGGTGCCGCCAGAGAAAATGCCTTTGATGCCAACCTCTTTCAAGCTTGTTCCACGTTCCTCGAGAGCTTCGCCGAGCGATTCCAACAGTTTGGGTGTGGCAAACATGCACTCGATGCTATGACCAGCTGTCAGAACGGTCACGGCTTGGTCGATGCAGTGCTTTTTGTATTCTTCCAGGTGTTCCATCCATCCCTTTTTGATCAACTTGACGACCCACCGCGGGTCCAGGTCGATACAGAAGCAGATCCCGCCACGATACTGGGCCAAATGTTCGACGGCCAAACGCAGGCGACGTGGGCCGCTCGGGCCGAGCATCAGCCAGTTGGCGCCACGCGGAAAATATTTGTCCGGCAGGGTATCGCTGAACAATTCGTAATCCTTCCAGTGATCTTCGATCACCATTCGGCTTTTCGGGATCCCGGTGGTGCCTCCGGTTTCGAACACATAGACCGGTTTGCCAGCGTGGCCTTTGGGGACCCAGCGATCGACCGGTCCACCACGCAACCACTCGTCTTCAAAGTTGGGGAACTTTTTCAGGTCATCAAACGATTTAACGTCTTTGAGAGGATCGAATCCGAGTTCCGCTTTTTTTTCCAACCAGAACGGGCTGCCCGTTTCTTCGCTAAAGTGCCAGTGCACGATCTTGAGTGTGTGTTCGTTCAAGCGGTCACGAGCGTCCGAGGCGCTCTTGGCAACGTCATCGGAAATCGAATTCTCAACAGCGCTCATTCTTGGGTTGTCTTTAAGCGAGGCGGTGGGCGGGGAAAGTGGGCAGCAAACGGTGCGGCTGGAAGGCCACCGAATGGAGACGCAAAACGGCAACTGCCGAAGCGGCCTATTGTTACGTTCTGGAAAGTGCGACGAAAGAACCCAGATGCAGGTCCGGGCGTTTTTATCCAATCTCGTGGCATTCCAGCGTGTTGATCGGTTCGCACAATCGAATTAAACACGCCAATCATCACCCGGAAGTCGAGGTGTGAGTATTGAAGCCAGCGCTTTTATGGTAACCCGACGCGTCAGCGAGGGTTTTAGGGTGGTAACGGGAGTCCCTCGCTGACGCGTCGGGTTACTAAAAAACAATGCCTGACGCGGAAACGCGACTCCAATCTGGGGGCGCACGAAAAAAGCCGTGCGTTTTCACACACGGCTTTTTTAAGTTTTTCAACCGGGCCTCCGGCTGCCATCGCTCAAGACAACGACTGGGGCCGGCTGGTTATTTTGCAACTCAGAGAGAGCTGTTAACTACGGTGCAACCGGGCTGACAACCGGGGGAGGCTCGATGCTGTCGTCGTCATCGCTGAGGGCGATTGCAATTCCAGCTCCCACTCCACCGAGCAACAGCAGACGTCCGCCGCCACCGATTCCACCACCGCCGCCGGCTCCACCGCCGCCGCTCATGCCGCCGCCGGTTGATGTTCCGGGAGTGCCTTCGAACGGAACGGCAGTGCCGATTTGGTCTTCACTGATGACCCGATCGTCGATCACGGTTGCTGCACTTGGCAGCGGAGCAACTTGCATCACGAACGTTTCCGAAGCCGCTTCTGCTTGAGCGACCAGGGTCGTGTCTTGGATTCCAGCTTTGGCAGCGGTCGTTTCGGCCAACGCACCAACCAGTTCCAGACCCATCAGTCCGAATCCGTCTTTGCCCGATCCGAGCACCGAATAGCTGCCGGGAGCCAAGTTGCCAACCACGAAATTGCCTTCTTGGTCGGTGACGGTTCGAGCGACTTCGACTCCGTCGTGATAAATCAGCACGTTAGCGTCTTTGGCACCCATGTCGTCGGAGAATCCGGCGCGGGTCAGACGGCCTTTGATGCCACCTTCGAATTGGGTCACGCGAGCCGACACACCGGGCTCGACACGTCCCGACGTCAGCGGGTTCACGCTGGGGTCGAACACGATTGCGGTCGGTTGGCCGGCTGGCAGGTAGCGGACGACCGCATTGCGGACGACGCTGTAATCAACGGCACCCGCAGCGACTTCGAATTGATCGCTGATCGGTACGTTGGGTTGCAAGACGTGCATGGCACAGCAGGCGAATGCATTGTCACCTTGAATCATCAGCGTGTAAACGCCGGGGGTGACGTGGCTGATCGTGAACCGTCCGGTTTTGTCCGATTTGGTCGTGACGCCGGCGAATTTTCCGAATTGATCGATTAGCGAGACTTTGGCACCACGAACTGCAGTGATCGAATCCCCACGCGGGACGATCACGCGCCCCATGATGCTGCCGTTATCAGAGGCCCGCACCCATTGGTGCTCGGTGACGTCAGCAGCTGATGCAAAGCCTGACGAAACAACCATTGCGAGCGCCGCAGCGGCGCAAATCAAACGTTTCATTTCCTGGTTCCAGTCGAATGTTGAGCGATCTTTGAAGAGGCGGAAACCCACCTGCACCAGAGTATAGAAGCAGGTTTAGGGAATTCAACGCGATTGACGCTAATTTGGTAATTTAGGCAACTTGGGTGTGCAGATGGGAACGGCGCATTTGTACAGACTGTAGCACGCTGCCAAAGGCACACCGCGGAGTAACGCTCCATCTCGCCCGGAATTTAGGTCCGTTCCTTCCTCCGCCAGCCCCACCACTGAAGATCGGCAACGCTACCGAGTGAGGGCAGCGAAGTCCCGAAATTCTTTGTAAACCCGTGAGCGAGCTTTATCGATTGGGGGGGATTGTGCCTTCGGGACGGCGGGTGGTCCCCTAAATGCTGGCGAAATACCCACAAATGACAACCCGACGCGTCCGTTTTGAAGCCAACGATTTGATGGCAACCCGACGCGTGAGCGATGGGTGTAGGGAGTTAGTGGGATCCCTCGCTGACGCGTCGGGTTACCAAAAACCATGCCCGACGCGAAAGCGATACCTCATCAACCCTGGAATTACGGGGCAACCTGGAATTACGGGGCAACTGGGCTGACGACCGGTGGCAAGTCCAGCGAGTCGTCGTCGTCCGAGACGATTGCGGCAATTCCGATGCCGGCCGCACCAAGAGCAGCTAAACCGCCCAGGCCGCCGCCGCCAATTCCGCCACCACCACCGCCGCCGCCACCATATCCGCCGCCGCCAAATCCGCCACCCATTCCGGGCGATGCCAGCGGATCAGCGAGCATGCCGGGACCGGCTGGCAGTCCGGGACCGGGACCGGGCGCACTGCCGTTGTTATCCGACAGGATCAATTCTTGCACGACGGGTGAACTGAGGCCAACAGGTGCGAGTTGCAATCCCATGCCCGATCCACCGCCTTGTAGTGCGATCAGTCGCACACCATTGCCGGTTTCGGCGGCGTTGTTTGCAGCAACTGGGCTTCCAGACATCAGTTCGTTGACCAAGTTAAAACTGGTGATGGCTAGTCCATCGGGGCCTGCAGCGACCAACGAGTAATCGCCGGGGGCCAGGGTGTCGATTTTAAATGTTCCGTCGTTTGCGGTGACCGTTTGCGCGACCAGGACATCGTCTTGATAGATCAGAACGTTGGCTAGTCCGGCACCGCCGCCACTGCTAAGTCCGGCACGATTGATTTGCCCGGAGAAACCGCCACCGGATTGCGGGATTTGTGGCGACACGGACTCATTCAACGCTTCGTTAGCAGCATCGGGTGTAGCCGCCGCGGGAGCAGCAACGGCTGGCGGACTGTTTGGCAAATAACGCAGCGCTGCGCTCTTGACTGAGCAAATATCCAAAAAGGCTGCTCGCAGATCGACGTAGTGGGTGCCGGGCGCCATTGGGTCTGGCGAAGGCGGCAAGATATTTAATGCGTAACAAGCGAAGATATCTTCGCCGCGGGCGACAACGGCGTACGTCCCCGCAGGGATTCCCTCGAACGAAAATTCGGCCGGCGAAGTCGGTGAGGGGGTGGCGCCGTAAATAGCGCCATCGGTGCCCGCCAAAGAAACTGCAATCTGGCCGGCTGGACCGTCGTAGGGCAATACGACACGACCGGAAATTCGGCCTGCGGAATTCTGGCTGACCCACTGTTTGACAACGTCACTGGAGCCCTGTCCGTGAACGGTCAACGAGAGTGGGGCTACTAGGAGAGCGACGCATGTGAGTAAGCAACGCATCGGCGGTACCCTGCAAATTGAGAGATTCTAAGAAGTCTGGACATAGGAGTTATAGTAATCGTAACACCGCTGAGTCCGACCAGCAAGTTTTAGTTTTATGCTGAATCCCTATTCTGTTTCTTCTACCAGGGCGACCGAGCCGGGCGTGTTCACTGAACACGCGTCACTGCAGCAGTCCGGGTTTCTGTTCCGTGTGGTTGACATCCGCCATCCGATCCAAGCCGAGTTTGTGTATTCGGGTTGGTGGTTTCGGCAGACGATCGATCTGGCCGGCCTGCGGGTGTGGAGTCGAATTAGCTGGCTGGCGATCGAAAAACAGGCTGATTTCGAACTGCCGCTGTCGCTCGACGCCAGCCGCAGCCAGGGGCGGGTGGAGATCGATTTTTCACGGGGGCTGAGAATTCGTCGGTTCCGAATTTGGATCGCTGGCGAATTGATTTACGACGAGATCCGTTAACGACGAAAAGCTCGAGGCACCTTGTGAGTGCAACTCGAGCTAGTCGTGGGCCTGGCCACAATGGTTCCCGAAGCGAGACGGGTGTGGCCGGGCATTCCTCCGCCCTACGGATGAATGGTTGTCGTGGTCTTAGATCACCACGCTGGATTGGCTGTCGTTGCAGCTTTGGGCTGTGACGGACGCGGCACGCTTTTGCGTGACACCGGCAGCGGAGCACCGCTGGCACCGACACCGCTGGCACCGGGGTTGATACCCGATCCGATCGGCTGGTCGGCGGGGACTTGGTAGTTCATCGGAGCCACCAGTCCGGGGTCCTGGCCGGGGACCAGAATGCTGTCGCTGGCGGTGTTTCCCGGTGTGACGGTTGTGGCGGGAGCGTTCAGCATTGCGTCCGAGGCTGCATTCGGCATGACTTCCGGCACACTCGGCAGCGACCGCGATTGGGGATCAAGCATTTCTTGGGGCGTGCCCATTTCGCTGAGCGGAAGTTCGTCCGCCGGAGTCACTTCGCCGCTGCTTTTCAGGCTCATTTCCACCGCACCTTCGGCATTTTGAACCGGGCCGCGTCGAACGACGCCGGGCCGAGTCACACCGTATTGCAATTGGCGGCCGGCGGAACGTTCACGGGCTCGTTCCAACGCATCACAGTAGGCTTTGCTGTTCCAAGGTCCTTCGCGGAGCGTGATGTTGCTGTTGGCCAGCAGGGTGCCACGCAGGTAGTCGACGTAGTTGATGGATTTGTTGTATTCGACCAGGGCACGGTAATACGAAATCTGTGCTTCGGCGCGACGTTGCTGACTTTGCAGCACCAGGTTGATCAAGTTGGCACCGCTGGCTTGCGGGTCATTCTCCAGTTGGGTCAATCGAGCTTGGACTTCCTGTTCGGTGGCTTGCCATTCGTTGGCCGCTGATCGCAGCTGTGAAAAGTGGCCGGATGTTTTCCCGATCGCGTCGCTGAGTTGGCTGACCGCGAATCGCTCGGATTCTTGTAGGAACACGGTGCGGCTGCGCAAGGTGATTTGAGCATTGCGGATGCGTGTGAGTTCGCGGCGGAGTCCGACTGGCAGGGACATTTCCAATCGCACCGCACCTTCCTGGTAGTCGCCACTGGTCAGTTCACCCAAGGCACTGCTGCCGGCTGCGGGGAACCGATCGTCACTCCCCCCGGGAGGTCCCAGTGTGTCGCCGACGCCGACCCAGCGGTACAGCAGCGACAGGTTCACGTCCGGCAGCACTTGGTTCTTGGCCAATGCCAGTTCCAATTCGGCTTGTTTGATCTGGTATTTCTTGCTGCGCAGTTCGGGGCTGAGGTAAAGCATCTGAGCGACCGAATCGGCCCATTCAAATTCGACACGAGCCAAGGTGGGTTCGTCGATCGGGCGAATCAAACGGCCGTCGGTGGCACCGAGCCCGATCAGTTCACGCAAGGCACGGTCACGGCCGTAAACACCCAACCGGTCTTCGCCCGGAAGATTGGATCCGTTGAGTGCTCCGGTCAGCCGTTTTTCCAAGTTGTAGTATTGCGATTCTGCTTGCGTTAATTCTGGAATTGTCGATGTGCCCAGCTCGAAGCGTTGGCGAACGTATTCCGCGGTGACCTGAGCACTGTTGCGGGCGATCCGTGCGGTGGAGACGGCACGATAGGATAGGTACAGGTCCCAGTAGGCGACTTCGACGTCACGGACCAGGTTGCGAATTTGAGCTTCAAAGGTCGCGATCGAGATGTCTTCGTTCATCCCCGCCAACATCACTGGAATGCGGTTGATGTAGGTCCCACGATTTCGCATCAGCGGGTGTTGCACCTGAGCTTCCATCAAGGCGGTGATGTCGCTGGGGACCGCCCGGGCGGTGATATTGATCGGTGTGTTGTTGCGCGAGTACAGGATTTGTTGACGCAGCGTGGCAACGCCACCGGTGGCCAGGCGTTTGCTGATGGCCGATTGCTGGGTCATGCTTTGAGCGACCAACTGTTGCGGGTTGATCGTGTTGGCGATGCCAACGTTCTGCGGTCGGTCGGTGGTTGAGTAGTCGATAAATCCACTGGCGACGGCATCGAACTCTGCCAACGCGTCTTCGACACCACCGATCTGGTTGGCTCGCACGACGCCTCGTGGCAACAGTCGGTTGCCGTTGCCGTCGGTCGCCAGGGCGGCCGACTGAGTCGTGGTTTGTTGCAGAGCGACGTCGTAGATGCTGCCGAATTGCTGGGCCGATCCGCTGACGAATTGCGAGGCGATGTTTTGTCGCACTTCCGACGTTCCACCGGTCGTCGGGAAAAACTTGGCATTCTGAAGCGCCATGTTGACGCATTCTTGCAGCGACAAATCCCAGAACTTGTAGTCGTGGTTACCAACGGTCAACGGCGGCAACGACTCGGTCGTTTCCGCGAGGCTGGCAACATTGACGTCCGGATATTCGATCGACGTAGCAGTGTTGAGATAATGCTGTAGATCCGGCGACTCGTTGACAAAGAACGGTTGCGTTGGCGTGCATCCAGTGGCCAACGCAATCGTCAAGACGAGTTGCAGGTGTGCAGCGATTTGAAACAGCGAGCGATTCATGCCCTAAGCTTCCCTAGGCCGCGATCAATCTCATCGCTGAATGTGAAACAGTATCACAGCCAGCGCGAAACCTTTTCGCGAGCAGTCCAAATGGAAGCCCCCCATCAAAGTTTCACGGGACCATCACGAGATGAACCACACGAAACCTTGCCCACAAGGAGTTATCGGTGATGGGTTGGGTAAACTTTGACGGTTCTAAAGAAAATTCCAAAGTTCCGGGGCGAGGGGGAATTCGCCTGAGAAAACGGCACGCGCGGGTGAGTGAAACGCTCGAAGTAGCACTTTTGCGTGCGGCATTGGTTTTTGGTAACCCGAAGCGTCAGTGAGGGATCCCGTTAACGCCCAAAATCCCTCGCCCACGCGTCGGGTTGCGTTTAAAACGCCACTTTAAGACTGTCGGGGCATGGTCAATGGTTGGCCGATGGCGAGGAACAGCACGAGCGTGAAACGTCGTCGCGTGAAACCAACGCCCGTTTACTGGAGACGCCCTTGATTTGCACCACGTCAGCGCTGATCGGGGCGGCGGCCAGTCGAATTGCGGGCGCGTTTTTAATCGGTGTCGCCGTCAAATCCGAGGGCGAATCGAGTTGCACGTCATCGTGACTCTGGTCGTTCAAGCTGGGAAGGTTCAGATCCGGCAGCTCTAATTCATCTTCACGCTGTGCTGGGATTTCGATTTCAACCGGTTCAATCGTGCCCGGATCCAGTGTTTCTGAGTTTCCCGGCTGAATCGTCTCGGTTTCCAACGTCTCGATCAAATCATCCAACTGCGTTTGTGCGGTGTCGTCCGGTGGAACGTCTGACGGCCGCGGTCCGACGCGCAGGACTTCCCAGGGTTTGGGATAGAAATAGTGCTGTTCCAAACGCAGGTGTTTTTTCGGCGCCTTGTAGGCTCCGGCATGTTTGGCGTGGTGCCAGGCCATCGCTTCTTGGCTGCTGGGGGCGATCCAGTATGCAATTCGGCCTCCCAGTTTCGTCGGGCGGTTGTAGGTCCGACGGTAGCTCGGTGGCAATCGATTGCCGATCGGGCCGATCAAATCGATCCGTGGGTGCACCGGTTGGTTTTCTTTATCGGGGTGATGCGCGGTGGCCAAACCCGCCAACGCGACCCAAATGAAGGTGGCGGCGGTGACAGCACGGGCGGCTGGCGAAGACGAAACGGTGGTGAAGCGTGGTCGATTCATGGGGAAATCCTTTACCCAGTTAGCTGACTTGAGCGCGCCGCGTTGTCGAAATCCTGCTTGTAACGCTAAGCACTGATTGATTCTTTCGACCGGATTCGAATCGTTGTACGGACTTTTGCTTGCGACACGGTTTGCACCACTTTTAACGGTTCTGTCGCCCGCACCGGTCCCAATGCCCAAATCGGTCAATCCAGGCGACTTGGAGGTCTCCGGTGACTTTGCTGGCAATTCCGTTGATTGCGCCTGGCGGCAATGACGATCGTTCCAGGTAAGAGGACTCGCGGCGCCCCAGACGGCAATGGCTGCAGGAGACCTCGTTTGCGCATCCAGGAGGGGTGCGAAATCAGTCGGCATGGAACGCCTGGATCTCCCAATGCATTCCTTTGGCCCGAGCAACATCCTGTGTCCCATTCCGTTCCGTCTTATCTGAGGCTTCATCGTGATGATGACGCCAAAGCGGCACTTCGCCACCAACGTTCCTCCACCGACCAGTTCTGGGATGCTTTTTCAGCGGCGACCGGGTGGCGAATCGACCGCAAGCACGAAACGGAACCCTTGCAGGTCTTGCCGGCGATCGAACGCGTCTTGATGGCGAATGATCCCGCTGACATGCACCCGCCGGTGGTCAAAGAAAATGCCACCACGTTGGCGAAGGTCGCCACATCGATGGCAAAAGAAATTGACCAGCTGCAGTCGCTGGTCCGCCGCCAGGAGGTCGAGTTGGCCGCGCATGCGACGACTGCGTTTGGCGTGACTGTCGCTGAGTCCGTGACTGAATCCGTGCACGACTCGCTGCAGCAAGCAATTCAAGCGACCGGATTTGATTCCGCCGCGCTGTATTTGTTGGATGACGACACCCAATTCTTGAACACCCGGGCCGTGGTGGGATTGCCGGCCGATCGGTTGAAAAACCAACCGCGACCGCTGCGCGGCAGCCGCGCGGATTTGGAATCGATGGTTCAAGACGCGGTCCTGATGGATGACTTAACCGGGCTGGTCGGCGAAACCTGGAATCCGCCGGAGCCGGCCGGGGCGGCGGTTTGCACGGCGCTTTTCAAAGGCGACCTGCCGATCGGCACGCTGTGGTTGTTTGCCGATCAGCCGCGTGAATTGGATCCCGCGATCGCGACGATCGCGCAACTGGTTTCCTCGCAAATCACACTGCAGCTGTCCCGTGCGGCGCAGTCCCGCCAAGAACAACGCAACCGGAAATCCTTGGCCGCGGTGGCGGACATCGCGGCGTGGCAATTCACCGCACTGTCGGCCGGCAATCATTTGGCGCCGGGCTGGTTTGTCGATGGCATGATCGAATCCCCGAGTGATTGGTCGATCGGATGGCACGCCTGGGACGTTTTGCCCGACGGGTCATTGATGCTGGCGATCGCCGAGGCCGAGCAAACGCATGCCGGTGGCGCGATGATTGCCGCCACGGCGCGGGCGGCATTGGCCGCCCATTGCAATTACCGTCACACACCGCTTCAGATCATGCAACGCATCAACGACACGCTGTGGCAAACCAACAGCGCCGAACAGTTGGTGTCGCTGTTGTATGCACGAATTGACCCGCAAAGCGGCGAGGGTGAAGTCGCGGTGTCGGGGAATATCGATGGTTTGATCGCGGGCAACTACGGATACCGTCCCTTAATCGCCAGCGGCGGCCGACCGTTGGCGACTTCGATGGATGCCGATTGTTACGAGTCCACGTTTCAATTGGGCGAGGGCGAGACGCTATTGGCCTGCGGTGCCGGCGTGATGGCCGAAGGGATCAGCCAGAAAACATTGGGCTGTTGTTTGCGTTCGGCGGCGCAGTCCAATCAGAATGCTTTGGCGGTTATCCGTCGTGAGATGGCCGCTTTTCCAGTCTGTCGTGAACGCGGCTTGGTCACGCTTTCACGCGGAAGCCTAGGAAATTGACTGCTGCGGTCGACAACCCTTGGCGGGAAGTCGGTATGCTGTGCATCGTCGGGTCAAACAATGCAATGAATTCGCAGACCCGCGGCCGTGGAAATTTTGTTCTATTTGATGTGTCCACGTGTATTTCCGCAAACCATTTTTGCCCTTGTATGACAGTCAATCCTACACAACGGAATTTGATCGATTCGGTCCAGCAACGTTGGAGCCCGTACCGCTTTGATTCGCGAGGTGTTGAGCCGGAAAAATTAGCGAGCTGTTTTGAGGCGGCCAGTTGGGCCGCGAGTAGTTTTAATGAACAGCCCTGGCGTTTCATGATCGCGATGCGCGACGATCAGGCGGAATTTGATCGAGCGTTGGGCTGTTTGATGGAGGCCAACCAGGCCTGGGCACGCCATGCCGGTGCAATCATTTTGACGGCCTTTCGCACGAAGTTTTCTCGCAACGAAAATCCCAACCGAGTCGCCTTGCACGATTTGGGTCAGGCCGCTGCGCACCTGGCATTGCAAGCGACCACATTAGGATTGCAGGTTCACCAGATGGCCGGCGTGAATCTCAGCCAAATCCGCACGGAATATCAGCTGCCCGACGAATTCGAACCGGCCACGGCGATTGCGATCGGCTATCCACAAACGGCGAAACCGGAAACGGAATCGGAAAAGGAATTGGCCGCTCGGGAATCGTCGGCAAGAAAACGGCGGCCACTTTCCGATTTGGTCTTTCATGGCCAATGGGGAAGCTCCCCGAAATGGCTGTAGGCAACATTCACGATCAGCAACCAAACCCGCAGTTGGAACAATCATCGGTGTCGGAATCTTGGAACCCTGGCGTTATCTGTGCCGCCCGCACGGATGTGGGTATGCGCCGAACCAACAACCAAGATTCGCATGCGGTGTTGACGGCGCGAACGAGTGAACGGTTCCAATCGCGTGGCCACCTGTTTATTGTGGCCGACGGCATGGGGGCACACGCCGCAGGCGAACTCGCCAGTAGCATGGCGACCGAATTGATCGCGATGAATTATTTTCGGACGCTGATTGCCGATTCCAAAGATTCGTTGCATGTGGCGGTTCACGAAGCCAACGCCGAGATCTATCAGCGGGGCCAACAGAATCCCGAATTTCACAACATGGGGACGACCGCCAGTTCGCTGGTGTTGCTGTCGACCGGCGCCGTGGTGGCTCACGTTGGCGATTCCCGTGTGTATCGGTTACGCAAAGGCGTGTTGGAGCAATTGACGTTTGATCATTCGCTGGTCTGGGAAGTCCAGGCCAGCGGACAAGTTCATCCCGATAGCGCCTTGGGACAGGCGCTGCCAAAAAATGTCATCACGCGCTCACTGGGCCCCAACGCCGACGTGCAAATTGACATCGAAGGCCCCTACGAAATTCAGGCCGGCGATCGTTTCCTGCTTTGTAGCGATGGTTTGTCCGGCCAAGTCGATGATGTTGAAATCGCCACGTTGTTGGATTGCTTGCCCGAAGACCTGGTCGTCGAAGTGTTGGTGGATTTGGCAAACCTGCGCGGCGGCCCGGACAACACGACGGTGGTGGTCACGACGGTCACCGAAGGCCCGCTATTGGACCAAAAAACAGCGCCACCGAAACCAACCCCAGACGAAAGCATGGCGTTCTGGGGGATCATCGGTGCGGTCGTCGCCACCCTGCTGGGCGTGATCGGAATGGTGCTGTTCTGGTTTATCGGTTCGAACGCTGCGATGGTGATTTCATTGGTCGCCGCGTTGATCGGCGGTGTCATCACCGCGACGTCGTACTCGAACATGAAACAACAATCGCGGCGACGCAAATCGTCGGGCGGTGGCGACGCCTGTGGTGTGCCCAAACCCTATGGCGGCAATGGGCCCTATCGACGCTATCTGTCCAAACCCGATCAAACGCTGTTCGATCGACTCGGCCAAACCGTCGCCGAATTGCGCGCCGCGGCGAAACAGAAGAATTGGCTGATGGATTGGAAAGACATCGACACCTTGCAAGAACAAGGTGCTGCGGCAATCGAATCCGGCGATGGCAAGTCCGCGATCCATTTGCAAGCCAAAGCGATTGTGGAAACGATGCACCAATTACGCGAACAACACAACCGGTCGGCGGACGAAACCGCGATCGATCAGTGATTCAACGGTGAACCTTCGCACCTCTCGGCTCGGTCTGCCGCTGATTCCCGCCGCGCGACTGGGGTCGTCGACCTGGCTGTTGCATCTCCGGTCGTTTGCCATCGCCGGCCAACTGGTGACCATTCTGTTTTCCGTTTGGGTGATCGGGGTTCGGCTGTCGTATCCCCGGCTGTTGTTGTTGGTCATGCTGACTGCGATCACGAACGTGATCTATGCGATCTGGTTGCGCCGCTATGACGTACCCGGCGGCTCCGCCGACAGCAGATCAATGGACTTTGATTCCGAACAAGAACTGGCCGATTTGGGGCGTGACGGTTGGTCGGCTGTCCAGGTGGTTGCGTTGGGGCTGATGCTGTTGGATCTGGCAACCCTGACCGCGATGTTGTATTTCAGCGGCGGCGCGGCCAACCCGTTTAGCTTCTTCTATTTCGTCAACTTGGCCGTCGGTGGCGTCATGATTCGCCCCAAGGCGGCATGGTTGTTGACCTTTGTCGCAATCCTCGGCTATGCGATTATTTTGCGGTGGAGCATTCCCGTGCTGGGACTGAGCACCAATGACAGTGACGAGTTTTTTGCGATGCGGTCGATCGGGCTGCTATTAGCGTTTGGCACCTGTGCACTAGTGGTGACCTATTTCGTCACACGCACCAGCGGGCTGTTGCGTGCTCGCGAACGTCAATTGCGTGACAATCAATTGGCTCAGGCAGCCAATCGTCGATTGGAGTCGTTGACGACACTCGCCGCCGGAGCGGCGCACGAATTGGCGACTCCGCTTTCAACCATCGATGTGGTCGCCCGTGAGTTGACGCGACATCTGGAGTCCGTCGAAAAACCTGCCAGTGTCGACCAGGATCTGCGTTTGATCGATCACCAGTTGGAGATGTGCCGCCACATCTTACAGCGAATGCGCGGGGCGGCCGGCGACTCGATGGCCCAGCAATGGTACCAGACCACGGTCGGTGATTTGATCGATGCGACATTGGAAGGCATCCGTGATCCGCACCGCGTCGATGTGGTCGATGGGGCAGAGGATGTCGAAAACAAAACCCTGTGGATGCCCGAAGAAGCCGTGGCACAGGCGATGCGAAATCTGATTCATAACGGACTGGATGCCAGTGGAGTCGACGGGCGGGTGCGGGTCGAATCCAGGCTTGATGGCCCGAATGTTCAATTCATCATCACCGACCAGGGCCAAGGCATGACCGACGAAATTCTCGGTCGCTTGGGCGATCCCTTCTTTACAACCAAAGAACCCGGACGCGGCATCGGATTAGGTTTGTACCTGACCTACAACGTCGTCTCGCAATTAGGCGGATCGCTGGATTTTAAATCGTCCCCCAGCACGGGCACCGCGGCCGTCGTCAACCTGCCAATTGCCAACCCCGAAAACATCCCCTGAAACGCCAGCCCCGGAAAGGGTCGGGGAAACCTGCCCGGCCTTACAGCCCGAGTCTCCTTTGGAAAGGAGCGTGAAATCCGTCAACCATACGTAGCGCCCGCTTTTGGTTAGAGTTTTGCCAGCACTTGATCGGCGGCATCGATGGTTTGATCAATCAGTGCTTGGGTGTGCAGGCTGCTAAAGAACAGGGTCTCGAATTGGCTGCATGGCATGTAGACGCCTTTTTCGATTAACCCCCAGAAGTAGCGACCGAATGCGGCGCGGTCACAGCGGTCTGCATCGGTCCAACAGGAAACCGGGTGATCACCAAAGAACAACGTCAGCATGCTGCCGATCTGTTGGATCCGGTGTGGCACACCGTGTTTGGTCGCGGCCGCTTCTAAGCCCGCCGCCAGACGCTGGCCCATCGCTTCGAGATGTTGATAGGGCGGGTTGTCGACTAACAGTTTCAGCGTGGCACTGCCGGCGGCCACCGCGACAGGATTTCCGCTCAACGTTCCGGCTTGGAAAATCTTCCCGGCCGGTAGCACATTGTCCATAATGTCCGCGCGACCTCCGTAGGCTCCCAGTGGCAGTCCGCCGCCGACAATCTTGCCTAAAGTCGTCATGTCCGGAATCACTCCAAAGCGTTCCTGTGCGCCGCCATAGGCCAATCGAAACCCGGTCATCACTTCATCAAAGATCAAGATCGAACCATCCGATTGGGTCTCGCTGCGCAGTGTGTTTAGAAACTCCATCGTCGGCGGTACACAGCCCATGTTACCGACGACCGGTTCTAAGATCACCGCTGCAATTTCGCCTGGATGCTTGGCGTATGCATTTTTGACACCGTCACAATCGTTGTACTGCAAGACGAGCGTGTCCTGACTAGCACCCGGAGTCACACCCGGCGAATCGGGAGCGCCAAGCGTGGCCGCTGCGCTGCCGGCGGCGACCAGCAAGCTATCGACATGGCCGTGGTAGTTGCCGGCAAACTTGATGATCTTGTGACGACCCGTTGTACCGCGAGCCACTCGAATCGCGCTCATCGTGGCTTCGGTTCCGCTGTTTACCAAGCGCACCTTTTCAATGCTCGGCACCGCATCGATGATCTGGTGCGCCAGACGCGACTCGGCTTTGGTCGGAGCACCAAAACTGGTGCCCTTGGCGATTGCTTTTTCGATCGCTTCGATGACCGCAGGCGGACGGTGCCCCAAGATCATCGGGCCCCACGATCCGATGTAGTCGATGTAGCGATTTCCATCGATGTCGTACAAATACGGGCCATCGGCACGATCGATGAACAAGGGCGTGCCACCGACAGCGCCAAAGGCTCGCGCGGGACTGTTCACGCCACCGGGCATCAATTGACGAGCTTCTTCAAAGGCCGCGACGCTTTTGGGACCCACCGGAAATTGAGATTCAGTCACAACGATCAACCTGGATTAAATGGAAATGAGTCGTCGATTGTCACAAATCACGCCCTGCGGGGAAAGCGGGAGTGCCCGGGCAAGCGATCGAGGCATCTGACTCGCTATAGACACGATGTCTTGATTTGCCATTGCCCTGCTGTTACGCTTTGCAATGAATGAATTTGCGTTTCTGTCGCAGGTAAAGCTCGGAATCTGGTTGGTCCATCACATTTCTGGGAGTCAGCTGAACATGTTCATGGGTCCATCACGCAACGTCGCTCTGCCCGGGCGGTCGCTCTCAATGACTGGCAGGTCGCTCGTCTGGTTCCCGCTGCGATTGACGCTAGGGATAGTGGCGATGTTGTTCGCCCCGCAGTTGGTGCGGGCTCAATCCAATGACGCATTGGATGCATCGGCGGCAAAGCGCGCCGCGGAAGCGTCTCGAGAATTGATCGCACAGGCGGACGCCTACCAATTGCAGTTGGATGGTCCCGATCAACGGATTTCGCTGACACGAACGGCGGAAAGTGTTTTGCGCTGGTCCAACACGGCCAGTGGCGAGATTTACGGCGAAGTGTTTTTGTGGACCCGCGACGGGATCCCCCAGGCGCTCGGGTCGTTCCACCAGTGGTACTCGCCACACCAGCATTCTTCCAACGAATTCCACAGTTTCAGCAAACATCCGCTGCGGGCCTTGCGCGATGGCAATCTGGTTTGGGCTCCAACCGTCAGCGGAGTTCGTTGGCAGTCCATTGGAGGCGCCGCTGGTGTAGGCAGTACGGCAACGCAACGGTTGGTGCAAATGCGTGCGTTCGCCCGTTCGATACAAATCAAAAAGACCGACCGCGAAGGCCGTTCGTCGATGCTGCGGGCGCTCTCTCAGCCGATTTATCGTGTACCCGTTGGCGAGTCGTCTGATTGGGCCGATGGCGCCGTATTCGCGTTTGTTCAGGGGACGGATCCCGAAGCGATGTTGTTGATCAGGGCATTGCCCAATGCCGGTTGGCAATTCGCGTTTGCCCGGCTGAACAGTGTGCAGCTGCAGGCCACCCGGGACAACCATTCAATTTGGACGGCGGAACAGTTGCAGTGGTCCTTGGCAAAAGATCCCTCGCAACCCTATGTTTTGGTTCCGGTCGATCGAGTGACGGTCGACAAAGAACTCAAATGAACCCAGCTTGCCACAGATGCTTGAAACCCCACAGTCGGATCGGACCAATCGAAAGACCGCTGTGTTGCTGAGCGGTGTGATTGCGGTGCCCAGCTTGTTGTTCGCACTGCATTCACCGCTGTGGTTGTTAGGGCTGCCACTGGCCGGTTTGTTCTACTGGTACTGGCGACGGCGCACTGTCAGACGATTAAAGGTGATTGCGGCTCCGTTGCCGGCTGAAATTGAATCGACGTTGCAGCAGCACGTCGTGTATTTTCGCGCCTTGAATGAAACTGACCAAGATCGATTTCGCAATCTGGTCAAAGTGTTCTTGGACGAAGTCCCGATCACGGGGATTCGTACCGATGTCGATGCGGGAACGCAGGCATTGGTCGCTGCCAGTGCGATGATCCCCATTTTTGGCTTCCACGATTGGGAGTATGCGGGGCTGGGCGAAGTCCTGATCTATCCGAATGCATTTGGCGAAGACTATCGCGTCGAAGATGGCGATGGCAGTCTTCAGCGGCGGACGTTGGGGATGGTTGGTGTCGGCCATCTGAGTGGTGTCATGATCCTGTCCAAGCCGGATCTGTGGTCGGGGTTCAACAATCCCGGCGACAAACACAATGTTGGAATCCATGAATTTGCGCACCTGGTCGACAAGGCGGATGGCAGTGTGGATGGATTGCCACCCGGCGTTCATTTGGAAACGTCGGGACCTTGGATTCAATGGGTCGGCGAGGAACTGAAACACAAGCCATCGGGGCGCAGCCATATCGACAGCTATGCTTACACGAACGAGGCGGAGTACTTTGCGGTGCTCTCCGAGTATTTCTTTGAAGCCCCGGATGTGTTGCAGGCCAAGGCGCCCAAGATCTACGACATGATGCAGACGATGTATCACCAAAACACACGTCGTTTTCTGTCCAACGTCAAGCGACCCAAAAAAGTCGGACGCAATTCGCCCTGCCCCTGTGGCAGCGGAAAAAAATACAAACACTGCTGCGGTCTAAAACCTTGATCGTCTCGATCTTTTGATTCAGGAAATTCAACGCGATGTTCTTTGCGAGTGACAATTGGGCCGGAGCCGCGACGGAAATCGCCGAGTCGTTGCAGCGACATTCGGCGGGGTTTTCACCAGCCTACGGCGCCAGCGATTTGGACAAACGGTTGGAACAGCGTTTCAACGAATTATTTGAGCGCGAGGTCGCCGTTTTCTTTGTCGGTACCGGCACCGCCGCCAATTCACTCGCGCTATCGGCCGTGAATCGTCCCGGCGGATTTGTGTTGTGCCATCGCGAAGCCCATTTGATCGAAGACGAATGTGGGGCGCCAGAGTTTTTTACGTCCGGCGCACGGTTGGCACCGATCGATGGAACATTGGGAAAGATTGATCCGGATGCCTTGTGGCGCGGGCTGGATCGGTTCGATCCCAATTTTGTGCACCATGGACAACCGATGGCGGTCAGTTTGACCCAGGCCACCGAAGTCGGCACGGTGTACAGCACCGACCAGATTGCCCAGATCGCCGCGCACGCGCACGCCTTCGGATTGCCGCTGCATATGGACGGGGCTCGGTTCGCCAACGCGCTGGTTCGGCTGGCTGTGACGCCGGCGGAAATGACTTGGAAAAGTGGCGTCGACGTGCTGTCGTTCGGCGGTACCAAGAACGGGTGCTGGTGCGCCGAAGCGTTGGTGTTTTTTGATCCGCAAAAAGCCAAGCAATTGCCGTTCATTCGAAAACGCGCGGCGCAGCTGTTTTCGAAAACACGTTTCATCGCCGCCCAGTTCCACGCCTATTTGGACGATGACCTGTGGCTGCGTTTGGCAACACACGCCAATTCCATGGCCGACAGACTCGCCGATGGAATCAAAGCGTCTGCCGATGTGTCGTTGGCCTGGCAGTGCCAATCCAACGAGCTGTTTGTGACGATGCCCAAAACGCTGGCCGCGGAACTGACTGAAAAAGGCGTTCGATTTTACCCCTGGCCGGTGCCGTCGGAGTTTTCATCGCAATTGACCGCGGGCCGCGGGCTGTACCGATTCGTCACCTCGTTTGCGACCGAGCCCCAGGACGTGGAACAGTTCCTGCAGCTGGTCGTTTAAAGATCGCCAATCGTCCCCGACCGAATCTGAACCGGCCACGGTTCAGATTCCTCGTATTGGTGACCGTCTGAACCCTGGCGGGCCCAGCTACGAAACGCTTTCCATTCTTTCCCCGTAGCTGGACCGGCCACGGTTCAGATTCCTCCCGGTGACCGTCTGAACCCTGGCTGGCCCAGCTACGAAAAGATTTGTTCCATCACCTCAGAGCGGTGTTTAGATTCCGGTTTGTTGTTGGGGAACGTTGGGCGGCGCAACCAAGGTGTGCATGAATTCCAGCACCGCGTTGCGATCTTCCAGCGACAGGTTCAAGAAGCGATCTCGGGTCTGTTCGGATTCACCGCCATGCATGGTGACCGCTTCGAGCAACGTTTCGGCGCGACCGTCATGCATGTAAGGTGCCGAATCATTCACGCCCCACAGTGGTGGCGTCTTCCACTCCTGAGTGAAGTAGGTGGGTTCCAGGTGGGCGCGTTTATACAAGAACTGTGTCAAACGATGATTGTGAACGGATTGTGATGTCTTGTCGAAACTGTAGGTGTCATTGCCGGACAGGGTTTTTTCACGACGACCGACTTGATTAACGACTGTCTCGTGAACCACATCGTCGCGTTCTTCCCAAGTTTTGGAAATTTGGTCCCGGTCAATGATCCGCATGGTCGTCGGTGGCACCGGAGAAGCTTGGAAGTGATAGGAGTGCGGTTGCCAGAAGACGCTGGGATAAGGGACCGGCACTGATTGATTCGCGTTGTTCGGGTTCTGCGAGGTTTCATACTGCTTCGACACCATCGTGGATTCGCTGCCTGCTTCCATGACATAACTGCCGCCGTAGTAATGCGATCCCATCACGGTCTCGTCGCCCATCACGGTTTGCGTCGTCGTTTCCGTCGTTTTCTCTTTCACAAACTTCGAAACCGGAGTGATTCGGACGATGTAGGGGTCGGCTGGGTTTAGATCGTATGACTCGGGACCCATGTCATGCAGCAACAAGTCGCTGTAGATCCCATTGGCCGGACCCAAATTGGGGCGATGGCAGACCGCACAGCCGATGCTGGCGAAGATCTGTTCGCCGCGCATTGCTTGGCGGCGTTTTTCCGAATCTTCGGGCATACGTCGAACGGGCGCTGGCAAGGCAGCGACAAAGGCCGCCATGGCTCGAATCTGAGTATCTGAGATGTCGACGGAGGGGTTTCGATAGGCAGGTACCGTTGGATCGACCGGTTGATTGATGCGATTGGTTTCCAGCCCGACTTCCGCGGCACAGGCTTTGTCACAGAAGTCCAGCAGCGTTGGAATGTTGCCCCGCCATCCGAATCGTCCCATTCGACCATCGGCGATTGTCGAGATACGTCCGCTGATTTCGGGGTGCGACTTTTGCTCGCGTTCGATCGCCCGTAACTGTTTGGACGTAACTTGATCGATCAAACCAGCCCCAAACAAAGGCGTGGTGTTGCGTTGGAACAGTTTGGCGCGAAGCGAAGTCTGGTAGACACCAAAATTTGCAGAATACAGGATCGGTGTGGCATTGGCATGTCGGACTTCGGCGGCACTGACCGACCCTCCGTTTCCACTGAACACGGCAGGAATCTTTTCCAACAGGCGATTGCGTGATTCAGCAAACAGCGTCGTCCCGCCGTGATGGGCCAGCGGCAACGAATTGATCACGCCGGCTTTGGGATCGATGAAACCAGGATGGAATCCCGCAACCGCTTGGCGGACGACATCCACCGACATCGGCCCGCCGCTGACTTCCATCGATTCAATGCTGATCGTCTTGGCGTTGAATTCGGCTTCGCCCGCACCCCCGATGCCGCCTTGGTGATGGCATGCCACACAGGAATTGGCGTTGAACAGCGGGCCTAGACCGTCGTTGCCGTGCAATGCAGGGCTTTGCGGAGACCAACTCTTTTCAAATAGTTGGCGTCCGATGGCAATTGCTTCGGGCGAGACCGCCATGGCCGTCGCCGAAGCGACCAGCGAGCTAGATAACACAAGTGTGAATACGGTCTTGTGTTTTAGATTGCGGGGGCCGGGATTGGAACGCATCGTTAAATCTCGCAGGAGAAAAGGTAGCCAGACGCATCGTGATGGAAGACGCTAGCGAATGTCCCACCACCATTGATTGATCGGCGTGGGGGCCTGATTGGCAATTGATCGCTGATCCGTCAGCGATGCATAGGTTTTTAGTTTGGATGGCACCGTCGTCGACGGTGTCACGGAAACGCCGCCGCTGGCCAGCAACACATGGTGTCGCTGCTTGCCCGAGCGGACGGTGTGTAGAGTGGCAATCGACTGCACTTGTTTCGGAACGGCGATCGGCCAGTCGCGTGATTCATCTTCGCTGGCCAGACCCATCGCCAATTGGTGGTGGGTTTCAACGTCACCGAAACGCTGGACCAATTCGGCCACTGCGGCAACGCGATACAGCGATTCCAGCGATCCATAGATCGGGTAGTGGTCTCGAATGCGATTCCAGTTCTGGTTGAATTGATCCACAAAGAACTGGCTGCGAGGATCAACCGCCAGGCGTCCCCGGCCACCGTCGGAGAGTGCCCGCTGGTTCTCGCCGCTCAAGCGAATTGCATCGCCATCGATTTCAAAGACTTGTTGATCATTATCACTGCGGACGGACTGTGGATTGGCGGTGAACCACAATCGCAGCAGCATGCCATCGGGCGGTCCCTGGGCGATAAAATGATCGACCGCGTCCAAGTAGTTGGCGACTCCTTCGGGCATCGGTTCTTCGCCCAAAGCCAGTTGTTTCATGTGCCGGTCGGCTTCGACCATCAGCAGGGCGGCGGCGGTGTCGCCGGCTGCGCCAAACACTTCGACGCGCTGCATCCCCAGCGCGTCGCGCAATTTTTCGGCGGATTGGCCGATGGGAATTTCATTGGCACGGATTTGAGTGGCGACTTGCATTGCCGTCTGCATGCCTTGGGGTGTCGGATCGATGGTGCAACCGAACGCAGTGCCGGCAAAGCTTGCCTTCAGGCATCGCGCCAGGAAATCGCTACGCAAGGTTGAACGGCCTGACTGGCGATCGATAAACCAGCCACGGTCGTTGTCGATTCCGCCGACCGGTGCGGCGATCACGATGTCGTTGTCGGTGAAGACCAGGTATTGAATTTTGGAAAGTCCCGCCAGATTCAGCAGGCGATCGCCGAGTGGTTGCCCGGTCATCCGCCGCGTCGTGATCTCGTCGCGCAATCGGCGTAGGGAGATGCATCGCAAGGCCGAGGGAGCCCGCCAGTCACCAGTCGACGCTGCGGACGGATCCGCCAATAGCGAGCGGATGTCGGCTAGCGATTGATTGGCGTTTACATCGTTTGCCTTTCGCGCGGGTGAGAGTTGGACGGTTCCTGCGACATCGACGTAGACACCCTGTGGGTAGGGCGCCATCGTGCTGTTACCCCCCAAGGCTTCCCAGGTGTCGGGAACAACGGTGGTTTCGATCAAGTTCATCAGCGAGTCGAAATCGGCAAAGGCGCCGCCGCCCTTTGCCGCCCCGCGTGTTTGATCGATCACCGACTGGCGGCCACTGGGCGAATCGATTTCTCGCAGTGTGGTTGCCGCTCCCAGCTGATCGCCGGAAAGCGATTGCGAGGTCGCGACCTGGGCCAAGATCTGTTGGCGGTCGCTGGTGACCAACGATCGTGCGGCAAACGATTTCGCGACTGCAAATTCGCCAGCCGCCAGAGCTGTGCTGGTGGCTTGCATCGCGGTGGCTTGATCTGCCGCGGAGATCTGGGGAAGCTGGTTCTGCCCCTGGCTGGTTTGCAGCGTCATCACGCAGAACGTCCAGAATGCGGCGCACACCAGGCTGCGTCGAATGCGACTGCGTAAACGAATCGAGTGGAAGAGATTCATCAGGGATTCCGACGTCTGAAAAAGGTCAGTGGGTTTGTCATATGAAAATTTCGTGCCAACAAAGCCCTGGGTGTCGGATCGCCGCCTCCGGTGTGAGGCCGGTACGACACTCAAAAGACACCCGTTGGCCGTCAAATCGGTTGGCAGAAGAAAAGAAAAATTTTGCGGCGCTGTCGGTGGGCTGTGACGACCCGCATCCTTCAGCGTAGCAAAATGCTGCAGCATCGGTGTATCAATCTGCGGCAGCTGGGACGATCAAGCCACTCGGATCGGAGTGCGTTTGCCAAATGCCGTTGACCAGCCGCTGCTGGGGGCAAAAACGCTGCTTGTAATTCAAGTGCGGGTTGGCTGCCACGTAGAGACCTAAATAGACGTGATTCCGCCCGGTCTGTTGGGCTTGCTGGATTTGTTTCAAAACGGCGAGTGTGCCGATGCTGTAGCGGCCGAATTGGGGAGCAAAATGCGTGTAGACCGCGTTGATCGAAGTCTGTCCCAGATCTGCTACCGCGATTCCGATCAATTGTCCTTGCAAGTGAAACGATAGTTCTGCGGTTTCCACACTGGTGGTGACTAGGAATTCGCGATAGTCATCCAGATTGGCGGGGCCGCTGCGGCTGAGGGCTCGTTCGTTGCGGTGGGCGTTGAACAATTCCAGCCGCTGTGGATCGACGGTCGGGCGGCCCCAAGTGAGTTGCAACTCTCGATCGCTGCGGTTCAGGATACGTTTCAGCGATCGCGTCCATTGGAACTGTTGGACATCGACACGCGTCGGCACACATTCCTGGCAGGAGGGGCAACGCGTGCGATAAAACATCGCGCCACTGCGTCGGTAACCCAGCGCCAATAACCGGTCCAAGTCAGTCGGCTGAAGTGTTCGTCGTGGATACTCCAGCGGCATCCGCGCGACATTGCCATCCAAATACGGACATTCTTGATAACCGTCATAGACCACCACCAACTCAGGGAATCGATTTTCGGTTGTCTGTCCTGGTGATGACGGTCCACCAGCGACGGGCCGGTGCCCAGCCGATTGATCGCGGCGGTGGAGATTCGACGAAGACGTTGGTTCTTGATCCATAAAAAAACACTGGCCGCCGGAGCAATGGTTCCGACGGCCAGTGTAGCGATGTTTGTGTGCTGGGGCGAAAAAGAAATCAGTCCCACCACCATTGGCCGTCTTCCAGATTCGCCGGGCCGGCGGACTGTTTGACCTGGTTGTTTTGACCGTCGCGGTCAACGACCAAGGTCTTGGGCGACAATGCCTTGCGGGGTTGCATCTGCACGCCACCACCAAGCGGAGTCATCAGGGTGTTGCCACGCCAGACCGCATTGACAGCCGTTTCGACTTGTTCGGGAGCGGTGTAGGTTTGGATTTGGTAAGCCGCTTCGTTGCCCAGTACTGGCATCGTCCAGTCGGCTTGGCCATAAAAATCTTGTTCCTGGATGTATGCGGCGGCGATCGACACGTCCATCAGTTGACGCAGTTCGGCATAGATCCGGACTTGTTCGGCAATCTGTGGGAATTTGTCGGTAAAGTCTTTGCAGAACGCTTGGCTGGCTTTGTTGACACGGCCAGTGACCGTTCGCTTACCACCGGCAACTCGCTCGTTTGCGCCAACCAATTCGACACCACGCTCGTTGATCTTCATCGCCAATCCGTCTTCACTGACCGAGATGCCGTCATAGCGAGGCTGGAAATACCAGCGTTCCATGGCGTTGGCTGCGACCGACGCCGGATTGGCTCGATCGACATAACTTTGGAATCGCATCGGCAAACGTTCCAGACCAATGCCGATCAGCTTCATCCGATAGTCGGCTTCGACCAACACACGGGCAAAGTGGGTGTCGGTCGGGATGCCTCGAATGGAAACGGTTTGTAAACCCAAATTGTTCTTCAAGCCGCTGGCCAATCGCGCTGCGTCGTTCGGTTGAACCCGACCCCGGACGCTGGCCAAAAATTGCTGCATCCGCTGCAATCCCTCTTCGGTCGGATCGATCGAAACGCTGATCACGCCGGTGGCGGGTTGTTCCGGAGCGTAGGCGCGAAGTGCCGTCGCCAAGTCTTCGAGCAAGACGGTGGGACGACCACTTTCAATGCCAACGAACCGTTCGGTTGGATCGTTGACGAATCCTTCGGCTGGCCCGGCGACCACGATGTCGTGTGTTTCCGGGTAATAGAACACGTAATGGATAGCCGTCAGTCCGGCCAAGGCCTTCAGGTCGTCGCTAAGCGTTCCGCCGGCGGCGAGTTGTTCTTTGGCAACGGCTTCCAATCGTTGCAGCGAAACCTTTCGCAGTTTGCTGGCGGACATCAGTTGGTTGTCACGCTGCTGTCGAGCGGCCATCAATCGCTCTTTCGCCACGCGAGGATCGAATTGGCGTACTTTCAGGACGCCTGTCGCGTCGACATCGATACCGGCAATCGGCTGAGCAAAGTTAATTGTGTCGCCGCCACCACCACCATTTTGAGCCAGCACGGTAGCAGGACTGAACAGGCAACAGGCTGAAACAGCAACGGCAGCCAAAACGAAACGGAAAAGACGTGTCATCGGTGAAACCAATTTCAAAATGCGGCCAAAATGGAGGGGCGCAGGGGGAAAGTCACTGCATGTGACATTAATCAGTCAGCTGCAATTCGGCAAGAAACTCCTGGGTTTCGACACGAATTGCACAAATTCCATACGGTGGATCGGCCCCGGCAGCTCGGTCGGTCACGTTGGCCGTGAATTTTCCGGACTCTTCGAGGGGGAACGCCCTTTGGGGGGGCACACCGCAAACGTTAAACCTTGCAAACACTGTACCGGTCACCCAATCATTGCATGTTTTTAGGGATGACGTGGAGTTGTGGGTGCACTTTGCCTTGAATCCCCGCAAATACGAGTGACAGAGGTGAGCGGGGAGAGATTGAAGCCAGCGTTTTTGCGTGGGGCATTGGTTTTCGGTAACCCGACGCGTCAGCGAGGGATCCCGTTCACACCCTAAATCCCCACACCCTAAATCCCTCGCTCACGCGTCGGGTGACCATAAAAACGCCACTTCAAAGCGCGTGATCCGGGGGGGGCGGTTTGATGTAACTCGTTGACACGCTTGCGTTTCGTGCCTGGGGAACCGTCGGGATCGCCCGCCCAGCTCGGCATCCTTTCTCAAGACGCTGCGTTGGCGTCGCCGCCCTGCCCTTTCGGATTTTTGGGGACCTCGTAGAATCTGGGGCAAAGTCCAAACAACCACCCCCTTATGAGTTTGAATGATGAGCGGCGATTGCGATTTCGGTCTAATTGGTCTAGCGGTGATGGGCGAGAATCTAGCCCTGAACGTCGAAAGTCGTGGCTACAAGGTCGCTGTGTACAACCGCACGACCAGCAAGGTGGACGATTTGATCAATGGCCGCGCTGCGGGCAAGAATTTCGTTGGCACCCATTCGATCGAAGAATTCGTCAAAGCCGTCAAGCGACCTCGCAAATTGATGTTGTTGGTCAAAGCCGGCCCGGCTGTCGATGCGATCATTGATTCGTTGATTCCGCTGTGCGAACCCGGCGACATCATCATTGATGGTGGGAACACGTATTACTTGGACACCGAACGTCGCACCAAAAAGGTCGAAGAAGCCGGTCTGTTGTACGTCGGTGCTGGTGTGTCCGGTGGCGAAGAGGGCGCGCTTAAAGGCCCCAGTTTGATGCCCGGCGGATCCAAAGAAGCATGGCCGGAAATCAAGGACATGTTCCAAGCGATCGCGGCGAAAGTCGGCCCCAACGACGACATCCCCTGTTGTGAATGGGTCGGACCGCGCGGTGCAGGTCACTACGTCAAAATGGTCCACAACGGGATCGAATACGGTGACATGCAGTTGATCTGCGAAGCCTATCAATTGCTCAAGGAGCTCGGTGGGCTTTCCAACGACGAACTTTACGATGTGTTTGATTCCTGGAACGACGGCGATCTGCAAAGCTACCTGATTGAAATCTCGCGCGACATTTTCAGCGTCAAAGACGATCAGGGTGGCGACGGTTACTTGGTCGACAAAGTCTTGGACGTCGCTGGCGCCAAAGGCACCGGGAAATGGATGAGCCAATTGGCACTGGATCTGGGGGTTCCGAGCACCCTGGTGACCACCGCCGTGTTTGCCCGCGGATTGTCAGCTCAAAAAGAAGCACGTGTGCGTGCCAGCGAAAAACTCGAGGGCCCCAGTGATTCGCAGAACAGCGAAATGTGTGCTGTCGTCAACAAATTGATTGGTGATAAAGCCGCCTTCGTCGAAGCCGTCCGTCAAGCTTTGTACGCTTCGAAAATCGTTAGCTATGCCCAGGGATTTGTGCAATTGCAAGAAGCGTCCGCCGAGCACGATTGGGACCTGGATTACGGCCAGTCGGCATTGCTGTGGCGCGGCGGTTGCATCATCCGAGCCAAATTCTTGGATCGCATCAAGGAAGCCTTTGATGCCGAACCAAACTTGGAAAACCTGTTGCTCAATTCGTTCTTTGACGATGCGATCCAAAACGCTCAAGAAGCTTGGCGTGCCGTCGTCGCCACCGCCAGCGTGCGGGGGATTCCCGTGCCGGCGTTTAGCGCCGCACTGGGCTACTACGATGGTTACCGGTTGGCTCGCTTGCCGGCGAACCTGCTGCAAGCACAACGCGACTATTTCGGCGCCCACACGTACAAACGCGTCGATATGGATGGCACCTTCCACAGTGAATGGTTGCAGTTGCGTAAGGCTCCCAAGGCCTAGTCGGCGTGTCGCGGATGTCGGCATCGACAATGACCTGTCCGTTTTGCCCCTTGGGCTGTGACGATGTCACGCTCAATGGGTCGCAGAGAGGTGTCGATGTCGCCTGTGAAATCGCAGTGCGGCAATTCCACGCCGCACTCAACCCGCCGCTGCCGCGTCTGGGTGATCAGACGCTGGATGCGCTGGATTGGGAGCGCATCGAAACTCAGTTGCAACTTTCTGATCGGCCGGTGGTCGAGTGTGGCGCCGCGACGATCGAGGAAGCCAAACGATTGGAATCGCTCGCCAGTGCGGGCCTGATTCGAATTCACTTGTCCGGCAATCCCGCCGACGTTGCCGTCGCGCAAACCGCAGGACGCGATGGCTTTCTGGCGACGACCCTGGGCGATCTGTTCTTTCATGCCGATTTGGTCTGGGTCATTGGCGACGTCAGCGCATCGTTGCCCCGATTAACGCAGCGAATCACCGCCGCGGCGGTGCCAATGGTTTCGACCGCCCAACTCTCGTTGGCTGCATTGACCGCGCTACACGGGTTTACCGGTGGTCAGTCTGATGCGAATCCAGCCGAATCGGAATCTAACGAGCGGGATTCACTGGTCAGACTGTTTCAGCGTCTCCGTAGCAGTTGCTACTGTGCGATCGTGATCGGTGACCTGCCGTTTCAGGAAGGCACGGAAGTGATCGCCAGCGAGATGCTGCAGCGATTGTTGCATCGTTGGAATGAAACGTCAGCGACGACGGATCAAGTAGGATCGTCAACGAGCAACCGGTTCCGCTGGTTGCAAATGGATGCTCAGCAAAGCCTGCGCAGTGTGCTACGGTGGCGTCACAACCAGTTGTGCTCGTTGCAGTGGGCTGCGCCCGAGTCGGTTGAGATTCGTCTGGGGGATTCCACAGTCGGCTGTGCAGCGGTGCAGGTCCAGATCGGTGGCCCAGATCCGGGACCGGAGGGCGCGATGTGTTACTTGCCAGCCGGAATCCCCGGTGTGCATCAGGCGGCGACCAAAATTCGCGGCGACGGATCGGTCACGTTACCGCTGTTGGGGCAACACGAAACCAAATGGCCGCCGCGGATCGACGTCTTGCAACGATTGGTCGCCGGCCAATCGTCCCGGTAGCGAATCCACAATCGACGCTGGACTCTAGACGGTCGGAGTGCTTTTGCGTGGGGCATTGGTTTTTGGTAACCCGACGCGTGAGCGAGGGATCCCGTTAACACGCTAAATCCCTCGCTGACGCGTCGGGTTGGGATGAAAGGCGCAGTTCTCCCCGAGGAGAGTTTGGTGACAGTGAATCGGACTGACAGCGGCTGTTTAGGACGACGCCATCTGCGATTCCAACTCCAGCGCCAACGCTGCTTCTTCGGCGATTTGCGCAGCGGTACGGCGACGTCGTTTCCGCGGTTTGGCGTTCATCCATTCTTTGGTCAGCGCTTCAAACACTTCGGGCGTTTCATAGCGGACGACGTTTTTGCCTTCGGGCATCGGCCCGATCAATCCGCGAAAAACGGGCATCCCTCGCAGCGCCAAATCAGTGCTGCAATCATCGATTCCGATTTGATGGTGCGAGTGCATCAACGGATCGACCGAGGGGTAGTCGGAAATCAATAACGAACCATCGCTGCCGCGAGTGACCACGCGGAAGGTGTCTTTTTTGGCCATGGTGCCTCCAGGAGGGGGGAGAGTGGCGCTAGATCGGAATGGGAACGCTTCGATTGCCAGGAATTGAGCGCAGCGGTGGAGAGGATGCGCGATCACGCTGGCGCCCTCGAAAGAGTGTTGCGTCAGCCCGGCCGAGATTTGGGAGGTCGGCTTTTTAGACTGGCGAACGTAGTTGGCAGGGATCACGGGCGAGCAGCGACGTCTACCCAACCGCTGAGTGTCTGTGATCACATCGGATCAGCAGGTTATCAGGCGATCTTGGGGTCAGGACGGTAGACGTCGATGCTCCGTTGCACCGTGATCTCAACCGACGTAGGGAGGGAGGCCGTCAGTTGATCATCAATCCGAGGGTTAATCGAACAAGTGTGATATCGTCGCCCGCTGCGGCAGCGTGCACGAAACCAACCCATTTGCAAGCACCATTTGCAAGCCAAGGCGGCGCACCGCGAAGGACAGTTTCAACAGTCACATGGGCATCGACCGTTGCGTTCGGGCAACGTGGTACAGACCGAACAACTGGATATTGAACTAAGAAATTGCCGTTGCGACAGTTCGCCCCTATACGATCCCCATCGACGAAAATAGTCTAGGCAGCGTGAGGAGCGAATCTGTGCTTTGATTCGTCATTTTCGACATCCCCCCCGTGCTCGGACTTTCATTCAACAGCCATCGCAACATGCGAATCTGGCGTCAGTGCATCAGCGGCGGATTGCTGCTGTTGATGTTGCTGGCCTTTGTCGGCGTGCCGCTGCGCTCGCCGCAGGTCGCCAAGCAAGGTCGTTTCCCCTGCGAGCATTGTCCTTGTGGATGCGCTTCGGCGGAGACCTGCTGGGATCGCTGCTGTTGTCATACGGATGCCGAGAAAATTCGCTGGGCCCAGCGCAACGACGTTGTGCCACCTGACTTCTTGGTGGCTCGGTGGCAGGCCTCGTCCACCCCAACCGATTCGTCAACATCATCCTGTTGTGCCCGATGCAACACTCAGGCCGATCGTGACGAATTGCCAGCGGCCGCAGCCAAGGCAGAGTCGGGGTCTGGCGGACCGCGATTGCTGTTGCTGCAACGTGTCGCCAAGTGCCGAGGTCTAGAAATCGTCTGGACGTTGCTGTCGAACTCGATCGTTGACACGGTCGATCACACCCTGGCGAATCCCCAGCCGCCACTGTTTGGCATTTTGTCCTTCTTGAACGAGTCGGCCAACAGCCGCAGTCAGGACATTGATCCGCCAGTGCCCTAGAGAGCCAGTGCCTTCGCGACACGCTCGGCGCCCCATTTCTCAGGGGACGCGCGCGGTTTTGCAATTGAGTTTCCAGCGTTCGCTGTTCGCACGGCTGATCGATTCTGCCTGCCGTTTCACCACGCGTCAGCGTGTGGTTGATGCTGCCTGTACAGGAGCTTCGACCGAACAAACGGTTTTCATTCATTCATTCAACATCTTCACCTTCATTAAATCATATGTCCCCCTATTTACATTCCCGACTGCGCAGGCAAGTCGGATTCACGCTCGTCGAGCTACTGGTTGTGATCGCAATCATCGGCATCCTGGTTGGGTTATTGCTTCCCGCGGTGCAAGCGGCACGCGAAGCGGCCAGGCGTATGTCCTGCAGCAACAACATGAAACAGATCGGACTGGCGCTTCACATGCATCACGGGACGCTGCGGCGATTCCCTTCGCAGCGAGAACAGACGACGGCCCCGGTGCCCAGCGCCGAACAATCGTTTTATCGCTGGGGACCGCTCGCGCTACTGACGCCCTACCTGGAACAGTCGGCGATCTATGACGCGATCGATCTGAAAAAGCCGCTGTATCTTTTCTCAATGGGGCCACCGCCGGCGGTGATCACACACCCTGACTTGGGCGACGAAGTGGCGATGTCGGTGCCCACGTTTCTGTGTCCCAGTGATGTGCACGAGCGAGTGAGTCCGGAGTGGGGCGCAACCAACTATCACGCCAACAACGGCACGGCCCAAGACGGCGGAGTGTACGTGGATTGTGATGGGCTGTTCTACATTGATTCACGCAAGGGTTTTCGCGACATCTTGGACGGCAGTTCCAATACGGCCGCATTTTGCGAAACACTGGTCGGATCGGGATTGGCCGACAGCACTCGTGGTGTGGCGAATTTGGGCTCCGAGCGAGTGACCGCGTCGGTGTGGAATGCCGCAGCGCCCACCATCGAAGATTCTTGGTGCCTGGATGACTCCAGCCCCGTCATTTTTAGCCGCGGCGAAAAATGGGCCGATGGCTCTGTCAACGACTCGGGCTATCACCACCTTCGCAGCCCCAATGCGCTCGAGAACGATTGTTACTCGCGCTATGCATCTACCAAGAGTGGCCGTAGCCGACACGTCGGTGGAGTCACCGTCTTGATCGCAGACGGATCCGTGCGTTTTGTTACGGATTCGATCGATGGACAAACGTGGCGCTGGATTGGCTCGATCGCTGATCGCCAAGTGGTGCCAGAGTTTTGACAATTCACCCGCTATGCGTCGACCCTGACGCTGCACGTTCCCGCTGGCGGACCGCTGGCGACGGAGTGATCACGGATTCCGCAGGGGGCAATGGACTTTGAACGGCCTGCTGCCATCGAACAAACAACAACTGAAATCGACGAACGAGAAAACACTATGAATTGGTTGATCGCGTTATTGATCCTCACGACCCCCACGGACGTAGACCGTTGGCCTGCCTTTTTAGGCGCGGGTGCAATTCAGTCCAGCGATTCAAAACTGCCTTTGACTTGGTCTCCCAGCGAAAACGTGGCCTGGCAAGCAACGCTGCCGGGACATGGACAATCGAGCCCCGTTGTCTGGGGCGACCGTGTTTATGTCACCAGCGTTGAGGGGCCGGAGAAAGACACATACCACACGGTCTGTCTGGATCTCGCCAGTGGAAGCGAGCACTGGCGCAAAAGTTTGAACAACACGGTGCCCGTCACCAACAGCTACTATGTCAGTCGGGCGGCTCCCACACCGGTGGTGGATGGCGAACGCGTCATCGCTTTTTTTGAAAGCGGTGATTGCGTGGCGTATTCACATGACGGCGAGGAACTGTGGCGACGCGCGCTTGCAGAGGACGAAGGTCCGTTTGATGCTGAGTTCGGATTGGCGGCTTCCCCTTGTCAATCCGATTCGACCCTCTTCATATTGCTGGAGCATGACGCCCCAGACGCTTTGGTCGCCATCGACAAGGCATCGGGAGCAACAATCTGGAAAGCTGATCGCAAGGCCCAGCGCAGTTGGAGTTCCCCAGCGATGGTCGAAATCAACGGCGCGGTACAACTGGTGATCAGTTCGGCGGGCAGTATTGACGGATATGATCCCGCCACGGGCCAGCAATTGTGGACCTATACCGATATCGGCGGAAATACAGGCACCACCCCGATCGACTGCGGAGACGGCCGTTTCCTGGTGGGCGCTTCGCCTGGCCGCAACGGAGAGAATGCGGGATCCGCCGCGGATTCAAATGCGTTGATCAAAGTCTCGCAGGAGGGTGACCAATGGAACGTCGAAAAGAAATGGATCGCCGAAGGCGCTGTCCCCAGTTGGGCATCTCCGATCATGTTCAAGGGGTTTGCCTACTGGATCAACCGTGCCGGTGTGGTCTATTGTTTTGACGCCACAACTGGACAAGAGGTCTATGCGAAACGAATCGACCAACCGAGTTGGGCGACGCCGATCGCGAGTGGAGATCGAATCTATTTCTTTGGTCAGCAAGGCAGGGTCACTGTGCTGGCCGCTGGACCCGAATTCAAAGTCTTGGCCGAAAACGAATCATGGAACGATGACAGTTTGCCGGCTGAACCGATGTTGGCCGAAGAAAAATCGGAAGAACGCCGACGCGCTGCAGCGATGTTCAGCAAACCCACTCTGTACGGCGTTGCACTTGGCGGTGACGCCCTGCTGTTGCGAGTCGGTAACTGCTTGATCTGCATCCGCGATTAAGTTGCGAAAAGCGGTGCAACGGCCCCCGGCTGAGCCGGTTCACCACTCATTCGTCCGTTTGTTTTGGCAACAACAAAACGAACAACGAGGTGGTGTGCCGGCACGCGCTGATCCGGATCGGACAAACCCTGTAAACCAGGGCAAGCATATCCCCAGGTGACGAATTAGATATTGATCAGGTCGTTGAAGAACACGAACACCATCAACGCCAACAGCATGATGCCGCCGGCCAACGTCAATCGCATCTCCAGTTCTTCGTTGACCCGTCGCCCCATGATCGCTTCGCAGATCAGGAACACCATGTGCCCTCCGTCGAGCACCGGAATCGGCAGGAAGTTGAGCACCGCCAGGTTCATGCTCAGCATGGTCAAGAACAACAGTTGCGCCGAAACACCACGCTCGGCTTCGTAACCGGCGAATTGGAAGATCCGAATCGGACCGCCCACCATCTTGGCGGAAACCTTGCCGCGAACCAACATCTTTAGAAAACGCAGTACTTCGCCCAGTTTATTCTTTCCCTCGCGGACACCTAACGCGACGGCTTCGCCAAGCGACGTGGCGACACGGACCGACGTGATCGGTGCCAATATCATTCCTCGATCAAATCGCAGGTGGTCCGGATCGTCCTGGATTTGCAGTGTCGTTTCAATGATCTTGCCAGAATCCGCCCGTTCGGACAGAACTTTAAACCGCGTGCCGACCGGCAGGGTTTGCAACGATTCCATCAATCCCCACGAGGTCTTGGTTTCACCGAATTTCCATGGTTCGGCGAACCCATCGATCACGCGGCTGAGCGGTTCCTGTTTGAATTCGTCGGGAAATTCATTGTCGGTCAACAGGGTGACGGTTTGCAGCACATCGGTCGGTCGAATCGGATCGCCGTCGACCAAGCAAGCCGAATCAAACGAGGCGACGCGTGGCAGGATCTTGAACGCGAAACCATAGTCATTGAATGCCGCGATCCGTCGTTCGCTGTCCAACGGATCGGTCGTTTGCAGTGAATCATCCGGTGTGATTGTCAGCGTCTCGGACTGGCCGTCCCGATCGACTGTGATTTCCAACGCACCACCCTGGGAAAGTCGTTTCAACAGCGACGCGACGCTTAAATCATCCAATCCCGCTACGGACTCAATCACATCACCAACTTTCATACCGGCAGCTTCCGCCGGTCCGCCTTGAATCAACGCGGTGCAGCGGCCGACCGAGAATCGCATCCCTAGCCAACGAGATTTTTGGGGCGGCAAACTGACGGTGTGTTCGGTCTTGTCACTGCGACGCAGCACCAATTCGATCGGTTTGTCCGGATGGCGGTACATGTAATCCAGCAGCGCCAGACTGGGCACGCTGGATGACAGATCGATCGGCTGGCCATCGTAGGAAACGATTTCGGCATTTTTGTCCGCATCGTCAAAGACTTCTGCGGCCGCGCTTTTGGGGACCGCGACCTCCGATTTATTGAGCCGCGCGTCGTAGGCGGCGCCGATGCCGATCAGTCGCAGATTTTTTTGACCCGGCGCGGTCATCATCGGCAGTTTGTAGTTCGACTGTTTGTCGCCGTATTTCAGCGAGACCGACAACCGTTGGTCGCTATCCTCCAGTCCCGAGTGCAGGACTTCGGATTGCATGTCGCGAAATCGCATTTTGGCATCGGTCAGCCCAGCGATCTCCACCACCTGACCACCCGGCGCCACGTCGGCTTGCCAGGCGGGTCCACCGGGGACCACGCCGCCGACGAGTGTCGGTTGATAGGTCACGCCGTGGAAGAATGCGATCGCGGCAAACAAGATGCCTGTGACCACATTCATGAACACACCGGCGCTCATAATGATCATTCGCTGCCAGACCGGTTTGGCGGTCAAACTGCGGGGATCCAGTTCGGCGGTTTCGTCGGTGATTGCCGCTGGTTCTTCGTCAACATCTGTGTCGTCGTCGCGATCCTCCGGGGCCCCGGCCGCCAGACGCGCGCGCTGCGCTTCCTCTTTCATCTGTCGGGGGTCGTCGTCCTGCCCCAGCATTTTGACGTAGCCACCGAGCGGGATGATGCCGATTCCGTATTCGGTTTCGCCATACTTGAATTTGCCCAGTGCGCTGGGCAACTTGATCGGACCGATCTTCAGCGGTGGGTCAAAACCGACGTAAAACTTTTCACATTTCACGCCGAATGTCTTGGCGGCGACGAAGTGTCCGAGTTCATGGACGAAAATCACCAAACCGATTCCGAGCGCGACTCGCGTCCAGAGCAAGAATTTGCCTCCCAGTGCCATCAACCCGTCGGGTTCGGTTTCGGCAAGCAGAAGGAAAAAGTCGCTAAGCATAAGGGTATCGATTGGGAAGGAGGAAATCACGAGTCAGCGCAACAGAGCCGCACACCGCTGGGCTTCTTGGCGGGACCATTGGTCCAGTTCCAGCAGTCGCGAGAGCGTCGGCTGGTCATCAAATGTGTGGCTTTCGAGTGTTTTTTGGCACACTCTCACTATGTCAGTAAACCGAATTTGTTCGTCCAGGAATAGACCGACCGCGACTTCGTTGGCCGCGTTGACGACTGCGCCTGCGGTTCCACCGCTACGAGCGACCTGGAATCCCAGCTGCAATGCCGGGAAACGCTCCAAATCCGCTGGTTCCAACGTCAGGTCCCAACGCTGGGTTCGATCAAAGGCGGGGGCCTGACAGGGCAATCGCCTCGGGTGGGTTAACGCATACTGGATGGGTAGCCGCATGTCCGGGGGACTCATTTGGGCCAATACCGATCCGTCCTCGAATTCCACCATCGAATGAATGATCGATTGAGGATGCACGACGACTTCGATTTGGTCGGCGGAAACGTCGAACAGCCACCGGGCCTCGATGATCTCCAAGGCTTTGTTCATCATGGTGGCTGAATCAATCGTGATCTTGCGGCCCATTTGCCAAGTCGGGTGCTCCAACGCCGATTCCGGCCGGGCGTTTTCCATTTCGTCCCGACTGGCCGTTCGAAAGGGGCCGCCGCTGGCCGTCAAAATCAGCCGCCTGACAGGACTTTTTGACTCCGCGATGCACTGCCAAATCGCCGAATGCTCGCTGTCGACCGGCAACAATTTCGCACCCGATTGCGTCATCCGCTGGCGAACTAACCCGCCGGCGACCACCAATGTTTCTTTGTTTGCCAACGCGACGCGTTTGCCGGATTCGACCGCCGCGAGGGTGCTTTCCAGTCCGGCACGTCCCACGATCGCTGCGACCACGACATCAACCGATTCGTGACGCGCCGCATCGACGAGCGCCTCGGGACCAAATTTCAACGATTCCGGCTGGTATCCATGTCGGCCAAATCGCTGGGCAGCGTGCGCGGGCGACAAGCAAGTCGGATCGGAAAAAATCAGTCGCTCGGGGGCTTCGCCATCACCCATCGCTGCGCAGGTGATCTGTTCCAGCAAATCCAAATTGGAGTGTCCCGACGCCGCCCAAAGTTTCCAGCGGTGGTTCGGATCGATGCGATTGAGATGTCCGATCACTTCCGCTGTCGCGGTACCGATGCTGCCGGTTGCCCCCAATACCGCCACGTTCTGGTGTGGCAGCGAGCCGCGTTGCGGGTCGGGCGAGGCCGAAGTCGCAGATTTCACAGTGTTTTCGGTAGTGATTTTTGTCACGCTGACAGTTCCAACTGCGTCAAAGTTCGATCCTCAGGTGTACGACGGAGTTCCGAGTCCGCCGAAGTCCTGCCGAGGGACGGACTTGGAAGTCCTTTGGACACAGGCCAACCGTCAATTTAGGCTGTGACAAAGCACTAGGTGAGTCCCAATGATCGCCTATCATGGACGATCGCCCTCGTTGTTACGACCCGACCTTGTGATTGGCCCACTGCCAAGCGGGTTGTCTGAGTGACAAATGGTTCGAACAATGGGAGGGTCCTAGCCGAAATGACGAAAACTTTACGAATCGAACACTGATGAGCGACAAAAAAAAGACCCACCGCGACTCCCGCGATCGCGATCCCAAAGGTGGGGATCCCAAACACCATGAAACTCGCAGCGGTGGAGTGTGGTTCGTCATCATCGGCGTGATCTTGGCAGTGATGATGAGCGCGCTGTTGTTCGGCAACGGCAGTCGCGCGCTCCGCTATCCGGATTTGGTCCAATTGCTATCCGAACACGCCAAGCAGCAGGAAGTCCTGGAGGCTGGCGGCGATCCGCCGGTCCCCACGGTGGTGGTTGCATCGCCGAAAGATCCCAAACTGAAATTGGAATTTTCCAATCTGCAACTCGTGCAGTTGGGGGACGAAGAAATCACCGGCACGGTGATGTACCGATCGCTGGGAATTGACGGCCAAAGCGTCGACGACCAAGACAACAAACCGGAAAAGGTGCGGTTTCAAACCGTTCGCATCCCCAACGAAACGCAAGACGCTCGATTCGACAAGATTTTGCGTGAATCCGGCGTGGTCTGGGACAACGCCCGACCCAATCGATGGCTATCTGACAATTGGTTCAACCTGGTGATGTTGGCCGCCATCATCGCGATCGGGGTGGTGATGTTGCGTCGCATCGGCGGCGTCGGATCACCGATGTCGTTTTCACGCAGTCGTGGAAAACTGCACGGCCAGGAAGATCTCTCGCTGACGTTTGAAGATGCCGCCGGAATCGATGAAGCGGTGGAAGAGGTTCGTGAAGTCGTCGACTTTCTAAAGAATAGCGAGAAATACCAGGCCCTCGGCGGGCGTATCCCCAAAGGCGTGTTGTTGGTCGGGCCTCCCGGAACCGGGAAAACGCTGCTGGCACGTGCGATCGCAGGCGAAGCCGGTGCGCCCTTCTTCAGTCTCTCTGGCAGCGACTTTGTGGAAATGTTTGTCGGTGTCGGGGCCGCACGGGTCCGCGACATGTTCCAACAAGCCACTGCCCGCGCGCCCAGCATCATCTTTATCGACGAACTCGACGCCTTGGGCAAAAGCCGCTCGGGGAGTGTCGTTGGCGGGCACGATGAACGCGAACAGACACTCAACGCGCTGTTGGTTGAAATGGATGGGTTTGATTCCAACAATGGCGTGATCGTGGTCGCCGCCACCAACCGCCCCGAAACACTCGACGCCGCACTGCTGCGCCCCGGGCGTTTCGACCGTCAGGTCTTGGTCGATCGTCCCGACGTCGCCGGGCGTGAAGCGATTTTGAAGGTCCATGTACGCAGCGTGAAATTGGCCGAAGAAGTCGATCTGCGGCACATCGCATCGATCACCAGCGGGTTTGTCGGCGCCGATTTGGCGAACCTGGTCAACGAAGCCGCCTTGCTGGCGGCGCGGGCGGATAAATCCGAAGTCAACACGTCTGAATTTGACGAAGCCGTGGATCGTGTGACGGCCGGGTTGGAAAAGAAAAATCGTGTGATGAACGCCGACGAAAAAATCCGTGTTGCCTATCACGAAGCGGCCCACGCATTGGTTGCCGCAGCGCTGCCGAACACCGATCCGGTGCACAAGGTCAGCATCATTCCGCGGGGATTCGCCGCACTCGGCTACACCATGCAGCGACCGGAATCTGAACGCTACCTGATGACCAAATTCGAATTGGAGAGTCGAATGAAGGTTCTGTTGGCCGGCACGCTGGCCGAAGAAATGGTGCTGCAGGACATCAGCACGGGGGCTCAGAACGATCTTGAGCGATGCACCGAAATCGCTCGTAGCATGGTGATGGACTATGGAATGAGTCGATTGGGGCGGATCAATTTCCGCCGCAGCACCGGATCGCCTTTCTTGGCCGATGGAAGTGGCAACGGGCACAGTTTTGCCTATGGCGAAGACACCGCGAAACTGATCGACAAAGAAGTCGCGCGGATCGTCGAAGACGCTTTGGCGCAAACCCGTGAAGTGCTGACGCAGCGGCGTGAAGTGCTGGAGGCGATCACGCAGCGGTTGCTGGAGGTTGAAGCGATCGACAATAGCGAACTGTTGCGGATTATCGACGAGAATTCCACCGGCCCATGGCTGGTCCCGGGCACAGTCACCGAAAAACCTCGCGCCCAGATTCGCAAACCGGAAAATGATTTGGATACACTAAAGGAAGCGGAATGACGCCCTTCCTTTGTTCTTGATCTAAATCAATGCGAAAAATCTCCAGCCTGCTTCTCACCTCTCTGCTGCTGACAAGTCTTGCGACCACGGCGGTCGCTCAAACCCCTGCGACGATCGGTCATATCGAAGTCTTGGCGCCCAAGATGGAGGAGTTCGTCAGTGCGGAGACCAAGATCGAGGTCTTGGCCGGTGGGTTCACCTGGACCGAAGGCCCGGTCTGGGTTGCCGAAGATGGTGGCGGACACCTGCTGTTTTCCGATATCCCGCGCAACAGTATTTTTCGTTGGTCCAGTGCTCGTGGCGTGGAGTTATTCATGCAGCCCAGCGGGTACACGGGCGTCACCTACTATGGCTTGGAACCAGGCAGCAATGGATTAACGCTGGACCCCCAAGGGCGATTGTCGATGTGCGAACATGGCGACCGCCGTGTTTCCGTGCTGACCCGCGGCGGAGGCAAACAGACGCTCGTCGATCAGTACCAAGGCAAACGGCTGAACAGCCCCAACGATTTGGTGTTCGACAAGGCCGGCAACCTGTACTTCACCGACCCGCCCTACGGCTTGCCTGAACGCGCCGACGATCCTCGACGTGAGCTGGATTATTGCGGTGTCTACCGACTCTCCGTTGACGGCAAATTGACGCTGTTGACCAAAGAGATGACGCGGCCCAATGGGATCGGGTTATCACCCGACGAGAAAACACTGTATGTGGCTCAAAGTGATCCCGATCGACCAATCTGGATGGCGTTTCCGATCAACGATGATGCGACGCTCGGAGAAGGGAAAGAACTGCACAACGCGGCCGAAGCGATGAAGCAGTATCCGGGGTTGCCCGATGGTTTGGCGGTCGCCGCCGATGGCACACTGTTCGCCAGTGGTCCCGGCGGCATCTACGTGATGAATCCCGATGGCAAACTACTCGGTCGAATTCTAACCGCTGGCCGTGTCAGCAACTGCACGTTCGATAGCGACCAAAAGCACCTGTATATCACGGCTGATAACTTTCTTTGTCGCGTCACATTGAAATAGACGCGCGTGGTGCTCGTTTTTCCCGTTTGGACTATCGATTGGTCACCGCTGCGATGCAAACGCTACGAATCGTCGGCAATTCTGCCGAGGCCGAAATACTGCGATCTCGATTGGATGCCGCCGGCATTTTGGCCGTCGTCAATGGCGCCGAAGTCGCCACCATGCTCAGCCACATTGGCTCGGCGGTGGTGAGGGTGCGGGTCGAAGTGGCACCGGAAGACTATGACCGTGCCAATCAGTTGTTGGCGGACGACGAACAAGATCGCGCTCAGCGAACGGCGTGGAACTGCAACCGTTGTGGTGAACGCAACGAGCCGTTGTTTGACTTTTGTTGGAGTTGCAACAAGCAGCGAGAGGATTCCGATCCGGCGGCATCGGTGTTCGAATCCGAAGATTCGGACGCAGAAACATTCGGGCAGATGTCGGTCAACGAACCCGAGGTGATCAAGCCGCCGGACAACAATCCCTACGCACCGGTCATCCTGGGCCGCGAACGGCCGCCGCAGCCCGTGGCGGGTCCCGGTGTGGAATCCGATCCTGTGGTGGTCGACACGGTGATGCGAGTCTTTCGCGGCGCCGTGGTGGGAACCGTGATCATCCCGCCTCTGATCAGTCTGTATGCGCTCGGCACACTGCTGACCACAGTGCCAATGTCGGCCTATCGAGACCCACCACTCCGCTGGCGGTTGATCGCGTCTTGGTTGCTGTGTCTGCTGGGGATTGGATTCGGAGTGATCGTCTGGAGCGGATTCGTCGCCATGATCCGATCAATCATTTTTTGACACGAAAAAACGGGAACCTGATCGTCGCGACCAAACTCCGGCACTATTACCCGTAGCTGGGCCCGCCAGGGCCGTTGATTACCTACAAATGGCAACCCGACGCGTCAGTTTTGAAGCCAGCGCTTTTGGAATTCACTCGCCCGCTTGGAGGTCGTGGAGCTTCGCGTGCCACTCATTGGGAGAGTCGCATGC
>NZ_JAMYFE010000040.1 GCF_024129865.1 Stieleria tagensis | reverse complement strand
GCGATGGTCGTAGCTGATCCCGCCAAGGGTTCAGTGGGATCGGGGGAGATGCAGGGGGGGACGGACCTGCAATACAGAACGAACAGTCCGGCGAACCTAAGACGCTGGCGAGGGGTTGCGGCGACGACGACGCCGCCCGCCTCGAGCGAATTTTTCACGAGCTTCTTTGACCGCGGCGACGAATCGTTCGACTTCGTCCAGCGTGTTGTAGAGGTAAAAACTGGCGCGGGTCGACGCCGTCTTACCTAACGAATCGTGCAGTGGCATCGCACAGTGGTGACCTGCGCGGACGGCGACACCGCGGGTATCCAACCACTGGGCTACGTCGTGGGCGTGCACGCCATCGATCGTAAAACTGACGATGCCACCTTTCTTGTCAGGCGTTGGACCGATGATCTGTACGCCTGGGATTTCCCGCAACGCTGTATCAGCAGCCTTGCAGAGCACATGCTCGTGCTGCGCGATGTCGTCCAAACCGACGGCTTGCAGGTAGCGCATTGCAGCGGCCAGGCCGATGGCCGGGGCGATCGGAGGCGTTCCCGCTTCGAATTTTTCGGGCAACTCGGCAGGTGTGAACCCGGTGGTCGTGACTCGATCGATCATGCCTCCGCCACCTAGAAACGGCGGCATCGCTTCCAACCATTTCTGTTTGCCATACAGCACACCGATTCCGTTTGGCCCGCAGATCTTGTGCCCGCTGAAGGCGACAAAGTCGGCGTCCCACTGTTGCACGTCCACCGTTTCATGGGGAGCGGCCTGGGCGGCATCAATCAAGACCGTCGCACCGGCATCGTGGGCCAATCGAGTCCAGGTGGCGACCGGGAAACGAGTACCGATCACGTTGCTGGCCGCTGTGAAGGCAAACAGTTTCGGATTCAGCGACTGAAGTTTTTCAGCGACCAGTTGGTCGTTCATCGTGAAGTCATCGCCCAACGGCAGAAACTCCACGCGGCATCCGCTGCGCTCTGCCAATTGGTGCCAGGGCACGATGTTGGCGTGGTGTTCGGCGATGGTCAGCAGCACCACGTCACCGGCCGCCAGGTTGGTATTGCCCCAACTGTGGGCGACGGTATTGATGGCCGCGGTGGTTCCCGCGGTGAAAATGATTTCACAGTCCGAGGCGGCGTTGATAAACTGACGGGTCGTCGAGCGCGCTTGCTCGTAGGCGGCCGTCGATTCTTCGCTCAACGTGTGGATCCCGCGATGCACATTGGCATAATAACGCTGGTAGCAATCGCTGACCGCATCAATCACCGCTTGGGGACGCTGCGTGCTGGCAGCGTTGTCCAGGAATGCCAGCGGCGCACCACTGGCCGCACAGCGGCTGAGAATTGGGAAATCATCGCGATAGCGGTTTGGATCAAACGACATCGTTAGCTTTCTTCGCCCAGACTCGGCCCGCCAAACTGGGATCCGGTTTCGGAGTCATCTGAAGGATCATTGATGGGAGAATGCAAGGCGGACTGCAACACACGCCAAGACAGCAGACAGCATTTCTGGCGGTTCGGCGTCAACTGGGGGCCAAACAGTTCCAGCATTTCGTTGGCACTGAACTCCTTGGCCTGTTCCACGGTTTTTCCTTCCAGCTTTTCGATCAGCATGGATGCCGACGCTTGGCTGATCACACATCCCTCGCCATCAAACCAAGCCTCCTCGATCTTTCCGTCGGCCCCCAGACGCAGCGAAACTTGGATCAAATCCCCGCACAGCGGGTTTTTCCCCTCGTCTTCATGGGTCGCCGTTTCCAGCGGGCCGCGGTGATAGGGATCTTCGTAGTGATCCAAGACGTGTTCTTCGTAAATGTCTTGCTCGTTGGGCATGGTTCGACAGAAATCGTTCGGCAGTGATCGAGAATAAAATCAGGGAGGCGCATCCGTCGCCGGCTATTTAAGTCTACGCGCGTTGTCAAAAATCGACGAGTCCCAATCTGGGCGAAATTGCCGCGGCTAAATTACACAGGTCTCTGGCGAATGCCCGCCGAGCATTTTGGGGCGATTGGGGTTATGCTGCTAGAAACTCGACGCTGACCAGCATCTCGCTGCGACGGTCGGCCGATTTTGGCCGTCTCTTTACTGTTCGATTTGTTCATGAATTCAGTTTCCTTCTCGATGAAACACAATCGCCGCGACGCGCTACGGGTGCTCGGTTGCTCGGCCACGTCCGCCGCCGCGTTGATGCTGGCCGGATGTCCGTTGGCGATGCCGGAATCGTCGCCAATGCCCGCCGCTGAGGGTGATTCTGAAACCGTTCCGATCGATGTATTGGTCGATCAAACGCTGCGAATCGAAAAACAGACGCGTGGTTTGTCGACGATGGTCAACGGTGCCTGGCAGATCTTTCACGGCGTCTTGGCCTATGGCGATGAATTTGAAGTCGACACGCCGGCTGGCCGCACCTCTGCTCTCGCCTATTTTGCCGATGGCGGAACCTGCTCAGGATTTCAGCCCAGCCTGGGGGATCGGCTGGATGATGACCAGCGCTGGGGACTGCGTGTCGATCTGGAGGCGTCCACCAAAATCGGCCAAGGTCACCGAGATCAATGGCTGGCCGTGGTCGCTCAAGCCGGATTGGGGGTGAATGCTCCCTGGGTTGTGGGCGAACACACTTTGAAAATAGATGACTGGATGCGGCAAGCCGAATGGGATGTGCCGTTGAACTACGAGACCGAATTCAGTTGGACGCTGATTCCACTGTCAATGTATCGCCCCACCGATTATCGCTGGACGGCACGCGATGGCGACGACTACAGCACCGAATTGTTGTTGCAATCCGAGGTCATGCGGGATCTTTCGGCCAGCGTCTGCGGCGGGACCCATCGTTTGATCGGAATCGCATTTGCCGTTCGCAAGCGGGTCTCCGAAGGCAATCCATTGACCGGCGTTTGGTCCGATGCGCAGCAGCATCTCGATGCCGCGATCGAAATGGCACGGGTCAACCAAAACCCCGACGGGTCCTACAGCACGTCCTACATGCATCGCAGCGGTTGGTGCAACGATTTGGGCGAGATGTTGGGGACCACCGGCCATGTGCTGGAATTTCTAGCCATTAGTGCCGACCAGCAAACCCTGCGATCGGATTGGGTGCAGCGCAGCGTGCGAAAACTGTGTGGCGTATTGCAGCAATGCCGCGGAATCGATTTGGAGTGCGGTGTGCTGTACCACGCGCTGCATGGATTGGCCGAGTACCAGCGTCGCACCGCGTGAAGGTCGATCACGATGTTGCGGCGTCCACACCTCTTGCGGCGTGGTGCTGGTTGCACGTGTATTCGCTGGATGCCGTTGCCATCGGGTTGTGCTGGCACCTGGTGATGACCAACACATTTTGTTCACGCGATCCGATCTGGTACGAAAGTGTAGTGCTAGGGTTGTCGATCTGGTTGATCTACACCCTGGATCGGTTGCTGGATTCCCGGCGGTTGACGCCACAGCATCCACACACACTGCGGCACCAGGTGCATTGGATTCAACGTCGCGCGTTGTCAGCAATCTGGTGCGTGGTGGCGATCGTGGATGTGATGCTGGGCGCCCTGATGGCGACTCGCGGCCAACTGGTCTGGGGATCGGCGTTGGTGGCGGCGGTTGTTGTCTACGTGATCGCAGTTCAATCGAGCGGACGTTGGCGGCAGTGGTTTCCCAAAGAACTGGTTGCGGGCATGGTGTTTTCATCGGGCGTCAGTCTGTCGGCCTGGATGCAGCAGTTCCCGCATCAAGGTGCCGAGTTGCTGGTGTCGACCGGATTAGCCGGATGTTTGTTTGCATCCAATTGCATTGCGGTTGCCTGTTGGGAGCGCAGGTTGGATCAACACCAGGGATTTACATCCTGGGCAACGCTACATCCCCGGTCGGCCCACTGGTTACCACTCGCTTTGACGATTCAAATCCTGATGACTGGAATATTATTCAGCGTTGGACGAGTGCCGGCGCTGGTAGCCAGCTGCTTGGTAGGCGGCCAATTGCTGTTGTGGGCGGTCACGCGGGTGCATCGCCACCCGGTCAGCCAGCGTGGTTCTGACTGGGATTTGCATAGTGTCAGCCTTCCGGTTCCGACGTTTAGCTTGTTGGCCGACGCGGCGGTGCTGTTTCCTCCACTGGTTTGGGTTGCGGTCCGCTGCGTCGCTGCGATGATCGGAATGCCGACGCAATGAATCCCCCCGATCAATCTGTTCGCGGCTATGACCGTTTGGCCGCGCCCTATCGCTGGCTGGAATACGTTGCGTTTGGGCGGCGGTTGCAACAAGCTCGCGTGGCGTTGTTGTCGCAATTGCCGCCGCTTCGGCGCGCGATGTTCCTGGGCGACGGAGACGGTCGATTGTTACAGCAATTCTGTCGCCGACAGCCACAGTGCCAGGTCACCAGCATCGATCAAAGTCGTCAGATGCTGCGGCGTCAACTCGCTCGGGTAGAACGCGTGGGGGCGGCCCAGCGGGTTCGCTTTGAATGTCAGAATGCCGCCCGATATGAACCACCGCCCGGCGCCTTCGATCTATTGGTGGCCCCATTTTTCCTAGACTGCTTCGCGGAATCGGAATTACAGCGTCTGCTGCCTCAGTGGCTTGCCGGACTGCGAGACGGTGGCCTGTTCTATTTCGTCGACTTCACGCGCCCCGACCGGCCTAAATGGCGACGCGCCCAGGCGGACATGTATCTGGCGATGATGCATCAATTCTTTCGCTGGCAAACCGACCTGCCGAATCGTGAATTGGTGAAATGGGATCGTCTCTTGGATCGACAACCGTTGCGGATGATCAGCACCGCCAAGGGGCTGCACCCGATGCTTGTTTCACGTCTTTACCAAACGTATTGATCGACTAGCCGGTGCACCCATTTTGAAGTTGCGTTATTTGCGGCAGGCATTGGTTTTTGGAAACCCGACGCGTCGGGTTACCAATTCAACAGCGCTGCCAGCGAACGATTTCACTAACCGGTTGATTTTCGATTGCGAAATCCGTCGCCGGCCAGCAGTCGTTCTCGCAGATGATTGCGGCATTGCATCACGAACTCACAAACCTTGTCGGTGCGATAGTCGGGATAGGTCCAGCGATGGTGATTCCATTTTTTAGCGCTGTAGGTCAGCGTGATCTCGCCAAAAATTCCGTTGCGCAAGTAGATCCTGTGGTCACGATCCTTGGTCGTCGCTAACACCAATTTGGCTTGCGTGATGTAACCGGGGTCCAAGTTCAACGGTCGCTTGATCGAGTCGTCGGTCGACGGAAACTCCGCCTCGACCGCATTGGTCCAAAGCTTCCAATCCGCCAGACCGTCTGGACTGAGAGGCTGTTCAAATGCTAGCAGTTCTTTCCGCAGACCAGCGCCCATCGCTGGGGTATAAAATCCGCCTGCGAGGAAGGGCAGTGGAGCCGATTGAAAGACGAGTTTCCCCCACTCCGATTCTAGTTTTTCAATTGCTCGGCGACGGACCTGATCGTCTTGCGAAATCACCGCGCAGAATCGAATAACCGGCTCCACATACAACACCTCGGCCACAAGCTTCCTCTCGTCTAGAATCCAGACCTTTGAGAATGACGGTTTTGTCATCCCACAGATATCTCCACCACGCAGCATAGCAAAAACATGCATCCTTGGATCGCCGACCGCACGACCACGTTTGACGCCAGTGGAATCCGCAAAGTCTTTGATTTGGCAGCCAAACTAAAAGATCCGATCAACCTGTCGATCGGGCAGCCCGATTTCGACGTGCCGGAATCGATCCAAGATGCTGCGGTCGATGCGATCCGTAGCGGCAAAAACGCCTACTCACCGACGCAGGGAATCGCACCGCTACGCCAGGCGCTTAAGACGGAAATTGATCAGCGCTATGGACACGCCGACCGCGACGTGTTTGTCAGCAGCGGTACCAGCGGCGGACTGATGCTGTCGATGATGTCGATGGTCAATCCAGGCGACGAAGTGATTTATCTGGATCCGTTCTTCGTGATGTATCCAGCGCTGTTAAAAATGTCCGGTGGTGTACCGGTGCCGATCAATTCCTATCCCGATTTTGCTTTGGATCCGGACAAGATCGCTGCCGCAATCACTTCGAAAACCAAAATGATCTTGTTGAACAGTCCCGCCAATCCCACCGGCGTCACGGCGACGCGGGAGCAGTTGGAAGCGGTCGCGCGGTTGGCGGCGGACAAGAACATCGCGTTGGTGTCTGACGAAATCTATTCCCGGTTTCACTACGACGGTGATTTCGTTTCACCGGCCGAATTCAATCCCGACACCATCGTGATCGACGGATTCAGCAAGAGCCATGCGATGACCGGGTGGCGCGTTGGTTTTGTCCACGGCCCTCAAGAAGTGATCGCGACGATGCTGAAGATCCAACAGTATTCGTTTGTCTGTTCCCCCCAACCCGCGCAGTGGGGGGCTTTGCGCGCGATGGAGGTCAGCTTGGACGGCCATATCGCCGACTATCGCCGCAAACGCGACTTGATTTGTGATGGATTGTCAGAACGATTCGAATTCACCCGCCCCGGCGGCGCATTTTACCTGTTCCCCAAAGCCCCCGGGTCGGCCGGTGGCGAAGCGTTCGTGCACAAAGCGATTGAGCGAGGATTGTTGATCATTCCCGGCAAGATTTTCAGCCAACACGACACACATTTCCGCATCAGCTTCGCAGCCACTGACCAGACACTGCACGCCGGCGTCGCCCTGCTAAACGAACTGGCCGACGAAGTGAGTTAAAAGCGATCCGTCCGGCCCCTTCCGATTTCACGCTTTCTACATGAAACTAGGGGATTGTTTGCGACAGGCCCTTCCCCAAATCAGCGATTTTCCCAGCCAGAAACATGAAGTATGTCATTGTGATCCCGGACGGATGCGCCGACGAGCCGATCGAGGCTCTGGGTGGAAAAACGCCTCTGCAAGCCGCCACATTGCCGGCAATGGATGCGATCGCCGCACGTGGGTCACTTGCGCTGGCAAACAACACGCCGGCCGATTTTCCAGCCGGCAGCGAGGTGGCCAATTTGTGTTTGTTCGGCTATGACCCGTACCAGTATTTCACCGGTCGGGCCCCCCTGGAAGCCGCTGCCGGGGGCATCACGCTGGGGCCGCATGATTTTGCCGCCCGCTGTAATTTGGTCTCCATCGAAGACCAGGTGATGGTCGACTTCACCGCAGATCATATCAGTAGCGAAGAATCGACCCAGTTGCTGGCCGCCGCAGGCGAAGCGCTGTTAAGTGAGTTCGGGGGCCGTTTCGAGTTCGTCCCCGGGGTCAGCTACCGCAACCTTTTGATCTACCGTGGCGATGCCGATACGCCACCGCCGTTTTCCGCTGAAACCCGCACCAGCGCGCCACACGACCTGACCGATCTATCGGTTGCTGACGATTTTCCTCGTGGGCCCGGCAGCGATTTATTGGTTCGATTGATGAATGGATCGGCCGATGTGTTTGCCGGCCATCCGGTCAATGCCGCACGAATCAAAGCGGGCAAACGTCCGGCGACCAATGTCTGGCTGTGGGGTTTGGGCGGCGCTCCGTCGATGCCCACCTTTGAGGAACGTTTCGCGGTCCGGGGTGCCATGATCACTGCGGTCGACCTGTTACGAGGCATCGCGGCGCTGGCGGGATGGCCGCGAATCGAAGTCGCCGGGGCGACTGGATACCTGGACACCGACTATGCCGCCAAAGGCGCAGCCGCGGTCGCGGCACTGGACGAATTCGATCTGGTGTGTGTGCACATTGAAGCCCCCGACGAGGCCTCGCATGAGGGTCGGCACGACGCCAAAATTGAAGCCTTGCAACAGATCGACCAGCACATCGTGGCGCCGCTGGCGGCCGCGTTGGCTGCGTACGGTGATCACCGTATCTTGGTCACTCCCGACCATCCGACGTTCTGCAGCACCAAGAAACACGCTCACGGAATGGTCCCGTTGGCGATGGCTGGTACGGGGATCGATGCCGACACCCAAACCAGCTACGACGAATTGTCCGCCGACAATTCCGGACGCCGTTTTGCCCAAGGTTGGGATTTGATGGACGCCTTCATTAGCCGGTGATCCAACACTGCTTTGAGTGAGTCCTCGTTTTCGTCACGTCACATTCTTTGTCCTATTCGTCCATGTCATTGATCGTCCAAAAATTTGGCGGCACCAGCGTTGCCGATGTCGAAAAAATCCGTGCCGCAGCGCGCAAAGCCATTCGTGCCCAGCGCCAAGGCCATCGCGTCGTGATGGTCGTCAGCGCAATGGGCAAGAACACCGACCGCTTGTTGGAACTGGCATCCGAAGTCGGGCCCAATCCGCCGGCCCGAGAAATGGACATGTTGCTCAGCACGGGCGAACAAGTCAGTGTTGCGCTCGTCGCGATGGCAATCAACGCGTTGGGTAGCGAAGCGGTCAGTTTGACCGGTGGTCAAATCGGGATGCAAACCGATAGTAGTTTCAGCAAAGCTCGGATTCGATCGATCTCCACCGAGCGGATTGAGCGGTTGTTGGACGATGGGAAAATTGTCGTTGCAGCGGGTTTCCAAGGCATCGACAACGATCTAAACATCACCACGCTCGGCCGCGGCGGCAGTGACACCACCGCGGTCGCGCTGGCTGCCGTCCTGAAAGCCGATGCCTGTGAGATTTACACCGACGTCGACGGGGTTTACACCACCGACCCACGCCTGTTGCCCGAAGCCCGTCGGGTGGATGTGATCAGTTACGACGAAATGTTGGAACTGGCCAGTTTGGGTGCCGGCGTGATGCATAACCGCAGCATCGAGTTTGCCAAAAAATTCGGCGTCCCGATCCATGTCCGAAGCAGTTTCTCGGACACCGAAGGCACGATGATCGTGACCGAACGAGAATCGGCCACCGCACCGGTCAGCGGCGCAGCAATGACGCCTGATGAAGCCCGAGTGACCGTGTTAGGAGTTCCCGACGTGCCGGGAATGAGTTTGCAGGTGTTTTCAGCGATTGCCGAGAAAAAAATCGCCGTTGATATGGTGGTCCAGAACGTTGGCGATGGTGGCAAGGCCGACATCTCGTTCACCGTTCGCCGCGACGAACTGCAGCCCACACTGCAGACCCTGGAACCGATCATTGCCGCAATCGGCGCCGAAGGGATCACCCACGACGACAACGTCAGTAAAGTCTCGGTGGTGGGAGCCAACATGGCCGATCAAGCCGGTGTGGCCAGCGAGATGTTCCGCGCGCTGGCCGGCGCAGACGTGAACATCCAGATGATCACAACCAGTGAAATCAAGATCAGCGCGCTGGTGCCGCGCGATCAAGCCGCCACCGCATTGCGCGCCGTCCACCAGGCGTTCCGGTTGCACGAAAAACCCGCCGATGCAAAGTCCTGGAACCAAATCAAAGCGGATCGCGAATCCGGCGTCGAAGTCGAAACGTTGATCAGTCGGCTGCGCGATGATGCCTTGGAAGCGTTGACGTTGACCGGAATTTCAGTGGTTGAAAATCAAGCCCGTGTGACGTTGCTGGGTGTTCCCGATCGCCCAGGCATCGCCGCTGACATGTTCGAACGCATCGGCGCCGCTGGAATCTCGGTGGATATGATCGTACAGGGGTTTGACGGCGAAGACGGTTCGACCAGCGTCAGCTTTACGGTCGACGAAAGTGCGCTCGAGCAAAGTCTGGCGGTAGCCAAACAGATCGCGACGGCCCATGGTATGCGTGGCGTTCAGGGTGTTGCTGACATTGCCAAAGTCACCGTCAGCGGAATCGGTCTACGCAGCCACACCCACGTCGCGACACTGTTGTTCGAAACCCTGTCGGCGACGGATACCAACATCGAAATGATCGGAACCAGCGAACTCCAGGTCAACGCCGTGATCAGCAGTGACGCTGCGGCCAAAGCCAAGTCCGGCCTGGAAAAAGTCTTCGCTGATTCGTTGGGCTAAACCCTGCGGCAGTGCTTCAACCGGTGGCCTTGCGGATCGCTTCGATCAGCTCAGACTTCTTCATCGAACTGCGCCCGCGGATGTTCAAGTCAGCGGCTCGATTGCGCAGTTCTTCGACGGTTCGTTCGTCAAGAGAGGTGTTCGGATTCCCGGTCCCCTGCGTGGTCTTGTTGGGAGTGCGGCCTTCTTCGCGTCGTTGTTTGTTGACCGTTCTGGCGGCAATCTCTTGAGCGTCTTCCTCCGACCTCCCACGATCAAGTTGGCTTGACTTGATGTGCTCGTATTGTCGCTCGTCTTTATCGTTCCATTCAGGCATGACAAAACCTCCAATCTTGGATGATTAACCCACCAAATTCCAAACCACCAACCCGATGGTGGCTAACGAGAAAGCTAACGCGACACCCGCCAGCAAGCCATCTTTGGCAATCAATGCCAGTCCAAATGCAGCGATGGCCGCACCGGCCACGTTCGCGCTAAACGGCACAAACTCCAGAATCGGGGTTGCTGCGGCGATGATGATGCAGGCAATGGCGATGATGCTAACGCCGGCGTGTTCCACCAGCCACGGAAACCGCCGCCGCGTGATCCGATCAAACCATTCCGCTGGCGTTTGCAGCCAACGAATCATTCGATGCAATCGCTCGCTTTTGATTTCGCGTTTCTCAATCCAATCGGGCACCCAAACGTGTTCCCGTTTGAACAGGATTTGAACCGCCACAATGATCACCAGAACGCCCAACACGACTGGCACCCCAGGGATATCGGCTGGTCCGGGAGCCAACATGATCAGTCCGATCAACAGCAAGACAGGGGCAAACGAACGCTGGCCAGCAGCGTCCAACGCCTCGCCAAACGACACACGGCTTTGATCCTGAGAAAGTGAATCCACTCGCTCCAGCATCGATTCCATCGGGCTATCGCTCATCTTGCTGTTCCGTAATGTGGCTTGCGAAAGGGGGGATCAAAGCGGTGTTTTTCCTCCGGTGCAACCGAATACTTCCGCGGTGACATAGCTGGCCTCTGGACTTGCCAACCAAACGTACAGCGGAGCCAATTCGGCGGGCTGGGCCGGACGCTCAAATAACGTGTCGGCTCCGAAATTCTGTATGTTTTCCTTGGGCATCGATCCGGGGATGAGTGGCGTCCAGACGGGGCCCGGGGCCACCGCATTGACGCGGACTCCGTGTTCGATGGCCAGTTTCGCCAGCCCTTTCGTCATCCCCAATAGCGCGGACTTCGTCGCGGAGTAGGGAAGCAGGTAGGGCGACGGGTTGTAGCCTTGAATCGACGCGGTATTGATGATGCTTCCGCCGGCCGTCAAACGGTTCATCGCGGCGCGGCACAGCCAGAACGTGGCGTAGACGTTCGTCTTGAAAATGCGATCGAACATCTCCGTCGACCAGTCGTCAATTTCTTCGCGAGTGTCTTGGTAGGCAGCATTGTTGACCAAGATGTCGATCGCACCCAATTGGTCCACTGATTCTTCAATCAATTGTTCGCAGAATGCTTCATCGCGCAGGTCACCCGGAATCACTGCAGCTTTAACGCCGGCATCTCTGACAAGCTGCGCGGTTTCCTGGGCGTCGTCGTTTTCCGAGAGATAGTTGATTGCGACATTGGCACCCTCGCGAGCGTATGCAATCGCGACGGCGCGACCAATACCGCTATCGCCGCCGGTGATCAACGCGGACAAACCACTCAGTTTCCCCGACCCCCGATACGATTGTTCGCCGTGATCGGGCTGTGGATTCATCTGAGACGTTCGACCGGGCATCTCGATCGGCGATTGATTTTTGAAGGGAGGTTTTTCGAAAGCCTGGCGAGGGTCGATCAGTCGGACTGGATCGATGGTTTGGCTGGACACGTGGCAAACTCCTGAAGCGTCTGAGGAAGAAGCCCTCGAAATTGAATGGGCTGTTCTAACTGCCAGCCGCGTTGCAAATCGCGTTCCAGCAACCGCGACCCTCTTCCCAACCGCAACAACAGCCGCCTAAATCACAGCCTGCCATGTCCCACATCAAAACGCCGCAACCAACCATTGGCAGCCGATCGACCACCAAGCCCCCAATTCAGCCACCCGCCCCCAAAAAGGGGCTGGGGGTTTTTATTGGCTTTCGCTAGTCGCGTTTTTTCTTGGGACGTAGCGGAAGGACATCGGCGCGTTTGGCGTAGGCCTGCCACATGGCGGCCAGCTGTTCGACTCGCTGGGGATGCTGGCCCGCCAAATCGTGTTGTTCGCTGCGGTCGGTCGCCAGGTTGTACAGTTCCCATTTGCTGTTGGGGCCTTTGGCAACCAGTTTCTCGTCACCGACACGGATCGCGCGATTGCCTTCGTGTTCCCAGTAGATCGCTTCTCGATCAATTGCTTTGCCGGTAAACGTCGGTAGCAAACTGACACCTTCCATCGGTTTGATTCGGTTGCCACCGTGAGCGGTTTCGGGGTAGTCCGCATTGGCGACATCGACTGCGGTGGCCATCAAATCGATCAGGTGGCCGGGGGTGTGCTCCAGTTCTCCGTGACGTGTCACGTGATCGGGCCAGTGCACGATCAAAGGTGTCGAGATTCCGCCTTCATGCGTATAGTGCTTGTACTCACGAAACGGAGTGTTGGACACCGTCGCCCAGGCTTGTCCGTAGCCAATGTAAGTGTCGGCCGGCCCCGCCATGACTCCCTTGCCGGTCCGTACGGGAAATCCATCGCGAGTTTGTTTGGGCTGCATATCGGGCTGCAAATAGTCGTCGGCTAACGTTGGCAACGGTGCCGATTCGGCGCGTGGTTTTCCTTCACCGCGGCGGCCATAGTTTTCCGCGCAACCGCCATTGTCTTGAAAGAAACAGATCAGCGTGTTCTCCAGTTGGCCGGTGCCTCGCAGTGCGTCGACGATCCGTCCGATTCCCTGATCCATGTTGTCGATCATCGCGGCGTAGACTTCCATATTGCGTTTGTCCCAATCCCAAAATTCGGTTTCTTTGGTCTTGTCCGAGATTGGGAAGTTGGTCGTTGCCTTGGGATCGATGACGCCCAGGGAAGCCATTCGCTGATAACGCGCGGCACGCACGGCGTCATAGCCGTCGTCATAGCGGCCGACGTATTTTTGGATGTCTTTGTCCAGTGCATGCATCGGCCAGTGGGCAGCAGTGAAACTGACATACATAAAAAACGGTTGGTCATCGGATTCGTAATGATGTTCATTGATGAACCGAACGGCATGGTCGGCAATCGCATCGGTGTAATAGTACGTGCCGTTGGCTTGCTGATCGGGTCCGTATTCGGGATCGTCGGCCGGAGAAATGAATTGGTTGTCGCGGGTCAGCGTGTTGGGGTCAAAGAAACTGCCGGCGCCGTGAATGGTGCCGTAAAACCGTTCGAATCCCCGTTGCAACGGCCAGTTCTGTTTGTCGGCTTCGGTTTTAGGGTGGATGACTTTGGTGACATGCCACTTTCCCGACATGTACGTTCGATAGCCAGCCGGACGCAACACTTCGGCAATCGTCACACAATTGCGATTTAGATCACCTCGGTAGCCGTCGTACCCCAAGTCTTGCATCATGTGACCGATGCCCGCTTGATGCGGATACAGACCAGTCATCAAGCTCGCTCGCGTCGGGCAACAGCGTGCGGTGTTATAAAATTGAGTGTAGCGCAGTCCGTTGTCGGCAAGCGCGTTTAGATTGGGCGTTTCGATTTCGCTGCCATAGCATCCGATGTCCGAATACCCCATGTCGTCGGACATGATGTAAATGATGTTGGGGCGGCTGGGCGATTCAGATTTTGCCTGATCGACATGGAGCAGCGAGACCAAAAACGCGACCACAATCAGGTCGGTACGACAGAGCAAGCGAAACATAGAGCACACACTACAGTGGGTTAACGACACGAGGAAAGCATCAATTTACACGTTCGCAGTCTCCACCGGGCCGCCCTTCATGGAGGTTCTTCACGCCAGACGCGCGAGTTTTGAAGTTGCGATTTTCATCACAACCCGACGCATCAGCGAGGGATTTTGGGTGTTAGCGGGATCACTCGCTGTCGCGTCGGGTTACCAAAAACCAATGCCTCGCGCAAAAGCGAAACTTCAAAACACGCGAGCGAAGTGCTGGGTTTCAACATCAATCTTTGGTCAGGCCTATACTCCTGTTGCGTCACTCTTTTCTCGATCGAGGCATTTTCAATGCGTTTCCGTTTCATTGGCGTCTTGCTGGTCTATTGGAACCTGGTGTTGCCCAACTCTGTCGCGCCGGCCAATGCTGCGCCGCCGGACCTGGGCGACCCCAGCATTCAAGAACAGGTTCGTAAGCTGGTTCAGACTTACGTCGACTCGGAACGTGTCGTCGGGGTGTCGGTCGGATTGATCTGCGATGGAAAAACGTTGACCGTGCATGCGGGCAAAACGGCTGCCGATGGGCCAGGTGCCGACGATCACACCGTCTATGAAATCGGGTCGATCAGCAAAGTCTTTACCGGAGTGCTTTTGGCCGATGCGGTGGTGCAGGGCAAAGTCAAATTGGACCAACCCATGGCGCAACTATTGCCCGCCGGATCGCAGATTCGACAGGTGGGTGATAAACCAATCACACTGCGTGATCTGGCGACTCATCGCAGTGGGCTACCACGACTGGCTGACAACATGGTGAACATTGCTGGCGAAAATCCCTATGCCGACTACACGTCAAAGCTGGCACTCGAATTTTTGCAGAATCACCAGCCCACTCGGGCGCCGGGGGAAAAGATGGAGTATTCCAATTTTGCCACGTCACTGCTGGGCTTTCTGCTGTGCAACCAGCAATCCGTTTCTTATGACCAACTGTTGCATAGTCGAATCAGTGGTCCGCTGATGATGCAGGAAACCACTGTGACGGAGGATGCGAACGTACTGAAACGGCTTGCCCAGGGACATCGATCGCCAGGCAACTCGACATCGACGTGGGAGTTTGCCGACATGCCTGGCGCCGGTGGCATTCGCAGTAGCATCGCAGACATGATGCGTTTTGCGCAAGCCAACTTGGATCCACCCAACGATGCCATCGGCAAAGCGATTGAACTTGCCTGGCAACAGCATCAGCCCAGCCAGGGTGATGCGTTTGCCATGGGATTGGGCTGGCACTTAGCACGCGATGGCCAGACCCGCTGGCACAACGGTCAAACCGCCGGCTTCCACTCGATGTTGATGGTCAATCGAAACATTCCGGCCGCAGTGGTCGTGCTCTCCAACACAGCCGTGTTAGAGATCGATGTGCTGGGTGAAGATTTCATGCGAATGCTTGCTGGTTCCCCAGTCAAGCCGAAACAAATCGAGGAACAGGTCAGAGTACCGGTCGAGAAAATGCAAAAGCTAGAAGGCCGATATCAGTTGGCGCCGACGTTTATCTTTGACGTGAAAGTGAACGATGGCAAGTTGATGGTTGGCGTGACCAATCAACCGACGTTTCAGGTTTATCCGAAATCGGAGACTGAATGGTTCTACAAAGTCGTGCCGGCATCACTTGTTTTCAAAGCTGACAGCAAGGGTGATTTCAACCAGTTGGAACTGTTGCAAAACGGCGTCCGGCAAACGGCCAAACGCATTGCCAACTAGCGGATCAAAGCACAAGACGACGCGCCAGTGCAGCTTCTTGTGCCACCCATTGGGAGAGTGCCACCCATTTGGAGAGTCGCATGCACTCAATCCCATCTCTACGCCAACGGCGTTCAATAGCATAGCCCGGGGTCACTGTCGAATCTGCTGGAGGCAGGTTCG
>NZ_JAMYFE010000004.1 GCF_024129865.1 Stieleria tagensis | reverse complement strand
GATGTCAAATTCTTATTGGTTGAACAGAGAATTTGAGCATCGGCTCGTCCGCTCAAATAGCCAGCCCCTCTTCAGGATCGATAGAGAACCAATGCCAACACCGCCGTGCTTTCACGCGATGTCAAATTCTTATTGGTTCTGCTCTGTATACCACGGCAAGTTCGCCGTCCACAAACCCTACCGCAACTGCATCGGCACGTTTCAAAATCCGAGCAGTTTCATCGCCGAATTCGAGGAAATCACGAAGTATGGTGCTCATGTTTTCCTGACACGATTCCCATTTACCCTCGTGCACTGCCTCTGGGATTGGGATCGAACGCGGAGAACCCACAAACATCTCGTCACAAGCCCAATCAGAGTCGGATTCGTCAAATGTCGGAGCGCCAATCAGTTCTACCGTAAACTGGCCGGCATTCTCGACCAGATTGAATGAGTAACCGCGTATCGCTGCAGTGTCTGAATCAGAGAAGCTACTCGCCAGCCAGACAGATAGTCGATCGAGAAAATTCATTTGAGCAGAACGGCAGGGTTCAGCGGGGCCGCGCGAACGACTCACCACTTCAAAAACGTCAGCTCGCGGCCTCCGCTGCAACCCATGGTTCGCCGCTCTTTGTGGTCAGTCAATCGGCTCAGTGGCGTCGGGAACGGGAGTACCATTGGCATCGCAGTATATAGGATTGCCAGCGTTGCCGTAGATGTGTAATTCAGGCATGTATTCATACGTGTATTTACTGCGGATGGTCCCATTTTGCCGCAGGTAATAGCCAACGCCACCAGTCGCCTTGTCGTAGGTTTCGGTCGCAAGCTCCTTGCCTTCAGGTGTGAACCAAGTCGACCGGTAGATCAATCCACGGAAGTACCATTCGCGAATCATCAGTGACCCATTGGCGTAGCGGTACTCTGCGACGCCGGTGCCACGTGGAAACCCGTGTTCGTTTTTATGATACGTTCCTGGTATTGCATCCGAGTAGATGTATGCAGCCAACGACAACGCAATTAGCGTTACAATGATGAGGAGCGTCTTGAGTCGGTACTTGAAGACGCGGCGAAGATTCATAAGAAATCGCGGATCACATCTGTCGGCGAACGCTACGAATTAACGGCGGGCGGCGAATGCCATTGCGATGGCCAAACCGACATGAGTCCGCCCGTCCGTTACATTCGATGGTTCCCCGCGATTCCCTATCGTATTCGGTAAGTGCCGTCGCCAGCGTGATCGCCACCGACGTTGGCCCAAATGTACCAATTTTTGTCTTGCCGCGGCGTGAATGTTAGCCGCAACCCACCAAATGTGTCGCGGTGTTCATAGAACCGAATTGCGGTTTCATTTTCGCCGTATGCGCTCGGTCCAATCTCGATGTCAGTGCACGTGAATCCATATTCGAGCATTGGACACCCCTGCTCGGGGTCATCCGGGTCGGCGGCGAGGAATACGCAAAGCGTATCAGGCATGAGGTTGAGCACGTACTTCAATCGTGCATCGCGAAAGTACAGGCGATGGCAAACAGGCGGTTGCTCTACATCCGCATACGGTTCTTCGGTTGCACGAAGGATGTCAGCGATTCGTTCGATGTTCCATCGCATTCAAGCATCAACTTTCGGGGAACGGCAGAATTCACGGGGGACGGGCGAAAGACTTGCGAGCAGACCATTAAACACGACTCCCGTCCTCCCGTGCAATTCATGGTTCCCCTTCTTCCGGCATCGCGGGCATTGTATTGTGGTCGCCAAATGCCAAATTCCACACCGCTCGCATGCGAGACGTCAACGTGAAGCATTCGCCTTCGAACTCTGCGTCCGCACAGCACCAATAGTAAATCATGCTCGCGTGAATTGGGGCGTCAGCAACCAGTTCGTTGAATATCGCCTGCCATTCCTCATCATTCAGTTGCCGATCTTCGAATGCGTGATCGGCAGAGGCCACAATCAATGACATCAGCGCGAATCGCTCATCATCGTCCAAATCGCTGGTGAGATACGCGTCGAGGAATTCTCGCACCCGAGATCCATCTGCGAGTTCAATCTCCCAGTCGTACAGAGAAAGGTCCGGCGAGAACCCAAATTCCGCATCAAACCTTCGTCGCGCCTCAGGTGTCACATATCGATCCGGCGGTTCAGTAGGAAGGTCGTCCACCATGTTTGTACAGAAGGCTTGTAGGGGAACGATCAGGATTAACGAGTCGGCGGTGAAAGACTTGGATCACAGTTCCAGACCGGATTCCGCCGATCCGTTACATCCCTTGGTTACGAGCCGTCTTGGCCGATGTTGGAAGTTAGTTGAGATGCGGATCTCAAGTTAACCACTGCGAATCGCCAAAGCAACTTCGAGCATTGTACGAGTGTTGATTCGGTCCCAGCGGGTGTTGGTTCAAGCACGGGGCGAAGCGGTGATAGAAGCGTGGGGATCGCCGGCGACAAGGCCATCCAGGAAGTGTCATCGCGCAGTCGACGGCGATCCCGTCGCTTCGAATCAGGTCAATCGATTGAGTTGAAATGGCAAGCCCCGTGCCGACCACTGGGCGGTCACGCCCGCAGTCCACGAAAGGCGATGACGAGTCGAAGCGTTGGCGACAATCAATCTGCGTTTCCAGAGCAAGTCGCCAGCGGTTCGGCTGGTCGTCGCCGCGATTGAAATTTTAAAAGGCGCCCGCACACAATAGCCGTCTCCATCCCCAGCAGTCGAGCGTTGGCATACGCAACTCGTGTGAGTGTGAAGCTGAGTCGTTCAGGCCGCGAGCGAAGGACGGAGCCATCAAGCAAACCATCAGCCAGTGACTGCCGCAATCCATCCGCTACTCCGGCTGAGTCTATTACTCGTAACTTATTTATTGGCGGTCGGGCGGGTGAGAATAGGGTGCCGAGACGTATTCTCACTGATTGCACCTTCGGTTGGCCGGGTGGTTGCCCGGTTGTCGTGACCTATTCTCACCGGTCGCGTGACCTATTCTCACCGGTCAGTGAGATTGTAGCGGAACCCTATTCTCACCGGTTGTGGGCGGCGGGTCAATTTTTTTGCGTCTGGCGACGGTTCGCCAGCGAATTGGTGAGAATAGGGGGTGGATTCTGGAGGTGCCGTTTTGATTGCAACTCTCTAGGACGAGCCGAGGTGGGATGGGACAGTGGGGGTGACGCAATCGAACAATGCATGTTCGATCTTGTGTCTTGAGCGAATGCTTGCAAACCAGCGGGAGGGTTGTCGGGGATGACGGTTTGCAGCGGCAGCGCGGATCAGTGAAATGAGAGGGATTCCGAAGGATTCCTGTTCGCCAGCGGTGGGGGATGCCGATCACCTTCTGATAGCTAGGGGTAGCGATTTTCAAGGACGATCAATCTGCCACCCGTCTCAGTGCATGCGTTGCCGAGAGCCAATAGGGAATAAGGATGTTCCGGATCAGGCTAAACTGTTTTTTCGCTGTTGCCACACTCACAGCCAGTCTGGTTGGGCAGGCCGCTGCGCAGGAATCCGATCAGCAGGAGACGGCTGCGGCCGAGCCAGAGTTTCGCCTGTTGCGGATCGCCGAACGATGGTCCATGCGCAGCGTGTCTCCGGTGCAATTCGAAGAAGACAACCTACTGGGTGGCAGTGCCCCCGAGGACATCGGTGATCAAGGCATTCAGCCGGTCGACAGCGGTCCGACACAGGGATTTGAATCGTTTCAATTGAGTCAGATTCCGGACAACTATGGCTTTTCCGATTGGAGTCTGATTAGCAAACCGCAGTTGGGCGGGGACACCGGATCGTTGGTCGATTCGGCCAGCTTTGTCGACGAACTCGAAGCGGTTCAGGGTACCAGCGCGGTCGCACTCAGCGAGGCACCGGCGGTCGACATCATCACCTCAGGCACTTTCCATCTGACGCCCACACCAGATGCGGCTGAAACGTTGGTGGACAATGCGAGCACGCAAAAAATTCGCGCTCGACGCCGCAGTCCGCTGGGATTTGATCCACGCATCCGGGGTTTTTATACCGGGCAGATCTATGCCTCACTTGATGGTTCGTACCAGTTTCCGGTGCGCAGCGATTTGGACGGCGTGTTTTCCAAGATCGACAAAGCACTGATCGGGAACGTCCAGGTTTACGGAGGTCCTTACACGGTACGCTACGGCAGTGGATTTGCATTTTTAAACGTCGACACGATCCCCGCCCCACGCTACGAAGACGGCTGGGAAAACCATGTGCGTGTTGGCACAAACGTGCGAGCCAACGGCGGCCAAACTTACAACACCGCCACGGTCTATGGCGGCGGCGAAAGTATGGGCTACTTCGCCAATGTCGGCTATCGCAAGGGCAGCGATTATGAAAGCGGTGACGGGCTACTGGTCCCGTCCAGCTATGACGCATTCAATTTGTTTTCCGGCATCGGTTATGACATCGACGAAACGACCCGTAGTGAACTGCGTTACATGCACATTGACGAAGGCAATACGGAATACGCGGGGCAGTTCTTTGACGTCGACGGATTGAAAAGCGATGGATTAAACCACAGCCTGATCCACCGTGATGATTGCACCGGGTTTGCCTATCGCGTTGACAGTTGGCTGAATTTCACCAAATTCGACGGCGACACATCCAACGGCAGTAAACGTCGTGCCGATTTCCCTGTCTTGCAACGGGTCGACCAAGCATTGGCAGGACAATTTCGACCGCCCAACGGTCCCGGATCTGGTCCTGGTTTTGATCCCAGCCGTCCCTTTTTTGGCTCCGTCAACGGCGATCTATTGAGCACCGGGATGCGTGCCGGCATGACTCAAGAAATCGATCGCGACACGACGTTTGGGATGGGAACCGACATTCGCTATGTCCGTCAGGACATCAACGAATTCTATGATCTGAACGGATTCCTGAATTCCAGTGGAATGCCGATGGGGACGTTTACCACCGGGTTGCCGACGGCCGAAGTGATCGAACCGGGATTGTACACCGAGTATTCGTTCGCCACACGTGATTACATCCAAACCGCTGTCGGGGCGCGGATCGCGTTTGCCCATTCGCAGGCGAACCCAAATGACGTCGGCGCCAATTCCAACTTCCGCGATGCTGGAACCGGTGCGATCAACCAGGATTTAGACGTCTCCGATGTTTTGACATCGTTCTTTCTGACCAATGACATTGATCTGGCACCGGGTTGGTCGGCGCGCTTGGGTGCCGGCTATGCCGAGCGGCTGCCCAATTTGGAGCAGCGTTACAGTGACGGGTTGTACTTGGCGATCATCCAAAACGGGTTTAGCCGGCTGATCGGCAATCCATCGTTGAGCAAAGAACGCAACTGGCAGGTCGATGCACAGGTGAGCATGGAAAGCGAATATGTGCGGACACGATTGAGTGGCTTCCATAGTTGGATCATTGACTATGTGACTTACACTGTCGACGAAATCGACGACCCGACCGGATCTCGAATTCTGAATTCGATCAACACGGATTTCGCAACGCTGACCGGACTGGAGTATTACGCCGAAGCCGACTTGTCACGTCGTTGGCAAACATTTGCCAGCCTGGCCTATCTGGAGGGGCGTGACCGGGAAATCGACCAACCGCTGGGCGGAATCACTCCGTTGGAAGCTCGATGGGGATTGCGTCTGTTGGACACGAGTCCGCAAAACAGATGGGCGGTGGAGTGGGGTTTGCGAGCCGTCGACAATCAAGATCGCTTAGGAACCTACCGCACCACCGGATCATCGCCATCGGTCACCCAATTGGAGACGGAGACGCCGGGATTCGTCACCAGTTACATCCGCGGCTACTATAGCCCGACCGATCGCGTCAACATCGTGATGGGTGCCGAAAACATCTTTAACCGCGACTACTATGAACACCTGAACCTGCGGTTACCAGCCAACGGTCAATTCATTGACACCGTCGTTAAATCGCCCGGTTTTTCACCGTACTTTGGTGTCGAAGTCGACTACTAAGGAAGGTGGGAACCGGCAGTGACCCCGGGCTAAGCTATTGAACGCCGTTGGCGTAGAGATGGGATTGAAGGCATGCGACTCTCCCAATGGGTGGCACGCGAAGCTGCACGACCTTCGGGGCGGGAGAGTGAATTGCTAAAACGCTGGCTTCTAAACTCACGCGTCGCGCTTGCCATTTGTGGGGAATCACCAGCCCTGGCGGGATCAGGTGCGAACAGGGATGGAAAGATTTAACGACTGTCGAAATCGAGGTCGATCGTGCCTTCGGCGTAAAGCGAACTTTGCTTTTGAATCTGGTCGCTCGAACAGGCATCGAGCGTGACCGTCACGCCAGGGTCATCGTACTGAAAGATCCGTGTCACGACTCGGTGCTGGGGAAAGACCTCCGTTGAGGCGTTCTGGGGTAGTGGACTGGCCAAGAGCCGGATGGATCCTGGCTGGCGTTGTTCGCTGTACTGTTCCGTGACCGTCACTGTCGCGCCACCACGATCGTTAACCGAACGTTCGACATGAAAGGAAACGCCGGGCAGATTGTCGGAGGTGAACGCATCGGCCAATCCGATCGGAATTGCGGTTCCGGACATCGTTTGTTCTTGAAAACGCAGCCACGCACGGACTTCGACTCGGTCCAATCGTGTCGAAAAATCATCGATCCGGCACAGCAAGATGGGGATCGGTTGATGCAACTGAAATTCAGGCATGCTGAATGAATGTGTCACCTTGCTTTGACGACTGGACAACCGGCTATCCATTCCCGTCAACTCAATCCAGATGTCGACAGGCCGCGGAGTGAATTTCCCATTGCTCCGGCGCTCGGTTGCACTCTCGATCGCCAACTGCACCGTCAGTCCGCGATTTTCACGCGTGCTGATCGGGCCGGCAGCGACCGTGAATCGACTGGCGTCGCTGCCGCGCGTCGAAAGCATTTGCAATTGCGTTGATTCATAGTTGAATGGCCGGTGCAGCAGCGACTCGCTAGCAAGCTTCAGCTCAAATGCTTCACCGCCTTCGACGCGAACGTCAGCGGATTGGTCGATCGGTTGCCGGCTACTGGGAACGACAGCGCGAATCGAAAAGGGTTCCGCCGGACGAACCGGTTGCCCTGCGGACACGCCAATTCCGATCGGTGGCCACTGGGAAATCGCGATCTGTGATCCGAAATCACCGCGGGTGCTTGCAGGCTCTCGATTGCGTTGCCAGTAAACTTCTGGCTTGGAACGAATGTTTTGCAAATGTCGTAGCAAGGCTTGGCCATTGGCGGCTTGCAGCACATCGGCTTTTGGGAAATCCTTTTTCAGTTGCGTGTCTTGGTTCAAGTAGTTGACGATCGTGATCCGCACGTTGTCCGCTTGAGCCGTCGCCGCACGGATAGCGGATTGTCGCGAATCATCCACCGGGGCATCACTGGTTTGAACGACGTTGGGTTTGCCATCGGTCAGCACGATGATGTGACCGCTGCGCCCGGCCATCTGCTGAATTGCTTTTTCGATTGCCAGGTAGGTCGGCGTGGTTCCGATCGCTTGCATGGCGGTCAATTGTTTTTTGAGTGCCAGCTTTTGCTCGGTATCGAGCGGATTGATCGGCAGTCCGACATGCACGTCAAAATTCGGGTTGTGCGGAACATTTTCATTCGCCCGAATCCAACCGCCATCGACCTCTCGTTGACCAGATAGTTTGACCACCTGCAATTTGTCTACGCCATTTTCTCGCTTTGGTTGAATGACCGTTTTGTTGCTAGTGGCCGATTCGATCTCCACAAATCCATAACGATCACCAAACAAAATCAATCCGATTTCCACGTCGGGGTCGAGTCCGTCGACAAAATTCAACACCGCGTTTCGGGCCGTGGTCAGCCTGGAGAGTTGGTTACTGGTTGGTTGGCGCATCGAAAGGGAGCAATCAAAGACCAGCAGCAATCGTTCCGGTTCCTGTTGGTCGCGAAGAACGTGGGCGGTGGGAGGACCATACTGGGGTAGCCGAAAAACTGTCTTTTGGCCATCCGTTGGCTGCATGATTTTCAGTTCGCCGTGACGTCGCAGCCCGCGAAAGAACATTGATGGAGCGAGTGAATCGGAGTCGTCGGAAAACTGTTGGGGAACGGTCATTGAGACGGTGACAGATTCTGTCGCGGGTTCGCTCAATTCAACCGCATGTGCTTCTTGGCTTAGATCAGCCCAGACCGATAGGTAGCCTGTTGGGATGAACGCAGGTCGCTGGAGTTTGAATTCGACTGGTTTCCCGGCGACAAAGCGTTTGAGGACGCCGTCGCGGTTGTCGGCGGTCGGATAGGGTTTCAACGTCGTTGTTTCGTCGACGCATGTCTGACCCTGTGTCAATCGTTCGCCCAAATTGATGCCATCCAGGTTCATCGCTAGCTGGGGAAACAGGGGATTCTGATGCCGCGACGACAGCAATCGATTGGCCGCGGCGACAAAAAACGGACGCGTTTCCGACGCCGTAGCGGCACACCAGAATTCGTCCATCGTTCGCGCGGCATGGTCATAGAGAAACAGTTGTTGATCGAGCGCAAACCGGCCGCGTCCGAGACGTCCGACGGGATCAGGCGTATGACTGAACAACATCGTTCGCCCTCGCAGGTAGGTGTCCCAATGTTCCAAATCGCGCCGGATGGATCCCACACTTGCCTTTTGTCGCGATTGGTCGATCGGCGTCTGCATCACCTGGTCGGCAGTCATTTGATCTGACAATTGGCCTTTGACCAGATCTGCGACCAAGGATCGAAACCCGGCGCCGCTGCTTTGAAATCGCTCCGCCAAACCCAGCGTTGCAACTGGATCGGTATTGTCAGCCGATGGTGATTCATCGGCCGGTTGATTCATTTCGGATCCAGACGAAACGCGGATCCAATGATCCCAGGCTTGGCTGTCATCAATCGACATCAGTTGCAAAAACTTTGAATCGTCGGTGAGCATCGATTCGGAGTCGAGAATCCAATCGGCGGATTCCGAATCGTGGGACCAATCCTGGTTCAATCCGGGGACGACGGGTTGCTGCTCGATCAATCGGCACAGCCGATCGTGAACCTGTTGCCGCAGCATCGCCTGGCTGGTTCCTGACCCGACCAACAAGGCAACGTTTTGGCGCAGCGCACGAGCATCACTCGCCTTGACATCCGTAGCGTCGTTCAAACGATCGATGATCCGCTTGTTCAGATTGTCCAGTGCGTTGGAGGCGGCGACGGTGGCAGCGACAATTTGTGTTTCCAAGGTTTCCAGCGATCGCCTGTCATCATCTTCTGGTAGCTGTAGATGCCGATCGAGTTCCGCCAGACTGTCGATCGCTTGTTGCAGAACCACGCGGCTCTGTATGGCCCGCAAACGTTCGTGGTTTTCGAACGCCGCCAAATCACTCATCAACGTTTCCGCGATGCGTGGGATCGCGTGCAGCATTTTGTCGCGCAAGATGTATGCGTCGGAGATTCTGGCGGCGGTCTTGTTTAACCCCTCCAGGGCCGGCGCGATGAAGCGTTGCCAGCGGTCGCGCCCGGCGGACTGTTGATCGCGATCGTGAGACAACATGCGGTCGATACAAGCCAGACGGTGTTGATTGATTTTGTTCAATCGCCGGCGAATCCAAAACGATGACCTCAAATCCTTGGCGCACAAGGTATCGCGGACGGCGTGTTGCGAATCCATCACAAATGCACGAGTCGCGGGATCGACATGCGTCAGGTCATCAGCATTCAGCATTCGTAACAGATGCGTTTCCAAAAGTTGGGCGGGACGGTCCGTGGTCCGCAGCGGGTGTGTCGACAGCAATTGGCCCGCCAAATCGAGCGATGAATTGTCAAAGTTTTTTTCCTGCAACCAGGGCAGCAGGACGCGAACCGCTTGCGACTCGTTCAATGACATCGCGGCAGCAGCGGCGACGTCCGGTTTCTTGTTCCACTGTTGGGACCATTGCGTCAACTCCGGTGACAGCGGCGCCGGCGGGTGGAAGTAGTCTTGGAGCGTGAGTTCCGGAAGCGAATCGTTTTTTGGCAACGTGTCAGGACCAGTTTCAAATTTGGTCAGATCACTTTTGCATTCCGCCAGCAATGTCCTGAAAGATTCACGGTAGCCATCGCCGGCCAACAACAATGCGTCCAACCGAGCAAGTTTTTTTTCCAACGTCGACCAGCCGAGCGGGTCAAAGGCCAGCGGTGAATGTGTCATTTGTGACAATTCGTTATGGCGTTGCCACAGTGAATCAACGGTCGCGAATTGTGATTCCAATTCATCGACATCCACCGCAGGGATGGTCGGCGCGGTGACTTGTTCGGGTTGGCGAATGAAGGCCCAGTCGGCAGCGTTGTCGCCGATCAACACGGGCGTTTGAATCGCATCCCATTTGGCGGCGGCCAATTGTTCGACACGAGCTGAGATGTAGCCCGCTATTTCACCCACGCTGACCAGACCGTCGCGATCGCGATCGCGTTTTCCGGTCAATGCTTCAACCATGGCTTTGGTGAACAACCCCTGTCCGGAATTGGGGTCCCACCAACTGCGTTGTCCGGGACTGGATGACAGGATCACTGCGACACGATCGGCGTGGGCGGAACTGACGCGTGCGCAGGCCGGGGCAAACGATTCGGAAAACTGTCCCCAATCCCACTGTGGTCCCACCCGCGCGGCATCGATAAACATTACCAGCCGAATGCCTTTCCCGTTGTCATCGCGGTCATCCAGTGTTTTCAGCACCGCGTTGAACAGGTCTTGGAACGGGATCCAGGTTGATTCGCGATCGGCGCGGCTATCGCCCACGGCTAAAAACGCAGTTCCCTTGTCGACAAATCCATGGGCACTTAGATAGATGGCGATCATTTGGCCATCGGGACCACCGGGCGTGGCCGTTTTCAATGGTTTGGTGATCGCATTGATCAGCGATCCGGTTTCGTACTCCATCGCGCCGCCGGCCGCCGATAGGTCGCCGATCAAGCGAACGTTTTGCTGTGGGTCGCCATCGCGTCCGGCAAACCATGCGGTCAGTAATTCGACGTCTTCGCGGGCGTAGGGATTCGGCCCGGTAAACAGCGCATCGTCTTGGTTTCGAATGCCAGCACCGGTCACCGCCGAGACGATCAACGGAACGTCATGGTCTGGGGTTCGCAACAGCACCAACCCCAAGATCACGATCAGCGCAACGGCAAGCGTGACCAGCATGCTGACTTGGAACAGCAACGTGCGTCGTGGGCGTCCCTGTCGACCGAATTCAGAAGCGGTACGAGCAACCGGTCTGGTTTTCGATTTTCGCCATCCCGACCGTTGACTGGCTTTTGCCATTGAAGTGCTACTCAAAAAATCGAATTCGGTGACTCTCCCCCCACTATTCTAGCGGTGAAACGTTGGCCACATTGATCTGATTGAGGTCTCGGCGGATTGATAGAGACAAAAAGCGCGTCTCCAACGCGCCTTCGCCGCTGATGCAGACGGTGATCGTTGTCCGCCGGTTGTTGTTTCGCAAAAATGCGACAGAATGTTCGAATCACGACATCATGTGATCACGGGAATCGAATTTGAACCCCTTTGCAGCAAGCCAACGCGCCAGAGACGACGATCCGTCGGGGCCGAGCGACGACAGTTCGCAAGCCGTCTGGTCGATTGTTTTCTGGGCTGCCGCTTGGTTCTTTTTCATTTTGCTCAGCTATTCGATTATCCGCCCCGTACGCGAGACGATGGGGGCGATCGGTGGAACTAGGCAGCTTCAGGGGCTGATGTTGGTGACGTTTGCGGTCATGGTGCTGGTCGTGCCGATCTATGCCACGTTGGTCAATCGTCTTCCGCGTCGATGGTTGGTCCGAGTGGTCTTTCATTTTTTCTGTGTATCGTTGCTGGCGTTCAGCTTGGCACTCGATAGTGGAAACGAATCGGTGCAGGTGTGGGCGGCGCGAACCTTTTTCGTTTGGGTCAACGTTTTTGGACTGTTCTCGACCAGCGTGTTTTGGTCGGTGCTGGCGGATTTATTTTCTAGCGAGCAAGGTAAACGATTGTTCGGACGGATCGCCGCCGGAGGCACTGTGGGTGCGATCAGCGGATCGCTACTGACCAGTCAAATCGCGATCAAGGTTTCGACGTCGACGTTGTTGTTGATCCCGATCGCCACCCTTCAATTGGGATTATGGTGCGCCTGGCGGCTGGAAAAAAGAGTCGCCAAACAGGCGACCGAATCAACATCTGATGCAACGGTTGAATCCGGTGAGGAAGCCTTGCCGACCGGCGGGTTATGGGAGGGCATCACCCATGTGCTGAGTTCCCCGTACCTCGCGTTGATCTGCATGTTCCTGTTTTTTGGCCAAGCCGCTGGGACACAGCTGTATTTCCAGCAAGCCGAGATCGTTGCCCAGAGCGTTGTTGACGATCAAGCCAAGACGCAGGTGTTTGCCTACATCGACTTTGCCACGCAGATCCTGACGTTGACCGCTCAGTTGCTGCTGTCCGGATTCATTTTACGGCGGTTGGGCGTGAGCATTGCGTTGTTGCTATTGCCACTGGTGTATCTGGTTTCGTTTGTCGCGTTATCGTTTCACAGCAGTCTGGCGGTTGTTGCGGCCGCCATGGTGGCAGCGCGAGCAACCGGTTATGGCATCACGGTTCCGGCGCGAGAAGTGTTGTTCACCGTGGTGAGTCGCGAAGCAAAGTACAAATCAAAAAGCTTCATTGACACGGTGGTGCTGCGTGGCGGCGACGCGATTTCCGGGCAAGTGTTCGGATTTTTGCGAAGCACAGTCGGACTAGCGTTCACGACGTTGAACCTGTGGACACTACCGATCATCGCCTTATGGGGTTTCCTGGCCATTCGACTCGGCAGACAACAATGCCGCTTAGCCGATTCGATTGCTGATGACTTTGACCGCGACGCAGGCAATTGATTTTGGCGGAAAAGCAAGTCAGCTTGGCTCGTCAGACTCGACCGGATCCTGTGGTTCGGTGACCTGGATATTCGTCGCCAGATGTTCCAGTGCGGTTCGTTGAATTTCGTCGGTGGCGACGTGTTCTTCGTGGCGTCGAGCGATTTTGGAATTGGCCAGTCGGCCGAGATGCACGACCGGTTCGCCGGGCTGGACCGCCGGTAGAGTGGTCATGCCAATCACAATGCCGGAGAAGGGACTTTCCAACCGGCTTTGTTCCTCGGTTAACAAATTGCTGTTCGATGCGATGGCCTGGCCCTTGACCACACTGTCACCGGGAGCCACATGCATCGACATGAACCCGCCACGTTCGGCGCGCACCCATTTGGTCTGGCGAATGACCGCCTGATTTTCCGGTGTGTCGGGTTTGCCGTCCATCATCTGCAGTTCTTTCAGGACATTAAACACGCCACGCAACATGCAATCGACGACGGACGATTCGACTTTCCAGACCTCGCCGCCTTCGACCACGATTGTCGGACATCCCAACGCGGTGGCCTCGCGGCGTAGCGATCCCTTGGGGCCTTTGCCGTGCAGGATGATCCCCGCCCCGAATGCTTCGGCGAGTCGCTTGCACTCTGGATTTCCCAAATCAGCACGGGCGTTCGGGAAATTCGTGCGGCGGACCGCTGCGGTGTGCAGGTCGATGCCAAAATCACAGCGTTTGATCAAGTCGTCAAAGATCACTTTGGCCAACCGCGACGCCATGCTGCCCTCGGCAGTGCCGGGGAAGCAGCGGTTCAGGTCACGGCGATCCGGCAGATAGCGAGAATGTCGCTCGAATCCCAGTACATTTAGCACCGGGACCATCAACAGCGTCCCCGCCTTCAATTCCCAACTCGAATCGCTCAGCATGGCCCGAATCGTGCCGGTGCCGTTGATTTCATCCCCGTGCAGAGCCGCGGTCACAAAGACCGTCGGCCCGGGTTTTAATCCGCGGCGGATACCAATGGGGATCGCTACATTTCTGCTGCTGTAGCTTTCCGAAACGACGAGTTCCGAGCTGACGGATTGGCCGGGTGCGACCTGATGGCCAAACCAATCAGAAGAGTCGTTCGAGACAGGCATGGATGTTGATTCAAGGGAAACGAAGCTGCCGGGCGAAGCTGCCAGCTATGCCCCATCTTACGCATAAACCGGCGGTGCGGAAGCGTTTTCGATTGCCGCCGGATCGAGCTTTTTGATTTTTGGTGCCCGTTGCTTGCGTGTTTTCGATGGCACCATCGACTTCATCGATTCCTGCTTGCCAAAACACAACAAGCGATCGCCGGCTTCTAGTGTCCGCGATGGCCGGGGGTTGGGAATCACGGTTTTGCCGCGATACAGAGTCAGAACATTGATATCCTGTTCCGAAAATGCGGCATCGGTAATGGTCATGCCGACGAAGTGCGAGCCTTCTGGAACCGCCAACTCACAGACTCGATAGCCGCGGCTGACCGTCAATCGCTGGCGAATATCCATTTCCGGGAAATCCACGTAGGCGGCGCAGTACTCGACAATCGCACCGGCGATGTCTCGGCCGGTGGCGCGCTCGATGCCCTCTAGCCCTGGCGAACTGTTGACCTCCATCACCTGCGGTCCGTCATTGCCTTCGAGCATGTCGACGCCGGCGACTTGCAAACCCATGATTTGGGCGGCGCGGATTGCCGTGTCCCGGTACGTGTCGTCTAAATCGACCGACTCGACGGCGCCACCGCGGTGAACGTTGCTGCGAAACTCATCGCCCTGTGCAACACGTCGCATGGCACCGATCACGCGATCCCCCACCACAAAGGCGCGGACATCGCGGCCTTTGCTTTCGGCGACAAAGCTTTGCACCAACACGTTCTGTTTTGCGGTTTGCAAGGTTTCGATGATCGCTTCGGCGACCTTGATCGAATCCGCCAGAATCACGCCGACACCCTGTGTGCCTTCGAGCAATTTAATGATCACCGGCGCACCACCGGTACGCTCGATGGCCGGAATCACATCGGCGCGGTCGCGGACAAACGTCGTTTTGGGCATGCCGATGTGATGACGACTTAGAATTTGCATGCTCCGCAGTTTGTCACGGCTGTTGGAAATGCCGCTCGATGAGTTGGCGACAAACACATTCATTTGTTCCAACTGACGAACCACCGCGGTACCGAAATACGTGATGCTGGCACCGATTCGTGGAATCATCGCATCGTAGTCACCGAGCGGTTTCCCCTTGTAATACAAGTCCGGTTTGCCGGCTTGTAAATCGATCGAGCATTTCAGTGTGTTGACCACCGTGACTTGGTGGCCTTGGTCTTTCGCCGCCGCAACCAGACGACGTGTGCTGTAGCAACGAGGGGCGGTCGATAGAATTCCAAGTTTCATCGCTGGGGTCCTGATCAGGCGAAAATAATTCGGTTTCGATAAGAATGACGGGGGTCGGGGGCAATTGGCGTCCCGCGCTCAAACCGGTCATGCAGTGGTCTATTTTAGTGCAATTGCTGTGCCACAATCCGATGATTCCACGGTTACAGTGCAACGTAGCACAATTGATTTCGCAGGCGGTGTTGTTAAAGTCAGATCGCGTCCGATTGGCAACATTTGAGCCGAATCGGTCACCAACCGGATTTACCCCGCAAGAACTCCACCCCCAAGGATTTCCCCATGCCATCACTGCGTTTGCCCCATTGCCTTGTCGCATTTGCCCTGTTCACTGCTGTGACCTTTGTTGGCTCGACCGGCCAAGCCGAGGACGGCAAGTGGATTTCTCTGTTCGACGGCAAGACGCTCGACGGCTGGGAAAAAGTCGGTCGCGACACGAGTGTGTGGGAAGTCAAGGACAATGCCATCGCCGGCTCGGGCGATGCGTCGATGTTGGTCTGCACCAAAGGCCCCTATAAAAACTTTCGCTACCGCGCCGAAATCAAAATCAACGATGGCGGGAACTCCGGTCTGTACTTCCGTACCACCCGCAAGCCCGGATTCACCGACGGTTACGAAGCTCAAATCGACAGTACGCACACCGACCCGATTCGCACCGGATCGATCTACGGAATGTGCCATGTCTACAGCGAACTCGTGAAACCCGGGACCTGGTTCACCTACGATTTAGAAGTCCGCGATGACGTTTGGCGAGGACGCGAAATGACGCGAATCAAAGTCACTGTCGATGGCAATGAACTGTACGAATACTTGGATTTCGACAAGACGTTCAAAGAAGGCCACTTCGCCTTTCAACAACATGATCCCGGTAGCAAAGTCAGCATCCGCAAAGTGGAAGTGATGCCACTGCCGTAGGGCTGCTGCCCGAGTGACGCTGCCGCTGCCCCCCAAGTTCCCACCCCATTACTTGCCAGGTTTTCTGAGATGCGTTTGTTCAATCTGTTTTGTTTCGTTGCCGCGCTGTTGATGCCGGCCGCGCACCTAGATGCCGCCGACGACGGATTCGTTTCGTTGTTCGACGGCAAGACACTGGACGGTTGGGATGGGAATCCCAAATTTTGGAGTGTGCAGAACGGTGCAATCACGGGTCAGACGACGGCCGAGAATCCGACCGCGGGCAATACGTTTCTGATCTACCGGGGCAAAGAGTTCTCGAATTTCGAACTGCGGTTTGAATACAAAATCGTTGGCGGCAATTCCGGCGTCCAGTACCGCAGTTTTCAGCCTCCGAATGCGAAAGACAACTGGGTTGTCGGTGGCTATCAAGGCGATTTTGAAGCCGGTGACACCTATTCAGGGATCCTGTACGGCGAGAAATTTCGCGGCATTTTGGCCAACCGTGGCCAGAAAACTGAATTGGTTCGCAAGGACGGAAAATTCGAATCCAAAGTGGTCGGTTCCGTAGGCGAATCGGCTGAGATTCAAAGCAAGATCAAGAAGGAAGATTGGAACGAGTACTCGATCATCGCCGACGGGTTTCACTTTGTTCACAAAATCAATGGAGTACCCACCGCGGAGTGCACTGACAACGATGCAGAGCAACGACGTCAGACGGGGATCATCGCCTTGCAATTGCATGCCGGTCCGCCGATGAAAGTTCAGTTTCGCAACATCCGCATCAAACAACTTGCCGCGGTCAACGAAAAGACCGGCGCGATCGAAAAGAAAAAAGTCGTGTTCATCGCTGGCAATCCCAGTCACGGCTACGGCGCTCACGAACACTATGCCGGTTGTCGGCTGTTGGCCACGGCGCTCCAGTCCGCGATGCCGGCGTATGAAGTCGAGGTGTTTCAAAACGGATGGCCCGAAGCGGGCGCGAAAGCGATTGAAGACGCGGACACGATCGTCGTCTATTGCGATGGCGGCGGACGACACTTACTGAATCCACATGTCGACGAATTCGACCCATTGATGAAGAAAGGCGTCGGTCTGGTCTGTCTGCACTACGGCGTTGAAACACCCGCGGGAAAAACGGGCGATGCATTTTTGGATTGGTTGGGCGGCTATTTCGAAGCCAATTGGTCGGTCAATCCACACTGGGAAGCCAGTTTCGAATCGTTTCCCAAACACCCAATCTCCAACGGGCTAAAGCCATTCAAGATCAACGATGAATGGTACTTTCATATGCGGTTCCGCGACGGCATGGATGGCATCACGCCGATTCTATCCGCCCATCCACCGGAATCGACGATGAGCCGTCCGGACGGCCCGCATAGCGGCAATCCGGCCGTTCGGAAATCCGTTGCGGCAGGCGAAATCCAGCATCTCGCTTGGGCGTCCGAGCGAGACGGCGACGGACGTGGATTTGGTTTTACCGGCGGCCACTTTCACTGGAATTGGGCCGATGATAATTTTCGCAAGTCCGTCCTGAATGCAATTGTCTGGACAGCTCATGGCGAAGTGCCTGCTGACGGGGTGTCGACTCAGACGCCGTCACAACAACAGTTGGAAGCCAACCAAGATGAACCGAAACCCGCTGGAAAGAAGTGATTCGATCATTTCAGTGGTTGCAACGTTGTCCTCGGTCTGAGCCCTCCGACCTCTCCTTCCGGTCTCGTTTTCTTTTTCGATTGTTGTCCTCGTGAAACCGTTTTTCTTTTTGATCGTTGGTCTGTGTGTTCCGTGGTTGACTGCTAGCTGCGTGGCACAGGACCTGGGGGAACAACCGGACGATGCCACGCTGGTCAAACTGACAGCGTCCAGCACTCAGGCGGGACACGCCGCCTATCACGCGATCGATGGAAATCTTGACACACGTTGGTGCGCTGATGGCGGTGATTACCCGCAGTCACTGCAACTGGAATTTGAGAACCCGACGCGTGTCAACAAGATTCAACTGGTTTGGGAGTTCACCGACCAATGGATGAAATACATCGTCGAAGGTTCACTCGATGGCCAGGCATGGTCGATGTTGTTGGACAACAGCCAGACCGATCGACCGCTGCCTGAATCTCAGCCGCTGCCGGATCCAGGCGAATTCCGCTACATCCGGATCACCGGATTGGCCTCCCAAGGCGGCTGGTGCAGTATCCGTGAACTGAAACTGGGCGGTGATTCGATCGGCACGCTGTGGCCGGCGGAATCCCGCGCCGGATCGGCTTTCGTGGCGCTGCAGTTGGATCCCTATGCGAACCAAGGAAACACCGTTCCTCGGATCGAACCGCTGTCGACCGATCAAGAAGCTCAGATCTTGAAGGACGTGAGAGTGCCGGACGGTTTTAAAGCGACCGTTTTTGCTGCGCCCCCAGCGGTTAACTACCCGGTCTTTGTCGCTGCCAGCGTGGATGGAACGCTGTACGTCAGCTCCGACGGAAACGGATCACTCGGCCGCGCCCCGGGACGGGGACGTGTGATTCGATTGCGTGACACAGACCATGACGGACACGCCGATGAAACCAAAGTGTTTTGCGAAGTCGATTCACCACGGGGATTGGTTTGGGACCGTGACCGGTTGTATTTGATGCACCCGCCCAACCTGAGTGTTTTCATCGACGAAGACGGTGATGGTGTCGCCGATCGGCAACAAACGCTGGTCAAGAACTTGGCGTTCGGTTTCGACAAACGTCCGGCCGATCACACCACCAACGGTGTCAGTTTGGGCGCGGACGGCTGGTTGTACATTGCCGGCGGTGATTTTGGTTTCATCGACGCGGAAGGTACCGACGGACGCAAGCTGACCCATCGTGGCGGCGGGGTGATTCGAGTCCGGCCCGATGGCAGTGATTTACAGCTGTATTCGACGGGCACACGAAACATTTTGGAGGTCGCCATCAGCCCCGAAATGGATCTGTTTGCCCGCGACAACACCAACGACGGCGGTGGCTGGGACGTACGGCTGCACCATCTAACAGGCATGGACGATCACGGCTATCCGCGTCTGTACAAGAACTTCAACGATGAATGTATTCAGCCACTAGCTGACTATGGCGGAGGATCAGGTTGTGGTGCAGTGTTTATCGACGAACCAGGATTTGGTGTCTGGAACGATGCCCCCTTCACCGCCGACTGGGGAACCGGTTCGTTGTATCGACACACCGTCTCGCCGATCGGATCGACGTTCCAAGAAACGGCGCCTCCGCAATCATTCATCAAAATGACCCGCCCTACCGACGCCGATGTGGACGGCAATAGCCGTGTCTATTGTGCCAGTTGGCGGGGGGCAACCTTTGACTGGAACGGCCCCGACGTCGGTTACATCGTTTGTGTTCAACCCAGCGAATTCCGGCCAGCACCGCTGCCTGATTTTGCCAGCGCCAGTGACGATCAACTCGTTGATTTGATGGGATCCCCCAGCTACCGTCGACGGATCGCAGCGCAGCGAGAACTGATGCACCGTGGTGAATCGGCGTGGCGACAATTGCTCCAGCAGAGCATTGATTCTCGCAGCGATCAACGCAATCTGTTGGACCAGTTGCAAACCACGGCGACCGACGCGGAGTGCATTGCCGCGTTGGATAGCGGCGATCCTGTGGTCGTGCACACGGCGATACGATGTCTCGCACAGCGCGCGGCGATCGATCCGTGCTTTGTTGCTCTGGACAACAACACCGCGCCCGCCAAACCAATCCTGCGGGCGTTGGCAATGATGCACGACCGGCGTGTGGTTGATGGATTGATCCAGCGATTGCCCACGGCGAATCCCTCGCAGCGGCGTGGACTGTTGGCGGCGTTGTGCCGATTGCATTTCCAGGAAGGTCAATGGAAAGGCGATTCCTGGGGCACCCGCCCGGATACACGTGGTCCGTATTATCAACCGGAATCGTGGAGTGAAACAGCGAAGATTCAGCAGACGCTGCAACAAGCATTGCAGGCGGCCGGTCCGAACGAGGAAGCGGATCTGATTCAGTTGATGCAGCAAAACCGAATTGAATCCGATGATGTGCTGGACCGCATGCTGCGGTTAGCGGACAGTGATGACCAATGGTTGGGGCCCGCCGTCGCTCGCCTGGCATCCATGAAACGCGTCCCGCCGCGCGCCATCGCGTTGCTACAGCAGGCCGTGCAAAAAGAGGGGCTGGATCCAGCTGTCCTTGCCAACGCAATCGTTGCCTTGACCAAAGTCGACGACAGCGGTGCAGCCGAATCAATGTTGATCGGTTTGACGAAGTTGCACGCTGTGTCCAATGCCATCGACACCCAGAAACTGGCCCGGCAGGCATTCGTTGATTCGCAGCAGCTGGAAAAATTTGTCCATTTGTTTGCGGAGACGTCGGCCGAAACATCAAGTCAATCGCCATCGGCGGGGCCGGGATTGTGGTCCGACGCAGCACTGTTGGCCATTGCCGCAAGATCCAATGCCAGCCCGGAAACACGCGAATCCGCTGCGAGCGCGATTGATCGCGGCTGGGACAATCCAAATCGCCGGATGCGATTGATGCTCGCAGCGGTCACACTGGACAATCACTTCCTAGACGACCGGATTTGGACAGCGTGCCAAAATTCCGATGGCAAAGTGGCTGAAGCGGCGACACGTGCTGCAAGACAATTGAAAATCCAAGCACCTGCGGTGGACGATTCCCCCCAGATTCAGTCGATGTCCGTTGAACAGGCAACCGATAGCGTCGCAGCGGCAACGGGTGACGTGACGATCGGGCAGAGAGTATTTGCCAAAGCAAACTGTGCGGCCTGCCACACGATCAGCAAGGATGAAGTTCAAAAAGGGCCGTTCTTGGGCAACATCGCAAAAACCTACAAGCGGCCTGAATTAGCCGCTGCGGTGATCCAACCGAGCAAGACGATCGCGCAGGGATTTGCGACCAACTCGATCTTAACCGTCGACGGAACCGTGCTCACAGGATTTGTCACCAGCGAGCAAAGTGACCGTGTGACGTTGCGAGACCAAACGGGCAAAGAATTCACCATCCTGTCTGACGACATTGAACTTCGAAAGGTGCTGCCGACATCGGTGATGCCCTCTGGACTACTGAACGAATTCAGCGTCCATGAGGTGGCATCGTTGCTCGATTACCTTCAGTCGCTGTCGCCATAGTCGGTGCGGAACGGAGACGCGGGCAGCCCGGATTGGTTGTAGAGATTGCAATCCGGATTGTTTGCCCAGCCATAGCGAACGGCCGTCGGCGATTTGATTGTCGCCGCAGAAACGACGACCGTATCCGCTTGGATTTCGGCATCCCCCCAGACAAACTTCTTATCGTCTGCTGCGATCGCAAACCCATTTAGTTTGTCCCCTTGGGCTACTAAGCCGGCGCCAATGCGATCGAATTTCAGATAGGCTTTGCCGTCTTTGAATTCGGCGGAGACAAACCGGGGGCCACCCGACACGACGTCTTGGTGATACGCGATTTCGAGTGCCGACAGTGCCAACCGACGTCCCACTTCTTGTTTGTTGCGGGGGTGGATATCGTCGGCTTGGCCGATGTCGATCGCCAGCGCCAAACCGACGTTCTGGTCGTTGCGTGCGGTCAACCACTGGGCCTCGCGCAATTCCGCCCAGCCCGATTCGACGGGCTGCTGTTGCGGCGCCATGAAATTGGCCAGCTGGACCACCAAAAACGGAAACTCCCCTTGGCCAAATCGAGCACGCCAATCGGCGATCATTGTCGGCAGCAAGGTGCGGTACTGCATTGAGCGTCCCGCATTCGATTCGCCTTGGTACCAGATTGCCCCGCGAATGCCGTAGGGAACCAGCGGCGCCAGCATGCCGTTGTACAAGACCGTCACAACGTTCGGATTGTTCTGCAACGGTTGCGGTGCGGTGGTCGTGTCTTTTAGCGCCGTGCTGACCTTGTAACTCCACTGTCCGGCCAGCGGCAACGTTTTTCCACCTTTGATTTCAAGTGACAACTGCTGGGGCTGGCCATGCATGCCTCCACCGCCGCCGGTGTCTAACACACGAATCGTGATCACATTGCGACCGGCCTGTAAAATGCCGCTGTCGATCGAGTAATTACGCTGGGCGTTCCAATCATTCATCGCGCCCACCATTTGACCGTTGACCCAGGTTGTGTCACGGTCGTCGATGCCGCCCAGGTGCAAGACCGCCGCTTTTCCGGCGTCTTCCTGAGATACGTCCACCGCTGTTTGGAACCAGACGATCCCATCAAAATCACTGAGGCCCTGCGATTCCCAGAGGCCCGGGACGTTCATTGATTTCCAATCACTTGCATCCACATCGGCGGCATTCCATGCCTGTTTCGAACCCGGATCGTTCTCGTTCCACCATTTCTGCATCAACTGGTTGAAATCCAGTTTGCCCGAACTCTGAGCAGCAATCACATTCTGCAGTGAGGTGACGGCAGGACGAAAGTCGTCCATCGTCATCAATGCTTCGGCGCTCGTCCAGGCTTCCGCGATCGTGCCACCCCAGGACGTGTGGACCAGTCCGATAGGGACATCCAGTTGTTGATCCAGTTCACGTCCAAAAAAGTAACCCACGGCACTGAACCCGCCGACCGTTTGCGGAGTGCACCGCTGCCATTGGCCGTCGACTGTCTGCTGCGGTGACGGGGAGACGCGTTTGGGGACGGTGAACAATCGAATCTGCGGATAATTCGCTTCTGCAATTTCCTGTCGCGCGTTGTTCGCGGCCTGTACGGGCCACTCCATATTGGATTGACCGGAACAAATCCAAACGTCGCCCACCAACACATCGTTCACCGAGACCGTTTCGGTGCCGGTGACTTGCAAGGTGTGTGGACCACCGGCAGTGAGTGGACCAACGGTTGCCATCCAGCGACCGTCATCGCCAGCGGTTGCGCTGGCCTGTTGGCCGGCGATTGAAACCGTGACAGTCTGACCCGGTTTGGACCAACCCCAGACCGGAGCTTTGATGTCACGTTGCAACACCATGTGATCGGTGAACAACGGATGCAAAAACGGCAGGGTGTCTGCGGCGGCAGATGTCACCGCCGTGGCGGCGATTACCAAGAAGCATGCGGTCGCAATCGACCGTCGAATCGTTTTCATTGGGATTCCATGGGGTGGAAAAATCGACCTGGACAGAGGATGGGTCTGCACGCAGCCCCATCCTGGAATCCATGATTCTAACCACCCGCCCCGCCGAGCTGCTTGCTTGCGTTGCCGATGCGCTATCGCTTTTGATTCAGTCTTTCTTCATGCCCAATCCGTCTTTGACGGTGTCGGTCACTGCCTGAACTTTCTCTTCGATCTGGGCCTTTTCAGCTTCGTCGCTGATGTAGTCACGCAATTCGATCAATTTTTCTTTGGCGGCGTTCAGGGTATTGGTGACGGATTCGGGAAGCTTCAACTTGCTGAGGTTGGTTTCGATCTTTTGGATCAAATCGTCCGCAGATTGTTTCAGCTTTTCTGGTTCGTCAACCATTCCTTTGAGCGCCGCAAATTCGTCCTTCAACGGACTCATGAATGCTTTGGCGTCTTCGCCAAGTTTGTTCAATGCATCGCCGGCATTTGCGGCAGCCTCTTTGGCGGCTTCCGTGGTGCTTGCGGCAGCAGCGGAAGCGGCTTCGCCAGCATCGTGGACGGCGGAGTCGACTGATTCGGTCGCCTTTTCACCGCACCCGGCCAGCGATCCAAATGCGACGCTAGTAGCCACAACCAATCCGAAAAACCGAAACTTCGTCTTCATCTTTAATGCCTGGGTCGAGGAACACTGGAATTCACGATCAAATCGTGAGAGACGCACATCTTAGAACCAAGCGAAAGCGTGACAAGTTTGCGGAGGCTCTTTGCCCCCCAAAATGTCGGGAACCAAACGATCGTGCCGGTTGGGTAGGCGAGGAAAGAAGGTGGGCCGCTGGCAGTCGATCAGTCAAGCTGATCGTGATGAAGACGGGTTGATTCCCCGCGTGCCCCTGGCGATAAGTCAGATCGAAAAATCAGGGATGTTGTCTGATCGAGTACGGCGAGCTCCTAAAAACCTAGTGATGACGCCCCCTAACTCTGTTGGCTGGCACCGGCTAACCCGCGAATTTCGTCGATCAACTGGACGATTTCGTGCTGGTGCTGGTCGAACGATTGACGGAGTTCCTGCAGATGGCCGCGCCGCGCGTGCTCGAGCATCTCTTGGATTTCCAGTGCCACCCCGTCGGCGTCGAACGTGCTGAGCATGCCTTTGAGCTTGTGCAAGGGTGCGGCGGCAGATTCACACTCCCCCTGGCCGAGACTGGATTCGATTTGTTCCAGCACTGCCGGACAATCCGGAGCGGTGATCGCAGCCATCTCGCACAACAGGTCGACGTCACCGTCAAGTCGCTCAATTGCGGCAGCAAAACGTTGCTTGATGTTGGATGTTCTATTCACCAATTCGCACTCCACTTTCTAGGCGTATGTCATAGGTTGCAATCCGATCTCGCAACTTGCCTCGCGTGATACCCAAAATCTCGGCAGCCTTGCTCTGATTCCCATCGGTCTCACGCAATACACGCAGTAGCAAATAGCGTTCCGCATAGGCGATTGTTTCGGCATACATGTCAGTCGAACGTTCTTGAAACAGTCGGTCCACGATGTCGGGCAATCCGCGACCGTTGGGTTCGGAAAGATTGGCAATCGGTTGCGGATCATCGGTCGGCAACGTACGCACGTCGGCGTCGGAATCTTCGACCAATTCAGGCATTTGGTCTGCGCGGATGGATTCAGGCAACAGGTCGGGTACCAGCACCGGCAGCACCGTGTCCAAAACACAACGGCGGACGACCGCGCGCAATTGGCGGACATTGCCCGGCCAGGAATGCCGCTTGAGCAACGAGACGGCTTCGGGCGAGACGCCTTCCAGATCCGGTTTGCTGAACTCGCTTTTGGCCTGACTTAAAAAATGCTGAATCAACATCGGAATGTCGTTTGGCCGATCACGCAGCGGCGGCAATTCAATCGTCACCGCGTTCAACCGATACAGCAGGTCTTCGCGAAAATCGCCATCGGCAACCATTTTTTCCAACGGACGGTTCGTCGCGGCAACAATCCGCACGTCGGTCTTCAATTCATTGTTGCCACCGATCCGTTCGAACCGCTGGTCTTGCAGCACACGCAACACCTTGGCTTGCACGATCGGCGCCATGTCACCGATCTCGTCCAGAAACAGCGTCCCGTTGTTGCACTGTTCGAACTTTCCGATGCGGCGCGAATCGGCGCCAGTGAAGGCGCCCTTTTCATGGCCAAACAACTCACTTTCGAGCAGGTTGTCCGGCAGGGCGGCACAGTTGACCGCCAAAAACGGGCCTTCGCTGCGGTGGCTATATTGATACAGCGCCCGAGCGACCAACTCTTTGCCGGTTCCGCTTTCACCGCGGATCAATACGGGAACGTCTTGCTTGCTGACACGACCGATTGCCTTGAAAACCTCCAACATCGGCGTGCTGCGACCGATGAACAGTTCCCCGGAGTCTTTGGCCAGATCTTCGTCGGCAACAATGGCAACCGGTACCGATGCCAGTTCGCGTTGCTGAATCGCTCGGGAGACGAGGGTGCGGAGGTGCTTGACCGCCAACGGCTTGGCCAAGTAATCGAACGCGCCCAACTGCATCGCTTCGATCGCCGTTTTACTGGCCGCTTCGACCGTCATGAAAATCACCGGCAATCTGCGATCAAGTTCATGAATTTCGCAAAAAACCGCCATCCCATGACGATCGGGCAGGACGATGTCCAACAGCACGGCATCAAAATGCCGCTTCGACGCGAGGTTCAATCCCTCCTCGGCTGTCGCCGCCGTCTCAATGTCGGCCACGCCGTCGAGCGCTTTGCGGACAAGCAAGAAGATGGACGGATCGTCATCAATGACTAATACGGTAGGCATGAGCTTTTCAGGGCGACTTGATGTTGTGCGACAGGCTAGTGAGGGGGATCAAACGTGCAGGTTCCAAGGTTATCGCAGGTGGTCGACGGTGCCAATCGGCTGACTTGTCGAGTGATCGGGTGTTCCGCACTGCCGCACGCGCATGTAGGCGAGGTGCTGTGCCGCGGTTCGGATATTGGTGATGTGGCGACGCAGGATCGCGGTGATGGCTGCGTCACTGACGTTGCCCGCAGCCGATTCATACGCCCGGCGAGTTCCTGACTCGGCATCCACCACCGAGTTGATTAACTCGCTTTTGCGACCACTGACGACTGCGGACTTGCAACGTTGCCACATCAATCTCAGTTGATTCAATTCGGTTGATGGCGAAGCGACGTTTATCGTGGTCCCGACAAGACGCTGAAGCTCGGCCGCTTGCCCGCTGCGCTGGACGCTGATTTGTTCAAATGCGTCGGCCAACACGGGGTCACTGACCCGGTGTCGCGCCCACTGATAAAAATCACGACTGTCGCGGTTGAGGTGAACCAATTGACAAAGCTCCGGTTGGTGGGGCTCCGGCTGGATGTTCACAGACTGGTCCTCCGCCGAGTTCCGCGCGTCGGGACTCGGGGACCCCGTGCGGGAGAATGACAGGCAACGAGTTGACGATAGCTTCCGCATGGATCAGGGGGGCAAGAGAGAACGAAAAATTCAACTCAAGCCGCGGGTGCACTTGGCGTGCCAATGATCACCACACCGGCTGGTGGTTGCCGCCGCTCTGATCTGCTGGCCGCTGGGCGACCAGGCTGGCTAAAAACACACCAGCCGCAGCAATCATTCCAGCGAGCAGCGCTTGGTTGGCGTGCCTGCCGCACGAATCACATCGCAATCAAGGTTCCGGTTGCTCTGAATTGCCAATCGCCCGACGCAGAAAACGCACAGAGTCTGAGATCAAGCCGAGTCAATTGGCACACGGGATGCGACGAAGTTGCTGAATGATCACTTGATCGAAAACGGGGTCCGTCAGAAGCGTTGCGTATAGAGCGCGGGGCGCGGCCACACACTTGGAGAAATATCGTGAACACCAGTCATACGAAACCTGACGTGGAACCTGAGCCCGCCAACGGCGGTAAGCCGTTTCGCAATTCCACGGTCGACGAACACCCTGCGGACAGTCGCCCCCTACAAGAAAAACTGCACGACCAAGCGGTCAATGAAGAACCGCACTTGGCAAAGGAAGTTCCCAGCAGCCCCTTCGTGATCGTGGCGTTCAGCTACCCTGTACTACTTGCACTGGCCATTCTATTGCTGGTTGTGGTCACGTGGTTGCTGAGATAGTCGGCAGGTAAACTGCGGGCCGTCGAAGGAGCTTTTTCGGAGCTCCCGTTTATCTCCTGTCCCGCTGCCTGCCCGCCTTCATGCTGACCAATCACGATTCATCACAACCCGGCCAGTACAGCGGAGGGACCTTTGTTGTCGGCATCGGCGCTTCGGCGGGAGGGGTGGAGTCACTCGAAGGCCTGTTCCGAAATTTGTCTCGCCACGACGACTGTGCCTATGTCGTCGTTCAACACCTGTCAGTGGATTTCAAAAGCCAACTGACACAGATTTTGCAGCGTTGGACTGACATCCCGATTCAAGCGATCCAGGACGGGACGCAAGTTCGTGGCGGAAACGTCTATGTCGCTCCAGCGGGCAAGCGGTTGATCGTTCACGAGGGACGCTTTCTCGTTAGCGACAAAGACCCCCGGGGTGTCTCGTTACCGATCGATGAATTCTTTCGCTCATTGGCCCAAGAAGTGGGCCGCTATGCCATCGCGGTGATCGTGTCAGGCACCGGGTCCGATGGAACATTGGGCGCTCAAAAGATTGCCGACAGTCAAGGGTTGGTGATCGCGCAGCTGCCTGAAACCGCCAGTTTCAAAGGCATGCCCGAAAGTCTGATCGCTTCTGGGGCGTCTGATCTGGAACTCAGCCCCGACGCAATTCCGTCTGCGATCGACCAATTCATCACCACCAATCTCTCAACCAGCGATCCAGCGGATCGGAACACTGGGCATCACAGTGGCAGTTTGGATTCCATCCTGCAGCAATTGGATGAACACTTTTCGATTGATTTCTCGCAATACAAACAAACCACCATCGAGCGGCGCATTCAGCGGCGGATGGGTTTCAAGCGTCTGGACGACTACGACCACTATGCGGCTCTATTGCGGCAAGACCCGACCGAACGCAAACGTTTGTATGACGATTTGCTGATCGGGGTCACAGCGTTTTTTCGCGACTCCACCGTGTTCGATTTACTTGGGAAAGAATACCTGCGTGAATTGATCCAGGATCTGCCGTCGGATCGTCAATTTCGGGCTTGGATCCCCGGCTGTGCCAGCGGCGAAGAAGCGTATTCGATTGCCATCGTGCTTCATGAGATTTTTGACGAACTTGGCCGCACGCCGAACGTCAAACTGTTCGCAACCGATCTGAATCGGCGTGCCATTCAAACCGCTAGCGCGGGGATCTATTCGGCCGCGGCGATGTCCGGCATTGATGACGTTCGAACCAAACGCTATTTCGAACGGACCCCCGGTGGATTCCAGGCAATTCATGAATTGCGGCAAATGCTGGTGTTCGCGGTCCACAACGTGGTCACAGACACTCCGTTCTTGCGATTGGACATGGTGTGCTGCCGAAATCTATTGATCTATCTGCAACCGTTCGTGCAGAAACGCTTGATTTCATTGTTCCATTTCAGCATGCGAAAAAACGCTTTGTTGGTCCTGGGAACCAGCGAAACGCCAGGCGAATTGGGCAGCGAATTTGAGGTCATCGATACCAATTGGCGCGTCTACAAAAAACGACAGCAATCATCGACGGCCAGAGCTTTGGCGATTTCGGAAACGTTGCGCAGCCCGCTCACGATTCCCGGCAGCGGACAACAGACGCCTTCTGAACCCACAGCACCGATTGAAACCAAAGGCCCGCTACTGGACCAGTTCATGCCGACCGGCATTCTGATCAATGGCAAACAAGAAGTGGTTCATTGTTATGGCGGCGCGGAGTCGTACCTGAGAATTCCAGCCGGCCGAGTGTCGCGTCAGATCACGGGTCTGGTGCTTGAATCACTGCGTCCGGCAATCAGTCGGGCGTTACAGCGGTTGGCCAATACGGATGCGTCGACGACCGCCGGTGGAACACTCGGCCCGATCCAGGATGGCCCAATCGAGAGTGGCCCCATTGAGAGTGGCCCGATCGATGCTGGCCTGTGTGATGTCGTCGTGACCGCTGAATCGGTCACAGCGGCCCCGGACTGGGTGTTTCTGCGGATTCAACCGGCAATTCATCCCACCGGCACTGCATCGGCGACCCATGCGGACCTAGCGGCCGGTTCGCCGGCGGGCGCGGAAACCAGTGCAGCAGACCGCTCGCCGGATCGACTCCACATCGTGGAGGAAGAACTGCAGATCACACGTCAGAATCTACAATCCACTATCGAAGAATTGGAAGCCGCCAATCAAGAGTTGCAATCCACCAACGAAGAATTGACGCTTAGCAACGAAGAACTGCAAAGCACCAACGAGGAACTTCACAGCGTCAACGAGGAACTGTTCACCGTCAACACGGACCACCAACGCAAGATCGGTGAACTGATCGAGGTCACCGACGATTTGAACCAGCTGTTGATCGGTACCGAAGTCGGTGTGATGTTTTTGGACGCGGACCTGCGAATCCGCCGATTCACGGAAAACATGACCACCGTCTTTGCACTGGTGCAGGAAGACATCGGCCGCAAAATCACCACGTTCAGTGGGCAATTTGGCGACGCAGATTTTGTCGGTGGTTTGCACCAGGTACAAGCAACGCGGCAATCAATCGAATACGAAGTCACCGGCAAAGACGATTCGAGGTTCCTAATACGGGTCTTGCCATATTCGACCATCGCCACGCCCGATTCGGAATTGCCGCAACTGATTGTCACCTTGGTCGATATCACGTCGATCAAACGCGAGAATGCCAAACGGCAGCGATTGCGAAAATTGATCGACCATTCCAGCGACTTCATCGTTTCCACCGACGGCAACGGGATCATTGAAACTTGGAATATTGGTGCGGAAAAGATGGTCGGTTTGAAACGTTCCGAAGCCACCGGCCGACACATCGTTGACGTACTGAAAGACAAGATTAGCGAACGCCCGTTTGAGGATTTTTTTGCAGCGGAATTAAAAGCCGAGCACGAGGAAATCACGAACTGGACGCTGCGAGAGACGGATCGGCAGGAAGCGTTGCGAGTGCATTGGCGCGCGTCATTGCAACACGATGAAAACGACCAAGTCGTGGCCGTTTCAATCATTGCCCACGATGTCAGCGAGATTGCTTCCGCCAATCGTCGGGTCGCTGCAAGCGAACGTGAGCTTCGGCAGGTGATGGAGAGCGTCACCGAAGCGATCATCGTCTTGGACAAACAGTGGCGATACACGTTTGTCAACGACGGGATGTGTGAAATGATGGGCATCAATCGTGACGATCTGTTGGGCAAACAGATCTGGGACGTTTTTCCCGACGCCCAGGGCACTGCTTTTGATGCCCAATTCCACGAATCGATGCGGACGGGAAAGACCATTCGTTTTGAAGAACACTATGCCGGAACGAATCGTTGGTACCAATGCTACTGTTTTCCCCACGAAGATCGTTTGACAGTCTTCTTTACCGATGTCACTGATTTACATCTCAGCAACGACCTGATTCGGCAACAGGCTGAAATGCTGGATCTGTCGCACGATGCCATCATCGCATGGGAATTAGGCGGCGGCATCTCGTTCTGGAATCGCGGTGCAGAACTGCTGTACGGATTTAGCCGCAGCGAAGTGATGGGGAAGGTGATTCATGATGTGCTGCGAACCGAGCATTCGGTGCCGCGCGATGAAATCACTGCGGCGATGTTGGAAAAGGGAGACTGGGAAGGTCGCGTGGTGCACTACACGCGTCAAAATCAACCGCTGGACATCGCATCCCGCCATCAGTTGATTCAACTCAATGCCGTCGGGCGACAAGTGGTCATGGAAATCAACCGTGACATGACCGAATACGATCAACTGTCCAGCCGTGTCGCCCAGTTGGCATCGATCGCAGATCTGACCACGGATTTTGTCGGTACGATCAACGCCGACGGCCAAATTCTGTATCTCAATCACGGGGCGGCTCGAATGCTGGACTATGATTCGCCCAAGCAGTTACAGGGAAAGCACATATCCGAGTTGCATTCCCCTGAAACCTATCGGGTGCTTCGCGATTTGGCGTTGCCAACGGCCGCCTCCGGCCAGGCCTACCAGTTCGAATCGGAATTGTTGACGAAAGCAGAAACGCCGCTCCCGATCAGCCAAGTGGTGATGGCACACACTGACGGCAATGACGTTGTCACTCACTATTCCACCATTGCACGCGACATTTCAGGACGCAAGACCTATGAACTGGAGCTCGAATCAATGCGTGATGCGGCCGAAGCCGCCAACCGTGCCAAGTCTGCGTTTTTGGCGCAGATGAGTCACGAGATTCGTACACCCATGACGGCGATCTTAGGTTGCAGCGAACAGTTGCAAGAGTCCGTTCGTCTGGAAGAAAATAAACAGCTCAGCCGTGTGATGGTCGAACAGGGGCATGCGTTGATGGCCATCTTGGACGACATTCTGGATCTGTCACGTATCGAAGCCGAAAAAATCGAATTGGAATTCCGCTACATCAACGTCGCCAAAGTGCTACGCGACTTGCACCGGTTGATGATGCCACGGGCCCAAGACACCGGGCTGGCGTTTGAGTTGGATTTACAGGGCGAATTTCCTGTTCGTTTTCATACCGACCCGGTTCGATTGCGACAAATCATCGTCAACTTGCTTAGCAATGCGTTCAAATTCACACCGCGAGGAAGTGTCACGTTACGGGCCTGTTGTCGTCATGAGACGGATGAATCCATGATTCAGATCGACGTTGTCGACACCGGTGTGGGCATCGCAGATGAAGGGCTTCAGGATGTCTTTGATGCCTTCACGCGGCTTCAGAATCCGAAAGCCAACGCGGCGGGAACCGGATTGGGATTGACCATCGCGCAACGTTTAACCAATCGACTTGGTGGCGAGTTAGAGGTCGAGAGCGCCGTCGGCAAAGGCACGACATTCTCAATCCGTTTGCCGGTTCCCCATCCACGTGACGCCGTCTACGCCGTTTTTTCCGAGCAGCGCGCCCACGCCACCGGAAACGATTCCACCGTCGAAGCCGAACAACACGAAAAGCTGCCGATTCATATTTTGGTTGCCGAGGACACACCGGCAATCCGTTTCTTGTTGTCACGGATTCTCAGTCCGGTCGTGCAAGATTTAACAATGGTCGAAAACGGACAACAAGCCGTCGATCTCGTCACCGATGATCAGACCGTTTCGATGGTGTTGATGGACATGCAGATGCCGGTGATGTCCGGTGTTGATGCCACTCGCGAAATTCGTCTTGCCGGCTACACCCTGCCGATCATCGCGCTGACCGCCGGCGCCATGGATGCCGACCGCAATCAGTGTCTAAAAGCCGGTTGCAACGAATTTCTAACCAAGCCGATCAACAAACGAAAGCTGTTGTCACTGATCGAGGAACTGGCGGAAACCGAGTCGGATTCGCACTGAATGCCAACCCGATTCATCCGCCACGATGCCATGTTCGTGTAGTACCGGCACCGTCGTCGCTGTTCGGCTAGACCAATAGTGTCAGCATCATGGTTGCAAATCCCAGCACCAAGAAAAAGCCGCACATGTCGGTGACCGTGGTCAACAGTGGACCGCTCGCGACGGCTGGGTCGACGCCCATCTTCTTTAGACACAAAGGAATCAAACCGCCGATGGAAACGGCGACCATTGTGTTGATCGTCAATGCACCACCGACCACCAGTCCCAGATACACGTTTCCGCTAAAGACAAGGGCCACGATCCCCACCAGTAGCCCCAGGATGGATCCGTTGATCAGCCCGACAGCGATTTCTTTGCTCCAGACACGAAAGAACTCACTGGGCCGAATCAGCCCTAATGAAAGTTCCCGCATACTGACCGCAACGGCTTGGTTGCCACTACAGCCACTCATGTCGCTGATGATTGGCAAGAAAACAGCGAGCGCGATCACCGATTGCAGCGTGTCTTGAAACGTCGCGATCACAGCCGCTGCGCCGATGTTCAAGACGATGTTGACACTCAACCAGCTCAATCGACGTCTGGAACGCAGCCACAACGGCATCGTCCGCAGTTCTTCCCCGCCGACAATCCCCTGGCTTTTCAAATAGTCGCTTTCGGCCGCACGAACGGATTCGTAATCAACCGCCTCACGCCGCACCACGCCTTGCAGAACCCCTTCGCTGTCAACGACGGGGACGCCCAAATAGGCATGTGATTCGAACAATTCGACCAGTTCGTCCAGTGGAGCGGAATCGGCGACCGAAACGGGATGATGAATCATCACATCGGAGATCGATGCCGATCGCCGTGCGAACAACAGGTTGTGCATTCGCAGCACACCGACCAGTCGCCCGGCATCATCACAAACGTAGCCATAACGAATGTCCATATCGTCGTGGCGTTGGTGATCGTGACTCAGTTGTTCGATGACCTGAGCGACTGACATGCGATCACTGAACCGCAGCAATTCGCAGATCATCAATCCGCCGGCGACGTCGTCGTTGTAGGCGGCTAGTTCGCGCGCCGCGGCAGCTTCCTCGGCCGGCAATTCATTCAGAATCGCCTGCAATTGGCTTTCATTCAAATCGCCCAGCACGTCGGCTTGTTCGTCGCTGGGCAACTCTTGGATGATCGCCGCCGCCGAGGCCGCTTCGAGCGATCCGATCAGCTGAGCCGCCTGGACCTCCGGCAAATGGCTTAGCAACTCCGCCGCATCGTTGGCGTGCAGTGTCTCCAGGACTTGGTGCGTTTCCTGGTCGTCCAGGTGGCTTAGTGCCAATGCCTGGTCGGCTGTCGACAGCTGCGAGACATAGTCATCGAGCGCATCGGCATCACCGCTGGTCGCTAGATCCAGCATTGTTCGCCAAGGTTGTTCTGTGTCTGGCGTTTCGGCGGGCGCCAGCGTTGCTGGCTGATTGTCATCCATTGTTTCAGGCAACCTTGGTGGACGCGGCATTGCGATCGGGCATCAATGCTTCCAGCGATTCCAGCGATTTGATATGCAAATCACGCTGCGGGAATGCGATCTCAATCTCCGCCTTCTTAAACTCTCTGGCAATGGCGTTGTTCAGGAAATTGACGACATTAACATACATTTCCCGTGTGGGGATAAAGACACGCAACTCGACGTCCAGAGTGCTGTCACCAAAGCCTTTAAAAAGCGTGCCCGGACCTGGTTCACGCATCACATAGGAGCATTCCCGTGCGATCCGCATCAAAATGGTTTCGACTTGCTTGATATCGGTGCCATAGGCGACACCGACCGGCAGCACGACACGGCTGATCGGATCGCTAAGCGTCCAGTTGATCACATTGTCGGTGATGAATTTTTTGTTGGGGACGATCAATTCGCGGCGGTCAAAATCGGTGATCGTCGTGGCGCGAATCTGCATCTTGGTGATGTTGCCGGTGATGTCGCCGACGGTCACCAGGTCACCCATTCGGATCGGGCGCTCAAACAAGATGATGATCCCGCTGACCAGGTTGGCAAAGATCTCCTGAAGCCCAAAACCTAGACCGACCGTCATCGCTGCGGCCAACCATTGCACACTGCTCCAGGACAATCGAATGATGTGGCAAGCCAGCAACAAGCCGGCCAAGGTGGCGGCGTAGCGGATTAAAATGGCCAGTGCTTGACGACCGCCCTGATCGACAGGCAATCGTTCCATCACGGTTAAATCCAATAGCCCCGGCAAGCGGCGGCCGATCATGATTGTCCCCATACAAATCATGATGGCTTTTAACAAATCCATCAGAGTTGTCGGCACGTTGTGGTCGACCATTTGCACGCTTTCGGTGCCATTGGTGGATGTCACGGCTTCGGCGACGGTTTCAATGTTCTGCCACAGTTGGACACGATCCAAAATGTGAAGCGCCGGCAGCACGTCGGCCCAAATGATCCAACCGCCGCAAATCATCATCGCCAGCGTCGCATAGCGCAACAGGTGTCGAAACTCGTGCCCGGCGGATTGATACGGCGGCAGCGGCTCGGTCGGTTCTGATTGCACGACCACGTTGGACATCGAAAGCGGCGAATCGACTTCGATCGGATCATTTTCCAAGGCTGCCTGTTCTTCAGCGGCTTGCTGCTGGCGAATCGCCTGGTTGTGGCTGGTCGCTTCCAACCAACACAGGGCAAGCGCATACATCAGGACGACACCAACAATCGCAGCTCCGGTTTCAGCCAGTCGCCCGGAAAGCTGGTAGGCCGAATAGTGGTAACCCAGAATCGATAGCACGGCAAATCCACCGGGTGCCGCCACCGCACCGCACCAGATCAATCGGCGGGCGCGAAACAGAAAGGCGTTGGGCGAACGGGCCGCGATGGAGTTCATTAGACTGCCGTTTGGCATCAACAACACGCCGATTTGGAACACAAACAGCGACACCGACAGGATGAACAGCAGGCGATGCAAGCTGACGGTTTCGGCCAATTCACCAAAGTGCGCGAGTTGCAGCAAGGCGATTAGGGGCGTCCCAAACAAAAACGTAGCTCGCAACGTTCGTCGCAGCGAGCGCGTCGCCGCTTCGGGCCATTGGAACAGGGTTTCGGCGATCCCGCCGACCCGGGCAATCTCGCGTAAAAATTCGCAGCTCCAGACCAACACCACGGTGGTCAAACAGGCATCGCCCACGGATTGAGTCCAGGGTGTGGCGTCGGCAGCGGTTTTCAATCGATAGCCGAATGCCAGCAGCAACACCGGCCAGCGCCCGGCGATCAAAAACGTGATTGCAAACGCTGAAACGTAGCGGCCGAAACTTGCCTGTTCCCCGGCGGCTGGTCGTTCGGCCAAGTCACGCTGAATCGAAAGCAATTTGGCGCGGAACAGCATGATCAGCGCAAACAATGCCAGTACGCCCAATCCGATCGCAGGGCGGCGGGCGATATCACCACAAGCGACGCGCGCCACTTCGTTCCATCGCGACTTGCCCAACAGGACTCCCATACCGGTCGTCGCTTGTTGGAAATCATCGCCATTGAGCATGTCGTCACTGCGCATCCACAGGATTCGCTGGTCCAGGAACTGACGAAATGCCGTCACTTCTTTTTGCAGCGTCTGATTGGCAAAATCCAAGTCATTCAAATCTTGCAGGTAGGTTCCCTGATCGGGAATCGCATTGGTCAACAGCACCCGGCGGTCTTCCAACAGTCGGGCGACCACACGGCTGACCTGGTCGGTTTCAAATCTGTTTCTCAGATCGGCTGATTCGTCGATCATTTTTTGCGCCAGCTCGTCTGGGTCGACGCTTTCCCGTTGCAGTTTTTTCCACTCCATCAATTGCAGATGCACACGCGGCATTTCTTCTTTGACGAATGCATCGCGCTGATAGAACTCTTGGGTGTCTGGCAGTTCGCTACGTTTTTTTCGCAGCAGCACCCCGGTTGATGACGTGGCGCCGGCGTATTCGACCTTTTGCCGCAGGTCTTCGAATTCTTCGGCAAGCGTTTTCGACAGGTCGGTCAACGTTTTGACTTGGCGACCGATTTTTTGGATCCCCGACGCGGTGTGAATCCGCGCTTCGGCGATCGCGGTGTTGCCTTCGGCCAACGAGCGCAGCGCCGGGTGCGCTTGTTCAGCCGTCCGCCTGGCAACTTCCGCCTGGCGCTGTGATTCATCTTTGCGCCATGCTTCAACGGCGGACTGAAATGCCGCCAACTGCTTGCTCTGTTCTTTCAGATCGCGTTGGACAACGCCCGTTTGCAACGACAACAATTCGGTAGCGGCTTCTAAATATCGGCGTTCCGATTGCAGGCGTTCGCGTAGTTGCAGCTGATGACTGAGCCGTGCTGCCTGTTCAAACCATTTGGTCCGTGCTTCGACATCGACCGGTGCGACGGGGGTTAGCTGCTCGCGGTTCGTCGCAATCCGCTTTTGTAGTTCGATGACTTCCTTGGCGATGTCCTGCAACCGCGCCGGCCGCCCGTCAGATTCCTTTTTCTTGGCAGCCAAGTCGACTTCCAAGGCTTCGACATGCTGTTTCAGTTGCACCAACTGTGACTCCAATTGAGCGACGGTTGGATCGGCCGGCAGTGAGATTTCCGCGGCTTGAGCGGGCGCAGCCAGATTGGACCGCAATTTAGCAAGCGTTTCTGGGATCGCCTTGGATTGGCTTTCAAAACTGGCGCGCCGGGCGATTTCTTCGTCGGCGGTCGAAAGCAGCGCAAGGGCCTTGGTTAGCCTAGCTTCACATTCGGGTTGCTGGGTTTCTGACAAGCCCGCCGATGCGATCGCTGATTGTTCTTTTTCGACCAGCTGCTTGGAGATTGCGATCGGAGTTTCGTCCGGTGTCGGACTGGCTCGATCCGTAAACGACGCGGCGACGACGCCATTTTGGGAAACGGCTTCCTGGCTACCAGCGATGCTGGAAAACAACAAAATGGCAGGCAAAAATGCTAGCCAACGGCGAGTGATCACGGGACAAGCTGGCGGTTGAGAGAGGGGAACAAAGTTCAACCGATGAACTACGCGATCTGCATTCGGAGCGTCAACAGGATCTGGGCCCGGCTGATACCGAATCGGCTGCCCCACCGCGGATTTTTGCGGCGTTTTTCGGCAATCATTTGCCTGGATTGGCAAACAATTCTGGCGGTTCCGCGGGGGGATCGTTGAAGTGACCTTGGCTAACTGGCTGGGGGCGTGTAGCTTGTCCCGTTAACGATATGCAAATTCAATGACAAATGGTCGGAACGGATCGAGAAGCGTGGCTTTAATCCGCAGACGTGTTCTGACTTGTATGAGAACCAAACCTGAGCTGAGTTCTCCACCTTCTCGCCCCGGTGAACGTAACGATTCACCCTCTGCTGCCAACGCTCGGTCACTTGGACCCGCCCACCAGCGTTAGATTGACACATACAACCTTATCTCGCGATCGCAGTCAGCCCGCACTTTGACCGGCTGATGCATCCGATGACAACCTACCCCGCGTGTCGGGTCGGCTCCGTGAACGTTTCACTGAAGCCTATCAGGCACAACTATTTTGAAGAGTTTTGGATAGAAGAAATGGAACAAGGCACCATCAAACGTATTACCGACAAAGGATTCGGTTTTATCTCGACTTCGGATTCCCGCAACGACCTGTTCTTTCACAGCTCCGCTGTGGAAGGCGTTCAGTTCAACGACCTGCGTGAAGGCCAGGAAGTAACTTACAACGTCGGGCAAGGCCCCAAAGGACCGCGCGCCGAAAACGTTCAACTGATCGAAAACTAGTTGCGTTTGCCCGAGCGATCGGGGTTTTACGTTTCAGGCTCGCTGCGTGTGCTCGGTCATTCGGAGCGCTCCAGCAGCCAGTTCCACACCGCCAGATTTTCGCCTTCTGACTCGCCGAGCGCTGTCAGATCGGTCGGAGATTCTGGAGTTGATTCAAACGGAGTTTCGGCGCGAAAGCCCCAAAGCTCTGCTCGGCCATCGGTCACTCGATAGCCAAAGGGTTTGTGGCCGACCGGTTCGGTCGGCCCCAAATCACCCACCGATTGGTCGGCCGATAATTGCCCCAGTGTATCCGGCCAGCGACCGTGGCGTTTCTCATACAGCCGCAACCCAATCGCTAGTTTGACCAGTCGCGTTGACATGGTGGATCGGACAATGGCGTTGCCATAGGCGGCCAATGCCGGAGCGGTCAATTCCGTCATCAGCGTTTCGTACTGATTCAGCCAATTGGCCTCTGCCCGTTGAGCCTGGAAATCGGCGTCCAACGCAACGATCTCGTGATAGAACGAATTCAGATCGTCGGTCGGAATCGATTCTGCACGCTGCATGTAATCCAACGACGCCAATGCATCGAGCGGTCGTTGATTTAGATTCATCGAATGTGTCGCCCGTGGATCAGACAGCCGCTGGACGTTGTCGAACATCGGCTGCGACATCGCCCTTTCGCCGATGATCGCAATCCGGTATCCGGATCCAAAGTCATCCAGCGCCCGGTATTGTGTCAACAGTGCCGACAATTGCTCGCCGTCGAGAAGGTCCAGTTCGATCGCTTGTTTGCTGTACTGGACTGTGATCCCGACGATCGCAATTCGGACCAATTGGGACACCAACACCGGTTCTTTCTCAAGTGATCTGGCGACCCCAATCATCGCCACTAGCGAATCAAAGACCTGATCGTGATCGTCGCGACGGATCGCATCTTCCAATTCCAATGACAGCAGACGGACCGCCGTACGCGTGGCTTGGATGTATGGCAGTAGGGTATTGAAGGAGTCAAAATCGGCTTTCGTCCAGATGGCGCCGCTGCCTTCGACGATTTGATGGAGTTCCTTTAGCAGGTCCGAGTGTTCGGCCAAGAACACTTGGACTTGCCGATCGTAAGGATAGGGTTGACCGGGAACAAAGGCGACTTCGTCCTCCGGGGTACCCAGGATCGGGATCTCGCGGCAAGCCGTTTTAAATTCAGCTGCTTCCAGCTGATCCAAGAGCTTCATCCAACGCTCGGAACGCTGATGATCCATCTGTGCCGAGCGATATTCCATCATCGTCTGGTCATCGATTGGCAATCCCCGCGCGACGATTTCGTCACGGCGTTGATGAAGGGTTGAAAACGCATTTGAACGCCGCGCCATCCACCAGGTCAGCGGGCCTCCGCACAGCACGATTGGGACCCCAATCAACAACACCGCCATCAAAATCCATGCGCGAGAGGTCGTCGAAGTTTCCGTGATTGGCATTGAATCGGTGGGGCGAGCGGAAGGCGGGTAAGAATCGTTGGAACCGAGTCCCACTTTGTCAAAGTTCGATCTTTGGGCAGGACGGGCTTCCAAGTCCGTCGAAATCGTACACAGGTCAACCGTAAATTTATGCTTTGGCGCACTACTAATGGGACTCCAACGATTCGACGCGGCGTAGCCAAACCAATGACCCGTTGTCACCAAATTTCGATTGGGTACCAAAGTCAGCGATATACAGGCTGCCTGTCGATTCGTCCTGGGTGATGTCCAGCGGTCCTCGCAACTGCAATTTACCCGTCGGACTGCGTAATTTGTCGATTCGCTCTGGCAATCCGTCCGCTCCCAATGCGATCGCTGCAATGTCACCAGCGGAATAGAAACAACACAGGATCCTCGTTTTCAGCGGGTGTTTGAATGTCGGTCGATATTCGATCATGCCATTCGGGCTGGTGCCGCCCCACTGCCAGATCGGGTACATCAATTCTGGGGCAAACCCCGCTTCGGGCTTGGTACCGACCGGATAATCCGTGATCTCGAACGGGTCTTCGCCGTTGGTCGGATTGCCACCGGCCAAGACATAATTGCCGATCGACGGGTTAGGAAACCCATAGTGCCGTCCACGCTGCAGGATGTACAAACTTTCGTGGTCCGGGGTGACTTGCTTGATCAACTCGTTTTGGTCGCCGGGCAACTCCGGATCGTCGGGCACGCCGTCGCTACGTTTACCACGGTCATTGATGTTCACCGCCGTGTAGAGTCTGCCGTTGGAATGGGCAATGATTTCCAAGGCGTTACGGATTCCAGTGGCAAACCGTTTCACGACCGCGCCGGAGGCATCGGGGTCGTATCGTTCGCCACCTGGATACACGTCGACTGTCTCGCCACCAATTTTTTGGTAATCGATTTCCAGAATACACGCCGACAGCGGTTGCTCGGGAATTCCCCAATTCGGCGGTCCCCCGGAACTGCTGGTCGATCCAACCGATTGATAGAGCATCCCATCGACGAAACATAATCCGTTGGGTTGATGCGGAAGCGTCTCGTGACCTCCCTGGACTTCGCGTCCATGGGGCAGCCCTTTTACGACGACTTGGTAGTCGATGATCTGGTCACCGCGGATTTTCAGGCGAGCGATTTGCCCGCTGAAGTGATGGCGGGGATCGGCTGGGTCGGACAGTCGTTCGGCATAGCTGACCCACAGTTCCAAATTTTCAGCGGTCGACGCAGGATGAAATTCCAAATCAATGAATTGACGACTTGTCGTAGGATCATGAAACAGCACGCGGCGGTTGCTCGGGCGACCCTCGGCATCAAGATCCCAACAAAGGATTTCACCGAATGCGCTGGCCGCATACAAGCGACGGTCGGGGCCAACGACGACCGTGGTCATCGACCGTGTCGAGTCAAACGGTTCCGCGATGAAATCGAGGCCCCCACCGGTACTCTCCGTCGCCGCCGTCGTTCGAAAGACGATTTGAAACGGATCGACAGCAGAACCATCGCGGGCCCGCAATCCGGTCGAGGCGACCAAGCGATAGAGCTGATCGGGTTCCAGAAATTGCTCGGGAGAGATCGTGATCGATGCGCCAGTGAGATCCGTGGAAGACCTGATCTTGACCTCTGATTCACTTCCCGCCGTTTGGCAGGTCAAATGAATCTCCGCCAATGTGGCCACGTCAATCGCATCGCTGAATCTTAGGTGCAGCGAACTCGATGTTGACACCTCTGTGACCCCGTCAGCCGGATGACTGGCCGCCAGCCGCACTGGCGCTTCTGCTACACAAGATCGAAGTGATCCCGCAACGAACCAGAGCAAAAGAAAGCAAACGAATAGAGTCGGAGTGCGCATGAATGATGCCGCTCGCCAGAAAGTGTGAGAGTCAAATGCGATTTGTGCCCACGCACAGAATACCATTTGACGACCGGCAGGGAGCCTATCGAAGCGACGCGGTGTCGCCAAAGCATCAACGATCAATTGCCTTGAAAACGGCCTGAAAATTGATTTGTTTTAGGGGCTTCCCAAATTTGGAATTCTGCCCAAACTGGATAATGGTCGGAAACCTTCAAGGCATCGTCGGCGGAAAGCCCGAGAATGCGTTGCAGATCATAGACCCCCCAACGCCCGGTGAATTCGGCCGTTGATTGCGCATGAAACAAGATGTTGTCATAAGCTTTGGTCTGCCGCGTGTTGGTCATCACGCCGTGTACCGCCCAGGAGATTCCTGGGACCTGCCCGAGTGGACCGAGTTGAGATTCGCTGGCGTTCAAATCACCCAACAGAATCACGTCGTCTTCATCAGCACGCGCCGTTTGCATGATCTTGAAAACGTCTGCCAGCGCGGCGACCTCCTCGGGAACTTCATCCGGGTCGGTGTGTGTGTTGACCATCCAAAACGTAAACGCGTGTTGTGGTGAATTTGTGCGGGCGCGAAATCGTGCAGCATAGGGTTCGCGGTGCAACAAATCGGTCGGATCCGAAATCGTTCCGACCGCCGACGGATCGTATTCGACACGTGAGGTGTCAAAAACGAATGCATACTGTTCGGTACTGACCGTCCGCCCCAACCGTGGTCCGACTAAATAGTTGTATTGGCCGCCGTTCGCGTTGACCGCGGCAACCAAATCCGGAATCACATTGTCATCTTTGGCGCGGACTTCTTGAATTGCGACGATGTCAAATTGTCGAATCACGTGCGCAAGGACATTCACAACGTCCGGTTTGGACATCTTGCTTTGTCCCAGCACTTGAATGTTGTAGCTGGCGATCAGCAGGCTGCCGGCGGGACGATTCGACGCTCCCGGCGAGGCTGTGTTGAGCGGTGCGGAGGCCAATTTTGCATCGGTTGATCCATACCGAGATTGCAGCTGCGATGTGATGCGATCGCTCAAACCGCCGATGGCTCCCGGCCCAACGTTCGCCCCCGCCGCGGGTTGCCCGTCCGGTCCCGTTGCCGCGCTACCGGATCCTTTGCCGACCGCCAATACCTGCTGAACGATGGGACCGATCAGCGGCCAATCGGGATTCAGGTAGCCGCCCAGACCGCTGCTCGAGAGCAGTGTGACAAAAACCCATGTGAACATGGGAGAGCGGGACTTTTTGCGTGCCATGCCAGGCCTCCATGCCTGTGATCGCGCGTGCCGATAGATTCAGCGATCGCTTAGGTTTGCGTGACTGCGAGCGCTTCGCCGGCCAGACGTGAAAGCCGGGCGTCCGAATCAGCCGCTGCCAGACGCAGTGCCTGCAAAGCGGTGTCGGATCTAGCTTCGATCTTTCCAAGTGCCCACACCGCGCGCTGCCGCACATTGATCTCGGTCGATGTGGTGACGAGACTGGCCAACGCATCCTGGTGATCGCGCGCGGCGACCCCACAGCGTCCGACCAATGTGATTGCCCAGTAGGCCACTTCAGATTGATCGGATGTCATCAGTTCGGCCACGCTGGCCAGTGTCTCAGCCGGTGGTGGCCCCATATCTTCCAATGCCGCGACAGCAAATTGTGCCACGGCTTCGTCGTCGCCACAGGCCTGGACTAATTCGACTGCCGCAAAACCAGCATCGGGCCCCATTTGGCTGAGCGATTCGGCTGCCTCGGCGCGCTGCCCGGCGTCGCCGCTGCGCAAGTTTTGCTGTTCGTCCATGATCTACAAAAGTCCTTGTCAAAAAAACCGAGAGAGGCTTGGTGATTAGACGATTTGTGCCGCCGCCGCAATAGAAATCAGAACAGCCCGCGATGTGCGCAAGCCGATCCGATGCGTTGGGCATTGTTCTTTGGTAACCCGACGCGTCAGTTTAGGAGCCAGCACTTTTACAATTCACTCTCCCGCCCCGCGAGGTCATGCAGCTTCGCTCACGGCTCAACAGGGTGGGGGTTTGCAGGGTGAGGTTGAACAATCGCCTCATGTTTTGAGCTGACACGAACAGGCCTGTCTCCGC
>NZ_JAMYFE010000039.1 GCF_024129865.1 Stieleria tagensis | reverse complement strand
CGGGGCGGGAGAGTGAATTGCAAAAGCGCAACTTCAAAACTGACGCGTCGGGTTACCATAAAGCGCAACTGCAATACTCGTGTCTTGTGAGTTGAGCGACCATCGAGCAGTCAATCTAAACCAGACGCTCGTTCCTTCCCCCTTTTCGGACCAATGGATCATGAAACGACGACAGTTTTTGGCAACCGGCACCGCACTCACCGCCGTTTTGGCTCAGTCCAGTTGGCTGCGTGCGATTGAAGCGGACAATCGCTATCGCAATCAGATCGGGATTCAGCTTTACACACTTCGTAACCAGATCAAAGACGATGTGGCTGGAACGTTGAAAGCCGTTGCCGATGCCGGATACAAACAAGTCGAACCGTATGGTTTCCCCGGTGCCGATGACATGATTCGCGAAGCCAAGGCCAATGGTTTGGCGGTCAATTCGTCCCATATCAATAGCGACAGCATTTTGTTCCCGGAGCGGAAAGATGCTCAACCGTTTCAGGCGATCGTGGACAAGGCCAACGAGCATGGGCTGACACATTTGGTGGTGCCTTATTTGCCCGGTGAGCTACGTGGTTCATTGGACCAGTACAAATTGATTGCCGAGCGATGCAATGCAGCCGCTCAGACGGCGAAACGTGGTGGAGTCCAGTTGGCCTATCACAATCACGCCTTCGAGTTTCAACCGCTGGAAGGTGGCAAATGCGGCTACGACGTCTTTCGAGAGGAATTCTCTGACGACATGAAGTTCGAAGTCGACGTGTTCTGGGTTGTCGTCGGCGGGCACGATGCCGCACAATTGATTCGTCAGTTGGACGGTCGCGTCAGCCAACTGCACCTCAAAGATTTGGATGCCGCCGTCAAGCCACCGGTCTACGACTCGATTCCTCAGGACGCGTTCAAGGAACTCGGAAACGGCGTCATCGCGATGGAGCCGATTTTGGCCGCCGCAGCGGATTCAAAGGTGGATCATTGTCATGTGGAACAAGACCATTCGCCGCACCCGATTGAAAGCATCCAGCAAAGCATGGCGTTTTTGAAAACACTTTAGTACACCAGTAAGTCTGGGGTGTAGAAAGCGAGTAAAACGTGCGGGACGGGCGTCCCGCAGGGAACTATTACACCTTCTTGGCGACTTTTTTGGGTATTTCGGGGTGAATTCCATTTGCCCAAGTGCCTTTTGCCACGCATTGTTAATTCGTGGTGGAAGGGTTCGCGTTAAGGTTTGCGCAACCTGTTTTTCCATCAATCCGCGAACCCTCGATTCCAGCTTATTCGGACTTTCCTGCTGGCGTCGCGTTCAGTACGTCTAGGAGTCGATCAATCATGCTGTGTCAGAGCGGTTCCGCGCCAAACATGGATGTCGAAAGCGCCATTCGCGAGCTTTTGGAAGAAGACGCATTCTATGATCGGAATGAAAATCGATCTTCTCACCGCGAGCACCTGGTACGACCAGTCGCTCTAGCGATCCGCGGATCCCAGGACACGCTGTTGGCGTTTTCTCGGAATGTCTCGACGGCTGGCATCGGACTGATCACCAGCTGTGTGGTTCCCGAACGCTCGATCGGCGTGTTGACGGTGGAAAGTTTGAAAAACGGTCCCACCAAGTTCTTGGCCGAGTGTCGCTGGTGCCGTCCTTACGGCCCGAATTGGCGGATTTCGGGTTGGCAATTTATCAAAGTCCATCAATAACCGTCGCCGCGATCGCTTTCCGTCGTAGGGTCTCGTTCGATCCGCCATGCGCAGTTAACATCTTGTGCCATGGAAAAAACAAATGTAGCCATTGTTGGCCTAGGAACAGTTGGAAGTGGTGTCGCACGTCTCTTGTTGGACCACGGTGACCGCACGGCGCGGCATGCCGGGCGCACGCTGTGGCTTCGCAAAGCCGTGGTGCGTGACCTGGAAAAAGCCGCCGAGCGGATGGAGTTGCCCGCCGGTGTGCTGACCGATTCGATTGACGACGTGATCAATGATCCCGAAATCACGGTGGTCGCGCAATTGATTGGTGGGTTGGAACCAGCCCGAACGATCATGTTGCGGTTAATGGAATCCGGCAAAGACATTGTCACTGCCAACAAAGCATTGTTGGCCGAACACGGTCCCGAATTGTTTGACCGCGCTCGGCAACTCGGGCGCAGCATCGCCTTTGAGGCCTCGGTCGCTGGTGGCATTCCAATCATTGCCAACATCAGCCAGTGTCTGTCGGCAAACCAAATTCTGTCGCTGGAAGGCATCCTGAACGGGACCAGTAATTTCATCGTCAGCCAGATGGATGAATACGGAGCGTCGTATGACGATGTCGTCCGCAAAGCGCAGGAACTCGGTTACGCAGAAGCCGATCCGGCGATGGACGTCGACGGAACTGACGCTGCACAAAAACTGGCGATCTTGGCGCACCTGGCATTCGGTGCGACGGTGGATTGGAACGACATCCCCAAAATCGGGATCGACGGACTGGACCCTGCCGATCTGCGTTACGCGCGGCAATTGGGATATCGGATCAAGTTGCTCGCGGTGGCTAACCTGTCGGACGACGGTCTGGAACTTTCCGTGTCACCGACACTGATCAAAATTGGCACGCCGCTGGCCGAAGTCCGTGACGCGTACAATGCAATCCGCGCGATCGGTGACGCCGTGGGACCGGTGTTCTACCACGGTCTTGGTGCCGGCCAGATGCCGACCGCATCGGCCGTGGTCGCTGACCTGATCGACACCGCGGTGGGACGAACCAAGTTGACATTCCAAACCTTGGAATATTTCTCCAGTGACAATCCACCCCGCGTGCTATTACGTGATGCGGAATCGCTGCGGGGACGATTCTATTTGCGACTTCACGTCGCCAACCATCCCGGCACCCTCGCCGCGATCGCGGCGGTGTTGGAAAAGCACGCCATTTCGATTGCGTCGGTCATCCAGCATGAATCCGAATCGTCCGGTCGAAACCTGGATTTAGTGCCACTGGTGATCATGACGCACGAAGCGTCCGAGGGTGCGGCGAGCAAGGCCACCTCAGAGATCGAATCGTTGAAATCGGTGACCGGTGGCGTCACACGATTGCGGGTCAAAGACTGATCGTTCGCTTACCAGCGCGTTGATTGAATCGTTTTCGCGGTCCGAGCGAGAGCGGTACATGCGCAACGCTTGAATTTTGAAGTGACGTAGTGCACACACATCCGCATTGGTTTTTGGTAACCCGACGCGTCAGCGAGGGATCCCGTCGGCACCCTAAATCCCTCTCTGACGCGTCGGGTTACTAATAGAGTGCAATCTCAAAACGGGTGTGGTCGGGCGAGTGGATCACTTGGTCGCGATTTCCAGCGGCGGCAACATTGGTACTTCATGATCGGGGATCGCCTGGTCGAGCGCAGCCGACGGTGCATGGCATTGCGTGCAGTTTGTTCGCCACGGATGCGTCGTCTGCATCCCCGCCCATCCATTGGGGCCGCCGTGACAGGCCTGGCAATTTTCTCGCATCCACTGGGAATGCGGAATCGTCGGTGGAGCACCAGGGAAGGCACGCTCGCCTGCCTGGGGTGCCGGTAGCCCCACAAAATCTGTTTGCACACTCCAGTCAAGTGTTGCGAACGGTGCGGGTGGCGGAGGGGCATGGCACTGGACGCAGTTCGCCAGGTATTGATGTGACATCACACTGGCTCTTAAGCCCGCAAATTGAACCCCTTGTGCATGGCAGCTGTAGCATGCCGAATCACTGGTGTTGTCGGCGGCATGTGGGATGATCGGCGGGGCTCCGTTGAAGGCACGGCGTTCCGAGCGAACTCGGCCGGACGCGAGCTTTGCCGCAGGATCGAGTTTGACCTCTGAAAATAAATCGTATTCCGGTTGCGGCGGCAACGAGACCAACGCGGCTTGGAACGCCGGTGTTGGTCCCATCACGGTGTCGGGGATTTCTGCGTAGCTGACGGCATCGATCAGTTTTGGATTGGCGGGGTCCGACTGCTGCGGTTTGCCACTTTCGTGTCCACTGATTTCGACGGACATGTCGCCCGGGGGCTGGGATTCGGATTCCAGTTCGGGCTGCGGCACGCCATCGGAGATCCCGACCACCAATCCGATCACCGCAATCGCCATCACAATCGCCGAAACAACGGTGACCAGCCGAGTGAATCGGTTCGGCGAATCTGGCGAATCCGTAGGCACCGGCAGATCCCCGTTCATGACGCCACCTCGCCGAGTTTGCGCACTCTGGCAGCACACTTTTTGTAGTCCGGCTGTTTCGACAGTGGGTCGAAATCTTCTAACGTCACATCATTGATCAATTTGGATTCGTCGAAGAACGGTACAAACAGAGTGCCTTGCGGAGGGCGGCCTCGTCCATCGATCCAGACCGGCAGCTGAGTTTCCCCACGCCGTGACTCGATCACCACCGTTTCGCCTTGTCGAATATTGCGGTCTCGGGCGTCCTGTGCATGCATCTCGACATAGGCCGTTGGCATCGCGCGATTCAGCGGCGGCAAGCGGCGAGTCATCGATCCGGTGTGCCAATGTTCCAACACGCGGCCGGTGCACAGCCACATTGGATATTCAGAATCGGGCACTTCTGGCGGCGGTTGGTACTCGTGTACCCAAATCTGAGCACGACCATCGTTTGAGGTGGAATGGTAGAAATCGATTTCCTTGCCTTCGGCGACAAACGGATCGTCGAACCCAGAGAAACGAAACCTTGTTTCACGCCACGATCCGTCGTCTTGTTCGACAACCGGCCAGCGCAATCCACGTGCTTTCACGTACTCATCATAGGGCGCCAAATTCTTGTGTTTCATCGTCGTGAATTGACGATATTCCTCGAACAGATGTTTGTCGACGTTCACGTCGTAATAGTGCTCGAATTCCCAGACCGGAACGGGTTTACCATCATCGTCTTTCACGGCAAAGATAAACTCGCCGTCTTTGTCCTTCATGCCCTCGTGGCCGAGTTCGAACAATCGATGTGCGATCGCAATGGTCATCCAGCAATCGTCGCGGGCTTGTCCCGGCGGATCGACCATTTTGAACCACTGCTGTGTGCGTCGTTCGCTATTGCCAAACACTCCATTTTTTTCCACCCACATGGCCGCCGGTAATATCAAATCTGCCAATCGCGTTGTCGCCGTCGGATAGACATCCGAAACAATCAGGTACTTGTCTTCGAGTCCGTCTTTCTTGTTGAACAACTTGTTTAAATTGGGCAGCGATTGTCCCGGATTGGTCACCTGTACGAGCAGCGTTTCGATGTCGCCGCCGTCCGCTGCGGGGGTGACAAACTGTTCGAACATTTTGACAGTGTGGTAACCCGGTTGGGCTTTGATTCGCCCGGCCGGAACATTCCAAAACGTTTCGCATTGCTCGCGATGATCGGGCTTTTCAACCAATCGTCCTCCCGGCAGCGCGTGCGAGAGTGTTCCGACCTCGCGCACCGTGCCACAAGCCGAGGGTTGTCCGGTCAGACTGGTGGGGGCATCGCCGGGGCGACCAAAGTGTCCGCTCAACAGGTGCACGCCATGCACGAGTGAATTCACCGCCGTCCCCATCGTGTGCTGGTTCATGCCCATGCACCACAGACTGGTGATCCGCAGTTCGCGATCCGCAAACAAGGCAGCCAACATGCGAATTTTGTCGGCCGGCAGACCGGATAATTCTTCGACGTGCTCCGGCGTGTACTTGGCGATGCGCTTGCGGAATTCCTGTTCGCTGATCGCATCGCCATGCAATGATGGCCCGCTATCGGGCCATGCTCGAAAGGCACAGTGCTTGCTGACAAAGTCTTTGTCGTAATTGTCGTTGGCGATCAGTTGCTGCATGATTCCCAACGAGATCGCGACGTCGCCGTGTGGCTTCATTTCCAAATAATCATTGGCCGCATCCGTCGTTCGTGTGCGTCGCGTTCCGATATCAATGATTCGTACTTTTTCGCCTTTGGAACGGCGATCTGTGACGCGTGAAAACAATACCGGGTGCATTTCGGCGGGATTGTTTCCCCATGTGATTAATACATCGCACTTGTCCAGATCGTCGTAGCATCCGGCCGGTTCGTCGACACCGTAGGTTGCCAAAAATCCAGTCACAGCGGACGCCATGCACAGGCGAGCGTTGGGGTCGATATGATTGTTGCTCAATCCACCCTTCATAAACTTTTGCGCCGCATAGCCTTCGGGGATCGTCCACTGGCCGGACCCGTAAAAGGCAAACTTCTCAGGTGCCTTCATGATCCGCTGGGCGACGATATCGATTGCTTCGTCCCATGGGATGGGCACAAATTTGTCGCCCTCGCGCCGTAGCGGTTCGGTCAATCGGTCTTTGCCGTACAACACGCCACCGACGTGATAGCCTTTGACGCACAACAAGCCTTTGTTGACTTCTGCCGCTTTGTCACCTGCGATTGCAATCACGCGACCGTCTTCGACACCGACTTGGACGTGACAACCCGTCCCACAGAAACGACAGGGCGCTTTGTTCCAGGTGATGTTGTCGCCGTCAGGCAATCCATCGTCCGCTTGAACGACTGGCAGTGACAACGCGGCGTCGCTGACGACCATCGAACCTGCGGCCGCCATCGCCGCGGATTTCAAGAAACTTCTACGTTTGGAATCCATCGTTGTTCCTGTTTACATGTCGCGGTCGCCTCGTTCACAGTCCGACAACATGATTGTTACAAAATTGACTCAGGCGGTGTGGTGGGATTCGATTTTTCCTGACCATCGCAGTTGTCATCATTGTTGTCCGTATCAAAACCAACGAAGGCAACGCTGACGTTTTGCACCCCTGGCAAGCTGTGCACCCACTCCCACAACTGTTGATCTTGATGTTTAGAATGACTCTCAATAACGATCGCACAGCGGTGGCCATTGGTTTGCCCCACTTCAATCGCAGGATGTGACGCGAGCTGTCCCAAAGAGTCGGCGTGCCGATCGGTTGGTCCCTCAAAAACAACAACTAATCCACTGATTGGCACTGTGACAGCACTTTCTACGTGAAGGGAATGGGTAGACTAACTTGTGAAGTGTAAGCCATTCACTCAGCCGATCAAAGTTTGTTCGAGGGGGAAAGTGTGCATGACGCGACTCGCTAACATTCTGTTCGCCGCAATCATTGCCGTTGTGGTGTCGGTGACGGTTGTCTCGCTCGCCAAGATTCGACAGCCTGAACGTCTGCAATCGAAACGAGCGGAATCACCACCGCTGCGAGAGCCGCTGCAGTCGGTGTCGACTCAGGCGGCAACAACCGAGCAGGCGACGTCGAAGCAAACAACTTCCAATCCGACAACGTTTCCAATCATCGTCCGGCAACCGCTCGAAACACCGACAATCAATTTGGCGGGTGTCGATCCACAGGGACGCAGCGGACAAGTTGCTTGTTCGACCTGTCATAGCGTGCGTCCGGCGAACATGGCAACGAAAACGACGAGAGAGTTGAACGAGTTTCATCAGGGGCTGCAATTCAATCATGGCCAATTGAGCTGTTATGCGTGCCACCAACCCAATGGCAGTGATTCGTTGCGTTTGGCAGACGGTTCGGCGGTTGGCTATCAAGATGTGATGCGACTGTGTTCCCAGTGTCATTCGCCTCAAGCAACTTCGTTTGCCCACGGCGCACACGGTGGCATGAACGGATTTTGGGATCGAACCAGGGGGCCACAAACGAAGAACAACTGTGTCGATTGCCACGACCCTCACGTACCGGCCTATCCAAAAATGGTGGTGGGATTTAAACCGCGCGACCGCTTTCTAGATGTCAAAGAGGAATCGCATGACCAGTAAGCATGACTCGACCGCGCTTCCGGTGATCAACAATTTTTCTCGCCGTGCGGCGGTCAAAGGTGGATTTGCAACGCTGGGCGCCGCAGCGTTTGTCGCGTCGATTTCACCGCTCCGCCAGGCGGCCAAACAGACCACGGCGGCGGAGTTCATGCAGTCGCATTACACCGAGCTGTCTGCCGAAGACAAGCAAGCGGTGATCGCCCGGTTGGAAGCGGACGCCAAAGAAAACTATGGCGCCGATGTCACGATAGCGGATGATCGTCCGATCCCCGGCACGAAATTCGTTTACGCAATCAACTTGAGCGTTTGCAACGGCAACGGGAAATGCGTCGAAGCCTGTCACAAAGAAAACAATCACGACCGTTCGACCAACCAGTCGTACATTCGTGTGATCGAAATGCCCAAGGGCACGATGGATTTGGAACAGGGATCGACAACGTACACGGGAACGGTTCCGCAACCGGACAAGTTTTATTTGCCGGTCCAGTGCCAACAATGTGACGAACCACCCTGTGTCGACGTTTGCCCGGTGCAAGCGACGTGGAAAGAAGAGGATGGTATTGTCGTTGTCGACTACAACTGGTGTATCGGTTGCCGTTACTGTGAAGCCGCATGTCCGTACCACGCACGCCGTTTCAATTGGAAAAAGCCTGATGTGCCGGCTGACGAAGTCAATCCTGATCAGAGTTACCTGAGCAATCGAATCCGTCCGGTCGGGGTCATCGAAAAGTGCACCTATTGTTTGCACCGAACTCGCCGCGGGAAATTACCAGCCTGTTTGGAAGCGTGTCCGACCGGGGCCCGCGTGTTCGGAAACATTTTGGATCCGGATTCGAACATCCGTTGGATCTTGGAAAACAAACGTGTCTACATCTTGAAAGAAGAGTTGGGTACGAAGCCCGCGTTTTTCTACTTCTTTGACTAACCGCGATAGGATTTGGCACCGTCGGCCAGTGGATCCATGAGCAGCATCAGCGCATCAGACCCGGACCAGGAATCGCACTTCATTAGCTATCCCACATTTCTGGGACGGGCGTTGTGGTCGGCCACCGAAGGCTCGTTGGCCTTTTACGCTTGGATGACTTTGTTGACGGCGATCAGTTTGGTGGGCGCCAATGCCTGGGCACATCAAGTGGCCGAGGGGATGATTCAAACGAACATGACCGACCAGGTCAGTTGGGGACTGTACATTTCCAACTTCACATTCTGTGTCGGTTTGGCCGCTGGCGGGGTGATGATGGTGATCCCGGCCTACTTGTACGACGATCACCAAATGCACAAAGTTGTGATCATTGGTGAAGCCATTGCGATCGCCGCGATCGTGATGTGTACATTGAGTGTGGTCGTCGATATCGGCCGACCGGATCGGTTTTGGCATATGATTCCCGGGATCGGGAAATTCAATTGGCCGATCTCGATGCTGACCTGGGACATCATCGTTCTCAACGGTTACCTGTTGATCAATCTGCACATCGTTGGCTATCTGCTTTACATGCGATACCTGGGGCGCACACCAAACCCGGTCTGGTATGTGCCGTTTGTATTTCTGTCGATCTTTTGGGCGATCAGTATTCATACTGTGACCGCGTTTCTCTATTGCGGTCTCGGTGGACGACCGTTTTGGAACACTGCACTGCTCGCGCCACGCTTTTTAGCCTCGGCGTTTGTCAGCGGGCCTGCATTCATTTTGCTCGTGATGAGAATTTTGCGGGTGACCGGTTGCTATGCGGCCGATCCGGGGCCGGCACGCACGTTGATTCAAATCATTCGGGTGGCGATGGTGGTGAACCTGCTGATGTTGGTCAGCGAGATCTTCACGCTGTTCTATACCGGTGGTGCACATGCTTCGTCGGCACACTACTTGTTCTTCGGCTCGCATGGTCACGATGGCCTGGTGCCTTGGATGTGGTCATCGATCGCACTGAATCTGATCGGCACCGCGCTGTTTTTTCTGCCGTCTGCAATGGATCGCAGTCTGGTTCGCGTGGTCGCCTGTGTCTGCGTGTTGGTCGGCATCTGGATTGAAAAAGGGATGGGATTGATCGTTCCCGGTTTCATCCCTTCGACGCTTCACGAAATCGTCGAATACTCGCCCAGTTTGATCGAATGGAAAGTCGTCGCTGGGATTTGGGCGTTCGGGTTTCTATTGCTGACAATCATGTTGAAATTGATCGCCAACGTCTTCAATGCCCAGCCAGTCCCCGAACGCACGACCGTTGCGACCGGTGGCGGTCGTGGCTGAGAATCGGTCCACCGTTGTGCCCCCTTCCATCGCGGGTGGTTTGGCCGTGCAGAAGGAATTTGATCGGGTTGCCAAGCGGACACAGTGGCAAGAAGATTTGTACTGTGATGCAAACCGAACGTGGCGGCCTAAATTGATGCCAAGGAAGAACGCTGGATGGAACTTTGGGAATTACTCGCCGACATCGTTTTTCTGCTGACGGCGTGTTTGATCGGGGGCGGATTGGCATCACGCATCGGCCAAAGTCCGCTGGTGGGATATCTGCTGGCGGGGATGCTCGTCGGGGGGCCGGGGGGATTTGGGCTGGTCGGATCCCAGCATGAAATCGAAGCGATCGCGGAATTGGGTGTGGCGCTGCTGTTGTTCAGTCTGGGGCTAGAATTCTCGGTCGATCGACTTAAAAAACTTGGCAGCCGGCCGCTGATCGGCGGTGTGATTCAAGTCACTTTGACGTTGGCGATTGCCGCGGCAGTCGCGATGGCCTTTGGTTTGACGATCAAGCCCGCACTCGCATTTGGTGCCATGGTTGCGCTTAGCAGCACGGCGGTGGTGCTTAGAATCTTGATGGAACGCGGCGAAATTGAGATGCCCCATGGTCGCAACAGTCTGGGCGTGTTGCTGACCCAAGACATCGCCGTCGTGCCATTGGCGGTCTTGATGACGGTATTGGGTGGTGGCGGCTCCGCGGCCGAAGTGGCCATGGATGTCGGAAAATTGGCTTTGATGGCGACAGGGCTGGCAATTGCGCTATATCTGTTGACCCGGGTAGCAGTGCTGACGTTGGGAACGTTGACGTTGCAGCGAAATCGTGAATTGACCGTGATTTTTGCGACTGCGATCGGACTCGGTTCAGCCGGTGCGGCGCATCAAGCCGGCATTTCTCCGGCGCTTGGCGCATTCATATCCGGCATGTTGTTGGGCAGTTCCCCGTTTGCAACCCAAATTCGGGCCGATGTGTCGACGCTGCGGGTGCTGTTGCTGACGCTGTTTTTTGGTTCCGCCGGGATGGTCGCCGATCCATTGTGGATCGCCGCGCACGCTCATTGGGTAACCGTTGCCGCTCTGGCGCTGACAGTTGGCAAACTGGTGATCATCACCGCGATCTTTCTGGCGTTCGGTCAATCGTTGCGGGTTGCGGCGGCAACCGGACTGGCATTGGCACAGGTCGGCGAATTTGCGTTTGTGTTGGGCGCGATTGGACGGACATCGGGGGTAGTTTCCGACGATGTCTACGCCCTGGTGGTTTCTGTCACCATTGTGTCCTTCTTTGTCAGTGCGGTTGCCGTTCCCCTGGCACCACGGTTTGGTGACCGCTTGGCTCGGCGGTTTGGCAGCGGGGGCAACAGTGACGACGACACCGCCACTTCCTCGCACAGCACCGATGTGATCGTGGTCGGATTCGGCCCGACCGGGCAAGTTGCATCGCATCCGTTGATTGAATCCAATTTGACAGTCACGGTGATCGACCTCAATCGTGAGGGACTTCGCAAGGCAACTGAGTTCGGATTTGAAGCTCACGTCGGCGATGCGACTTCATCGGATGTGCTGGAGCATGCATCGGCAGGTGAAGCCAAACTGGTGATCATCACGCTGCCACATTTTCAATCGGCATTGACGATTGTAGAAACGGTGCGAGCGATGAATCCCGCGGTCACGGTGATGGTCCGATCTCGCTATCAAATTCACAGTGATGCGCTGTCCGCCGCCGGTGGAATTGTTCGCGGCGATGAAGAGTGTGTCGGCGGAGCACTCGGGGATTCCGTGACTCAGTGGCTAGGCGAGAATCCGCACGCCGACAAATGAAACGATTACAATCTGTCGTCTGCGTTTCACAGCTCACCCCAGCCGGATCGTTGGCAAGATCCAGTACCACCATCATTCGATCGGCGTCCCCCGAAGCCGGTGTGTGTTGATCCCTCCTTCCCAAAAGTCTCTCGCTCGATGAAGCCTACTCACGTTCTGTTCGTCTGGTTGATTGTGATGACGTCTGCCTGGGCCGATGGACCGGCGGATAATGATGCCGCTACGGTTCGTCCGATCCCGCCCGTCGGGATGGAGTTGACCGATGCGCAAACAAAGCGGTTGACGGAGGGTTGCGCGGCAATACGAAAATCGTGGCAAGAAACGCTCTCAGCTGCTGGGGAATGGGCCGATTCCGCAAACCGATTTCAGCAGACGGAGCGGAAACAGGTCGTCGCAAACCTGAAGGGACTGACGCCAGAGGTATTGGTATTTCCACGTGCCGTCGAGATCGCGATGGAATTTCAACAGTTCTACCAGGACCGCGATATTGAAAATGCGCTGCTGCTGTTGAACATCGCCCAGCAGCGAATCGAGATTGCTGAATCGGATCCGCGGTGGAGCCGTGTGGTGGGGATCGGTGCGGGCGATTCCCAGCAACTGGTCATTGGCGGTTATCAATCCAAAATCGATGGTTCCTACCAGCCCTATGCGTTGGTGGTTCCGGCTGGATACACCCACGGGGATGCAAGACCACGGCGATTGGATCTGTGGTTTCATGGACGCGGCGAAAAGATGAGCGAAGCCAATTTCTTGGCCAATGGTCGAAACAATGCCGGCCAGTACACGCCAGCGGACACGATTGTGTTACATCCCTATGGCCGCTACAGCAACGCCTTTAAGTTTGCCGGCGAGATCGATGTGCTGGAGGCGATGGAGTATGTCAGCGGACGGTTGCCCGTTGATCCAGCACGCTGCAGCGTGCGTGGGTTTTCGATGGGCGGAGCTGGCTGTTGGCAATTTGCGACTCACTATGCGGACCGGTTCTTTGCAGCCAACCCCGGCGCTGGATTTTCCGAGACGCCGGAGTTTTTGAAGTCGTTTCAAAGCGAGGATCTGTCATCAACGCCCGGCTACCAACGAACACTCTGGCAGCTATACGACTGTCCGCCCTGGTCGCGCAATTTGGTGATGTGCCCAACGGTTGCCTACAGTGGTGAAATCGACCGGCAGAAACAGGCCGCTGACGTGATGCAGCAGTCGTTGGCGCAGCAGGGCATCGATTTGGTGCATTTAATTGGTCCAAAAACGGCACACCAAATCCATCCCGATTCAAAAATCGAAATCGAACACAAGATGGACGCCTTGGCCGCCGCCGCCACAGTCGACGTCCCCCGGCACGTCGATTTTACGACCTACACGTTGCGTTACCACAAGATGCACTGGGTCGACGTCCAAGGCCTGCAGAAGCATTGGTCGCGGGCGCACGTGTCCGCCACGTTGGACACGCGACCGACGCCAGCGAAACTGAGCGTTGTGACCAAAAACGTCAGCCGATTGCGGTTGGATTTTTCAGCGGGCCAATGGCGCGGCCCGCTGCCCTGTCAGCCCAAGATTCATCTTGATGGGACCACAATCATTGGTCCTGCGGTGCGTTCGGATCGGTCGTGGCAAGCCGACTTGGAGTTTGATGGTGTTCAATGGAAACTCGTGTCGTCGTTTGCCGAGGGATTGGCCAAACGCCCTGGGCTTCAAGGTCCGATCGACGATGCCTTCATGGATTCCTTTCTGTTTGTGTTGCCCTCGGCCCGTAGTGACGACACCGTCACTGAAAAATGGTTCCGTAGCGAATCCGAGCATGCGCAGACTCACTGGCGCAAACATTTTCGTGGTGACATCCGAACGGTGGTCGATACAGAATTGACCGATCAACAAATCGCTGATCACAATTTGGTGTTGTTCGGCGACGACCAGTCCAATTCGATCATCAAACGGATTGCCGCTGATTTGCCGGTGCAATGGGCGGCCGATTCGATCCGGTTGGGGGAACAGCAATTCGATCGTGCCGCGCACGCGATTGCGATGGTTTATCCCAATCCACTGAATCCCGATCGTTACATTGTGCTCAACAGTGGAGTCACCTTCCGCGAGTACGACTACCTAAACAATGCGCGTCAGACGCCCAAGTTACCCGACTGGGCAATCATCGACGTCAGCCAGGGAGCGACCATGCGTGACCCAGGCAAGATCGAAGCGGCAGGATTCTTCGACGAAAGCTGGAAGCCCTGAGTCGTCGAGTTCTGTTTCGCTTCAGGCATCGTTCAATAGCTTAGCCCGGGGTCACTGTCGAACCT
>NZ_JAMYFE010000038.1 GCF_024129865.1 Stieleria tagensis | reverse complement strand
CACGACTTCCTTGCGGGAGAGCAGAGAGATCGAAGCGGCAATTTGCCGAGTCATTTGAGTTGTAAAGGCTGTTTAACGCTGGCTTCAAAACGCGTCAGCGAGCGATTTGGCGGGTGATCAAACAAAACTTGTGGGTAATCACCAGCCCTGGCGGGCCCAGCTACGATGCTGACCGACTGAACCCTGGTGGCAGCGCCGGCGACAGTCAATCGGCTTCGCTGGATTGCAGCAATGGCAGGGGCGTGCCATCGATCAGTCGCTGGGCGACCGTCCATAGCAACGCACAGACCGGCACGGTGATCGGCAGACCCAACCCGAACAGACTGAAACCGCCGCCCAACAAGATGCCGGCTGCGATGACCAGCAAAAACGATGTCAGTGAATTCACACGCGTCATCGCCACCGAGGCCCGCATCGCTGGCAGCAAGCGACTGCCACCGGCCAGCAGCGGGAACAGCGGCCAGAACCGCATCGCGACGGCCAGGCCAAAAACCGACGACACGACCACTGAGATTCCGACCACCAACACACGGGTTTCCCAAGCCGCGATCTTTCCCGAAAACTGAGCCACCGCGATGGACACCGCCGTGCAACCGGTGATCCACACCGCCAACATCAACACCGCGATCGACAGCGACACCAGACGATCCAGCGGAGGCAGAAAACGAATCTTGCCCGCACCTGCCTGGCTCTCAGCACTCTCCCCGGCATCATCACAGACCACGCTGGACCGTTCCAATGCGAACCAAACGGCATAGGTGGCCAGCATCAGGAACCAGGGCATCAAAATCCCCATCCCGATCCATGCCCTCGCTGGATTGGTCGTTGCCAGTCCACTTAAAAAGGCAACCGGAATCACGCCGGCCACTACAACCAGCAGCGCCGGAACGAGAAAGGGAACGAACAACGGTCGGCGGCGATGAAATAAAACACTCTGTGTGTGCGCCACAACCGACTCGATCGAAACGCTTCGGTAGCCGGGCATCGGTGTTGCTGTCGGCGGTTTTGACACCGGTGGTTCGGTTACCGGGACCGCGGCAACAAATTCCGTTTGACAGCTCGGGCAAACCGCCGCTTTGCCGCTCTCTTGGCCGGGCAATTCGAGCGTCGCTCCACAGGTCGGACAGGCTTGCTGGAATGAGTTCATCCGCACAGTCTAGATGCCCCGGGCACGCACGTAGATCGCCAACACCAATAAACCTGCCGCGACCGCATCGGCAAGTCTGATCCGATCACTGCGGGCGCTGCGCCGCAAATGGTCTAGCAGACGTCCGGTTGGACACCCCAACCGACAATAGCCCATCGGAACAAATGCTGAAAACAAGAGCGTCATGCCGGCCAGCCCGATCGCCGTCCAGGGCGCGATCCGATACAGGTAGGCATGAAAGGGCTCCCAAGCGGCCAGATCAATCGTCGGCATCAGCAACAGCAGCACATAGGCCGTGCCAAGCATGGTCCCGGGCAACCACCCCAGCACCGCAATCCATCGTTGTGGCATTTTCCAATGGCGTCGGCTGTTGGATGTCGGCCGCAGTATCTGTTGGATCGCGCCGTGCGGACAGATGTGGTTGCAATAGGGATTGGATTTGCCAACCGCCGGCGAACCAAACGCCACCACAACGATCAACGCCAGCGCCGGCGCCAGTCGCCAGGCGATGCCTTCGCTGCTCCAGCCGGCCACCAGCGCCAGCGAAATCAAATTGCCCGACCACAGTCCGATCACACCGATCACGGTCAACAACCACAGCAGCCGGACGGTTTTTTGGCGAAACCATCCCCGGCCCCGAAACAATGGAATGCACAGCAACAAACCCGCACAGACCACATCGGCGCTCGTCAAACGCAACTGCAAATCCGACCAAGCAACGGATTTCAACCGCTGCCAAAACGTAGCCGGTTGGCGAAGCTTCTGAGCCGCTGCCGCTGCGGCGCGCGACTGAATCTGCTGCGCCGACATGACCAGCGTTTCTGCGATCGCCATGCTGGTCATCGTCGCCCCGGAAACGCCCTCCACACCGGCCTGTTCCAAATCCATGGCGGCAAGTGACGACACCGTTTGGCCTTCGAACAACGGCCAAAAACTGTACTCGCTGCGGCAATACCCGACGTAGGGTTCGTTATCAAAGGAGGACCGGATCTTGATGTCACCGACGATGTCGTAGCCGGTCGTCGGATCGTGATCCAGCCGCATCAACAATTCAGTCGGACCTTGATAACCGACCACATTGTCCGACAGCGGACCGCTGCGAATGGCACGCCCAAGTGGTTTGCCAGCGGCGTCGAGCGGGACGACGCTGTCGCCATCGGCGTGCACGGTGGCGACCTGCGGAAACCAACGCTCCAATTCCTGGACGTCGATCGAGTCTGGAAACACCAGTGACGGTCGATCACCGCCGACTCGCTTGAGGACACCTTGAGCGATCGCCAATGACGTCAACGTTGCCCCCGAAACCGCATCGATGTCCGTCCCCGGCGGCGGCCCCGACCATCGCCAGGTCTGGAACTGTTGAAAGAACGCGTGATCCTTTTTCACCGCCGCAACATGTTCTTCGGTGTCGGCGCTTTGCAACAGGTCGACGCCGACCAGTTTCAATTGGTCATCGACCACGATCAATGCTTCACTGGGCCCGCGATAGCCGATCACGTCGGCCGCTTGGGGCAGCGTCCGCGCGACGCTGCCCAGCGAATGACCGGCCGAATCGCTGATCCTCCAAAATCCGGCTGCATCGGGTTCTGTCTGGATGGCTGCAGCGCCGGGAATCACCCGCCGAACCTGATCCACCGCGGGAGGCTCGCTGCCGTCGTGCAACGACACTTGTGCTGACCGCTGGGATGGCAACAGCACCAACAATGCGACCACGATCCCGACGCGGATTAAATGTACCAGTACGACTATGGACTTTCGTCGGCGCTGCATCAGTGCAAAGGCAACCGTTGGTGGTGACGTCGGACTTGATTGACCCAAACCAACGCCGGTGGAAACGAACGAATCAAGGCCACTAGTTTACTGGTCGACGTCGCCCATTGATCAACTAATAAACTGGGCTGGCCGCCACTGACCCATAAATCATTCATCACCATCGCCAACAACGACGGCTTGTCGGCGTTGGTTTCGTTCAACCGCAATGAATGCCCCCGATAGCGTTTACGAATCACTGCCTCGTCCGACGATTCTTTCCAGGAACCCAAATCCAGCGGGCTGGGTGTCCGCAATTCCACGGCCAACAGATAACGCAAACGCTGAAAGGCAACGTCACGATTCTGGGCTTGACTACGACGCTCGGTGGCTTCGCCAACCAGACCGCTGGGCCGGTGCGTCAGATAGGCTCCGGAACTGGTCTTGTTGCGATGCTGGCCGCCCGGGCCGCTGCGTCGCTGGGTTCGCAAGTCACACTCGGCCAACAACCGATCGTGCCCGATCACACTCGGATGCGGTGCTGCGACGAATCGGCAATCCAATCGTGCATCAGCATCCGGAATCACAGCAGACGGCTTGGAAGACATACCGCTTGGACTTTCAGGGATCGACTTGGCAACAGGGCAACACTTTATCACCGGCTTGTTCGACTTGGTGCAGGCTGTCACCGGAGGATTTAAGCGATTCCAACGATTCCAGCCCTGCAAATCCGCGTCCCGACGCGGTGAAGCAACCGGCAAAGATCAGCATCACGGCCGCAGCCGCGGGAACCAGTTTGCTGTAACGCTGCGCCAGCACGCGGACACCGGCGACCAACGCGACCAAGGCGGGAACACTGCCCAACCAAAACGCTGCCATCACGATCGCACCATTGACGGGACTGCCGGTGCCGGCTGCGATCAACGCGAACAAATACAGCCATCCACAAGGCAAGAGCGTGGTCAACATCCCGGTGGCCAGAGCGCGTGCGGCAATCGGCAGCCGAAAGATGACCGGACGAAGCTTTACCAGCACCCCGCTGATCCGCGAGGGCGTGGGACCAACCGGACCGCCAGTTGCCCATGGCAAACGGCCACCGGTCATGCGCCACAACTTGGCGATACCGATCACAATCATCGCCGCACCGACAAGCCGTGCCGCAGCGACTTGAATGCCCAGCCAGTCGCCACCCAAATCGATCATGCTGCCGATCCATCCGGCCATCGCACCGGCCAACGTGTACGTCAGCAAACGCCCCAGGTGATACAACGACGTCGCGGAAATCAGACTGCCACGGTGACTGGTTTCGCCACCACCGCTGGCCCAAATCGCCAGCGGTCCACACATACCAACACAGTGCATGCTGCCTAGCACGCTGGCGGTGACGATCGCTGTGACCAGAACAAGCACCGAATCCATCAGAAACCTTCCGTGTTGAAGGTGATTGATCGCGTCACAGCCTCGGGTGCATTGTCGATGGCAACCTCCAATTGCCACAACCCAGGCCGCGCCGCTTGGGGCAGCGCCAGATAACGTCCTTGACCGGCCGCTTGGAACGTGACGGGCTGAATCTGATCGGCGTGGGCGTGATGGTACAGTTGCCCATGAATTGACAACCCATCGACGGGCTGGCCGCCGGTGTCCTGGATTGTCAATTCGATCGCCCGCATTCCACGGCGATCGACGACATCCGAGGCGTTGAATTGAATGTCCCAGCCGAGTCGCTCGGCTGCTTCGCGGGTCCGCCGCGTTTCGTCCCAGTGCAATGATGCATTGTGATAATCCGGCACCACCGCGCCGGCCGGATCGCCAATCGCAAAGTGCATCACCATCCCCATGATGGTGCACTGAATCGTGAACAAAAACAACACCAACGCGATCCAAAATCGCTTGGCTTTTCGTTCGGCAGCATCTGTCACGCGCGGGGTCGTATTCACGCCGTTTACCTGGGGCCTAGCAAAGTGAATTGTATTTCACGAACGTTATCGCTGTGGTCACGAATCGTCGCAGTCACGACTTTACGGCCACTTCCGCGGGTCAGCGAACCTTTGAATTTCAGGTGCAGTGGGACCAATTTGGAATCGCCGGGTTCGAGCGTCAATTTGGCGTCGTCGAGCACTTCGATCTCCACCCCGCTCTCAGCACCGGGCTGCAAGGAATAAATCTGTTGCTGAGCCGTGCGATTGACCAAACGCAGTCGGAATTCGTTGGACGCGGTGCCGTTGGCGTACACCGTGAACGGTGCACCATTGCTGCGAATGATCCGTGCGTCGAATCCAGATTTGGTTGTGATGGCGAATACCAATCCGCCCATCAACAGGATTAACATCAGCGGATAAACGATCGTCCGGGCGCGAAAGAGTCGTTTGGCTTTGCCGGCGATCGAGTCCTGGGAACTGTAGCGGATCAGCCCTCGAGGCGTGCCGACTCGATCCATCACATCGTCACAGGCATCGATGCATTGGGTGCAATTGATACACTCCATCTGCAACCCGTCGCGGATATCAATCCCGGTCGGACAGACGACCACGCATTGGTGACAATCCACACAATCACCGGCGCCGTCACCGTCGGTGTGCTTCCCTTTTTTACGCAGTTCGCCACGGACCGGATCGTAGGCCACGATCAATGACTGCTCGTCCAACATCACCGATTGGAATCGCCCATAGGGGCAAGCGAGCGTACACATTTGCTCGCGAAAATACATGAAATCAAAAATCATCAGCCCCAGCGTTGCGGTCATCACCACAAACGCGACCGGGTGTTCCGTCGGCGAACTACGAATCCACTCACTAAGCTGCTCGGTACCGACGAAGTAGGCCAAGAACGTGTGGGCCAGGAATCCGCACAGCAGCACATAAACAGCAAATCGGCCCAACTGCAATGGCAGCGATCGGCCCTGTTTGGGCGTGCCGCCTTTGCCCACGGTGCCTTGGAACAAGCGATCGATGGGGCGAAATAAAAACTCCATGTAGACCGTTTGCGGACAAGCCCATCCGCACCAGGCGCGACCGGCGACTGCGGTGACCAGCACGATCGAGACAAACACCACCAGCATCAACAACGCCAACAACAGCGTGTCGGTCGGCAGGAACGTGCGTCCAAAAATCGTGAATTCGCGTGCCGTCACGTCTAATAAGATCAATGGCTTGCCCGCGATTCGCAAATGTGGAATGGCGACAAACACGATCATCAGCAGATAGGCCACGATGCGGCGTCGATGCCACCAGTTCCCCAGCGACAATCGGGGATACAACCAGCGCCGACTACCGTCGCTCTCGAGTGTGCTAAGCACGTGCTCGGGTACCCCGTGATGCTGGGATTCATCCTGCACCACATCGTCGTCGGAAGCTTTTCCTGGGCCGGTTTGGGCTGACATCTTCACACCCTCACGGGGATTCGGTCAGTTGGTTTTTCGGTGGATCCTCGGGTGGCAATTCCGGTTCGGCGATCGGGTCCGGCCACGGCGCTATCGCTCGGCCTTCGGGCGGACGCCCCCCTTCCGCATGGGTACCACGAAGCGTGGCGACATACGCCGCAACCAAAACAATTTCGTTGACGACCAAACGGTTGGACCATTTAGGCATCGCACCATTTCCGGCACCGTTGTTGATCACCGATGCGATGTCGGCCAGATGAGTCACATTCTTGTATTCATCGTCGGTCAAATTGGGTCCCACCTTGCCTTCGCCCGCGCGCCCGTGACAGGACACACAGTTGGAGCGAAACACCGACTCACCGACTTTCAGCCAGCTGGGCTTGGCCATGAACCGCAAGATCGTCGGTTCATCCAGTTTCAGCTCGCCGATTTCTGCGAACTGCAATCGTGTGTTCTCGGCAAGCGCCACGTTGTAGATGTCTTCGACCGACCGGCCACTGGCACCGCCGTGATAGAACATCCAATAGAACGGGCAAAAAATGATCGACACGATGAACAACCATTTCCACCAACCCGGCAACGGGTTGTCGTACTCTTCGATGCCGTCATACACATGTTCTGTCTTGGGAGTCTCACTCACTGCGCGGGTCCTCTACTCGATCGCTAAGTGGAATGGAGGCAAATTTTTCAGTGGCGCTGCTGCTAAGGCGAAAGGCACCATAGAAAATCATAAAGAAAGTGCCGACGAACATCGCCAACGCGACTTCGGCACACATCGAATAGTCCAGGAAACTGACAAGGTCTTGAATCATGAGGATGTTATGGTTGACTTAGGATCGTTGGAACATGGACTGTCGGCGCTTCCCCAGTAGCTGATCCCGCCAGGGTTCAGACCGCTTCCCCCGTAGCTGATCCCGCCAGGGTTCAGACGGGTCAGGGCTCCGGGGGACATCTGAACCGTGGCCGGTCCAGCTACGGCCTGGTGCTCTTCGTAGCTGATCCCGCCAGGGTTCAGACCGCTTCCCCCGTAGCTGACATCGGCACGAATCAGACCGACTGAACCCTGGCGGGCCCAGCTACGGTGCTGATTGCTCTGATGATCCTTTCGGTGACGTGTCTCAATCATTCGGATTGATCCTGATCGGGGGCCGGAGTCTGGCTATCTGAAGCACCTGCCTCTACTGCTGGCTCCGCTGCCGCTGGCTCCGCGGCCGGTTCCGGAGTGCGGAACAGGTCGATGCCGACGCGTTGCAGGTACGCGATCAATGCCACCGCTTGTTTTTCAAAGGTCAGCGGTGGACCGCCTTGGGAGACGATTTCCGCAGCAATCCGTTCGGCCTGGCGATAGGCGACCGCGGACGTGTCGTTTAAGTCTTCGTCGCTGTATTGGGCGCCCAAGTAGGCCGCGGCTCGAACATGCGGCGCGATCTCGTCAAAATTCAAGTCTTTCTCTAGCAAGTGCTCGTAGCTGGGCATCACTGAACCGGGGGACATGTCTTCCGGATTTTTGAAGTGTTCCCAGTGCCAATAACTACTTTGCCGACCACCCTCGCGAGCCAAATCCGGGCCGATCCGACGGCTGCCCCATTGGAACGGCCGGTCATAGATGAATTCACCAGGCTTGCTGTATTCACCGTAACGTTTCGTTTCAGAAACGATCGGGCGAATCATTTGCGAATGACAGTTGTAACAGCCTTCGGAAACGTATAGATGGCGACCGGCCAATTCCAATGGCGTGTAGGGTTCCACGGTGGCGATCGTCGGTACGTTCGAGCGAATCAAGAACGTCGGGATCAATTCAAACAAAGTCGCGATCACAACGGCCAATGTCGTCAGCACCGTGAACATGACCGGCAATCGCTCCCAACGCCGGTGCCATCCCATCTTGCCAAAAGTGTCAAGTTTCTTGGCTAAATCCAACACCGGCACATCATCGAGCGGACTGGTGGTTGATGCCGGATCGTCTTGGTATTCGGGAGTCAATCGTGGTGCGGTGTAGACCGGGACGTCGTAGGTCGCCGGGCGTCCCATCCAAGTCATCAGCGCGTTGATCACCAACATCACAATGCCAGCGACATAGAACAGACCACCGATGACACGCAACCACCACAACGGCACGATCGATTGCACGGTTTCAATAAAGTCCGGATACGACAGGTTGCCGGTTTCATCCATCGCCCGCCACATCAATCCCTGCATCAGGCCGGCGGCGTAAATCGGGATGATGTACAGCAAGATTCCGATCGTGCCGATCCAGAAATGCAAGCTAACCAGTTTCTCACTCCAAACCTTGGCCTGGAAGATCCGCGGCAGCAACCAATACAGCATCCCGAATGCCATGAAGCCGTTCCAGCCGAGCGCGCCGGCGTGAACGTGGGCGATCGTCCAGTCGGTGTAGTGGCTGAGCGCGTTGACCGATTTGATCGACAACATCGGGCCTTCGAAGGTGGCCATGCCGTAAAACGTGACGCCAACCACAAAGAACTTCAGCACCGGGTCGGCGGCAACTTTGTGCCATGCCCCACGCAGCGTCAACAATCCGTTGATCATGCCGCCCCAACTGGGCATCCACAACATCACACTGAACAACATGCCCAAGGTGCTGGCCCATTCAGGCAGCGCGGTGTAATGCAGGTGGTGGGGACCGGCCCAGATGTAGATGAACACCAGCGACCAAAAGTGAATGATGCTCAAGCGATAGCTGAACACCGGTCGCTCGGCGGCTTTGGGCAGAAAGTAATACATCAGCCCCAAGAACGGTGTTGTCAAGAAAAACGCGACGGCATTGTGCCCGTACCACCACTGCATGAACGCGTCCTGCACACCGGCATAGACGCTGTATCCCTTTAACAATCCCGCCGGGATCACCAAGTTATTGAAGACGTGCAACACGGCAACGGTGACGATCGTCGCGATGTAAAACCACAGCGCCACATACATGTGACGCTCGCGACGTTTGATCAGTGTCATCATGAAATTGCCGCCAAAGACAAACAACCAGATGATCGCGATCAAGATGTCGATCGGCCATTCCAATTCGGCGTACTCACGGCCTTGGGAATAGCCCAGCGGCAACGTGATCGCCGCCAACACGATGATCAATTGCCAGCCCCAAAAATGGATCTGGCTCAGCGTGTCACTCCACATCCGCGCCTTACACAACCGCTGGGTGCTGTAGTAGACCGCGGCAAAAATGGCGTTGCCCGCAAAGGCAAAAATGGCAGCGTTGGTGTGCAGTGGCCGCAACCGGCCGAACGACAGCCAGGGCAAACCGGTGCCCAACGTCGGCATCACCAACAACAGCGCCACAATCACCCCAACCACAGTCGCAACTAACGCCCAGGCGATCGTGGCGATGGAAAACAGACGCACGATCGAGTCGTCGTAACTGAAAGTTTCCAACTGAGCGTTGGAAACGTTTGGTTTGGCATGGCTGTCATCGGGTTGCTCCGATTCATTCGCGACGAGCGTGTCCATCTGTGGCATTCGTTAAGTCAAGGAGTTCCGTGCGATCGAAACGGGTATGATCGCGGCAAGATCGGTATTCAGCAAATCTAGTGTCTCTGACGCAGTCAGGAAGAACAATTGGGGAAGGCAGCGTCGAAAGACCGCGAAAGAATTGCATACCGTGACGCTTTGCCGCACGCCTGTCCAGTTTTTTCTTCCCCTCGGCTCACCAGATTGCGAATCTGTGCAGCGGTGAGACGCGAATCGGTATCACATTTGCTGACATGTTTTATGATGGATCGGATTCGCCATCGGCGACCGCTCGCATGGCGCAACCGTTGATCCGTCCGTTCCCCTATTTCAAACCGTTGCCCTCCCGCAAACTCGGAGATTCCCAGCCATGTCCCCCACCGACGCCATTCATCGACGCGGACAAGCTCTCGAAGACGCCTACTTTCAACGCGTCGACCAGGAACTGTTGCAAAAGCTCCGCGATGCAGATGCCCGCAGCGAAAAACTGCAGGAACTGGCACAGGCCACCGGATTGCGTGACGACCAAGTGGCCAACCACCTGCTGGACGCCGGCATCAATGTCACCAACATCGCCGCACTCACCCTGACGCCGCTGGTGTTCGTCGCCTGGGCCAGTGGGTCTGTGACTGAACAGGAACGACAAACCGTGATCAGCGAGGCGCTGCGGCGGGGTGTCAATTCGAACCCGCTGGCGTTTCAATTGCTCCAGCAATGGCTGCAGACCCGACCGTCACCGGATCTGTGGACGGCGTGGAAGGAATACGCCGGGTCATTGCATCAATCGATGCCGACGGGAACCGACGATAAATTTGCCCAGGGGTTACTGGAGCAAGCCATCGCGGTGGCCGAAGCATCCGGCGGCGTGCTAGGAGTCGGCAAAACGTCGCCGGCCGAACAACGTGTGATCGATGAACTCCGCGACGTACTGGGACAGCCAGCCTCTGGCGACGCCTAATTCCCACCGGATTTCGGCCCGTTTTCGGCGTGCCGATCGGTTGAACATGTAGACGAACCGGCGGCCGACGGCCAGATTGAACAGATTGACTTGGTGCACAAGCGCGATGCAAGCTGCACGGCGCTGATTGTTCATACGTGGTAATCACAATGATTTGGGATCCAAACGAGACGGCCACTCTGGTCGGCAAACATGCCGAACTGTATCGCGAGTCTTTAGCCGCCATGCTGGACGTCCTTCAGGAGTACTACTGCGAAGCAGACAACGACCTGATTTGGTCCTATGGCGTGCAGCTGTTTGACGATCTGCAATGGCAACAACAGTTGGAATTGTTGGTGCGTGTCTCCAAAGCCGCCCTGGCCGGCCAGGGCGATCCGGAGCAATGGAACTCACTTGAAAAAGCAGCATTTTATGCCGTCTATCGCAACGTCGAAGTGTTGATGGAAATCGACGAAGAAATCAAAAACATCGATCCCAATTCGCTCGAATTGCCGTTCAAGGATGACGACGATGACGAGATCCCGGAGTGGGAAGACGCCGAATTCGACGACGGCGGTACCAGTTGGCGTGATTTGATCGCCGACGCCTATCGTGAAAAATGTCTGCGAGATGGCCTATCTGACGAAGAAATCGAATCGATACTGGAGGTCCATCCTGACTGCGAGAACGATTCGGCCCACTGGTATGATTTGCTAGAGGGCTTGGCCGACGAAGTCTTGGACGATCGCGATTTTGAAATGGCGTCCACCCTGATGGATATCGATCCCGATCTGGCATCGGTCACCAAAGAACTACTGGGGATCACCAGCGATTACTTCGTCCAAACCATGGGCGAGCCCGATCCGGAACAAGTGATTGCGTTATTCGAAGAATTGGCCGAACTGGCCGGCATCGAATGGGACCCCGGCGGTCCCGGCGATATGGATGCCCCGTATTAGTCCAGCCGGTGATTTCATTCAGTCACTGTCGAGCGATTCGATTGCCAATTTCAATTGCCGACGGGCACGACTGAGCCGACTGCGGACCGTGCCGATGGAAATCCCCAGGATCTCCGCGATCTCCTCATAGGCAAAGTCGTCCATTTCTCGCAGCACCAAAATCTTGCGGTGCTCCTCGGTCAGCGTATCGATCGCCCGCCGCACCAGACTGACCCGTTCGTCACGCAGCATCGATTCGTCGACGCGATCGGCATCACTGGCCAATTCCAATCCGTTGTCCTCGCGGACCTGGTCCAGTGACACGCGAGCGGTTTTCTTGCGCCGCCGCGTCAACGCACTGTTGAACGCGATGCGATAGATCCAAGTAAAAAATTGGCTGTTGCGTTGGAACGTGTCCAGTTTGATGAAGGCGCGAATGAAGGCCTCCTGAGCCACCTCCTCGGCCTCTTCGGGCGAACCGGTCACCTGCATCATCGAGGCAAACAATCGGTCTTGGTTTTGATACACCAACTCCGCGAACGCGGAACGGTCGCCAGCGAGTGCCCGATCGATCAACTCAGGCTCTTCGAGTTCTCGCTTGCCGCCCAATCCGCTGTTTTCCCGAATGCTGGTGATGATTCCCCGTTTCGACGACCGCTGCAATGCACCAGCGGCCTGGACGGATTGTAAACGCCCAGACCGCTGCTGTGATCCAACCCTCGCCAGGAATTACGACTTATGCCCGCGAAACCGGGATTCGCCGTTTGCCTTTCTCCGGATCCGCCTTGGGCAACGTCACCACCAACACGCCGTCGGACAATTCAGCGGTGACCGCGTCGTTTTCGACCGCTAGCGGAAGCCGCACCTTGCGTTCAAACGCCCCCCAGGAACGTTCGCGACGCCGCGGCTTGAGCTCCTGGCGAGCCTTCTGTTGAGCTTCGACGTCGGTTTCCAGCGAAGCGTCATCCCCGGATGCCGCCTCCGCAGACGCCGACTCCCTGGGCGCCTCCTTGGCGGCATGACGGCTGCCCGCCGCGACACGCTCACCGGCAATCGTCAACGTGTCTTCATGCACGTCGATCTCAATCGATTCCAGCGACACGCCGGGCACATCCAACGTCACCACATACGCTTGCTCGGATTCATCGATGTCCAGCAAAACCTCCATCCGCTCACGCTTGCCAGCGCGTCCACGCTCGGCCGCGTCACCAAAAAAGGATTCCACCAACGATCCCACGTCGGTCGCCAATTCGTCCATCAAACGCCCGGTCGGTTGAGAGGGAAATACCATTCGCATCTGTCTCTTGCTCCACAAAAAAAGTGAAAGGCTACTGCCGTCTTGCTAGCTGTCATTCCGACAGCCGATTGGTTGTCGACAGCCAATAAATGCAAGTGATATGCCAAACGCTCGATGAAAAGATTCTCGATCATCCGAACACGCCCGCTGGTCGCAACCGTTCGCGCTGTGTCCGCCGGCGACCTAGTCAACCGTCTCCATCATACGGTCAACAAAACACGGTTTTAAATTCATGGATTTGTCCTGCCTTCAGTTTTCTTCGCGATCCAAAATATCTGCCACCCGTGAAGCAACCGATGCCCCAAGGATTGACTGAAAGTCGTTTGTTCCCAGACAAAGAATCACGAGTGATAGCGGTGAGTTGACTTCGATCCTTTGCTCCAGACCGTCAAGCCCGTTCCGACCAGGCTTGAATGGATCGTCCCACACCGTCCGGCGGCCGTTGAGGCAATCTTCAATCACGCGAACGCTTTGCCCCTGACGCAACAGTTCAAATTCCATCACGCCCGGCGGGCGCTGTGAAAAGGCAAAACGCTCTCTCGTGTTGGGAACAATTCCTCAACTGAGTGAATCGGCATAGACAAGGATTTGATGCATTGAGCACGCGCTTCGATGACAGAGCGACGACGATCACGGAGAACCGATGATCACTGTCCATCGGCTTTGGAGATTTCCGCCAAGGTGGCGCAGGATAATAGCGACTGAGTTGAAATCCTGTGCAGGGCGTGCGTGCAGTTCTGCATCAGTTAACTGCGCGATGGTGGCATCAATCACGCGTCGGTAGGACCCTACCGTCTCACGCATCGCATCAAGCCATGTCGTTAAGCCGCACATTTCCATCTTCAGCCAATTAACAGTATCGAGAATGGAATTGCGGCCAAACATCTCAAATTCAGGGAACACAAATTCAGGGAACAAGCGCCCCCGCAACTTTGTTCATCGAGTGGTTCCGCATTTTTCCGGGCCGGCGCACGCCGTCGACCAGATGCAATCGTACTCGATCGGAACCACCGAGAGAAACAAATCAGTCGAGTCGCCAGGCTTTGGATTTCAACAGACACAGCATTTCAATTCGCGTTGGACAATTGCGACTTGGAACTGACTCTGCTCTGTGCCTTCGTGCCGCTGTGAGAGCCCAGCGGGCGACAAAATGACTGCAACGTTGCATGAGACCATGTGCCGCCCTTCCGGGCTAGGAACAAAATCCCCCGTATTCCGGCGGCTCACGCCGCCGGCACTTCGTGTATCGCCCTCCGGGCTGGCAAATGCGCAACTTCTAAAAGTCACTTTCAGGTTCAAACCGTCAGGGAAACGGTGCTGGTTCAGCGAGCAACGGACTTCCAAGCCCTCAGTCACCTCGCTTCGAAACGCCACAAACCCTGTCCCACATGCCCTCCGCACTGCAACATCGGGCTCAAATCCCAACGGGGCGTCGCCGACTCCGACCCTTCTTGAACAGAGAATTTGAGCATCAGCTCGTCCGCTCAAATAGCCAGCCCCTCTTCAGGCTCGAACGAGAACCAATGCCAACACCGCTGTTCATTCACGCGATGTCAAATTCTGATTGGTTATTCGCCTAGTTCTTGGTCACACGATCGGCTCAAAGAGGGAAGCGTTACACACTGCAAGAACAAACCCTACGAACAGAAAAAAGGCATTTCGACCCGTCACCTTTTGCTCGACTGAGCAGCCTCGGTAGAAATATCGAAACGTTATTCCGGTTAGACCAGCCGGTAGCACTGCAAGAATAAGCGGCAACATGTGTCGAAAAACAGTATCGTTGTGACCGAAAAGTGGTATCGAGCAATATCCATGGCAGAACAATCTGTATCCGTTTTCGCTAGCGGTTGAGTTGAAAATGGCCCACAAGCAAAACGCGGAAAAGGCGTAAACCAAAGCAAGCATCCACTGCCAGTCTGGGTGCGTCGAAAGGCGTGCAGTTGTCGGCGAAGGCGTTGTGGTAATCGAAGCGTATGGATTCAAGTCAATCACTTAGGCTTCTCAGTCGAATAACGAAATGCGATCTATCCGGGTGCCGGAGGTGCACCGATCGATCGGGCGTTGAACATTGTCGACCATCACGTGGGTCGAGTTGGCGGGGGAGCGATCCCCGTCAGAATGATTCTATCGCAAAGGATCGCTGTGATGTCATTCCCGCGAGAGCCAACTGCAGCGGTGGCGATGAAGCGGCGATCGATGATTTTTTTGCGACTTCTACCTGCGTTCCCAGGTGCCAATCGGTCTACCCCGCCCCCGTTGCCTCATCCCAATCCTGTCAGAACTCCTGCAACTAAAGCTCCGCGTACCACGCCGGACACTGCTTGATCCTCATGCCGAAATAAATCTCGCCAACTGATCCGGTGATGTCAGAGTTTCTCGGCACGCGACCTGCAGGCGTACCGTGAGCGTCGACCGATTGCTTTCTCGTCTCTGTGCCTTCGTGCCTCTGTGAGAGACCCCGGACCAATCAATCTCACCGAGGCACCAAGGCACGGAGAATCAATGTTGATCCAAACAAAGCGATTGATGAGGGACCAACCCTGGTTCCGGACGCGGTCGTTGGCTATCCGCCGGCTTGGGCGATCACGGAATCTCGCTCACGGAAATGAGGACGCAAGTGAACTTATCGGCGCTCATCGACGAAAGAAGCCGTTCCTTGCCAAGCACATAAATTTGCGTTGACTCAATCGTTTTTGTCAGGACGTCTGGCGGAGAAACGTCGGTCCCGTTGCCGTCAAGGCGAGAGGTTGCGTAGCTGACATCAGCCAATGCCCCCTTTGCATGGGGCACTATTTTGACTCGCAGCATCGTCCCAACTTCCAGCTGCTCGGTGCTGCGCGAAGTCGTGTTGCCATGTGTCACCTTGCCAGTCGTTACCGTGACACGTCTGCCATTTTGGACCATGCTGTCCGTTTCTTCGACGGCTGTCATTCGCACTGTTTCAAGCGGTTTCGACTTAGAGCGACGGATCACATCAATGATCTCAGACTCGCTAATAGCAACCGGAACGGCTTGTTCAAGCTCGTACTCTGACAGTTCGACCAGGTACTGTGTTTTGACCATTGGCTTCGGAGTGCCAACCTTCTCCGCCATCACATTTTCCGCGGCAGTTGCGATGCCGGTGGAGGTGAATAAAAGAGCGAGCAATATCGAATGCAGTTTCATTTTGATTTCCTCAGTCGGGGGAACCCTATCGAGATGCGAGCTGCGGCCAATCGTTAAGAACTCGCAGAACAAGCGTACCCGCGAATTCAGTCATCGACTGGTTTGAATTTCTTCCGGGCCGACTCATACCGTCGACCCAAGGCAATCGTAATCGATCTCAAGAAGACGCGGAGAACCAATAGTGATCGAAAGAGGGCAATTGATCACCGCGCAACGCCATCCTGCCAGGCGATGTGAAATTGTTATTGGTTACAGCTTCTTGATGTATTCGCTCAGCAACTGTGCGATCTTTCCGAAACGCTGGTCGTTGGGATATTGCTCGAGCCATTCGAGCAGGGTTTTCCCGTCTGTTGTGAATTTGACGGTCGGATCAGCGTTGCTTTCCAGCAGCAATCGCACCGTTTCCAGATGCCCGTGCCCCCCGGCACAGTAAAGAACCGTGTGACCGCGTTCATTCACGGCGTTGACATCGGCATGACGGTCAATCAACAAGCGGACGATTTCGGTATCGCCGTTGCGCGCGGCATGGTGGATGGGGCAGTCGCCGTGTCCATCTGAGACGGTTGCCAACTGCGGGTAGCGATTGAGCAGGGAACGCAAACGGGTGCCATCGCCAAGGAACAGCGAAGCAAGAAATTGACGCGAGAGATCGTCAACCGGCCGAACATGTGCGTCGAGCGCTCCATATGTAACGAGCAACCGGACGATTTCCTTGTTATCGGCTACCTCGCCGGCATAGTGAAGCACAAAGCCGTCGTGGGCAGAAAGGTCAGCACCCGATTCAATGAGGAAAAGCACAATGTCGAGATGGCGTTCAATCGCAGCGTGAAAGATCGGTCGCCATTTGTGTTTGTCGTCAGCATCGACCAGCGCCGGATTGGAAGCAACCAGACTGCGCACCGACTCTAAATCGCCTTTGCGACACGCATCGTGAATCGACATTGTCATAGCGTTTCCAGAGGGCGTAACGGAGGAAACTCAATTCCGTCACTCGGGCGATCAACCGACGATTCCAACCGATTCATTGATCGCATGGCATGGGCACTCGAACTATTGTGATTCCGCTTCGGTGCGGGTGAGCGTGCCATCGTCGTTGGCGTCCAGTTCATCAAAAACACTGTGGAATCGCCGTGGCGTTTGCTCTCGGGTGATCTTGCCATCACCGTCTTTGTCGATTCGATCAAAGGTCGCGAGACGTACCGCTTGCTGCATCAGCCGTTGCCGACGCGCGGCCGCCGTTTCGCCGCTTGCCTGATCTGCGTCGCTGCGTGGCACTGACAGATGGTAGTAGCCGATCATCATTTCATCCCAAGTTTGATCGCCCCATTTTACCGTGGCATCGGGATCCGGATTGTTCAAGTTATCGGCACTGTTATCAAACACTGCGTGGCAAACTATCCGATCGCCCGATTCGACCGGCAACGGTTCGTCCAAGACATAGGTTGTCTGCCAATTGAAATCGTATTGGGGAATCGACAACAACACCTTGTTCGTCGACGCCAATTGATACTCAAATGCTTTGCCGCGGACATGCATGTGCGGACTCATGCTCAACAGTTTTGCGTCGGCGGGGAAATCGGGACTGCTCGCCGCAACGCGGTGGTTTGCTTCGCCCGGCGGAATCGAAAACCGGGTCTGCACGGCACTGGTGGTCACGATCTCGTGCGTCACGGTGGATTCATCGACCAAACAAATCCCCAACTGGCTGTGGTCGGTTGTTGCCGTACCGATCGGCGTGTAGTGGACTTGAAAGATCAACTCGCTGCCGGCGGGCACGCGCTGCGCATGTCCAGTCGGCCAGGGTTGCACCCGCGCCCCCGGGACATAGCCGACTAAGAATCCGCGGGCACCGTTGATCCCGTTACGCTGGCCTTTGGGAACGGCAAAGGCCAGGATGTGATGCACGACGCTGCGATTGCCCGGTTTGAGCTGCGCCGCTTGAATCCAAACGTCTTTGTCCAGTTTGGTGTCAACGGAATAGTACTGGTACCTGACCGCACCGGTGGCGGGCACATCAATCGGTTGAGGGCTAACGTCGAACACCAAATCCGGCTCCCGCGGCAATTGCCAACCGGCGACATGCTCGGGCAGCTCCGGTAACTCGCTCAGGTCGCCGGCCGGTGCGCCGGCGTCGGCCCAATCGTACAAGGTCTGTTTCTCTTGCTCGGTCATCCGCCGGGCGTTGGCAAAATCACCGTGGCTGGGGTCGGCATGCCAAGGCGGCATCCGCTGCTCGCGGACGACTTCGGCGATCATGTCGGCCCAGCCGGCGACTTCATCAAACTGTGTCAACTCAAACGGAGCGATTTCGCCTTGGCGATGACACTGAACACAATGACGATTCAGGATGTCAGCGACCTGACCGCCGTAAGTCACATGGGCCTCTGTAGAGACCGCTTTTTTGCGACCGATGATGCAACCGACCGCCTCGGTTTTGGGAACCGAAACCGGTTTGCCAGATTGCAATTCATCCAGCGCGGTGCGCAAGTCACGTCGACGCGGTTCGTCGCGCACGTAACCAATGCCATATTGGTCGTCGATCCGCCCGCGATATTGCAATCGTCGTTCCGAATCGAACACGAACACCTCTGGCGTCCGCTCGGCCGCCAAGTCATCGGCCAATCGACCCCCGGCGTCTTTGAGAATCGGGAAGGAAAGCTGCTGGCGATGGGCAAAGGATTGGATGTCCAACAACGAGTCGTGACGATTGCTCATCACGCCGATGACTTGAACGCCAGCCGCAGCAGCGGAACCGTCGGCCGGCACGCCGGACGCCGGTTGGTTGAACTCGTCTTGCATCGCCTGCAATCGCGCTGCGTACAGTTTTGCCAACGGACATTCGGTGCCTAGAAAGGCCACCACCAAATACGAATTTTGTGCAAAGTCGTCCAGTTTCCAACGTCGGCCGCGAAAGTCGTCCAAATCAATCCGCTGCAACTGCTTGGCAAACGGGCTGCCCACCATCGGTTCTGCCTGCACGGGATCCGCCGCGACCGCTGTCCCTGTGATTGCTGTCCCCGTGACCAAACCAATGCTGGCAATCTGCACCCACAACGCCACCGCCATCGCATTAAAACCAACTCGATTCTTCATGATTACCCTTTCCACAATCCTGCTACTGAGTTGCTGTCGCTGGACGAACGGCGCGTGAATATTGAAGCCAACGTATACAATACCTCGGCAGACACGATTTGGTTTCACGCGAGTGTGTGGTTGGGCCTAACTTTTTGCCTGGCCCCAGCACTCTGATCTGTAACACTCAGCAACCACACGACCTCCGATTGAGAGTGTGTCGAAGCACTCGTTTGCATTTTCATGCTCGCCATTGCCCTATCCCAACTGTTGAATGCTTCGATCGAAGTCGTCGATTGCCGACCACTCGGGGGCGGATGCATCAGCGACGTGTCGTTGGTCAGCATTCGTTGCGCCGAGATTCACGGTGCCGATATTCGCAGCGGCGACGGGAATCTTGCCAAATCTTTTTCACAGCAATCACGCGGCAATCGACAGATCCAAGTCGTTGTCAAACAGCACGTCGCCGAAATGGCTGCCAATTTCCGAGCCGAATCAGGCGGGTTGTCGGCGTTGGCGATGCAGGACACGATTCGAGTCCCACAGGTGTACGCCGACGGCGTCGTTGACGGACGAGCCTATTTGGTGATGCAGTGGATTCCGAACGCCCAAGGAAACTCGGCCGACGATCGATTTCAACGGTTCGGTCAACAGCTTGCACAATTGCACCAAGTTTCTGCCGGCCAGCAGATCGGCTGGGACGAAGACAATTTCTTGGGATCGGCGAGGCAGCCCAACGGCGCCACCAAGAATTGGATTGAATTTGTGGCGACCCGGCGGATCGGATTCCAACTGCGCTGGGCCGTCGACCAGGGACTGGCCGATGCCGCCCTGCGATCCCGCTGCGAACAAATTGTGACACAACTCGACAACTTGTTACAGGGACGCGACGACCAGACCTCGATGATCCACGGCGACCTGTGGAGCGGCAACTATTTGTTTGACGACCAGGACCAACCGGTGTTGATTGATCCAGCGGTGTACCGGGGATGCCGGGAAGCCGAGTGGGGAATGATTCGATGGATGGGCAACTGCCCAGCGGAATTCGAACGCGGCTATCAAAGTCAGTGGCCGCTGGCCGATGGATGGCAACGGCGTGCAACGGTTTACATGCTGTATCACCAACTGAACCATTTGAATCTATTCGGCAGCGGGTACCTGGACGTTTGCCGTCGTACCGCTGACCAGATTCTGCGCGTTTAGCGATGGGCTTCGATCGCACGACACACATCGGCTGATGCGATGTCGCCGACCAATTGCACACTGCCGATTTTGTTGGGCAAGATAAACCGCAGCTTGCCATGAGCCACTTTCTTGTCGCGCATCATCACCGGCAACATCGCATCGATATCGGCTTGGGGAAACGTGATCGGCAATTGACAAGCCGTTAACAAATCCGTTTGACGATCCAACAGATCTTGATCGCAGCGGCCGAGCCCGATTGCCAGCGAGGCGGCCATCTGCATCCCGATCGAAACGGCTTCGCCATGTAGCAACGTGCCGTAGCCGGCGGTCGCTTCGATGGCATGCGCGAACGTGTGACCGTAGTTCAAAATCGCGCGGCGGCCACTGGTTTCCCGTTCGTCCTCGTTGACCACCCGGGCTTTCGACAAACAGCTTTGCTCAATCGCATAACGCATGGCGGCTGGATCCCGAGCGACCAGGGCGCTCGCATTGGCGGCCAGCCAATCGAAAAACGGCGGGTCATCGATCACGCCATACTTCACGACTTCGGCCAATCCGCTCAGGTAGCTGCGCTCGGGCAAGGTTTCCATGGATTGCGTGTCGGCCCAAACCAGATCGGGTTGCCAAAACGCGCCGACCATGTTTTTTGCGGCGGCCAGATTGATTCCCGTTTTGCCACCGACGCTGCTGTCGACCATCGCCAACAACGTCGTGGGGACCTGGACGAAACGGATGCCGCGGGCGAACGATGCGGCGGCAAACCCCGCTAGGTCACCGATCACGCCGCCGCCGACGGCAATGATCACGCTACGGCGATCAGCGCCCGATTCCAGCATCCAATTCAATAGCGCCGCATACTGCTCGATCGACTTGCTCGGTTCCCCCGAGGGCACCGCCGACTGATTGATGCGGATCGAATCTTGATCAATTTGATCGACCAAATGAGTGGCCCAAGACTGGACCGCGGCGTCATAAATCACCAGCGCGTGGGAAATGTCGACCAGAGATTCTTTGAGCGCAGCGGCAAAACGCCCGGTTGCCTCGGTACCGATGTGGATTGGATAACTACGATCTCCTAGGTCGACCGACACAAGGCATTCACCCTGGCCTGCGGCAAGTTTGGAATTCATTCTGTCGTGATAGTGGTGGGTGGGCTGGTCGTGTTCGTCTTTTTCTCAAATGCTCTCTCTTGCCGGCAGTTTAACCGATGACCTCTGCACCCAGCGACCACGCCGACAAGTACAACGACCCCCGGGTCCGGATTTCGCGGCGGGGAATCTTGATCGGTTGTTTCGTGCTGTTGTTTGGAATTGCCGGGGCGGCACTGAGCATCTGGGCGCGACGGACACAGCTAGAAAAAAGCACGCAGTTCTGGGGGGCTGACACAATCCTAGCGCTACAATTGGCGGAGGAAATGGAATTAATCCCCAACACCCCCCCGGCTGAATCAACCGAAAATGCCTCTGCCGCAGGCCAGCCGCAGCCCCCGGTGCGGTTGAGCGGGATGCCGGGGCTGGGACACCTGAGGCACGTTCTGTTGGACGATCGCAGCTATCACTGGGACACACAGCGGGACCAGCCAATCGCGGCGACCGCCGACCCATCACAAATCATGGTGCTGCGACTGACCGATCCGACAATGCAACGATTCCCCGAAACCCGGATCGCGATCGCATTGGATTCCGGCTGGGTGGGCCCAGAGAACGGTTCGCGTCAGGTTCAGTTGAACGAACGATTTCGCGTGGCGATGCCCACATTCTTAAAACGAATCGCCAATTACGAGCCGCTGCGCTCGGAAATGCGTGATGACGATTGAACGGATTCAATTGCCCAGAAGTGGCGTCGAGTGGAAGGCCGTGGCGTGAACCTGCCAACTGCTGACGCTTGTACATGTGTTCCAGCCTGCTGGCAGCCAGCAAAGAACGAAGATTGTGTACAAGTCGGCGGCGGCGGCGTTCTTGGAATGTAGAATTCATCCGCGTTGGGCCTCTCCACCGGCGTACAATTGATCGGTGCGGTGTTTCTTTTCTACGTCGCGTCTTTTGTTTCTTCTCTCTCGACTGCAGGAAAAGATTTTGTGAGCACCACAGCGGAACCCGATGAGGTACTCGACGACGGCAATGTGGCGGAGGATTCGGCGGCGGTCGAATCGTTGGCCGAGGTTGCCGAGCAAACCGATAGCGACGAGGAATCGCTGGTCGCTGGACATCGCTTTCTGTTTTTCCAAGCGATGCCGGCATGGCTTGTCAGCACCCTGGTGCACGTATTAATCCTGTTGATCTTGGGGCTGGTGTCGATCGCCGACCCGATCAAAATCGTCAACGTCTTAACCGCCTCGAGCGGCGGCGAAGAGGGGCCCGAGATCGAAGAACTGTCGATCGAAGAATTCGATCCTGGCGAAATGCAGGAATCCGAAGAGGTCAGTGAAGAAGTCGAAGTCACCGATCCGGTGGAGATGGTGGAACCGGTGGCGATGGAGGTCCCGATGGTGGATGTCGCTGCGGTCCCGTTGGACATGAGTGATTTTGCCGCCAACATGGCGCCGGCCGCTGCCACGTTGCAGTCGATGTCGGCGATGAGCATGCAGCCGATGGGCAGCCGCAGCTCGGAAATGAAAGAAAAATTGCTGCGCAAGTATGGCGGCACCGATAGCAGCGAAGCCGCGGTGACCGAATCGCTGAAATGGTTCTCCAGGCACCAAATCAAAAGCGGGCCGACCGCCGGCGCCTGGACGTTTCAACACGAACTGGTTTGCCGCGGTGCCTGTGGCAACGGCTGTACCAAACCCGGCCGTGCCAAACAGCTCAACGCCGCGACCTCACTAGCGCTGCTGCCCTTTATGGGCGCCGGACAAACCCACCTCAAGGGCGAATTCCGTGACGTCGTGATGGGCGGCCTGCGGTTTCTAAGCCAAAATGGGAAAGCCGGCAAAGAACAAGGCATGCCGTTTATCGATTATCGCGGCGGTGGAAACATGTACGACCACGGCTTGGCCGCGATCACGCTGTGCGAGGCCTATGCGATGACCGGGGATCCGGATTTGGCCGGCCCGGCTCAGGGAGCATTGAACTTCATCGCGTTGGCGCAGTGCCGCGATGGTGGTTGGCGGTACACGGTCCGCGATTCATCCGGCGGCGACACCTCGGTCGTTGGGTGGCAAGTGATGGCGCTTAAAAGCGGCCACATGGGTCACATGATCATTCCGCCCAACGTGATCCAAGGATCCACCCTGTTTTTGGACCGTGTCTCCAGCGATAGCGGATCGATCTATGGTTACCAAACGCCGTCGACCAAAGTACGTCCGGCGACCACCGCCGTTGGGCTGCTGTGCCGCATGTACACCGGCTGGGACAAATCGCATCCGGGAATCCAAAAGGGCATTCAACACCTGGCCAAAACCGGGGTCAAAAAACCGGACCTGTATTACAACTATTACGCCGCCCAGGTGCTGCGGCACGCCGGCGGCGAAGAGTGGGACAAATTCAACACCGAATTGCGCGATTGGCTGGTGGAAACCCAAGACCAATCGCGAGGCGCCAAAGGCAGCTGGTATTTCAACAACGCACCGCATATGTCCGAAGCCGGACGGCTGTGTCTGACGTCCTTTGCGACGATGATCCTAGAGGTCTATTACCGCCACATGCCACTGTACGCCGAAGCCGCCGCCGAAGAAGAATTCCCCCTGTAGCCGCCCCGGGGTTCCTGTCGAACGCCGTTGGCGTAGAGATGGAAATCGAGGCCTCGCGCAGAGGCCTGCGACGTGCCGGACGGATATGCGACACCAGGGCGTTGCGAGGGGAAATCGTGCGGCCTGCCGTGAACGACTGCAAGGTTGGCACTTCCGCCCCGCGTGCGTGTTCGTCATACTGCCAAGCTTTTCCCAATCCGCTTGGCATCAGGTTCGGCATGTTCGAAGACAAAATCAGCTACACAGGGGTCACTTTTGACGATGTCCTGCTGGAACCTCGGTACAGCGAGGTGGTTCCCAGCGAAGTCGACGTCAGCAGCCAGCTGACCCAGCGAATTCGGCTGCAAATCCCTTTGCTCTCCTCGCCGATGGACACGGTGACCGAAGCCGAGATGGCGATCGGACTGGCCAAAGAGGGTGGTTTGGGGATCATCCACAAGAACCTGTCGACCGAGGCCCAGACCAAGGAAGTGTTGAAGGTCAAACGGTCGGCCAACGGCATCATCTTCGACCCGGTCACGCTACCGCCGGGGGAAAAGGTCAGCCGCGCGGCCGAACTGATGGACCAAGCCAACGTCTCTGGAATCCCGATCGTTCACGCCGATCGAACCCTTGCTGGCATCCTGACGCGCCGCGACCTAAGGTTCCTAGAAGACCCAGATCTCCCCGTTTCCGAAGTCATGACCCATGAGAATTTAGTCACGGGGACGGGGAATGTAACGCTTGAGGAAGCTGAACGGATTTTAACGGCAAAAAGAGTCGAGAAACTCTTGCTGATTGACGAAGATAGGAAACTAACGGGTTTAATTACGATCCGCGACATCGACATGATGAAGCGGTTTCCGCGAGCCTGCAAAGATTCACAGGGCAGACTGCGAGTCGGAGCGGCAATCGGAGTGGGTGATTTGGCTCGTGCCGAACGGCTGATCGCGCAGGGCGTAGACTTGCTGGTTGTCGATTCGGCTCACGGCCACAGTCAAAACGTGGTCGAAACGGTTCGAGAGATCAAAGCACAGAAGGGTTGGGATATCGACGTGGTCGCGGGAAACATCGCGACCGCCGAAGGTGCCCAAGCGTTGATTGACGCCGGAGCGGATGCGATCAAGGTCGGAATTGGACCGGGATCGATTTGCACCACGCGTGTGATCAGCGGCGTCGGTGTGCCTCAGATTTCTGCAATTTTGAGTGCGACCTCGGTCGCCAAGAAGAACAACATACCTGTCATCGCTGACGGCGGCGTTCGCTTCAGCGGTGACATAACCAAGGCGATCGTCGCCGGGGCCAACACCGTGATGATCGGCAGCCTGTTTGCCGGTCTGAGTGAAAGCCCTGGGAAAGTCATCCTATACCAAGGTCGAACGTTCAAAACGTACCGCGGCATGGGATCGATGGGGGCGATGGTCAAGGGCAGTAGCGATCGTTATCGCCAGAAAGGCATCCAGGCAGGAAAACTGGTTCCCGAAGGCGTTGAAGGCCGCGTGCCCTACAAAGGTCCGCTTAGCGAATACGTTTACCAACTGGTCGGCGGATTGCGAGCGGGAATGGGATATTTAGGTACACGGACGATCGACGAATTGAAACGCGATGGAAAATTCATTCGCGTTTCCGCAGCGACGGTTAGGGAGAACCATCCGCATGACATTGCGATCACGCAAGAAGCGCCCAACTACAGCCCCGACGTCCAATCAACGGACCCGACGAGCTAGTACCGGCCATCGACAACGCGCCCTGGTCATCGCACTGGCGATCACCAGCTGTGGCTCATTGGCCAGCTTTGCCACCACGGCGTTGGCCCAGCCGCCCGGGGCATCCTCGGCCCCAGCGACCACCACCCCGGGCTGGAACCTACGTTGGCGTCGGAGCCCCAAACTGACTCCCGACCCGGTGCACGTTCCTCGCAGCGACGTGTTCGCCACACCGCCGCGACAGACCGATGCCGTCGCCCAAGTCGGCTATCAAGACAACGGCCAGCGACAGCCCGTCGCAGCAGCGGTCAACCAAAACGAACGGGTCAGCCGAAACGCGTTCGAGCAAGCCGCCGTGGCACGCCAGATCCGTCAAATGGCGCACAACGAATCCATCGCTGCAACCGCCAACAACGGCCAACCGATTGGCAACTATTCACGCCAACCGGCGCCGATCGCGACAGCCCAACCCGCTCCATCACAGACGACTCCGTCACAGTCGGCCGCGACGATCCATCGATCGTTGGCAGAACCGAGTGATTTCTTTCGCAATCCCTTTGCCGAAGCTCCGCAGCCGATTACGCGGACGCTCGCCCCACCGGCCCAGCAACAGCAGCAGCGATCGTTGCCGCGACCGGCACAGCATCTGACACAAACTCGCGCGGCAGCCAATCGGACCCAAAGCGGCATGCAATTGCCGGCACCGACCGAGTCGCCGGACAACACCGCGTCACCGGCCGGTGATCTGCCAGCCAACGACCTTCGCGGCAGCGCCCTTCAAATCCCGGCGCCCCCCGCCACGACCGACCCAGCGCCTGCGGCTGATCAGACGCCACTGCCGCAACCAACTCTGCCGCAACCCACGTTGCCACAACCTACAGCTCCGCCGACCGAGGACGACACATCGATGCGCGATCTGTTGGCTGATCCCAACCAACAGATCACACCGGACCAGTCCGACGCCGCCCGGCCCGACGCTGCCGGGCGCTCTGCGGCACCCAAGCCGGACGCTCCAAAGCCTTCCGCCGGCGACGATCGCACCACCGATTCACCGTCGGACAAAGCCGGCATGGATCAGTACCTGTACCAAAACCCGTTTGATGAAGAACGTGGCGGCAGCGACCGCAAACCGCCGAAGCCCAAGGAATTGACCTGCGAAGAATTTCGCAGCCGCATCGCACATGAAACGATCGATCGCATTTCGCTGGACCCCAGTCCGCCATTCCGACCGGACTTGATCGATCCCAAAGCCTACCGGGAAAAACGCAAACAGTTCGAGTCACAACAACCCTCGCGGGATTGGAGTGATATCGACGGCCGCGTGGTCGCCAAAGGCCGGTTGGTTGATTTGGCATACGACCAAGTGATCGTGCAGACCGAATCCGGCGCACGAGCACAGGTGCCGATGAATGAACTCAGCGAAGGTGATTGGGGATACCTGTCGGAAAATTGGGGATTGCCCAAGTATTGCTTGATCGAGCAGGTTGCCCACACACCGCGTGCCTGGGATCCATTGACGATGACCTGGAAAGCTTCCAACGCCTGCAGCAAAACACGGTACTTCGAAGAAGTCAACTTGGAACGCTACGGCCACACCGCCGGACCGCTGCTGCAACCGGTGGTTTCCTCGGCTCACTTCTTTGCAAACATTGCGGTGCTGCCTTACAAAATGGGCATCCACCCACCGACCGAATGCCAGTACGCTTTGGGCTATTATCGCCCTGGTAACTGTGCCCCTTGGATCATCCCCCCGGTGCCGATCAGTGCTCGCGGAGCGTTGACGCAAGCCGCTGCGATGACCGGTGCATTCTGGTTGATCCCCTAGTTTGATTCGATGTTCCGTCAATGCATCAAAATGCCAAACTGGAAACCCCAACCCGATGCGTGAGTTTTGAAGCCAGCGCTTTCGCGTCAGGCATTGGTTTTTGGTAACCCGACGCGTCAGCGAGGGATCCCGTCAACCGGCTAAATCCCTCGCTTACGCGTCGGGTTGTCAAAAAAAGCAACTTCAATACTCATGCGTCAGGTTTTGCACGGTTTGATTTATGCCCCACGCCACTCTGAACCACATCGATTTACCTCGTTTGCAACAACTCGGTCACTGCCTGGCCGAGTACTTCCCCAGTGAACTGGTGATCGGGTTGGTGGGAACGTTGGGCGCTGGCAAGACAACGTTCACCCAGGCTTTGGCGGCGGCGATGGGCATCGATGCCGAAGACGTCACCAGCCCGACGTTCACGTTGCTATGCAGCTACGATGCGCAGTTGGCCGCCGGTCCGATTCGACTGCATCACCTGGATGCCTATCGCGTGTCGGACGAAGACGAATTTTTGGAATTGGGCGTCGAGGAATTGTTCGAAGCAAAGAACACTTGGGTGTTGATCGAATGGGCCGATCGCATGCGGTCGGTTCTACCGGATGAAACGCTGTGGATGACAATCGACGTCGAGGAAAGCGAAACGGATGACGTGGTTCCGCATCGTCGACTGACGTTGCAAACCAACAATCCCGATCTGCAGCGCCCGTTGAACCAATTGGTCACCGCAATGGCATCATCGTCTCGGTGACCATGATCCCGATCGACGTCAAACGCCGACTGTTGGATCTGCATCAGATTCGCTCGGTCCAGCCGATGCCTCCTGGTAACAGTGGGGCGGTGCTGTTTCGATGCCAAGGCGACCAAGCGTTCGCCCTGCGTGGTTGGCCAATCGAAACCGCGGTCGAACGCGTTCGTGAAATTCACCAAGTGATCTCCACCGCGGCGCGCAGCTGCACGCTGCTGCCGCAATACGCCTCGCTGCCGCCCGATGGCCCCACCTATCTGGTCGATCGGCAAGGCAGGATTTGGGAACTCGCAAGCTGGCTGCCGGGCCAGCCATTTCCCTATGACGCCACCTTTGAACAGATCGCCGACGGCGCCGCAGCGATCGCGACGGTGCATCGTCACCTGCAACCGATCGGACAATCGCAGCGACCGGCGGCGGCAATCGACCAGCGAATCCGCCGGACGCGTCAATTGAGTGATCTGCTGCCGACCCTCTTTGACATCAATTTAGAAGGCCGTCTGAACCCGTTGGTTGCCGGCGAAGTGTCAACCGCGCGCGAGCTGCTGCGGCGGAATTGGCACACCAGCGCTCAGCGGATCCTAGAAACGTTGCTCCCGCAGGCCAGCCGGCCCCGCGGCTTGCACTATGTTCTGCGGGATATTCACCGCGAACACGCCCTCGTTGTAGGGGGGCGAATTAGCGGAATCATTGATTTTGACGCCCTGCGTGTGGATACGCCGGCGGCCGATCTGTCACGCTGGGCGACCAGCTTTTCAGTCTTTTCCCAAGATTCGGCCCGGACGATCGACTGTGTCTTGGCGGGTTATTTCGGCATCCAACCATTGGAACAGAAGCCGGCGAGCGCGATCGTGACCGATTTTCCACCCGCGGACACGAACGTTTTCGGACCCGACTTTCGTACACTAGTAGAGACCCTCGCGACATCGTCGTTGTGGATCAGCCTGGCAAACTGGGTCGTTTGGCTGGTCATCGAGTCGAGGCAATTCCCTGATTTCCAAAGTGTCGCCCTACGGCTGCGTCGATTAATCGATGCAGCCCAGCGATCTACAGAACGTTGACGCTTTTGTGCGCCGACAACTAAACTCGTGCTGGCGACATTACCGTGACGATATCAATCACTATGAATCCACCAAAGCAACACCGGGCCGCTGGACCGAACTCCAGCGATGGACTGCTAGTCGAGCGTGCACCAGCGGGTCGCGAGACTGGGCGACGGGTCGGTCATGCTCGCAGTGTGCTGGCGATCCTGGCGCTGGCACTCGGCGCGCTGGGGCTGTGCGCGACTTTCGGCGCGCCTGCGGTGGCGCAGTCGGGATTCGATTCCCCCAAATTTGGTCAGGTCAATGATGTTTTTCAAGGCATTGATTTTGGCAATCTGAACACCGCCAATCAGGAACCAGTGACTTGGTCGGCCAAATACCAAACCGATGGCACTCAAGGCCGGGTGCAAATCACAGCCGTTGTCGGCCCGAACTGGCACATCTATTCCACGACTCAGCCGGCCGGTGGTCCGTTGGCGACGGAGTTCACGTTGGTGAGCCCGGATTCGGTTTCCATCACCAGTGCCTTCACCCCGGACGAAGCCCCCGAGAAAAGCGTTTCCGATGTCTACCCGGGTGTGACGATCGAAGAACACGACGGCACCGTGATCTGGTCGGCACCGCTGAAACTGCCCGAGGGTTTCAAAGACGCGATCAAGATCAAAGCCGAAGCGTTGGTGTGTCAAAACGGTGGGTCCTGCATGCCCTCCAAAGAAACACTGACGGCCAAGTTCGATGGCAAATTGGCGGCGGCCAAATCCACGGCACCAGTCGCGCCGGCCAAAACCGACGCCACACCATCAGCCGAACAATTGCTGAGCGGTCCTGGCGCAAAACCGGCGACCTTTCGCGACGGCCCCTATGAAGTCACTTGGACCGCCGGGGTGTCGACATCGATCGCCGCTGGTGAGCAAGGTCAGCTGATCTTCCACGCCAAACCCGAAGCCGAATTCCATGTTTATCACGGCGTCGTGGATGACTCCGAATCGGCAACCAATTTTGTCATCACAGACAAATCCGGCTTGTTGGTCGGGACACCGCGCGCCGATCAACCGGTGATCTCCAAGTCGCTCTTTCCGGCGATTCCCGGTGTCCCGGAAATGCCACCGGTGCAATACCACAAAGGCCCCGTGGCTTGGTCAGTGCCGATCAAAGTTCCCAGCGACACCGCCGCCGGCGATTACAAATTGCAAGGCGTGGTGTGCTACCAAGCCTGTACCGACAAGAGTTGTTTGCAACCCAAAGCGATCTCGTTTGTGGCCACCGTCACGGTGGCCGACAAGACCGACCTGACGCTGCAGCCGATCGAGATCAAGACCACCAAGTTTTCCGCCGCGATTGATTTGGCCGCCGAAACCGATTGGGTCGACAACCTGAATTTGGCCGGTGCAGCCGGCGGCGACGATTCCCCAGCAGTGGTGGAGAAGACATCCGCCGAATCCGCTGGACCGCCGGCGACAACCAGCGACGACGAACAAGCCGCGCCGGTGACCGCCGCCCCCGATCCGGCAAGCGGATCCCGCGCCTCGCTGCCATTGATCCTGCTGATGGCACTCGGTGGCGGTTTGATTTTGAATCTGATGCCCTGTGTGTTGCCGGTCGTCGGGCTCAAGATCATGAGCTTTGTGCAACAGGCCGGCGAAGACCGTAAACGTGTCTTTGCGTTGAATTTTGCCTACGTCGCGGGCATCTTAGCCGTGTTCGCTGGACTGACCTGTTTGGCGGTCTTTGCATCCTTCGGTTGGGGCCAACAACTGGCATACTTCCCGGTCCGACTCGGATTGACGGTGATGATTTTTGCGCTGGCACTTTCGTATCTGGGTGTTTGGGAACTGCCAACCCCGGGTGTTGCCACCGGCCAGTCGTCACAGGACCTGCAAGAACAAGAAGGCCTGACCGGTGCATTTTTCACCGGCGCATTTGCCACCATCCTGGCCACCCCCTGCAGCGGGCCGCTGCTGGGCGTCGTGTTGGGTTACACGATCTATTTGCAACCGATCGAAACCGCTGCCGTGTTGATGACCGTCGGCTTGGGGATGTCGCTGCCCTATATTTTCCTGGGACTGTTTCCATCGGCGGTCGGCTTTTTGCCCAAGCCTGGGAACTGGATGGTGACGCTCAAGGAATTCTTGGCGTTCCTGTTTCTAGGAACCGTGGCCTTCTTTTTCAACCAATTCAGCGACGGCGAAAAATTGCCGGTGTTCGTCACCCTGATCGGTGTCTGGTTTGGTTGTTGGATCATCGGCAAAGTCCCGCCATGGGAAACCATTCAAAAACGATTGCGAGGCTGGACGTTGGGGATCGCCAGTGCCGCGGCAATTGGTTGGCTGGCGTTTGCATACCTAACGACCGCACCGGCCCCGAGCCCCAGTTCGGATGGCATTGAATACATCGTCGACGATCACATCCGCTGGGAAAAATACGACGAAGAACGATTGCAAGAATTGCATGCGGCCGGCAAGACGGTGATGCTGGACTTCACCGCCGCATGGTGCATGAATTGTATTGTCAACACTCACGTCGCCCTGGACACCGAAGCGACCAGCAAGAAGCTAAAGGAATTGGACGGCGTTGCAATGCTGGCTGATTTGACCAATCAACCCGAACACATCTTGCAGAAACTGCAAGGCGAACTGGGCAGCAAGTCGATTCCAATGTTGGCAATCTATCCCGGCAAGACACCTAGCAAACCGATTGTTCTGCGCGACTTGGTTTCACAGTCGATGGTGCTCAATGCACTGCACGAGGCCGGTCCCAGCGTGGGGCTATCCGGATCCGCTGCCAGTGACGCTTCCGCCGAACGGCTGACTTCGACCACCACACGCAGTGCCGATCCGCCCGCATCGCGCAACCACTGAGCATCCGTTGATGGCACTTTCCCGCGTCGTTGACGTTGACGACACGATCGTCGCCATTGGTTCGTCGACGGCACCGGCGACGCGCGGTGTGGTTCGGCTATCGGGTCCGAATTCGATGTCGGTTGCGGTCCGCTTTGGCATCCAACCGCAGAGCGATCGTCGCGCCCATCGCGTCGACACTCAGATCGACCTTGGCGACCCATTGGGCCAGGTTCCCGTGCGGGCATTGATCTGGCCTAGCGGGCGCAGTTACACCGGCCAGCCCTCGTTGGAACTGCACACCTATGGATCGCTGCCGATCTTGAACGCCATCGTTCGCGGCGCGCTTGCGCACGGCTGTCGTGCCGCGCGCCCGGGCGAGTTCACTCTGCGCGCCTTTTTGGCCGGCCGATTGGATCTGACCCAGGCCGAAGCGGTGTTGGGTGTGATCGACGCCGACCACCGCGGTTCACTGGACCACGCCCTCCGCCAACTCGCCGGCAATCTGTCGCGGCCGCTTGAATCGTTGCGCAGCGAACTTTTGGACCTGCTGGCTGACGTCGAAGCCGGTTTGGATTTTGTCGACGAAGACATCCAATTCATCAGTGACCAGGATCTGGTCGAGCGATTGACCGTGATCATCGCCGCCGTTGAAACCACGCGCGATCAACTCAGCCAGCGGACACGCGACAAATCCGAATGGATCGTCGCGCTGCGCGGGTTGCCCAACGCGGGAAAGAGCCGTTTGTTAAACGCCTTGGCTGGTCACGATGCCGCCATCGTTTCCGACGTCGCCGGCACGACCCGCGACGTGGTCTCGGTCCCGATTCAAATCCAGAATCATCCGTTGGTGTTCATCGACACTGCGGGGATTGAAACCGTGCAGGGTCAATCGGCGCTGGAACAGATTTCACAACAGGCTCAGATTCAAGCGTCGCGCGCCGGACGTGAAGCCGACATCCGGTTGTGGTGCGTCGATCGATCGTCAGCGGATTGGCAGTCAACGTGCCAAGCAATGCATCACCAAGCCGCCGACAAACGCCGAGCCGCGATCGATCTGTGGGTGGCGACCAAATCTGATTCGGTGACCAGTGGCCCGCCGCCAGCGCCTTGGATCGCAACGAGTGGATTGACCGGCGACGGCATCGACACGCTGCGAGAGGAATTGGTCGCACAGATCGAACAGCTGGACCAATCCGAAACCGATTCGGTGGCGGGGACGGCAGCCCGCTGCGCTGGCAGCTTGCAGGCTGCGACAACCGCAATTCAATCAGCAATCGACTACGTCAATCAAGACGACGGGCACGAATACGTGTCGTCCGAATTGCGACTGGCCGCCGCCGCGCTTGGTGAAGTCACCGGCGCGGTGTACACCGATGATATTCTGGATCGCGTGTTTAGCCGATTCTGTATCGGCAAGTGACGGGCTACGCCGCGCCCAAACCGACCATCCGCCGCCAGGCACTGAATTGCCCGATGTGCAACATCAGATGGCCGCCCAGATAAAAGGCATGCATCGCACCAACCGTCGGGAACTTGGCCCGCATCGCTTCGTTGGGGTTCTCTGCATGAAACACGCTGTCATCGGTTTTCAGCAGGGTCTCAATCGCCACCTGATGCCCGTCGCGAAACGCATTGGCAACCTCGTCCATGCTGGGGTACAGCGAACCGTCGACGTCGTCGATACACTTGGCATCTTTGTTGAAACACTTGACGAAACGCTCACTCGGTGCGATCGCACTAGCGTCGCCCCCCAGTTCGGTGACGACCCGCGGTGCGTACAGACTCAGGTGCCCCAGAATAAAACAGGGGTGGTTCGAATCGATCACCGTGTCCCCGATCTTCGCCAGCCGCGCGAATTGATCCGCATCGACACCCGACAACATCCGTTCAGCATAGCCCAGGCCGAGTCGGGCTGACGCAGCGATCACATTTCCAATCGGGGCGGGTGAGTCTGTCACAAGCGGTCTCCAAAGTTTTCCAAGAGAATCAAACCAAATCTGTTCCCAGTCGTTCTACAATTTGAATCATCTAGTCGCTACGGGGCATCCCTTTTTCAACCTTTCACTCACCGGCAATTTCTCATGCATTGGTCACCACGCTTCTCTCAAACGCTTGTGGTCGTGACGCTGTCGATCATGACGCTGGGCAGGGGTCAACTATCAAACGCGTTCGAGCCGAACTACGACGAGTCCAAAATCCCTGACTACACCTTGCCGGATCCTCTGGTCGGTGAAAACGGATCCCCGATCACCACACCGATCCAGTGGAACCAGACGCGGCGCGAGGAACTGGTCGATTTATTTAGCAAACACGTTTACGGCGTTTCCCCACCGGCTTGCGAAATTCGCAACGAATTGGTCAGTCAAATTGAGGTCTTTAACGGACTGGGAACGCGCACCGAAGTTGACGTGTTGTTCGGTACCGCCGAAGACGCTCCCTCGATGCGGTTGCTGATCTACGTTCCCACCGAGCGAACGTCCGACGTCCCCGCATTCCTGGGATTGAATTTCCAAGGCAACCACACCATCGATCCCGATCCCTCGATCAGTATGAACAGAAACTGGGTTCGTGATCGCAAAGACAAGACGACCGATGGTAACAAGGCGACCAAGGCCGGACGCGGTGTGGCCGCGAGTCGCTGGCCGGTGCAAATGATCCTGAAACAGGGCTACGGTTTGGTCACGATCTACTATGGCGACATCGACCCCGATTTTGACGACGGGTTTAAGAATGGCATCCACGGCGCCCTGGGCAGCCAGTTGAACGACGTTCCCGAGAACGAGCGCTGGGGCAGCATCGCGGCTTGGGCGTATGGCTTGAGCCGCGCACTGGATTACTTGAAATCCAGCAGTGCATTGGGCATCAACGCCGAACAGGTTGCCGTGATCGGTCACTCCCGACTCGGCAAAACATCGCTGTGGGCCGGCGCCACGGACCCGCGATTCGCCATGGTCATCAGCAACGATTCGGGTTGCGGTGGTGCGGCCCTGTCACGCCGTGCGATCGGCGAAACCGTCGGCCGCATCAACAGCTCGTTCCCCCATTGGTTTTGCGATCAATTTCAAACCTACAATGAGAACGAATCCGCACTGCCGGTCGATCAACACGAATTGATTGCATTGGTCGCACCGCGGCCGGTCTACATCGCCAGCGCGACCGGCGACCAGTGGGCCGATCCCAAGGGTGAATTTTTGGCGGCCGTACACGCCGACCCGGTCTATCGTTTGCTTGCAACCACTGGCATGGGTGGGGACGCGCCACCGGAAAAAATGCCACCGCCAGACCAACCGATCGCCGACGGCGAGATCGGCTATCACCTGCGAACCGGCAAACACGACCTGACCGAATACGACTGGCAACAGTACCTGAACTTTGCCGACCGGCATTTCAAGTAGCCGTTGACGTAGAGAGGGGATCGGGTGCATGCGATTCCAGAATTGCAGCACCGCAGCGCAATTCACTCTCCAGACCCTGACTAATTCCATTCCAAACGCAAACCGCGAGATGCACGACCGCACAGAGGCGGGGTGCCTATTCGGGAAACGTCTTTACGCCTGTTGTCTGGATCGACTATAGCTGGTTTACATCGAATCACCCCCCTCCCGCAATTCAAGGATGAACCGCGATGTTGGTGGCAGACGCAGGCGTTTCGACCGCTCCCACTGGACCGTCGTCCGATTTGGCACCCACTGACAATGGTGCCGTCGGTCAGATGATGAACGGTGAATTTGAGATCGCCGAAATGGTGGCGTTCTTTGAAAAGAGTATTGCTCCGAATCTGCTGAATGCCTGTCTGGGTTTGACAGTCGTCTTTGTGGGCTACTTTGTGGCCAAGTACGTCTCGCGGATCGTTGCCCGCCCGATTCGTCACCGCATCGACGAAACGTTCGGTCGATTTATCGGCACGACCATTTTCTATTCGATCATGCTGAGCGTGATCGCGGCGGTCGCGAGCAAACTGGGCGCCCCGCTGGGTGGATTGGCCGCCGTCTTGGCAGCTGCCGGTTTTGCGATCGGACTGGCATTCCAAGGCACGCTCAGCAACTTTGCCGCGGGCATGTTGATGATCGTGTTTCGCCCCTTCAAGGTCGGTGACATGGTCAATATCGCCGGCGTTGCTGGAAAGGTGAACGAAATCGATTTGTTCACAACCACTCTCGATACACCGGACAACCGGCGGCTGATCATTCCCAACAGTTCGATCAGCGGCGGAACAATCGAAAACATCAGTTTCCATCCACATCGCCGTGTCGAGGTGATTGTCGGTGTCGAATACGACGCCAACATCGATGCGACGCGACAGGCATTGCAGTCCGCCGCCGACGTTTTCGTGCGAGAAACGATTCACGGGGATGGACGCGGAACGGCCATCGTATTGAGCGGACTGGGCGACAGCGCGGTCGAGTGGAAAGTTCGAATGTGGGTCCAGACATCTGATTATTGGCCGATGACCGAAGCATTGACCGCCGAGGTGAAACGGCAACTCGATCGTGTCGGCATTAGCATCCCCTATCCACAGATGGACGTGCATCTGATGCAATCCGAACCCGCCGCAGCGAGCGAACCGACGATCCGACCGCGGATTCGCCCGGCACGCCGTGATACAAGCCGTGACAACAACACCGGCGGGTTGCCACAGAGTCTTCCCTACGCTTCGTAAGCGCTGTGTCTGACATGAATCGACTCCATCGCATCGTTCGCCGCATTCACTGTTCCGGCACGCATCACCGATTTGCCGTCGACGCATTGTCGTTGATTCGGACCGATGCAGGCCATCGTTTGGCGACGTGGTTGTTGTATCACTACCCATCGTACTTGCGGGGGGCGACCGATCCGGATCTGCTGTTCCGCGATTTTCACAATCACTGGCTGCACATCGATGATGGCGACTGGGGGGGTGCTCCACGTGTTGCCCATCAATGGTACGAGCGTCTGCAGAAACACCTTCGTGCCGAGCGCTACCAACAAGCCGCTTATGCCGCAGGTGTGCTGTCCCACTACGTCACCGACGTGATGCAACCCTTGCACACCAGCAGCAATGATCGCGATGCCGTGATCCACCGTCCCCTGGAATGGAGCATCGATCAATCGTACGAGCGAATCCTGAAGGCTTGCCGCGACGAAAAACTGCAAGCCGTGATTGATCTATCGGATCGTCACGGATGGTTGGGATCAATGATGATTCATGCGGCGCGCTACGCCCATCAAAAATGCCAGCGGTTGACCGATCAATATCGTTTTCAAGCAGGCGTCCGAAACCCCACCGCGGGGCTCAGTGAACCAACGATCGGATGCCTGGCGGAATTATTCGCGGTTGCGATCACCGGCTGGTCGCGAGTGCTGGAACGGGCCGCTGCGGAGACGGAATCCTACACCGGCTATCCGATTGCCCACTGTCACACCCATTTGGCGACGGTCGGCGCGGTCGCCAAAACCCCGCTAGCCCTGTGGAATCGCGGGTCACGACGAAGACGAGAGCGTCGATTCATTGAGCGGTTGGCGGACGAGTATTTCCGGACCGGTCAACTGGTCCACTGGCTACCGGCCGAAATCGATATCAAACGCCGTGTGATCGCGATCCGCAACCAAGAACGGCAATACCGCCAGCAACAGCGCAAGGCCGCTTAGAATAGACGACGTGACAACCGGATTCCCGCTACATTGCCGTCTCTGATCGATTCTCCCACTCCTGCGCGTCTGTACTGATGAAAGCTTCTGAAGCGACCCGCCGCTATTTCAACCTTGCCGCCGATCACTTGGATTTAAGCCCTGGGATTCGCGAAGCCATGCTGATGCCACAGCGCGAGGTCCAGGTGCAAGTCTCGATCGAACGCGATGACGGCTCGCTGGCCACCTATGTCGGCTTCCGCGTTCAGCACGACAAAAGCCGTGGACCGATGAAAGGTGGACTGCGCTATCACCACGAAGTCAACTTGGACGAAACACGATCCCTGGCCAGTTTGATGACCTGGAAAACCGCCGTGGTCGATCTGCCCTATGGCGGGGCCAAAGGTGGGATCGGTGTGAATCCCCGATCACTGTCGATGCGCGAAATCGAACGCTTGACCCGCGCCTTTGTGGATCAAATCCATGACATTGTCGGTCCCGACACCGACATCCCGGCACCGGACATGGGCACCGACCACCGCGTGATGGCTTGGTTTCGAAACCAATGGGAAAAATACCACGGGTTCAACCCCGCCGTGATCACAGGTAAACCCGTCGAGGAATACGGCGCCAAGGGCCGCGAGGAAGCAACCGGACGGGGCGTCGGCTCGCTGACGGTGAAAACCACCAAACGCTTGGGGTTCAAACCAAGCGAAACCACCATTGCCATCCAAGGATTCGGCAACGTGGGCTCGCATGCCGCAAAATTCTTGAACGAAGCCCAGTTCCCGATCGTTGCCGTCAGCGACATCAGCGGAACCTACTTTCGCCAAGACGGCTTGGACGTCGCCGGCGTCCTGCGGCACAAACTGCAGCACCCCGATGGATCGCTGGAAGGCTACACCGAATGCGAAGTCTTGCCGGTCGACGCGTTGCTGACACTGCCCGACACCGACATTCTGATCCCGGCGGCCTTGGGCGGTGTGATCACCAAGCACAATGCCAAAGAGATTTCGGCCAAAGCGATCATTGAAGCGGCCAATGGTCCGATCGATCCGATCGCCGATGAAATCTTGAACGAACGCGGGGTGACCATCCTGCCGGATATCTTGGCCAACGCCGGCGGTGTCACGGTCAGTTATTTCGAGTGGGTGCAGAATCGACAACACTATCGCTGGACACTTGATCGCGTCCGTCAAGAACTCGATCGAACGCTCTCCGAAGCATTTGAAAACGTCTGGCGGACGTCTCAAGAACAGGGCGTCTCGTTGCGAACCGCGGCTTATATCATTGGCATCACACGCGTCCGCCGCGCGTCCGAACTCGCCGGCATGACTTAGGACCCACTGAAACGCCAACTGGCGGTGCTTCCGGTAGCTGATCCCGCCAGGGTTCAGACGGTCTGAACCCTGGCGGGATCAGCTACATGCATGGGGATCGTCTCAACCGAAGAATTCGGCCGCGACGGTGTCAGCAAAATGCACGCCGCGCGCTGTCAATTGGATGTGACTCGCCCTGCGGTGAATCAATCCGCCGGCTTCGAGTTGATCCAGTTCTCGCCCGCAGAGCGCGACGATGTCGACCGCAGTGGCTTGGCGGACCTGATCCAAATCCACGCCGTCGATCATGCGAACGCCGAATCCAGCCTGTTCGCGTGCGGCTTGCTCCCAATCCAGCGTTTCGGTTTCGGCGATCGCGGAATCTCCCTGTTCGATTCGTTTCAAATAGGTCGTGGTGCTGCGATGGTTCATGGTTCGCTTTCCACCGAGGAACGCCGCCGCACCAGGCCCGGCCGCGTACCAACCGTCGCCCCGCCAGTACGCCAGATTGTGGCGACAGCGAAACCCGGGTTTGGCAAAACTGGAGATCTCGTAGTGCTGCAGCCCGGCATCGGCGAATTGTTGGCGGCCAAGATCGTACATCGCAATCTCGTCGGACTCATCGACCGTCAACAAATCGCCGCGATTGCGCCGCGTCCAAAACGTGGTGCCTTTTTCAAACGTCAGCGCATAAGTCGAGACATGGGTGATCGGCAATGAGCTTGCAATCTGTAGATCCCGCTGCCAGTCCGCCAAACTTTCACCGGGCGCAGCAAAGATCAGGTCGATCGATACATTAGCAATCACATCCGCCACGCGGTGAATCAATTCGGCGGTCGCGTCACCTCGATGGCTGCGTTCGAGAATCGCCAACTTGCGATCGTTAAACGACTGGACCCCCAGGCTGATGCGGTTGACACCATAGCCGGCCAACAACGCCAGTTTGTCGTCGCTGATGTCTTCCGGATTGGCTTCCATGCTCCATTCGACCAAACCGCCGATATCGAATCGGCGACCGATGATCCGCATGAACTGGTGCAGCTGATCGATCGTCAGATGCGTCGGCGTTCCACCACCGACAAACAAGGTTTCAATTCGCGGCGGCCCGTGATCGGTTGCCAACAGAGCCAGCTCACGATCGATCGCCGATAGAAAGCGAGCGACCAAATCGTCACGATCCGCGATCACACTGAAGTTACAGTAACCACAGCGATGTCGGCAAAATGGAACATGCAGATACGCCGAACGAGGTTCTGGCCAATCCGGCGACGTCGCATCGTTGGGCAATGCTATTGTCCGGCACGCAGTTTGTTGAAGTAATCCATCGCGTGTTCGCGTTCGGTCCGTGGCAGTTGTTGGTTTTCCAACGGATCCGACTCTTCGGAGAACGAACTCTCGATCGCGCGTTTGACGTCTTCTCGGCTGATGCCTTTGCGGTTCGGTCCATCGGCGAACCCAGAAATCACCGCTTTGCCTTGGCGGACTTTGCCACGCACCTGAGTCTCGTAGGTGTTGGTGTCCCCTTCTTCTTCGGGACGATCGCCCTGCCCCTGGCCTTCGCCCATGCCATCGCCGGGTTTGTCGCCCATACCTTGCCCCATGCCTTGGCATTGTTGGCAACCGTTTCCGCCACAAGACTGGCAGCGCATCTGTTCTTTGGACTGCGACAAATCATTCATCGCCGATTCCAAATCCTTCAGCTCGCTCATCTCCTGTTGCATGTCACCCAACTGGTCCGCCATCGACTGCAGCGCATTGGCGGCCTGTTGTGAATCGCCGCTTTGCATGGCTTGGGCGGCTTGCCCCAATTGGTCAGCCATCTGCTGCATTTGTTGCATCTGCTGTTGCGACTGTTGCTGCATTTGGTTGAGTTGCTGTTGCATCTTGGCGGCGTCTTGCGAGCGGCCTTCACGTTTGGCTTGTTCGATTTTTGCTTTCAGTTGATCCTGTTTTTGCTTTTGAGCATCGACCGATTTTTGCAGTTGATCCTTTAGCTGTTCGACCTGTTTTTTCAGTTGTTCTTTTTCTTTGTCAGTCAGCTTGCCGTCTTTTAGTTTCTCGGCCAGTTTCTTGACCATCTGTTCGGCCTTGCCGAAGTCACCTTTGGCGATCGACTTGGCGACTTCGTCAGCCGGGCCGGCTTGCAGCGACTTCATTTGCGACATGGCTTTGCGCATTTGATCGGAGGACCCGATTTGCTCGCGTCGTTCCTGCAGCACCTTTTTCAAATCGTTCAGTGCGATCATCGCCTCTTTGCGGTCGATGTTCTTTTTCTCGGTGATCTTGTTCAGATCCTGTTCCATTTTTTCGAACAGTTCTTTGGCTTCCTTTAGCCCTTTGGCATCGGCGTTGCGTTTCTGTTGTTCGATTCGTTTTTTCAATTGCAGCGAAGCCCGTTTGACTTGGGCGGCGACCGCCGGATCGACTTCGGAATTGTTGTTGGCGTCGATGTTTGCGGTGGGATCGACCAATAACAGGACGATCACCAACACGGGCACGATCGACAGCGGCAACCAGCCCAATCGGCTGGGTTGAAACTGGAATTTCTCCGCAATCTTCAGTTTGTCGGCGCGACGATCGGCGTCTTCGACCACGGCCAATCCGAAATCCGTTTCGCGATCTCGGGGGGTCATCGACAGCGAACTGCTAAGCCGTTCGTTGAGCCCGAACCGCTTGTCGACCTCCAACGCCACACGCTCGTTGGACGGTGCGGTGGCAAATGCGTACACGATCGAACCCAGCAGCGCGACCACCGTGGTGCCGACAATCCATGCCAAATTCCAACGCTCGGGATCGATCTGCATGGTGCGGATGCCCGGGATCGCACAGGCGACCGTGGACACGATCAGGGCGGCAAACAGCGCGATACAGAAACCACGTCCGAATTTGCCTAGGATCAGACGGCGACGAGCATTGCGAACTTGCGATTCAATTCGGTTCATTGTGGTAGCCTTTGGAGCGGTGCGGCCTATCATTGAAGTATACGGACCGCGGGCAGCGTGTTGGCAGCGCGAATTCCTACCAATCGACCTCTTTTTACGCAATTTGATGGCCAAAACCGCCACTCAGCCGCTTCCACAGCACGATAACGACGGTTTGCCGGATCCTGCCGAGCTGCCGCAGGCGGATGTCGTGATCTACGACGGCGACTGTAATTTCTGCATCGGACAGGTCAAAAACTTGCACCGACTGGATTGTTGTGGCGGGCGATTGTCGTTTTTGTCACTGCACGACCCCCGCGTCGGCGAGCGTTATCCCGACCTGACAAAGCAGCAAATGATGGCCCAAATGTACGTCGTCGACCGCCAGGGACGACGACACGGCGGGGGTGATGCGGTCCGCTATCTCAGCCGTCGACTGCCACTGCTATGGCCGGTCGCCCCGATTTTGCATGTGCCGGGTACCGCCAGGCTGTGGCGCTGGGGATACAACCAAATCGCCAAGCGCCGTTATCGGCTGGCCGGTAAAAAAAGCGACACGACGGTTTGCAAGAACGATTCCTGCGCCGTCCACTTCGGCGACTGAATCACGCGAACCAGTTCACGGCGTTTTGGAACATCGCCAACCCGTCGCCTGCATCGGGCTGCTGTTTGCGGCGGGTCCAACAGGGATGCTGTGTGGCATCAATGTGTCGTTCCGGGTGCGGCATCAATCCGAACACCCGCCCGGTCGCGTCACAAACGCCGGCCACGTTCGCGTCGGCTCCGTTGGGGTTGGCCGGAAACGGCAAAGGAGCGTCATCCACGCCGCTGGATTCATCGCGGGTGTAACGCAAACACAGCCGTCCGGCCGCACGCAATTCGCTGAGCACCGCGGCATCGCGTGCGACAAACTTGCCTTGGGCGTGTGCCATCGGCAGGTACATGTGGTCGATGTCTCGCAGAAAGACACAGTTCGTTTGATCGGTCGCCAGATGCACCCAGCGGTCTTCGAACCGGCCGTGATTGTTCCAGGCCAGGGTGGCGGAATCTTGGTCCCCCGCCGTGTCATCCCCCGCAGCGGCAACCTGCTCGGTCAGTACGCCCAACCGCATCAGCACCTGCATGCCGTTGCAAATCCCCAGCACCAAGCGATCGCCGCCGCCGTGGACAAACGTGTCGACCAAATCGGCCAAGTGTTTTCGCATCCGGGTGGCCAGAATTCGTCCGGCGGCGATGTCGTCGCCATAGCTGAATCCACCCGGCACGCACAGAATCTGGTAGCGATCCTTGAGCGCTGCGTTTTCGATCAACCGATTCACGTGCACACGCTCGGTCGTCGCTCCGGCACGCTCGAATGCATACGCGGTTTCTTCGTCGCAATTGGTGCCAGGTGCACGCAAAACCAAGACTCGAGGTGACGGCATAACGGAAAAACTTGCTCTAGGGCGGACATAGTTGCGGAGGCGAAAAGTTTATGCCCTGCCGGTTCGATTTCCTAGCCGTCCCCCACCAGGACCTTGATCTGCAGCCGCCGGTGTTGGTGATCCCAGCCCACAATGGTGCCTCGACAGTGCCATAAATCCCGGCCGGCCTGCTCGAATTCATCGCCCAAGTCGTGTGGCACGTACAACACCAGCGGCAGCGGTGGATCGCTGTGCCGCGCCCAAACCGCGTAGCCGCCCTTGTACAGGTGCGGGTCTTCATCGCCGCTGTACAGCAATCGCCGCTCCACATAGGTGTCGATTTCAAACGTCATGCCGGTCACCGCGTCGACCAACACGTCAATCTGTTCGGCGTCGCCACGCAACTGCCACAGGTGAGTCGCGGTTTCCGCAAAGGTGATTTCATCGTGCTTCGCCGATGGCGAATCCGCCCCCCCGCCGACCGACACAGCCGGGTCATCGGAATGGCCCCTGACATTATCCGACTCAATCGCGGCGGCGGGTTGAACCGCATCGCGATCCGGATAGACATGCAGCTTCAACGTTTTTGTCCAATCCGGCCAGCGGGGGATGTCGACTCGCAAGCCGATCGTCCAGTTCAAATTGTTATCACTCAGATCAAACGAATAGGGCACATCGCCCGGCAGCTTGAAATCCAACTCAAACTCCTGTCGCTGTCCGGCTTCCAAGCGGGCGCCCTCTTGCAACACATGTTGCTGCTCAAAAAACACGTTGCGATGGGTCGTGCGATTACTGCCACTGCCGCTGACACAAACCTCAGTGCCCTTGAGGTCAGCGGTGATCGCATTGAGTTTAAACGAGCGTCTGGGTTGAAACGAAAACGTTGCACGGACCCGCTGCCCCGGCGCAACATGGGGAGTGATCAATTCCACTTGTACGTCACCCAGCAACCACTTTGGCAACAGGGACCGCGCGGCGATCAATGCGATGATCGGGAACACGACCAGCCCCACGATCAGTGCGACGATGGGATTGGTCAGCAATCCCACCACCATCCCGCCCATTCCTACGACAAAGAAACTGATGACAACCAAGAACACGCCGTAGCCGATGCAACCACCCAGCGCACTGGGAGCCTTTGTTTTTGCCGGATCCGGACCGCTGATCGGCCGCATCAAAAATTCCTGCGATGCCTTGGGATCAAACGCCCAAGGGATCTTGGCCCGCGCATCGACATAGTGATCGACGTTGATAAAATTGCCGTGATAACTGGGCGGCCAATCGCTGACCTCCAATTCGAAGCGATACGATTCGCGTTGCCCGGACAACCATTGTCCAACGAACAACGTCGTCCACGGCGATTTACCTCGGGCGACATTGCCACGTCCATGCGTTCGCCAGTTCGCCTGAATTTCTAAACCCGTGCAATTGACATCCGAGTCAGCCATCACGTGTAGCGTTCCGGTGATCACATCACCGCCGACATAGACGCGATCGGGTTCATCCAGTTCAATCGATAAATCGCATTTCGCCATGTTGATTCACTTGAGCTTGCACGATGTCATACAAAAAGCTTTCGATAGCACGGATATCGGTGCCATGCCGAGCGATCAGTTGCTCGGCAACCTGTATCGAGATCTGGGGGATCGGTTGACGCGGATCGCGCCGCGAGGCTTGCAGGCGGCGGTTCAGGATCTCGGCCAATCGATCGGCCGTCAGTGTCAGCCCAATCCGCTGCGTGGTGACTTGGTATCCGGCCCGCCGCAAGGGTCCGGTCAGGTCATTGTGTGTGGCCAGAATCAGTGTCGCACCGCTGGCAAAAACCTTTCGCCGCACGCGCCACGGCAACCGCTGGGCTTCGTCGATCAACAAGGGCGTGCCTTCGGGAATCGCTGGACACGGTTCGTCCTCCGGCAAATAAACGTAACTGGATCTCGGAAACCGTCTGTGGATCGCCAACATGCGAGTGGTTTTGCCACGGCCGCAATCACCGATCAATTGAAACGCCCGGAAGCGGCAAAACACGGGCTCGCGCGGCACTTCATTGCCTTGCGCGATCCGGTCCGAATCGCAGAGTTCATCATCAACTGTGGCACTGCGTTCGCCAGCGGTCGTCAGCCAAGCCACCAGTGGATCCAGATCAACCACGGCGACTTCGGCTCGCTCCTCACGCGTCAATTCTCCGAACGGATTTCGAAACAGGTTTGCAGTGGGCCAGCGCAGCGGTGGTCTGGCTGATTGACAGTTCAGGTTGGTTGGAAATGTTTTTGCTGGGATCGACATTTTGCTACTATGCCCGGCCGGGGGGGCCGTCCGCAAGATCGACTTGCCGTCGAACAACGACACGCATCGTTACCGGCTAAGATAGTCATTGCCGGGTTGCTTTCTCTGACAGGCTGAGATCGACCGGCAGCTGGGCGCCAATTCTGTTTCTTTCCGATGGCGTCTGTTTGATGACGATGACAGCGTCCATTCATTGCGGAGTGATTGAAGAAAATGAGCGACACGTTTGCTGCTGAGGCACGCCCCGAGCGACTGAACACACCGACTCTGTACCGCCGCAGCGGCAGGGTGTCGCCGACCAGCATCGTGATTGCCGCTCTGCTGCTGATTCCATTGGGGCTGTTGCTTGGCGCGCTGTACTCGGCCGCCGTCGTCTACCTGCCGTTCATCAAACTTCGCGGCATCGTCACGTTTTTCTTTGGTGCGTTGTTGGGCGCCATCGCCGGCAAATTGTGCTACCGGCTGAAGTATCGCAACGGCGTGATGGTGGCGCTGACGACGTTGGGATTCGCCGCAGTCGCCTACTATGCGTCCTGGGCGGTGCACCCGGCGATGGTCGTCGGCCCCGGACAGTTGGGTGACGGATTTGTATCGACGATGCTGTTGGGGTTTGACCCACTGGTGATCATGGCCTGGATGAAGTTGATTTTCACCGAGGGCATTTGGGCGATCGGAAACAACGGGGGTGCCCTGTCGGGTTGGTTCGCAGTGTTGGTCTGGTTGATCGAAGCGGGACTGATTGTTGGTGCCGCGTTGGTCACCGGAATGGGCAGTTTCGGGAACCGTCCGTTTTGTGAAACCTGTCATCGCTGGAATGACGAAACCGAGGAACTGGCCATTTTACCGGTCTCGGTGAACGATCCGGCCTGGCAACAAATCCGCAACGGCCATTTTGATGCCTTGAAAAAATTGCAGATCGCAGCGGACTCCGAGGCTTCCTATGTCGAATTGCGTCTGGCAGACTGTCCTACCTGCGACGAAAGCGACTACCTGTCGGCGATCGGCATCACACTGACGATGGACGACGGTCAGATAAAGAAAATTGAGACGCCCGTTTTCCAGCACCTCAGCGTGTCGCGAGACCAGCGTGAAGAGATCGTTGCCTTTGCCGCCGCGATGGCGGAAGCCGTCGAAGAAATGAACGCTGCCGAGGCAGACGAACAAGTCGAGGCGATGAGCGGTCAAGCGGTTAGTGATTTAGACGACCAAGACATTCCAGACAAACCGACCTCATGAGCGACGACGCCCTGCAACCGGCAGCCATCCGCCATTCTAATGTCCACGTTTATCCCTCCGCCGTCGATTGGTGGGTGGCGTTGCTATTGATGGCTGGTCCGCTGATCTGTGCCGTCCTGACCGGTGTGCTACTGCAACAAGGCCGACCGCAAGACGCCTGGTACTGCCTGCTCGCCGGCGCCAGCACATTGGTCGTCACCGGATTGTTCACGGTCCCCTGCCGCTACACAATCCTGCCGGACTCCCTGACGATTCGCTGCGGCATCCTGTTCACACGCGTCCCGCTGAATCAGATCAAATCGATCGAACCCAGCAGCAGCTGGATCAGCGGGCCGGCGCTGTCGCTGCGACGGGTCAAAATCAGCACCGCCTCGCGATTCTATCTGGTGTCGCCGATCCAGCGAGAACGCTTCATCGCCGAACTCGAAACGGCAGTCCGCACCAACAGGCCATGATGGAAGACGTTTGAAGCCAGCGTTTTCTTAAGCCCAGCGGGCGACACAATGACTGCAACGTTGCGTGAGACCGTGTGCCGCCCTTCCGGGCGAGGAACAAAACCCCTTTATTCCAGCGGCTCACACCCAATGCCATCTACTTTGTAGCGGTACGGCGCCTCTCGACACACAAGCACATCAAACACCACCGGGCAATCGACGCAGCACATACTCGTTGCAACCCCAACCGTTGCCGACGGTCGTCAGATTGACCAGCGACAGTCCCTGCGCGGCCAACGGCACCAAGATGGTTTCCGGTTTGGCGACTTCAAACGGCAATCCACCAATCCAGTCGACCCAGTCGTGCCAAGCCGACATGCCACGGTCGCGTTTCTTTTGTCGCCAATCGGAAAACGGCAACGGGTTCTTGCCTCGCAGCAGTCGGGCCACTGCAAATTTCAATTCATACCAGGACGCCACCGCAACGACCCAAACCGGGCGCAGCGGCCCGGGTAACCGATGGTAGATCCGTTTGATCGTCAACCACCGTCGACTGCCACCGCCCTGATCATTGTAGATTGCGATCGCCAGCACCCCCTGCTGATCGACTCGATCGACAGCCAGTTCGATCGCGCGCCGCATGTCGCCGGTGTGATGCAACACGCCCCAACTGTAGACGACATCGAACCGCCCCAACGATTCCATCAACTGCGAATCCAACACCGATCCGTGACGGATCTGCCAACGATTTTGGCCGTCGCCATAGCGATCGCGCAGGACTTCGGTACAAGCCACGCATTCGGGGTCAAAATCGATCGACAAAACGTCGGCGCCCAAGCGATAGGCCGCCAGCGAAAACAGGCCACTGCCGCTGCCGAGATCCAAAAATGTCTTGCCGCGCAGGGGCCGATCCAGAGCGCGGTCCAACTTCAGCAGTGACGTCAATGAGGCGTCGGCCTGGGCGATGCGATCTTCATCGAGTGTTTGCAGAAAGGAGCGCCAGTTGTCACCAAACGCAAACCGCGGCTCGCTCATCGGGCTTCCAAATCCAGCAGGTACTGCTTGGTTTGCAAGCCGCCGGGCGCACTGAATCCGCGTAGCGCCCCGCCACTGCTGAGCACGCGGTGACAGGGGATCACCAACAGCACGCGATTGCGTGCCATGGCCGCGCCCACTGCTCGGCTAGCGGACGGACTTCCAGCCCGACTGCCCAGTTGTTTGTACGTCAACGTGCTGCCGGACGGGATCTGACGGCAAGCGTGATAGATCTTGGATGTGAACGGCGTCCAACCCCGGGTGTCGAGCCGCAACGACTGAAAATCTGCCGTCCCGGACTGGAAATACTCCTGCAATAAATCCTCCAACCGGTCATCGCCGACATCGTCCGCCATCGCACCGGCTGGCACGTCTGTCGGCATGTCTGTCGGTGGCTCCGCAAACGCGACGGAATCAAAGGACAACGAATACAGCCCGGCGTCGGTCCAAACCGAAACCATGCTGCCCAGTGGTGTCGAGTGCGTCATCCGGCGCACCGTTGACGGGTTGTTGGTGATCATCATGGCGACGGGTTGATGTGATGAAATGGAAAGCGGTGCACAACAAACGGCGGCCCCGGTTATACACCAAAGCGGTCTCAGCTAGGCGCGGCGGGCGAGCGTCGACTGCAGCGATTCGATCCAATCGTCGTGGGCGACCAACTGCCGCCGCTGCTGCTGCGCCGACGATTCGGCTTGCGATTGAACCCGCCGTAGCGGCGCGGAAAAATCCTGATCACACTCGCCAGTGGGTCCCGCAGCAGCGCGGATCCGAGCGGCCAGGTCCGGGGCCCGGGTGCGAATCAATTCGTCCTCGGCCGCGACATAGATTTGGCAACTGCCGGGTTCGCCCTGCCGCGCGGCGCGCCCGACCAACTGACGATCGACTCGCCGGCAAGCACTCAACTGGGTGGCCACGACGTGTAACCCGCCGGCCGCGATTGCGTCGTCGTCGGGCTGGATGTCCGTCCCCCGACCAGCCATGTTGGTCGCCACCGTCACCGCTCCGCTTGTGCCAGCCAATGAAACGATGTCCGCCTCCGACTGGTCCTGCAACCCATTCAAAACCACATGCGCGACCGCATGTTGTTTCAGTCGCTCACTCATCTGCACGCTTTCTTCGATCGTGCTCGCCCCGATCAAGACCGGTTGCCCCCGTCGGTGGCGAATCAGTGTGTCAGTGACGATCGCACTCAGTTTGTTCGCTTGGCTGTCAAAACAGCGCAGCGGCAGCGATTGCCTGGCATTGGGTTTGTGGGTTGGAATCCGGACCACCGGCAGTCGATAGAACTCGCGCAGTTCGGCTTGGCTGTCCGCCGCAGTCCCGGTTAGTCCTGCGACCGTGTCATAGAAACCGATGTAGCGTTGGCGAGTGATCCGAGCCTGGGTTTCATTTTCATCGCTCAGTGAAACCTGTTCCTTGGTTTCCACGGCCTGGTGCAATCCACCGCTCCATTTCCGTTGGTCATGGATCCGCCCGGTTTGCTGATCGACGATCAAGACCCGGTCGTCGTGAACCACATAATCCCGTTCACGATGCAGCACGAATTCGCTGCGAAGTGCGTTTTCGATCAATTGCTTCCAAGACCGTGCGAGCTGTCCCGCAGGTCGGTCGGCATACATCGATTGAATTCGCTGCCGACCGGTGGCTGTCAAACCGATGATTCGTTTCACGTCGTCATGCACGTAGTCCGCTGCCGCGGTCAACTGCAGCGCGACAGACCGTGCAAATGCGTATAACGCCGGCGATGTGACGCGTTGACATTTCTCACCACACAAAATCAACGGCGTTCCCGCTTGATCGATCAACACGCTGTCGGCTTCGTCGATGATCGCAAACGCCGGTTCACGCTGCATCACGGTCACGTGTTGGGAATCGTCACCCTGAAGCCGTCGCAGCAATCGGTCACCGAGTCGTTGTTGGTGGGCGTTACGCAGTGCCAATTGGTCACGCAAGAAATCGAATCCGAATTCATAGCCGGGGCCGTAGGTGATGTCGGCCGCATAGGCCTGAACTTTTGCGGCCGGTGCGGCGGCGGATTGCAGAATGCCGACCGACAAACCCAGTTTTTGGTAGACCGGCGCCAGATAATCATGATCACGCTGTGACAGGTATTCGTTAGTGGTCGCAACATGAACACCGCGAGCGGACCAAGCAAACAGCACGGCTGGTAGGGCTGCCGTAATGGTCTTGCCCTCGCCCGTTTCGATCTCGGCAATTGTTCCGGCGGCCAATGCGAAACCGCCGGCCAACTGCACGTCGTAGTAATCGATGCCATGGGTTCGTCGCAGCGCTTCTGCGGTCAGCGCAAACGACTCGACGACCTGTGGAATCGCCCGCAGCGGACTGTCCGCAATGATTCGGGCGCGCAGTGCAGCAGCCAGTTCCCGCAAACCACCGTCGCTGGTGGGCCCGAGTTCGGCCCAGCGGCGGCGAACATTGGCGATCCAGGTCTGCGTGGTGGGCGTGATCGATTGCACACCCCGACAGGGACGGCCGCCCAGCGAGCGGTAGGATGCGATTGTGGCACGTGATGGAAACATCGGTGTCCGCTGGAAAAGCGACGGTCGAAAACGGCCCTGGTCGTTTGATCGACTCGCCCGGCAACGCAACTTCAACAGGTTCCCGCGGTACCACATCGGCCCCCACGAGTTCTCAGCCAGCCGCCTGTGACAACCGATCCAGAACGCTCAACTTATCAACCGTTCATCACGGGGCAGACCACTTCGCCAACGTGTTTAACCGCGACGAATCTCACTGCCTTTGAAATAGATGGCGATGCGATAGACCTTTTGTTGGCGGCAGATGATATCGCCGGTGGTCAAGTCCACACGTTTGGGGATCGCCCGTCGGCGCAAATCAATCACCGCGTGGTAGCCGCGTTCGGAAAACACATCGATCAACATCTGTAGCGCCAAAGGATTTTCCAACAATTCGTCTTCGCTGCTAACCGTTGCACGTCCGGAGATCGCGTGTCGCAAGATGATCGGGACCAATTTTGATTCGATCAAATGCACCACACGATGAAACAAATCGCTGTGTTGGAATTCATACTCGTCCAACCGCCGCACCAGGTCTCGGCGGGCATGCATCACGATTTGGTTGGCTAGCGGGATGTCACCGATCGCATGAAAGGTGCGCGGATCCAATTCAAGCGAACTTTGGTACTCCAGTTCGTTCAGGATATTGTCCTGGACGACCAACAAATCGGCTTGCGCGTTAATAAAGTGGAAGTGGAAAATCTGCTTCAGCGAAACCAACGCGTCATACGTTTTCTCCTTGAACACGCGGTAGCGGTTACGGGCCAACGATTCGTTGAAGTCCGTTGCGCGTTCTTCCCAGGGATCTCCGATACCGCTCCGCGAAACCTCTTCATTGTGCGCGATGATTTTGCGACCGCGCGAGAGTTGTCGTTTGACGCTTTCGGTTTCGTCGACGAACAGCACCATGATGTGGAACACCGGCGGCTTCATCTGCACCAGATGTGGATTGTCGATCAGCTCGCGACGGAGCGCCTTCATGCGATCGTACAACATCTTCAAACATTCCACCTGGACCTTGGTCCGTGGAAACCCGTCCAAGATCGCGCCGTTTTGAAATTCCGGTTCCAGCAGTTTGTGGAACACCAACGAAACGACTTCGCGGTCACCGACCATGCCACCCTGTGACTTGATCAGTTGTGCTTCCGGCGTGCTCAACAATTCGCTGACGACGATCGGATTGGCCGTGATGTCGCGGACCTTGCGAATGAAATCTGTGTTCGTGCCTTTCCCGGCACCCGGGGCACCACCCAGCAGGATCAATTCGGTCGGAAATCGCAAATTCAGTTTGCCGACTTCCTGTTCCAATTGTTTCCAAACGGAATTGAAAATCAGCTGGGCGTCTTTGACTTCCAGATCGTCGGGCGGATTCGATTGGGATTCGGGTTCAGGAGCTAGCGACACGGTGACAGCATGGGGATAGGTGCAAGTTGATCAAAAGCGACAGTGCCAATACGCAGGCCGTGCCCTCATTGAGCTGTACCCTAAGTTACCAGGGAAGCGAGCGTTATTCAGTAGGGCACATGGATCGCTGCGTCCAGAAAACGCATTAGCGGGCCAGCGGCTTTTCCAGCTGCGTGGTCATGGCGAGACTGCTGAATCGCGAACCTTTCGCATCAGTTGTTGTTGCGCCGTTTTCATCGGAACGGATTCAACGACGGTTCAGCGTGGCGTGACCGAGACGCCTTTGTCGCGTACCAGTTTGACCGTCGGTGGATTTTGCGCCAGATACCGGCGGGCCACATTCAAAATCACCTGTGCGAAATCGGCTTTGGTTTGTGGATCGACCTGGGGCAAACGATCGACCATGTCCAGCATCCCGTTCGGATTGGTTTCACAGGCCTGGGAGATTTGGCTGATGAATTTTGCGGTTTCGACAAAATTGTGGTCGGCGGATTTGCCGATCAGCCCGCCCAGCGAGCGGGCCACCAAATCGGCACCCAAGCTTTCGAATTTGACGTAACAGTCCAGCGTCCCGTGGACGGTCGTCGCACCATCGCCTGCGGTCGCATAGGTACTTTTAAGGACAAACACGCCTTTGCCACGGATCCCTTTCTGGGCAAATTTGCCGTCGTACATGCCGTCGGCCATGAACACATGCAGATTGCGATCGCCGTAGAGTAGATCGACTTGGCAAGTGGTCCCGCTGCCATCGGTCGCATCCATTCGATAGGGCCCCACCCGCGTCGCTTGCACGGTGGTGATGCCCATCAGATCCCAAATCCCGATGATGGCTTCTGGTTTGCGGGTCAAAAACAGAAACAATTCTTCGTCACAGCGAATCGCCTGGACCGGCAAACGGCGGTACAGAGTCGGTTTGTCGGTAACGGCCTGAATTTTTTGTTGGGCGTCATTGGTCAGGCGTTCCATTGGCAGAGCGGCCAACAATTCCTCGCTATCGCCCTGTGCGGAGTCCTTGTCGGACATTCCCAACACCGAACGAATTCCCAGGAACCCGCCGTTGTTCTGCGCCGCTTCGCCGCCGTGATCCGAGTCAGTATTCACCCCGGGTTTGGCTGCGGCACAGGAATCGGGGCCCGGTCGACAGAGCACTGCCAGACAAATCACAGCGCCGATCATCGGCGTCATCCGGAATGCGCGGTGTCCCGGCGGCCTGATGATTGGCGCGAAGATTGAGCGAGCGGCGTGATCGACGCCGGCAATCGTCTGTCCCGTCTTTTTGGCCACCAAAATCCCTGAGTCGTGGAGAGGGTCGCCTGCGCCGATGATTCGCTACAAACCCAACGGTTGAAATCGGCGATTGCCGGCGACAGAGTTGAGTCAAAACGAAGCATCGGTCACATCGCTGCGGCGTTTCCCGGCCGGCCCCCCCGCCACCGGGTTTGATTTTGACGATCCTTGGCCGGAATGACTCAAGTTGCCGGGACTCGACACTCTTGGGCGGATGCCGATAATCGTGACCACTGACGATCCGTCCATTCACTCCAACAAAAATGACCAATGGCGAAAAAATCGATTGATCAAGTTGACGTTGCAGGCAAAACCGTGCTCATGCGAGTTGACTTCAACGTGCCGCTGGATGACCAACAGAACATCACCGACGACCGGCGGATCCGGATGGCGCTGCCGAGTATCAAGAGCGTGATCGATCGCGGCGGGAAACTGATTTTGATGAGCCATCTGGGACGTCCTACCGGCGACGCGTCGGATGTCGAAAAATTCTCCCTGGCCCCGGTCGCCAAACGTTTGGGCGAATTGCTCGATCGCCCCGTCGCGTTTGCCGCCGACACCGTCGGATCTGACGCAACAAAGAAAGCGAAACAATTGGCCGACGGCGGCGTGCTGGTGCTGGAGAATCTGCGATTCAACGACGGCGAGAAAAAAGGCGATGCCGAATTCGCCGGCAAGCTTGCCGCGCTGGCCGATGCCTACTGCAACGACGCGTTTGGAACCTGTCACCGCAACGACGCGTCAATGGTCGCCGTGCCCCAAGCAATGGCCGGCAAACCCCGCGTCGTCGGCCACTTGGTCGCCAAAGAAATCGAGTACCTCAGTGATGCGATCGGCAATCCCAAGCGACCGTTCATCGCCATCCTGGGTGGAGCCAAGGTCAGTGACAAAATCAATGTGATCAACAATCTGTTGGGCATTTGCGACGCCGTCATGATCGGCGGCGCGATGGCCTACACGTTCTCGCTGGCGCAGGGCGGATCGGTGGGCGAGAGTTTGGTGGAAAAAGACAAAGTCGATTTGGCCAAGCAACTGATCGAAAAAGGCGGCGACAAATTGGTGCTGCCCGTGGACACCTACTGCGGCGATGACTTTGGCGATCCAGCCGGATGCAACAAAGAAGTCGTGCCGGCCGGCGAGATCCGCGACGGTTTCGAAGGCATGGACATCGGTCCCAAGACCAGCGAACTGTATGCCGAAAAACTGGCAACGGCCAAAACGATCGTCTGGAACGGTCCGATGGGCGTGTTTGAAAAACCGCCATTTGATGCCGGTACCAAAGCCGTCGCGCAAGCGGTCGCCGACAGCGATTCGATCAGCATCATCGGCGGCGGCGACAGCGCAGCGGCCGTCGACCAAATGGGATTTGCCGACCAAGTCAGTCACGTCAGCACCGGTGGCGGTGCCAGCCTGGCAATGCTGGAAGGCAAAGCGTTTGCAGCGGTCGACCTGCTAGACGAAGCCTAAACACAGGCCACTGAAACGGGTGCGACAGGCGTCCAGCCTGTCACACCTTGCGACACGGTGCGTGGAGCGGCCGCCCGCTGGCGGAATGGCGGCCGTTTCCGATCAAACCAGCAACCCGACGGTTCAGGTTTGACGCACGCCACGAGCAGAATCTCCGATCGAATCACCACTGCCCCCCTCAGAGCCAGCGAAGATGACCGCCGAAGACAACCGCCTGATCGAAAGCGAACGACGCGAAAAAAACTGGCAGCGCTGGGGGCCCTATTTGTCCGAGCGACAATGGGGCACCGTCCGCGAAGATTACAGCGAAGGCGGGGATGCGACGTGGAGCTACTTTCCGCACGACCACGCTCGTAGCCGGGCCTATCGCTGGGGCGAAGACGGGTTGCTGGGTTTGACCGACCGCAAAGGCCGATTGTGTTTTTCGGTCGCGCTGTGGAACGGCCGTGACCCGATCCTAAAAGAACGCTTGTTCGGCGTCACCGGTCCGGAGGGCAATCACGGCGAAGACGTCAAAGAGTGCTACTACTATCTCGATAGCACGCCGACGCACAGTTACATGAAGGCGCTGTACAAGTACCCGCACAGCCGCTACCCCTACGAAGAATTGGTTGATGTCGGTCGACGCCGTGACCGCACCGAACCTGAATATGAGCTGATCGACAGTGGCGCCTTCGACCAATCACGTTACTTTGACGTCGAAGTCGAATACGCCAAAGCCGGTCCCGATGACATTCTGATTCGATTGAACATCACCAACCGCGGCCCGCAACCGGCGGTCCTGCATGTGTTGCCACAACTGTTCTTTCGCAACACCTGGACATGGCACTGCACCGACGAAGGTTGCACCACCCGGCCGTCAATGAGGTTGGTTGGCGATGTCGTCCAAACGCATCACGAAACACTGGACCAGTTTTGGTTTGCCTGTGACTGCATGGGAACACCGGATAGCTGGGCCTGGCTGTTCACCGACAATGAAACCAACACCGACCGCCATCCCGGGCTGCCCTCGGAATCGGAATTTTTTAAAGACGCCTTCCATCGCTATGTCGTCAACGGCGACGTCAAAACGGTGAACCCCGCCCAGCGCGGCACCAAGTGCGCTGCCTACGGATTGGACCTGGTGATGCCAGGCAAAACCAAAACGATTCGCATGCGGCTGTCGCATGTCCAGGAACCGATCATCACCGATCGCTGCAACGGCAACGTCGAAAACTACTCGGCGGCCGCCTTCGATGAATCGTTTGATGAAGTGTTTGACCAGCGGCGGCAGGAGGCCGACGAATACTTTGCGACACGGATTCCCGAATCCGTACCGGCCTGTCGGCAGCCGATCATGCGCCAGGCCTATGCGGGGCTGTTGTGGACGAAACAGTTTTATCATTACGTCGTGGCGACTTGGTTGGACGGTGACCCCAGCGGCCCGACCGGCAGCGAAACTCGCAAACTGGGACGCAACAGCGATTGGCGGCATCTGTTCAATCGCGACGTGATCTCGATGCCCGATAAATGGGAGTACCCTTGGTACGCCGCCTGGGACCTGGCGTTTCACATGGTCCCGATGGCACATTTGGATCCCAAGTTTGCCAAGGACCAAATGATCCTGTTTCTGCGCGAATGGTACATGCACCCTAGCGGCCAGATCCCGGCCTATGAATGGCATCTGGACGATGTCAATCCACCGGTTCATGCCTGGGGCGTGTGGCAGGTCTACAAAGCCAGTGGGCCGCCGCAACAGCGTGACAAGATGTTCCTGGCGCGGGCCTTTCAAAAACTATTGTTGAACTTCACCTGGTGGGTTAACCAAAAGGACCCCCGGGGCAAGAACATCTTCTCCGGTGGCTTTTTGGGCCTGGACAACATCGGCGTCTTTGACCGCAGCAAACCGCTGCCCCGCGGGCACTTGGAACAAGCCGATGGCACCGCGTGGATGGCATTCTACTGCGGCACGATGTTGCGGATGGCAATCGAGCTGGCTGATGAAAACGAAGCCTACGGCGATATGGCCAGCAAGTTCTTTGAACATTACGTGGCGATCGCCGAAGCCATGAACTCCATGGACGGCAGCGGTCTGTGGGACGAAAGCGAAGGGTTTTATTACGACCACCTGTACGTCGATGGCCAATCCATTCCGATCCGGGTTCGATCACTGGTCGGCCTGTTGCCGTTGATGACCGGCGTGATCCTGGAAGAACACATCATTGAAAAACTGCCGGGATTCCGCCGTCGCATGCAATGGTTCCTGGACAGTCGCCCGGATCTGTCGCAACACATGACGTACATGGAGGGCGAAGGCCCCGACCAGGCCAGCGTGACCCGCCGGCTTCTGGCCATCCCCAGCGAAGACCGGTTTCTGCGGTTGTTGAGCGTGATGCTGGATGAATCGGAATTCTTGTCGCCCTACGGAATCCGCAGCATGTCGGCGGCGCATCGCGACCAACCGTTCGTGTTTGATTTTGGCGGCCAATCACACGAAGTCAGCTATATCCCCGGGGAGAGTGACAGCGGGATGTTCGGCGGCAATAGCAACTGGCGCGGTCCGATCTGGTTTCCGATGAACTACCTGATCATCCAAGCCCTGAAACGCTATCACGCATTCTACGGCGACTCCTTCCAAGTCGAATGCCCCACCGGCAGCGGGCAACGCATGTCGTTGATGGAAGTCGCCCGCGAATTGGAGAGTCGCTGCATCTCGTTGTTCGAACGCGATGACCAGGGCGGTCGCCCGGCCCACGGCGAGGTGCTCCAGTACCGGGACGACGATGCTTGGAAAGACCTGATTCTGTTCTACGAGTACTTCCATGCCGACCAGGGAACGGGACTCGGCGCCAGCCACCAAACCGGCTGGACGGCGCTGGTCGCATCGATGATCCGCAGCCAAGCCGATGTGCCCAAACATTCACCGGCCGCAACGGCCCACTAGGCGACGCGGCGCGAGCAACCGTTGGAGTTCACGCTTCAGCGTGTCCGGTCTGAATTCAAGCAGCCACGACTGAACAACGCTGCTGAACAACGTTGCCGTTCATCTCCAGCGGGTTGCTGCGATCACTCGCCCATCAGTGTGACCACGACTCGGCGGGCGCCGCCGCGGTCGCGGTGCTCGCACAAATAGATGCCCTGCCAGGTGCCCAATTTCAAACGACCACCGCCGATCGGGATTTGAACACTTGCGCCCATCATGCTTGCCTTGACGTGCGCGGGCATATCGTCGGGGCCTTCCAGGGTGTGCACATAGGGCAGTGATTCCGGCACCACATGATTCATCGCGGTTTCAAAATCTGTTCGCACGTCCGGATCGGCGTTCTCGTTAATGGTCAACGACGCGCTGGTGTGTTGGATGAACACTTGCATCATGCCGGTCTGGATCGAGCCGATTTCGGGCATCGCATCGACGATCCGAGACGTCATCAAATGAAACCCCCGTCGCGACGCCGGGAGCGTTAAAGTTCGCTGAACCCACACACTTTGCCTCTTTTATCTGAATCAGGCGAACCAAGGGCACACTTCCAAATAAAAAATTAGGATTTTTTTTCGCCATCGCCACGACCGGAAACCTAGCGATTCGGCGGTGATTTTCTAGTGGCGGTGCGGATGCCGTGGCGACCGACGCGCTCATTGGTGCTGCCCCCATTGACGATCGGCAGGCGACTTGATGTCACCAGATTCAATCCCAGCGTTAAGATTTGCCCCCTTGCCTAAAGAAAGCTCGATGAAGCCGCCGACCGGTTGGGCCCCCAAGTCGGCGGCCCGGTTGCTGAAAAACCGTTGCGGGGTCCGCGTGGGTAAACCGCTTCTGCAGGTAGGATCCAACAGGGATGACAAGGGCTGAGCCAACAATTTTCTTGACTCGGTTGATCTAACGTCAATAATCCCTGCGTCGCAAACCCGGGGCACACGGAAACGTTCACTGGGGAAAATTTCAGCTTGGTGCGTTAGACAAGATTCGATTTGGTCAGGATCAACGCACCCATGGAAGCCACAATCGAATTGTGGATCAACTTTTAGAATTTCGAGTCGTACAAATGAAAGACATGTCACGTTGCAAGAACGTCTTCGAAGCCATCCTCCGTTACGGGCACGATGAAGACTTCGTCCCACATTCGGACGATCTGTTTTCACCGACTGATGCACCAGCCGGTAGTGCTGCGAAGATTGAAGTCTTGCGTAGTCGAGTCGAACGCGGTCAACCGTTGTGGCACAACACCGACCGCGTCGATTACAGCGGATTGACCGGCGCCATTCGCCCCCGCGAATAATCCCGGCAGTTCCACTGCAACCAATTCAGGGAACCCACAAGCCACGCCGCTTGTGGGTTTTTTTAATGGCCCTTTCGCTCATCTGACAGTTCCGCGTTGTCGGACGGCCAACCCCACTTGCCCAATGGCCGTGGGAACACGATTCTCTTGCATCTCTGTTCATCTGCGGATCTCGATCTTGGATCGTTTCTGATGGAGCATTTGCTGGAATTTGAAATCCAGACTCAACCCTCTGACACCAGTTGTGGGCCGACTTGCCTGGCAGCTGTCTATCACTATTGGAACGACCCGGTTTCGTTGCCGGAATTGATCGACGATATCGGCCAGCTCAATGCCGGTGGAACATTGATCGTCGACCTGGGATGTGACGCCTTGGCCCGTGGCTTTGACGCTGTCATCGCGACCTACAATCTGCAACTGTTTGATCCCACATGGTTTGACGCATCGGGCGACATGATTTCAGCCGCTGCACTCGCTGAAAAACTGCGCCAACAGCGTGACGCAAAACGGCAGCGAACGGATTTGGACCAACATCGATTGCAATTCGCCACGACCAAGTACCTTAAATTCCTGGCGCTCGGTGGTCGCGTGCGGATGCAACCACTCGATGACACCCTGATCGCACAAACCCTGTCGACCGGCGTTCCGATCCTGTGTGGGTTGAGTGCAACGTACTTGTACAACGAGGCTCGGGAACGACCACACCGAAACGACGATCGACACGAGAGCATTAGCGATGACATCGCCGGCGACCCGACCGGGCACTTTGTGATCCTACATGGCTACCAACCAGCCGATCGGGTCGTCTTGGTCGCCGACCCACTGCACCCCAATCCGATGGCGCCGACCAACAAATACCCCGCATCGCTGTGGCGTGTCACGTCGGCGATCCTGCTGGGAATCGTCACCTACGACGCCAACCTGTTAACCATCACCCCCGCGAGCACCGGTTCTGAATGAACACCATTTTGATCGCCGAATCAGGCGATGACTGGCTGGGCCCTATCGAAGGCGTCGAAACGATCGACCCAAGAGATTATCTGTCGACCAATGACGTCAAATTGCGACGCGGCACTCGCATTTACAACCTTAGCCGATCCTATGGCTATCAAAGTATCGGCTACTACGTTTCACTGTTGGCCGAAGCCCGCGGGCATCGGCCGATCCCCGATGTCTCGACGATCCAAGACCTGCACGGATCAGCTGCCGTACGCCTGATCCCCCAACCGTTGGAGGAATTGATCGAAACATCGCTCAAAGGACTGGCGAGTGATGAATTTGTGCTCAGCGTCTACTTCGGCCAGAACCTGGCCAAACGCTATGACCGGTTAACAAAAGAATTGTGCGGGCTGTTCCAAGCGCCGCTGCTGCGATTTCATTTCCGCCGCCGCAACCGCTGGCGACTCAGCAGTGCGTCGGCGATCGCATTGAAAGCGGTGCCGGAAAGCCATCGAGACTTTGTCGCCCAGGCGGCGGCCAAGCACTTTGTCCGCCGTGGGTTTGATCGCCCCAAACGTCGCACGATGCGGTACGACCTGGCCATTTTGCACAATCCCGACGAAGGCGATTTGGCACCGTCAGACGAACCGGCACTCAAAAAATTGGTCAAAGCCGCAGCGGCCGAAGGGATCGCGGCGGAGTTAATCACGCGGCAGGATTCCGATCGGCTGATGGAGTTTGATGCGCTGCTGATCCGTGAAACCACGGCGGTCAATCACCACACCTATCGTTTGGCACGGCGCGCCCAGGCGGCAGGAATGGTGGTGATTGATGACCCGCTGTCGATTTTGCGCTGCACCAACAAAGTTTATTTGGCCGAATTGCTCAACCGAGCCAAAGTGCCGACGCCAAAAACGTGGATCGTGCACCGACGCAACGCCGTCGAAATCGCCAGTGAGGTGTCTTATCCGATTGTCTTGAAACGCCCCGACAGTGCGTTTTCCCAAGGCGTCTTGAAAGCGGCTAATCCGGAAGAACTGGCCGCCCGGTTGGCCGAATTTTTCGAAGACTCTGAACTGGTGATCGCCCAACAATACATGCGAACGGATTTTGATTGGCGAATCGGCGTGCTTGACGGCCGCGCCCTGTTTGCCTGTAAATACCACATGGCTCGAGGCCACTGGCAGATCGCCAAACACGACAGTGGCGGCGTCAAACCTCGCTTCGGGAAATGCGAAACCTTTCCAGTGGAAACCGCGCCGCGCAAAGCGGTTGCAACCGCGGTCAAGGCTGCCAATCTGATCGGTGACGGGTTGTACGGCGTCGACGTGAAAGAGGCCGAAGGCGCCTTCTATGTGATCGAAGTCAACGACAATCCGAACTTGGATTCCGGTGTCGAAGACGCGGTGCTGCGAGACGAACTGTACCGCCGCATCATGCAATCGTTTGCCCGCCGCATTGAAACCAACAAACAATGAACACTCAGCCCCTTGGTTTGTTCGATGCGGTCGGCATCGAAATGGAATACATGATCGTCGATCGCGACACGTTGGACGTACGGCCGATCGCTGATGTGCTGCTGTCAACCTTGGCCGGCGGTCAAACCGTCAGCGATTTCACAGCGGGTCCGATCACTTGGTCCAACGAATTGGCCCTGCATGTGTTGGAGCTGAAAACAACGCACCCGGCCAAACGCATCCGATCGCTGCCGTCACAGTTCGAAACCGCAATCCGTGATCTGCGCCCGACGCTGGATCAGCTAGACGCACGACTGTTGCCGACCGCCATGCACCCCTGGATGAATCCGGCCAAAGAAACCGTATTGTGGCCGCATGAAAACCACGACATCTACCAAGCCTATGATCGCGTGTTTGATTGCCGGTCACACGGTTGGGCGAATGTGCAGAGTGTGCACCTGAACCTGCCCTTTGACGGTGATCATGAATTTGCATTGTTGCACGCCGCGGTGCGACTGGTGTTGCCAATCTTGCCGGCTCTGGCCGCCAGTTCTCCGATCGTCGGTGGCAGCTTGACCGGGCAACTCGATTCGCGACTGCACCACTATGCCGGCCACTGCGATCGCGTTCCGGCTTTGATCGGCAACGTGATCCCAGAACCAATTTTTGACGAATCCGACTATCGACGTCAGATTTTTGTGCCGATCCAAGATGCGATCGCTGCGCATGATCCGGAGGGAGTCTTCGAAGTCGACTTTTTGAACGCGCGCGGCGCGATCGCACGATTTGACCGTGGGTCGATCGAGTTGCGATTGATGGACGTGCAAGAGTACCCCGCGGCGGATGTTGCAATCTGCGCCGCCGTGACCGCGGTCATTAAACGACTGGTGCAACAACAAACCTCGACGACCGAGACGCAACAATCGATCACGACCGAGCAACTGCGCGGCCTGCTGGACGCCGTGGCGACGACCGGGGAACAGACCTTGATCGATGACAGCGACTTCCTGGCCTGTTTCGGGATCGAACGCCCGCAATGTCGCGCCGGCGAACTCTGGTCGCTGCTGCTCCAGCAAGCTCGCCGAGACGACGAATCACTGGACAGCTTGTACGCGCCGATCGAAATCATCCTGTCGCAGGGCACTTTAGCGACCCGCATCCGCAATTCGCTGGGACCGAATTTTAGCCACGAGGAACTGCACAACGTGTACGACCAACTGGCTGATTGTCTGGATCTTTGGGAACCCTTCCATCCGTGAATCGCCCCGCCGCCGGTTTCGTCGTCAGCTGTGAACACGCTGGCAACCAAGTGCCCGCCCAATTCGCCGCGGCGTTTGATTCCAAGCAAGCGGCACATTGGCTGAACAGCCACCGCGGTTATGATCCCGGCGCATTGGCGGCGGCAACCGAGTTCGCGTCGGCGCTGCAAGTGGAATTGATTGCATCGAAAACCACCCGGTTGTTGGTCGATCTGAATCGATCCGTCGACAACGACCAATTGCTATCCCAATTCAGCCGCCGACTGCCCAGCGACGTTCGCGCAGAAATCCTTGCGGGTTTCTATCATCCCTATCGCCAAAGAGTGTGCGATGCGGTGACGTCGACGATTTCGGAATTTGGCCGGGCCATCCATCTTTCGATTCATACCTTCACCCCCCGAATCCGCGGTCAATGGCGGCCGATCGACATCGGTTTGTTGTTTGATCCGGATCGGGAGTTAGAAAGACGTTTCTGTGAAGTCTGGCAGCGGGGGATGCAGCGCTGCCATCCCAGGCGACGTACGGTGATGAACCAGCCCTACGCGGGTACCGACGACGGATTCACGCTGGCGCTGCGTCGACAATTTCGGCCGCAAGACTACCTTGGCATTGAAGTTGAAATCAGCAATCGCTATTTCAAATGCAATCCAGGCACACAGCACCAGGTCGTGGCCGCGCTGATCCAGACGCTGCCGTCGTTGTGACAAAGATTCGCCGCAATCCCCTTTCAACCATTCGATTCGAAAAAACAGCCGCCGATGGATCGAATTTTGACCGCCGCCGTGACCACCGATCACAGTGAGCAAACCGCGCGCGATGAAAATCTGCGTCACTCGATGGTCGATGCAGCCTGCTTTGGTGGCATGGTCGGCTGTGGCGAATCCTATTTCCCGGCCTTCGCCCTCGCGATCGGGCTCGGCGAAACCGCAGCGGGATTGGTTGCCAGCCTGCCGCTATTGGTCGGCGGTGCGTTGCAACTGATTTCACCGGCGGCGATCCGCTGGATCGGCGGCTTGCGTCGCTGGGTGGTAGCCGGCGCGGTTCTGCAAGCATTGGCGTTTGCTCCGTTGGCCGTTGCGGCTTGGCACGGTGAACTGTCCCTGACCGCACTGCTGTTGATCGCCTCGGTGTACTGGGCCGCCGGACTGGCCACCGGACCGGCTTGGAACACCTGGATGGAACATGTGGTGCCTCAGCAGGGGAGAGCACGATTTTTCACCTCGCGGTCACGCTTGCAACAGGCCTGTACGTTTGCATTGTTGCTGGTCGCCGGGCTGATCCTGCAATGGGCGTCGATGAATGGATTGACCAGCAAAGCGTTTGCGCTGCTGTTCTGTTTGGCCGGTCTGCTACGTCTGTCCTCGGCCAGTTATTTGCAACGCACTCAGTCGGACCGCCAGCTCAGCGGCGGCAGCGCACCGGTGCTGCCCGCCGACAGTTCTGCGCAAGCCAACCAACCGGTCAGCCAAGCTGCCAAGCGGTTGTTGGTCTACCTGGTCTGCATGCAGGCGTTCATTCAGGTCAGCGGCCCCTTTTTTGCTCCCTACATGCTGAAACAACTGCACTTCGGTTATGGGACCTATGTGTCATTGATGTCGATCGCGTTTATCAGCAAAGTCTTGTCGATGGCATTTTGGGGACGCGTTGCCGAACGCTACAGCGCGAACCGGGTGCTATGGATCGGCGGCATCGGATTGATCCCGTTGTCCGCTCTGTGGATCGTATCGTCCAATGTGGTTTGGCTGGGGCTGATGCAAGTGGTCAGCGGGATTGCTTGGGCGGCTTATGAACTGGGTTTCTTTTTAATGTTTTTTGAAACGCTTCCGGCCGGCCAGCGAACACGCTTGCTGACCTATTACAACTTTGCCAATGCCGCGGCGGTATGTGTGGGTGCAGTGACCGGCGCGGTGATCCTGAGTTCGCTGGGGTGCGAATCACAGATTTACTATCTGTTGTTCGGTATCTCGTCGGTCGGCCGGATGCTGTGTCTGGGATTATTGGTCGGAATCGCGGTGCCGACACACAGGCTGAAATCCATCGGACTGCGGATTCTGTCGGTCCGCCCCGGCGCCGGCAGCGTCGTCAGCCCGATCATGGCCAGCCAACAACGCAGCGATCCCTAGCCAGGATATGCTGTGTGCCTGGATTGTTGTCATTTCGAGCAGCAATTCCGAAGGCGAATCTACTTCCGGCGAGCAAACTCAATGCGTTTCAACCTAGTCCGTGCCATCGTCGTCTACATCGCATTCGGGTTGGTTGCGGGGCGTCACAACCACACCGTCGCTGCCGACCCGATTGACAACACCGCGGACCTGATTGCCGCGATCAACAACGGTGAACCGGGATCAACCCTACGCATTGCCGCGGGGACCTACGCCTTGGACGCTCCGCTGGAACCCAAATCCGGAATGACGATCCAGGGCGCGGGAATTGGTCAAACCATCCTGACACACACGGCCGCTTGGGCGCCTTCGACCGAAACCCTGCCGGATCCGGAAATGAAAACCGACGGCATGGACACACATGCCTACCTGATCCGAATCGCTGACAAAGCCAACGCGGTCAGTGTGTCCGATTTGACGTTGCGCGGGCCGCAACTGCACGGTGCCATTTATGGATGGGGCAACCAAGACTTGCACCTGCATCATCTGCGAATCGAAGACACGCTGTGGAGTGGGATTCGCACGTTTTCGATGCAGGGCGCCAAGATTCACGACTGCGTCTTTGTCGACGCCGGCGGACGCTGGCAGCAAGGTCAACCGGGAATCAAGGGCGGCATCACCGGGGGTGCCATTTTCGCGATCTGGATGAAGGACAGTGAAATCGCACACAATCGATTCGTCCGCACGCAACAGGGAAAGGCCGACGAGTTCTACGGCATCAAAGTCCGCCAAGGCAAACGCTGTCGCGTCCATCACAACACCATCGGTGTCAATTTTTCAATGGAGTTCCCGTTTGAAAACGACGAGGACGTCGAGATCGATCACAACATCTGCGCTGGCACACTCTCGATCCCGAAATACGCCGGTGGACCGGTCCCGGAAAGCGGACGTACGTTCCACATTCACCATAACTGGATGCGTGACAGCTATGCGATCGAATTTGTCCGCAACGGCGTCGAAATCGATCACAACCTGTTCGATTTCAACACGCAGCAGGACCACGGAAACCTGATCTCCGGCTTCGGCAAAGCCCCCGCGGCAGGTCCCGCCAGCTTTCACCACAACTTGATCAGCAATCCCGGACGTGGCGTGATCTGGATCAACGAACCCTACAATCAATTGACCATTCGTAACAACCACGTCCTCAGCCGAACCACCGTCACACCACGCACCGAAGGCCTGTTCGGATTTCATCCCGAATGTGATTTTTCAAGCTTCACGATCGCCGATAACGTGATCGAATGCCAAGGCCAGTCGCGGCCTCTGTTCCGCAATGAAAACAGTTATCAGGCGACCGTCCAAAACAACCACTTGATCAACGTTGCCGATAGCGACCGATTCGACAACGCATCCAGCCGGCGCGGGATTGGGATCGAAACGGCGCTGAAATTTGAATGCGGCGTGCACGGCGAATTCACCGTCGACGGCTGGCAAACCCACGCGACCCAACAATCCCCCAAATAAACCGGCAGTCCGACATCGCGTTTGGTCCGCCCACTCTATTTCCTTTTTGATCGGACAGGGCTGATGAAATCTATCCTAGCGAAGTTGGTGATCGCTGTTCTTTCCTGCGCGGCGGCTGTCGCCCAGCCGGCCACTCAAATCCTGATCGTGGTCGGCCCCAGTTCTCACCCGCCGGGATCACATGAAGTGGCCGCCGGCGGACGGTTGATGGCACACTGCCTGGAACAGGCCGACAATCTGTCGTCGATCAAGGCCACGGTGGTTGAGGGGTGGCCTGAACAAGACGACCTGTTGGACGCCGCGGACACCGTGGTGTTCATCGGTGACACCTTTCCGCCGCAGCGTTTGCCGGAAACCCAAGCCATCTTGGCCAAACTGGATCAAATGATGCAGCGCGGTTGCGGCATCGCCTGTGTGCATTATGCGACGGGTCTGTTGGGAAAAGACGTTGCCGACGATGGTGACCACCCCCTGCTGCGTTGGATGGGCGGCTACTTTGCTAACAGCACGTGCCCGCACCACAAAGGCGTGGCCAAGATCTATGCGTCGGCAACCATCACACCAGCCAGCGCCGACCATCCGATCTGCCGTGGTTGGTCGCAGTTCACGCTGCACGACGAACCCTACATCAACAACTACTTTGGCAAAGACAACAATCGCTTGGCCAAAAACGTGACCGCCATTGCCACGTCCATGCTGCCACCGGAAGCCCCCCAACAAGAAACCGTTTCCTGGTGCGTGCAACGCGACCAAGGACGTGGGTTTGCGATCGTGATGCCCCACTTTTATAAAAACTGGAGTGACGACGATCTGAGGCGTCTGATCTTAAACGGCATCATTTGGACGGCCAATCGAGACGTGCCCGCCGGCGGTGTGCAGGGGCAGGCTCCGGATCTGGCGCAATTTCAACCGGCTGCGATCAAGCCCGCTGCGCGCAAATAGAAAGACTCGCCAGGTTGCACCTGGCCTACTGTTCAAGAGAACTCGCCAGGTTGCACCTGGGCTACTGTTCGAGTGATTTCAGGCGATTGACTAAGTCGAGCATTGGCTCGGTTAACAATCGGCCTTTGCGCCACATCAAGACGATGCGTCGCTGGCCGAGTTGTTTGCTGAGCGATCGAGAACCCAGTTTTCGACACAGCGTTCCCTCGCGGCGACCGGCCAAGATGCCCACCCCCATCCCCTCGGCCACACAAGCGATGGTGAATGCGCTGTTGTCAGTTTCCGCCACAATGTTGGCGGTTAAGTTGGCATTGTGAAAGGCTCGATCGAGTGCATCACGACCGTGCGTTCCTGCCAGCGTGACCACCAACTCGTGTTTCGCCAGCTCACTCAGTTCATCCGACTCAGCCGCCATGTAAGGGTGGCTCTGCTGGGCGACCGCAAAGAATTCGACGGTGTAGGCGGGTTCGTAATGCAGGTGCGCCGAAGCCTGGTTCAACCCGGGTTCCAACGACATCGCCAAGTCCGCTTCGTCGGCCAACAGCAATTCCTCGGCACGCCGATTGTTGCCGTGCCGGACGACCAAACGGTTGGGGTGGCAGCGATGAAATGCGGCTAGCGGAGACGCCAAATCCTCCAACATCATTCGCACGCCGGTCACCATCCGAATCGTCTGGTCGGACTGGGCGCTGACCAACTCAAACGTCGATTCCAGCTGCACCAAAATTCGATCCACCTGCTCGTACAACCGCTTGGCTGCATCGGTCGGCGCGACCTGGCGTCCAACACGCTCGAACAATTGCACGCCGTACGACTTTTCCATCGATTGGATGTGTTGCCAGACCGACGGGACCGAGAGATGTGACACCTTGGCCGCCGCTGCATAACCGCCTTCCTGCATCACCTGCCGGAAGGTGCGAAGCTGGGCAATGTTCAAATCACTCAGTCGATCAACCTTTCGAACTTCCGAATCGTCCATTTGCCACCACCAAACAATTACCCATTTTTATTTTATTGTAATAAACAAACCAGCGACCGCAATTCGAATCGGATCCCGGTCTCTGAAAAAGGGGCTGGGGTTTTTTTAGGAAAGTGAGCGGTGGTTGCGACAGGTTTTAGGACTGCGGTTTCGGATCCGGGGTGGACTCATTGGCCTGCTGTCTGGCCATCGATCGCAGCACGTCATCTAAGCGGCGGCGAATCAAAGACGACCAGAGATCGTAGCCAGCGTCGCTGAGGTGCAGTTTGTCTTGGACAAACAATTCCGGCCGCGGCGTCCCGTCGGGTTTCAGATAGTGACTGGCGGTGGGAATGAAATAGGTATCGGGCGTCGAAAGCGCGATCTCACGAAGACGTGCGTTGACGGCACGAATTTTGGGCCAGACAGCGAAGCGGCTTTCGCAAGGCGTGATCTCGATCAGCAGGAATGGCACACCCGGTTGATGTTGCTGCGACACGGCAACGATCGATCGCGCCAGCGCTTCGATCTGATCGGGCGTGTGGTCATCGGGTTTCCCGACCACGCCGTTGCCGACAAACATCACGATGGCACGATACTGGTGCGGCGTGATCAACCGCTCAGCAAACACTGCCATGTCGGTGAACTTGGCACCGCCGTATCCACGTCGAATCGTGCGATAGGGGGCCATGTCCGTTTCCATCGTCGTCCAGCGACGAATACTGCTGCTGCCGATAAATAAGATTGAATCAGCAGAATCGGTTTCCGCTGCGTTTAGTTCATCGAATGCGGCGATGTCCTTGGACCATCGTTTCTCCGCCGCGTCCCGGTAGGGTGCCAACAACTCACTGACGGACGATCCCTGGTCGGCCTGATCAGCAACCAGCACGTCCTGGGCGACGGAGGATCCGCAGGAAACGCAAACGAAAACCAACAACATCAACAAACGCATAGTGAACCCAAAGGTGTGCAGAGGAAACGCGTCAAAACCGCTGCACATCATAACCACGCCCTGCAGCCGATGTCGTGCCGCAGCAACGCCGGTGTGCCAGCGATCTTTACTTGGATTTATCGTCCGTGTCCTGCTGGGCTTGGTCATCCTGGTCAGCCTGGTCGTCGGCTTTCTTATCCGCATCGCCATCGGGCTTGGATTCAGCCGTGTCTGAGTTGTCCGCATCTGGCGTTTTCTCAGCCGGTTTGTCCTCTGCTGTGTCTTGGGGCTCTGGTTGCGGCGGTTCATTCCATTCCAGCTTGGCCGCTTCGTCGCGTTGTTGCTTGGTGGCGATCACAGGAAAATCGATGTGCGTCAGTCCGCGATCGACGATCCACAGATTTCGAAAACGGACCGGATCACCGTGGTCTTGGACATGAATCGGTGACAGCGTGGGAGCCTCTTCTTTGCCGGCACCCGTTTTGCTTTTGAGTGCGACGTCGTCTTGAACTTTGACACCGTTGACCCAACTGGTCACATGCGCGTCACGAATTTTGGTTCCGTCAGACGCCCAGCGTGGTGCGGTGAAATGAATGTCATAGGTTTGCCAGACCAAGGGTGGAAGCGCCATGTTCAAATCGGGAGCTTTCATGCGATACAGCGACCCCAATCCGTTGAACATTTTTTCAGTTCCGAAGGAATCCAACACTTGGCATTCGTAACGGCTTTGAAGGTACAACCCGCTGTTGCCGCGTTGTTGCCCATCGGCCAGTGGCATGTAAGGCAATCGGAATTCGACGTGCAAGTCAAAATCCTGGAACATCGGACGAATCCGAAAGCCTTCGACCAATAGCCCTTCGTCGTCGACTTTGGCATCAATCAAGTGCTCGGTGAGTTTGCCATCGAACAACACGGTCGCGCCGTCGGGTGCTGGTGCGCCCAGGGTTCGGCTTTGGCGATGCACGCGTTTGAGTCGCCCCACATTCTCGCCATTGCTATTGATCAGATTGCAACCGTCGGCGTCGACAAAGATTGCCCACGGACCGCCGGACAGAATCAGATTGTCGCCCGAGCGTAGCCCAATCAGCCGCATTTCTTCGCTTTCATGATTAGGCTGCCCAGGCAGTCCGCCGCGAAAGGCGATCGCTTGGAATTGGTTTCCGGCGATCGGTCGGATCTGTAATGCCAGTGGCTGGCGTTTCTGCTGGCCGTCGACTTGAACGCGACCGGCAAATTCGCCCATCAACGGATAGTTGGCATCGTTTTCGGGTGGAGCGGTGTAGGCGGGACCTTTTTTGGGTTTTCCGTCGGCCTCCTGAGCGAATGCCGATGTGGCAAACGATCCCTGAAAAACGAGCAAAAGTGCAGACACAGCCACGGCAAAGTGGAACGGGTAGCGCGAGACAATCATGCGAGCATGGCGGGAAGGAGGTGGGGAAAGAGACCGAAATCGACAATCCGAAAGTCTAGTTCGCCGACAACGCCCAAACCATCATTCGCATGGAAAAATAGCGGATCAAAACGTGTTTTTGCCACTCCAGCAGTCCATTGCCTGATTCCGCCGGCGACCACAAACGTTTGTCCTGGATGATCGCTACGATTAGGATCTGCGGATTCGATCTCGGCCCCCTTCCTGCCTCAATTAGCACCACCCATGCCCACCACCATTGCTACTGCATCGCAGCGTTTGCTGCTGCTGACCGTTTGCATGTTGGCGTTGCCCGCCACCATCAGTCGTGCCGCCGAAGACGGCGAGCGTCCCAACATCGTGTTCATCTTCACAGATGATCACTGCACCCAAGCGTTGAGCGCCTATGACCCGACGCGGATCACGACACCGAACATGGATCGGATCGCGCGCGAAGGCATGCGTTTTGATCGCTGCTATGTGACCAATGGGATCTGCGGCCCCAGCCGGGCGGTGATCCAAACTGGAAAATACAGCCACATCAACGGGTTCATGACCAACGGCAATCGCTTCAACGGCGACCAACAGACATTCCCCAAACTGTTGCAGTCGGCTGGTTACCAAACGGCAATCATCGGTAAATGGCACTTGGTCACGACGCCGCAGGGGTACGACTACTACGACGTATTGAAAGGTCAGGGGCCTTACTACAACCCGCCGATGATCACCGCAGGCGACGACGGACAACCGGTCACGCGGCCTCACACCGGATACACGACCGAGATCATCACCGACAAGACATTGGACTGGTTGCGCGAGGACCGTGATCCGAACAAGCCGTTCATGGTGATGTACCAGCACAAAGCCCCGCACCGCAATTGGATGCCGGCACCAAAGTATCTGAACTGGTTGGACGACGTCACGATCGCCGAACCCGAAACGCTACGCGACGATTACAAGGGACGTACCCAAGCGGCCAGTCACCAACAGATGACTATCCGTGATCACCTTTCGGCACGCGACCTGAAACTGGGCGATGTGATTTCGTTGAACCCCGAGCAACGCAAGGTCTGGGATGCGGCCTACGAGCCAAAGAACAAGGCATTCGAAGCCGCCAAGGCGTCGATGACAGAAGACGAGATCTTCCAGTGGAAGTACCAGCGTTATGTCAAAGATTATTTACGCTGTGTGAAAAGTGTTGACGACGGCATCGGTGAAATCCTGGATTACCTAGACGAGAGCGGGTTGGCCGAAAACACCATCGTGATCTACTCGTCGGACCAAGGCTGGTACTTGGGCGAACACGGCTGGTACGACAAACGTTGGATGTACGAAGAATCCTTGCGGACCCCGTTGCTGGCTCGCTGGCCGGGTCACATTGCACCGGGTTCGGTCAACAACGACATCGTCTCGAACCTTGATTTTGCCGAAACGTTCTTGGAGATTGCCGGCGTTCCTGTCCCCGATGACATGCAGGGCCGATCACTGGTCCCCGTGCTCGAAGGCCAGACACCGGACGATTGGCGCGAAGTGTTTTATTATCACTACTACGAAAATCCGGGTGCCCACAACGTCGCACGACACTACGGCGTGACCGATGGTGAACACAAACTGATCCACTACTACGCGCTCGAAGGCAAAAAGATCGACGACTGGGAACTGTTTGACCTGAAATCCGATCCGAACGAATTGCAAAGCGTCTACGGCAGTTCGGACTACACCGCGGTGCAACAGAAACTACAAACCCAGCTGGAACAAGCGCGTCAGCAATTCAATGTCCCCGAGGACACGAACATTGCTCCGCAGCGTCGCAATCGCCAGCAACCAGCGGCCAAACGCAAGCAGTAAGGATCGTCGCAACCCGTCAACGTTCCGACGATTCCTTAACGGACGATTCGCCAACAGCGGTGAATGCGTCGGTTGCGAAAGTCTTCTGGAACTGTTTGGCTGGAGATTTCGTGACACTCACTGATCTGCAACTGCTGCGGATCAAATTTAAAGCGGCGGAAATTGTTGGAAAACAAGATCACGCCGCCTTTGCGGACCAGTGGCAACAGTTTTTGCAACATCGGCATCGCATCGGTTTGCACGTTCCAATCACGCTCGGTTTTCTTGCTGCGCGAGTAGGTCGGCGGATCAAAGACGACCAAATCGTAGCGTTCACCGGCGGGGTGATTGTCGATGAATTCGGCCACGTCACCGGCGACAAATTGATGCCCATCTTGTCGCCGTTGGTCTAAGAAACCGTTGATCCGCAGGTTTTCTTTGGTCCAAGAAATATAGGTGTTCGAAAGGTCGACCGTCGTGGTTTTTCGTGCGCCTCCGGCTGCGGCGTAAACCGTGAACGCACCGGTGTAGCCGAATAGATTCAGAAACCATTTTCCCTCGGCCATCTCGCGAACCATCGAACGAGCGACGCGGTGGTCCAAAAACAAACCGGTGTCGACGTAATCGTCCAGGTTGACCAAAAATTTGAGACCGCCTTCGTTGACAACGATGCGGTTGCCCGTCGAATCAACTTTCTCGTGCTGAGTCAGATCGCGTTGGCGACTGCGGCGTTTGAGATGCACCTGTTCCTGCGGAATCTCCAACGTTTCGCCTGCCGTCCGCGCCATCAGTTCCAACCAATTGGCGTGCTGCGAGGGGTCGCGGTCGCTGGGCCGTTCATATTCCGTGATGTGCAAATGGTCTTCGTAACGATCGACGACCAGTGGAATCTCGGGGATGTCGCGCTCGTATAGACGAAAGCAGGTGATTCCGCGGCGGGTCGGCCAACGACGAAGGTGTTTGGCACGTTTGCGTAGACGGGTGGCGAACAACTCGGATTGCTCGATGGCTTTCGCGTCCAGATGCCCAAACGCCGCCGGGCCTTGCGCGTGCAGGTACGGCTTGGCGGGGGGCTTGGCCGGTGGCTTGGCTGCGACTGTGACATCCGCGGTGTCTTGTGCGGGCACTTCCGATTCAACGGCGTTGACCGATTCGTCGATCTCAGCAGTCTCGGTTGCAACGTCGCCGGTCACACGGCGTGGGCCATGGAATTGGTAATAGGTGCATTCGATCCGACCGTTGTACAGTTTTCGTCGCCTGTCGGCGGGGCGTCCGACAGCGGCTTCAAAGTTCGGATAGGCGGTCAGAAAATAATGCGACCAGGTCGGCAATCCGCGCAAGACTTCGGGCAGCGCGTGATAAAGCGCGTCGAGTTGCCAATCGTCACCGATCCGCAGACCGTAGGGCGGATTGGTGATCAAACATCCAAAACGACGCTTGTTGGTCAATTGCAGGACGTCGCCGGTTTGAAAGTGAATGTCGTCGGCTACACCGGCCCGGGCGGCATTGTCGCGTGCGGCTCTCAGCACCCGCCCATCGATGTCGCTGCCCAGAATTCGTTCCTCGAGCGAATCGAGTTGAGCGGCAATCGCGGTGCTGCGGAGATCCTCGACCACTTCGCCGGGCGTATGCGGCCAATCCAGAAAACTGAAGTGGCGATCGATTCCGGGAGCAATATTGCGTCCGATCCGCGCCGCTTCGATCGGAATGGTGCCGCTGCCGCAAAACGGATCCAACAACGGTCGATCGGGTTTCCAAAAACTGAGCATCACCAGTGCGGCTGCCAACGTCTCTTTGAGCGGGGCATCGGAAACTTCGATGCGATAGCCGCGTCGATGCAGACTGCGCCCGGTGGTGTCGATGGTCAGCGTTGCGATGTCCTTGAGCAGCGCGATATCGATTTTGTAGGTGGCGCCGGACTCGTCCAGGGCGGTGGTGTGATGGTCGCGCATCATCCCGTCCACGATGGCCCGTTTGACACTGCGTTGACAGGCCGGGACGCTTGACAGTTGCGATTTGATCGATCGGCCGGTGACCGGAAAACTGGCATCGACCGGCAACAGTTCGCCCCATTGGATCTCGCGCACCGTTTCAAACAGGGCATCAAAATCGGCCGCCGGAAATTCCGCGACACGGATCAGCACGCGGTCGGCACAGCGCAGATGCAGATTGGCGCGGGCGATGGTTTCCCAATCGCCGCGAAAGTGAACGCGACCGGACTGGCCGATCGATGCTTCGATGCCCAGCGATTCGAGTTCGCGACGGACGATCGCTTCGAGCCCGAAGGCACAAGCGGCGATAAGATCTTGGGTTGTTTGCACGTGTCTGTTAGCCGTATTTTGTTTCGCGGTGAGGATAACAGACCGGGGGATTCGCGATAGACTCGGATGCCCCGGGAGGGAAGCCCACGTTCGTACCCGACTATGAACCGGTGTTGCCGGCGGAGTACACTCTGTGTCGCTCGCCCGCCCGACACCCCCCTCCATTAGAACTCTCTCCGACTGGACATGCGATTGATGCGTTCTTTAAGTCAAAAATCCACCGGCATGTGGATCATCGCCGCGCTGGTGGTGCTGCTTCTGATTCTGCACCAGGACAATTGGTTTTGGACCGACGACACGTTGGTGTTCGGTTTTATGCCGATCGGACTTTTTTGGCACGCATGCATTTCCATCGGTGCCAGCCTGACTTGGGCCCTGGCAACGGTGATTGCTTGGCCGCTAGACGACGCGGTGACCGCCGAACCAGAAACCAAATCTGAGGAGGCTGCGTCCTAATGGATATCATTGACCACAAGGGGTTACCCCAGTTAATCATCATTCTGCTGTACCTGGGCGCCCTGTTGGCACTGGGACTGTTTTCCAGTCGCTTGTTCAAAGGCACCAAGGAAGACTACCAGGTGGCCAGTCACTCGATCGGCCCGTTCCTGTTGCTGATGAGCATGTTCGGTACGACGATGACCGCCTTTGCGTTGGTGGGCAGCAGTGGCGAAGCGTTCAAAGAGGGAGTCGGCGTCTATGGGATGTTGGCCAGCAGCAGCGGCATCATCCACTCACTGTGCTTCTTTGTGATCGGCGTCAAGGTTTGGAAACTCGCCCGCCGCAATCACTACACCACTCAAATCGAATTCTTTCGCGATCGCCTGCAAAGTGACTTTATCGGGTTGTTGCTGTTTCCGATTCTGGTCGGATTGGTGATCCCCTACCTGTTGATCGGAGTGATCAGTAGCGGTGTGGTGGTCCAGTCGCTGACGGCAGGACTATCCCCGGATTTGTTTCCGGTCATCGGGCCCGACGGCAACCCGATTCGCGCCCTCAACGGCGGCGTCCCGACCTGGCTGGGATCGCTGGTGATCTGTGTGGTCGTGTTGGTCTACGTGTTCTTTGGCGGCATGCGAGGAACGACGTGGGCCAACACGATGCAAACGATCGTGTTCATGATCTTGGGCATCGTGACCTTTTACGTGATCGCATCGAAGCTGGGTGGGCAAGATGGCCTGATGGCCAACCTGAAGGCACTCGGTGAATCGATACCGGAGAACAAATCCACGCGGATCGAGATGAGTAAGATGAAATTCTTTACTTATCTACTGATACCGCTGTCGGTCGGCATGTTCCCGCACTTGTTCCAGCACTGGATGACAGCCAAAAGTGCCAACACGTTCAAAGTCCCACTGATCTGTCACCCGATTTTCATCATGATCGTGTGGGTTCCCTGTGTCCTGGTCGGCGTCTGGGCGACCGGCAGCCTGATGCCCAGCAAACCGCCATTGCCGCTGATTCCGGGCACCAACGTCGTCAATGCCAACGCGATCTTGCCGTTCCTGGTCAACACACAAACCGGCAACATCTTGAGCGGGCTGTTGGCCGCCGGCATTTTGGCAGCCATCATGAGCAGTCTGGATAGCCAATTCCTGTGCCTGGGGACGATCTTCACCAACGATGTGTTGACCCATTACAAAGGCAAAGAAAACGTCACCGATGCCCAACAAGTTCTGTACACACGGTTGTTTATCATCGCCATCGTCGCCATCACTTATGGGTTAGGCCTGCTGAAACCACCCAGTGTGTTCGCCCTGGGCGTGTGGTGCTTCAGCGGTTTCAGCGCCCTGTTCCCGATCGTGTTCGCGGCCTTGTATTGGCGTGGCCTAACGGCAGCCGGCGCAATCAGCGGTGTCTTTGCAGCGATCACCAGTTGGAGCGTGATGTTCTACCAAGCGGTCCAACAGGGCACGCTGCGGACGTTTGTGCTGGAGTTACCGTTTGGCGGCGAGACCTACGAAGTGATGCCGGTGGTCGCGATGTTACTGAGTTCGCTGGTGACGATGATCATCGTTTCGCTGTTCACGCCCAAACCGAGTGAAGCGGTGCTGGCCAGGTTCTTTGATTGATCGGAAACCATGGCTGACAGCACGCAGCCATGCGACCGGGCTGACGGAGTCCGGTCGCGGCGGGTTAACGAAGCGGAATTCAGTCGCTGCGGCGATCGACTAGCCGCTTGGATTTGGCCTGGAAACGTGGCAGCGAACCAATCTCGACCGGTTGGACATCGACCCGCATTGCCAGTCGGGTGTGAAACAATTCGGCCAATTCGGCGCAGCGATTCGGATCGAGCTCGGCTTCGACCGCGAGCGTGTCCATCTCGCCTTGCTTGGTCACGATCATGCGAAACTCGGCGGTTGCGTCGTGTTGTCTGACAATCGATTCGATGCTGCTGGGGAACACGTTGACGCCGCGGATGACCATCATGTCATCGCTGCGTCCCAGCACACCGCCGTCCAGGTACAGAAAGCGACACCTGTGGTCGTGGTTTCGATAGCCCTGCACGATATCACCGGTGCGGTAACGGATCGCCGGTCCGCCGTAGCGTCCCAGCCCGGTCAACACCAACTCGGCCGGTTCGCCATCGCCGGCGCGGCGCCCGGTGGGATGACTGTCATCAAAACAGAGACGTTCGGCGATGAATTCCGTCTCGATCACATGCAAACCTCGACCGTCATCTGAACCGAATCCCCAGGCGCCGATTTCGCTGGCGCCGCTGTGATCGATCACCGTCGCGCCCCAGCCCTGTTCGATGCGGGCGCGGATCGCCGGTTGGCTACCGCCCGGTTCGCCGGCGACGATCAGACGTGTCACCGTGCTATCGCGCAGGTTGATCGACATCTGGTCGGCCACCGCCAACAGATGCAGCGCGTAGGTCGGTGTGCAACAGACTAGCGTGCAGCGATGGTCGTGAATCATCTGTAACCGCGTCTCGCTGGACATGCCGCCGCCGGGAACCATCAGCGCGCCGCTGCGAACCAGCGCATCGCTGGCGGTCCAAAAACCGATGAACGGGCCAAACGAGAACGCCATCATGGCGACGTCAGCCGGCGTGACATGGGCGGCATGCAAAACGTGTTGCCAACAATCCAGCCACCAGCACCAATCGGCGGCGGTGTCCAGCACCGGCATCGGATGCCCGCTGGTCCCGCTGGTTTGGTGAAAGCGGCAATAGGATTGACGCGGCAGTGTGAACAGACGGCCGGGCTGGCCGGGTGAATCGGCGACCAAATCGGATTTGACCAACAACGGCAATTCGTCGAGTTGATCGAGCGATTCCAGCGGCAGTTTGAGCGGACCAAGCCGGTCGCGATAAAACGCATTCTGACCAGCGTCGGCCAGCAACCGATTGAGTCGTCGCAGCTGGATCGTTTCCAATTCGTCGGTGTCCACGCCCCACTGCCAGGCAATGTCGGGACGGGCATCTTGTTTGATAGGCGTTTGATTCATCACGCGAGCAGTTTAGCAACTCCCATCAGCCACCGGACGGAGGGCCAATTTTTTCGCAGTCGAGAGCGAAGATGAATTGTCGCGCGCGAGATGCGTGAAGGAGCCATGAAGAAGGCGTTCAAAAATCGTTTTGCCATTGTTGTTTGTGTCCCCAGAAACGACTTTCAACGAGACAACAACCTGACGCAACGTTACTCCTGTCTCCCCCCTCTTGGAATGCGAGGCCCGAATCATGAACCCCCAATCGGCGCGATCCTCCCGCTGGCGAAGTGGTTTCACATTGATCGAAATGTTGGTGGTGATTGCGATTATCGGATTGCTGGCGTCGATGTTGCTGCCGGCAATGGGCAAAGCCCGCGAGGCGGCTCGGGCGGCCGCCTGTCAATCAAACCTTCGGCAGTTCGGTGTGGGACTGTTGGCGCGCAGCAGCCAAGTCCCTGACGGATCGCTCTGTTCGGGCAGCTTTGATTTTAAACGCGATGGCGTCCCGACCGAAAATAGCTGGGTTGCGGATCTGGTCGAACGATCGATCTTGGCCGGTGAAATGATGTGCCCGAGTAACTCGGCGGTGACCGGTAAAGCGATCGAGGAAATGTTATCGGCCCCGCTGACGGACTTTGCCGACACGGATTGTGTGAATCGACTGGGCAGGCCGGAATACACCAACCAATCGGGCGACGTGATTCGCAATGTGGCGCGACAAATCCTAGCCGAAGCGGCACCGCCACAATCGGAGTTGCGTGCCGAGATCGTCAACAGGAAAATGATCGAGAACGGCTACAACACAAACTACGCCGCTTCCTGGTTTATGTTGCGGACGGAATTCAATTTGGATGGCCAGGGCAACCCGGCGCCGCTGGGCGGGTCCTCCTGCACCAGCACCGACCCGCGCGGCACCAACGTCACCAAGGGCCCGCTGAAAATCCATTTCCTCGATGCATCAAAGGCTCCCAGCACGACTGTGCCGCTGTTGTGCGACGCCACGCCGACGGGATACACCAGCACCGCGGTGGGACCGATTGCATCGGGCAGCTTGTACACAACCCCGATCGTCGGTGGGCCGATCGGCAACGTCGCCAACATCGATTTGGATGCTGATGGAAACGCCGAAACGCTTAGTCCCTATCACCTGCAAACTCCACATTTTGCGAGCGGTACTAGTCGATCCGGCCCCAGCGGCTGGCACAGGCAATGGAACTTTTTTACGCGGCAGGACTACCGTGGCATCATGCCGCTGCATGCTGGCGTGGCCAACTGTTTGATGGCTGATGGTTCGGTTCAACAGCTGTATGACACCAACCGCGACCAGTTCATCAACAATGGTTTCGAGCCGAAATTGGGCGCCGGCCCGGTGTTATGGACCAGTCAGCAGCCAGAGGTCGACAAATTGAAATTGGCGAGCTTCCATTCGTTGAAATCAAAAGGCCCGACTGAGTAGCTACAACGATTTGCTGATCAGCGTTAGACTTGGCAGGCCCTTTGACCTGCACCCCGACTCAACGCATATGAATCAGCCCCGGAAAGTTCGCTACGGATCACTCGACAGTTACGTCATCGATGGGGAGAGTTCGCAGCCCCCCACCGCGCTGGTGGTGTTGTGCCATGGCTACGGCGCCCCCGGCAGCGACATGGTGGGCGTCGTGGGTGAATGGGTGCACCTGCTGGGTGACACCGCGTCCAAGGTCCGTTTCATCTGCCCCATCGCGCCACACAGTTTGGCTGAATTGGGAATGCCCAGCGGCCGTGCCTGGTGGGCACTGAACATGGCCAAATTGATGGATGCGGTGCAGGCCGAGCGGTTTGATGAACTGCACCATGCCGTCCCGCCGGGACTGGACCAGGCCCGCAGCGATCTGTCGCAGTTGATCCAATTGGCGCTGGAGGAACTGGCCGGGCAGCGACACTGCGACGTCGCGGACATCCCGCTGGCGATGGGCGGATTCTCGCAGGGGGCGATGTTGACGATGGACACCGCGGTGCGTGGCGACGTCCCACCGCCAAACCTGCTGATGTTGTTTTCTGGAACGGTGATTTGCCAACCACGGTGGACCGCCGCCTTGCCGCGACTAGAAAATACGCACGTCTATCAAGCACACGGGACACTCGATCCGATTTTGCCCTATGCATCGGCCGAACGCCTGCGCGACTTGATCGCCGCCGCCGGAATCGATTCGCAATTCCATTCGTTTGCCGGTCCCCACACGATCGATGCCGAATCGATCGTCTCGACTGCGATGGCGATTCGACATTTGGTTTCTTAGATCCCACCCGCCCAGCGATGAAAAACACGGACATGAAGCGAATTGCCAGCCACCGACCGGAATCCAGTGAGTTTGAAAACCCGTATCACGGCGAATTGATCGGGATTGTCGACGGCGATTGTGCGATCGAGCAGCTACGTGGACAGCTGCACTGGATCTGCGAGTTGGCGGCCAGTATCAGCACCGAACAGGTCGATCGGATCCACCCGCCCTATCAGTGGAGCGTGCGGCAGGTGATGGAACACTGTGCCAACGCCGAACGAATGTATGGCTATCGAATCATGTGTATGGCCGATGGCAGTGAGCCATCACTGCCTAACTGGGACGAAAACGTTTCAGCCGACAGCCGATTCGGATTGGGCAATTTCACCCGACTGGCCAAGGAATTGAGCCAGCTGCGGAGCGCGAATCTGGAACTGTTGGAACGGCTGTGCCCTCACAGTTGGGATTGTGTCGGCAGCGTTGCCGGCAATCATCTCAGCGTGCGTGCGTTGGCCTGGCTGGCCGCCGGACACCTGCAACACCACTTCGAAATCCTTGAAAAGCGATGTCAGGTCACTGCGATCCGAGTCCCTGCCATGTTAGAGTGACGGATTACGCAACCGTCCGCTCCCCTTTTTACCGTCTCCAACAACGATGTTTGTCGACCGCGTTCAGATCGAACTTCACGCCGGAAAAGGCGGCGATGGTTGCTACAGTATGCGCCGCGAAAAATATATTCCTCGAGGCGGCCCAGATGGCGGCAACGGCGGACACGGCGGCAGTTTGATCCTGGAAGCCAGACTGGGGGTCAATTCGCTGGCCGCGTTCGGTACCCAGCGTTTTTTCTATGCCCCCAAAGGCCAGCCCGGCCAGGGATCGATGCGGCACGGTCGCAAAGGCAACGACCGCGTCCTGTATGTCCCCCCCGGCACAACGGTGATCGACGCCGAGCAGGGGTTTGTGATCAAGGACATGAAACACCACGGCGATTCGTTTGTGATCGCAAAGGGAGGCAACGGTGGCCGCGGGAACACGCATTTTAAATCCAGCACCAACCAAACGCCCACTCAATTCACCCGCGGTGAAGAAGGTGAGTCGCGACGGGTCATTTTGGAACTGAAATCGATCGCCGATGTCGGACTGGTCGGCAAACCAAACGCCGGCAAGAGTACCCTGCTCAGCCGAATCACCAGCGCTCGCCCGGAAATCGCAGACTATCCCTTCACCACCAAACACCCCAACCTGGGCATCGTCGAACTCTCCGGCGAACGCTCGTTTCTGCTCGCGGATATTCCCGGACTGATCGAAGGTGCCAGTGACGGGATCGGATTAGGGCATGAATTTCTACGACATGTCGAACGGGCCGGATTGCTGGTGCACCTGGTTGAACCCCAGGCGGCCGATGGCAGTGACCCGATCGAAAACTATCGGGCGATCCGTAACGAACTAGCCCAGTACGATGACGATCTGGCGGCGCGCGATGAAATTTTGGCTGTGACCAAGTCAGAAACTCCCGGCGCGGACGAAGTCGCCCAGCTGCTGCGTGAAGAAACCGGCAAACCGGTGTTCATGATCAGCGCCATGACCGGTGATGGGCTGCCAGAGTTGACCGAGGAAATCATGGTCCGCGTCGATCGCCGCCGCGCCGAATTGCTGGAATCCGGGGAAGACATTCCGATGTTGCGGCAAACCGAGACGCCGGCGCGAAAGGAACGACGTCGTGTGCCGCCTCACTTGGCCGGTCCGACCGCGCAACTGTCCAACGACTTGCAAGCCAAAGATTTCGAGAACGAATCGGCCGACGACCAAACGTCTGCGAAGGATTCGTCGTGACCTGCGTCGATTGGTACGTCGCCGTCGATGTCGGCAACACAGCCATCAAAGTGGTGATCGCAGACGCCGTCCAGAACGCCCCCGAACAGTCCGACTGCAACAACAGCGGCTACCCACAACAAACGTTTTTGTGGGAAGACCCCGCCTGGATTGATTCACTGTGCGGTTGGGTCCACCACCAGACCGGCGGTGCGTCGTCGTCCTGGTGGATCGCGACCGTCAATCACGCCGCCAGCGGACGACTGCACCAAAGTGTTGCGGCAACCTTTCCCGATGCGGCCTGGATGGAACTGTGCCATCAACAGGTCCCGATGAAAGTGGACGTTGATTTCCCCGACCGATTGGGAATCGATCGCCTGGTTGGCGCCTATGCCGCGTCATTGCGCTTTCCCGTGCCGGTGATTGTCGTCGATGCCGGATCCGCGGTGACAGTGGACTGGGTGGGCAACGATCCATCGGGGCAGCGCGTGTTCGGCGGTGGTGCGATCCTGCCGGGCATCCGCCTACAACACGCGGCACTCGCGTCCGGCACCGAGGGCCTGCGGCGCACCCTGCACGACCTGCAGGACCAAGACCGGCAAGTGGAATCGCGACCGAACACTCCGTTTGCTCCGGCCAAAAACACCGTCGATGCAATCCGTCTGGGCGTATTAGCCGCGGTCGCCGGCGGCATCGAGCGATTGACCGATGACTACGCGCTGCGTTTAAATTCAGACGGTGACGGCGAAATTCGCGGGCAAATCGCCACACCGCAGCTAGTGTTAACCGGTGGCGACAGCCCGCTGATTTCCGCGCTCCTGCGTGTTCCACATCGCTGCGCCGCCAATTTGGTGTGTTTGGGATTGCTGGATTTGGCCAGACGGCAATGCCAGAAAGCCGGCGGCCGGCTAAAATAGAAATGACAGTCGTGTCGCTCCCGATCCATCCCTGGCCCCCTGCGTTCCCCGCTTTTTTAAAGTCTCGCTTTGATCGCAGGTGCGACGCGGGAGCCAGGGATTTAGCACATTAACGGAATCCCTCGCTCACGCGTCGGGTTAGGAAAAAACAATCACTCATGCGAACGCGCAACTTCAAAGGTTCCGCCGCCGCTTGATACCACACCGCGAAACAACGGTCCCTTCTTTTTAAGTCCATGTCCGCCACCAAACTCTCCGATTTGCTGCCGATACCGGGTTCGGTCAACAAGCCAAATGCCTACCAAGTGTTTGGCCTGCGCAGCGGCGAACCGGACACCGCCACCATCGGCGCGGCGATCCAACGCGTTTATGCCGACCTGAGGTCTGCCAAACCCAGTGCCGATCCGATCGTCTGGAAACAAGCGGCGCAGTTGGCCGAAGCGGCAAGAAAAGTTTTGGAAGACCCCACGCGACGACGACAACTCGAGTCGCGTTTTGCAGCCGCAGAATCGCCAGTGCAACCCGCCCGGCAAACACCGACCGCTGCCCAACCATCGCTGGATCCTCCATCGGCTGCCAGCGACGACGATGATCCGTTGGCCGGACTGCTGCCAGCGACCAACCCGCTCGCTGCCCAGACCAACACGCCAGCAACGGATCCATCCTCCCCACCCAACACGACGACATCTGCCGCTGCGTCGCCGGCGGCGGTGTTGGGTGTTCCACCGCTAGGCACTCCCCCACTGACACCCGCCCCCGGCAACACCACGACGGGCAATACAACCACAGGCAGCGCGGCAACCACGCCCCAACCGGCGGCGCCGGCACCCGCCGGGATCGGTTGGCAGCCGCCCAAGCCGAAAAAGAAGAAACGTCGCAAGAACCAGTCAGGCATGTTGGTGCTGGGACTGTTTGTGATCGCGATGTTGGGATTGATCGGGTGGTTGTTGAATTTTCTGGTCAATGGCAATCGCGTCGCGATCACCCCTAACCAGACCGGCGTCACGGTCGCCCCGCCATCAGCGGTGAATGATCGGCCACGACCAGCAGCGACGCCGCGGGATGGAATTTTAGGCGGCGTTGCATCCAGCGGCATCGCCGAATCATTGCGACCGTCTAATCCATCGGACGCGTCGGACAAATCGATGAACGATGCCATGCAACCAGCCGAGCCAACCAACTCGGCACAACCACCGACGATGACGCCCGATCCGGCGTCGCCGATGCAGCCTGATCCACCGGCAATGAATCCCACACCGGATGCCGCCCCGGCCACGCCCCCCACGCCGCCGCCCCCGTCGGCAGAAATGATGCAGGCCAACCAGGCCAAAATCGCAGCGGTCGAACAGCTGATTCAATCGGCCGACTGGGGACAGATGAAAACAGCAGCAGACGCATTGTTGAAACTGGATCTTCCCGCCGACCAAGCCAAGCGTGCTGCGACGCTTTATGACATCGCCGATTTGGCCAGTTTTTATCGGGGCGCGATCGAACGTGGATTGGCAACGTTAAGCACCGGAAACACGTTCGAGTACACCAAGGATTTACCGGTCATCGTGGTCGAAGCCAAACCCGATGAGTTGTCGATTCAATACAACCGCACCACCAAGACCTTTACCTTGGACGACATGCCGCCGCGGTTGACCGAAAAAATCGCTTCGTTCTCCTTGCCTCCCGATCAACCCGACGCGATCGCCGGACTGGCGTTGTACCGCTTGATCCATCCAGGGACCAATGACGAGTACCGCCAGGCTGCGCTCGGATTGTTAGCCTCGGTCGATGGCAAATTGGAAACGGTAGACACCGCAGCGCTGCAGCAAGTCGCCAAAGAGATGTTTTCGAAGTAGATGTCAAACACCATGGACGACCACTGCCCGGACGGCACACTCGAATCAGCCATCGCAGTGCTCAAAGATCTGATTGCCTATCCATCGGTCAGTTCCTCGAGCAACCTGGAGATCAGCGAGCATTGCAGTGCCCTGTTATCGGAACTGGGATTTTCGATCTGGCGCAGCCAATACGATGACCAACGTGGTGTCCGCAAAGTCAACTTGGTTGCGGTTCGGCAACCGCTGGCCGAACGATCACAGCCGCAGCTTCCTGGCCTGGCTTATTTCTGTCACACCGATGTCGTCCCTGCCAAACAATGGATTGGTCCCGGTGGTCAGGCCGACCGAGGCGATCCGTTTGACGCGCTGGTCTACAACGATCGAATCTACGGCCGTGGTGCCTGTGACATGAAAGGATCGTTTGCGGCGATGGTGTCTGCCGTCGCCCGGATCGATCGCCGTGCCCAGACTGCGCCGATCTGGCTGGTCTGCACAGCCGACGAAGAAATCGGTTTCGAAGGCGCCAAACACATGGTTCGGCAGTGCCCCGGCTACCGTCAACTGGTCGCCAGCGATCCACCATCGATCATCGGCGAACCCACCGAGATGAATGTCGTTTATGCGCACAAAGGCATCCAAGGATGTAAGATCCGCAGCATCGGGCGGGCCGGTCATAGCGCGACCGCCTATGGGATCAATGCCAACGAAGCGATGGTTCCGATGCTGTCGAAACTGTTGCAGCTGTGCAAACTGACTCGCGAAGATCCGGGGCTGCGCGATGATCGTTTCGACCCGCCGACGCTATCCTGGAACTTTGGCTTCAATGACCACAGTCATGTGGTCAACATCACGCCCGAACGGTCCGACGCTTGGGTGTGTTTGCGGACCATGCCGGGCGTCGATGAACAGCCGTTGTTCGCACAGGTCCAACAGGCCGCCGATCAACTGGGATTGCAGTTCACGCTGGTTCCCGGCTGCGATCCATTGTGGACCGATCCCAGCAGTGCGTTTGTCCAGCAACTAAAAACTCTCGCTGGAACGCAAACACAAACCGTGTGCTACGCCACCGACGGTGGGGTGATGAACGAACTTTCACAGCGGGTCGTCATCGGACCGGGCAGCATTCACCAAGCGCACACGGTGGACGAATGGATTGCGATCGACCAACTGCAACGCGGCATCGAGGTGTACGAAACCGCGCTACGCCATTGGTGCCTTAGCGGCTGATTCAACCGCTCTGCTCGGACGCCTCCCATTCGATCGCGCTGTCGGCGATCAAGGAGGGGATTCCACCTCGTACGGGATACAAACGAGCACCATCGGCAGTGATTAACGCCTGTTCAATTTGTTGCTCGACACGCTCGTCCAAGCGGTCTCGGAGGCTTCCCTGGGAAATTTTTTGGTTCAATTTTTGGACCAGGTCATCCGCAGCAATCTGTAAGGATTGCCCTGAAATAGGACATTGAATCAAGTTCAGCAGCTTGGGGTCGATCATCTTTTTTCTACGTCGCGTCGGTATTGTTCGAGTTCGCCGGGAGTCACAACCGATTTTTGAAAACAGTCCAACGACGTGGGGCCGCGTCGATCGACGAATCTACTTTTCAGACGGACCCATTCATGCCCAAGCAGTGATTGCCGCGGCGGGGGAGAATTCAGCATGAACGTTTATCAAACGGAATTGTTACGAAAATCAGCACTTCAATTATGCCTTGCAGCGGGTTGCCTGACGACGGCAAGCAGCAGCCTGGCTCAAGCCCCCTCGGGCGGGTTCCATCAAGATCCGGCGACAGGGGACGTGTATCGCAAAGTCACTCGCAGTGTGGTCACACCGGTTGTCGACGAACGCATTGAGCGGCAAGAAACGCTGGTCTATCGCCCTGAAACGGTGAAAGAAACCCGCCCGGAATACAAAACCACCTACCTGCCGGTGACGGAAGTCAAATGGCGTCCGGTCGTGCAAGGGCGCTGGAATTTGCTGCGACAACCCACCGTGGCCTACCGCCAAGTGCCCGAAACGCGCTGGGAAGCCCGTACCGAAGTGGTCGAGCGAACGACGATGCACACCCGCTATGTCCCCGAAAAACGCACGGTGGAAATCCCTCACCGCCAGGTTCGCTACGAAAACCGCCAGCACACCGAATTGGAACTGGTCGCTCGAGCGATGCCGCAGCCGACGATTCCGTCGTCCAACGTGGACCCGGCCGTTGTGGCCCGATTGCAGCCGATGGCTTCGCCCAACGCCCCCGTCTCCTCGGTCGCCAGCCGCAGTGATCCGTCACGTAGCGTGCATCAATCCGGCATGGATCCTCAAGTGTTGTATCCGTCCAACAGCTACTCCACGCCGATGACCACCACCACCATCGCAACCGTGCCCTCGATCACCGTTCGTCGATAAAAACGGTCGTGGATCCTTGTTCAAAGATCCCACGCTGCACGTCTCAGCGATCACTGCTCAGTTTCTTCGGCCACCGCAGTCTTTGCTTTTCGCGCTTCAATGAAGCTGCGGATAAACACCACCATCGCTAGCACGGTCGTGATCAGCATCACGCTGACACGACCGATTGCCGCCCCGTCGCCACGGCCGATCGCACCTTTGAGTGGCATCGCCAGTCCCAGCAGGATCAGCAGCGTCGCCAGCACCGCGACGTGCGCGATGGCTTTGTTGTGCTTGCGGACTCCCGGATTGGTCGCCAACAGGATCACCCCAAAGACGACGGGAATAAACGCCGTCGGCGAAGGATTCTCGGAGCTAAAGTATCCGATCAGTCCCAGGACAATCAGGACGATGGCATTGAGCAGGCTGACGTTGGCAGGATTCATGGTTTCGATTTCTGGGGATAAGAAAGGTGACCGCACAGGGTCGGTGGGTAATTCAGGTTCATTGCGGCACGTGGCTGGGGACCACTAACACCGGGTGTGGGCTGCGACGAATACGATCTTGCACGAACCCTTGTGCGAAACGATCGTCGACTTCGATCGGCATCACCAACAACTTTTGGGTCTGGTCTTGCAACGGGTTGGGGGGGGCAACTTCACCGGCTTGCGGCCGCAGGTAATAGGACCGCCCCATTTCGGATGCCGTCTTGGCCATCGTCGCGTGTAGTGATTGATGCGTTTTGGCCAGCGCATCGGCAAACGCTTGGGTGTCCAATTTGGTGTCGTCCGACAGCGCTTCGACGATCGATCGGATGTTCTCGTATTGTTCTTTTTCGACCACCAAATTCAACGTCACGGTAGCTCGCTCGGCAGACAGGCCGAATGCCCAAGCGGCAGCCTTGCGTTCGGCGTCGCATTCGCCGCCGACCACCACCGCAATTTCGCCGACACATTTCTGCAGCAACTGATCGTCGCGACGAATCACCAACATCGGACAGGGACAACGTGACAGCAGCACATCGATCACGGTGCCCGCGCTGTCGGTTCCGACCTTCTGAAAATCCCGGCCGAAGGGACAGGGCACGATCAGCAAATCCACCGAATGTGTGACCAGAGCCACCAAGATGGCTTCGTAAGAATCGCCGTGCACGCGATCGATCGGCCGCGCCCCAACGACCGCCTCGATCACCACCGAAGTGATATCGTCGTGCGGGCTGGTGTCATCGGCCACCGAAAGGGACTCTCGAGCATCCAACACCAGCGTTTCAACATTAAATGCCTCGCGCAAGTACTGTGCAGCGGTGATTGCGGTTTGGTCCTGTGAGGAACCATCCAGTACCAACATCACGCGGGCCGGTCGAATCGGCGACAGCGCTGCGGCCTGGCCGACCTGAGATTTTTCGAACAGACGCATCGACGCATCGACGTCACGGTCCAGTTCATTGGACTCCGATTCAGACATGGCAAATCAAACAGCGTGGGGGTACGAATCAATCAGTCCACTTGATTCTATCGCCTATCGCCCGCGACCGTTATCCGGCGTCGCCCAACTGCGTCAATTCGCGGCTGGCTTCGGTGTAATCCAGCACGGCAACCCGAGCCGCCATCGGCAGCGATCGAATGCGTTTGTCGGTGTAGGGATCGGCGTGGCCGACCACCAATCGTCGGTACCAATTTTCCTGGGACGCTGATTGCGAATCGTTGGGCAACAGGTGCTGCCAAAATTGGGTGATCGCACCGCTGGAAGATTCCTTTTCCAGCGCCAACGCGGCCAGTTTGCGATCCAAGTTCGCCAATCGCAGCGCGATTTCAGCGGCTTCCGAATCACCCTGCCGGTAAACGGCGACGACAAAGTTGGAAATCGCCAGCGCTCGGATCTTGGTCGGTCCGAACAAGGCGCGGTCGCGACCATTGGCGATCACACTGACATCGATCAATCCACCGCGCCATGAATGCGGCACGGCGATGGAGACACGAAACTGTTTTTCGCCCTCCAACACATGTTGCGCAGTCCAACGCAATTTGAAATAGACCCCCCGACCACGATCGGTGGTCCCCGATGCGACCACCGCTTGCATCGGGGCCTGGCGGTCGAACTGTGTCGAATCAGATCGCTTGTCCTGATCATCGGCACCGGCATGCGCCGCGCCAATTTGCGGGAATTGCCCATCGATGCTGATCCCGTACGACTTGTTTCGCTCCTGTTTATTGGTGACCGTGATCGGGCTGGCAAAATCCGTTTCCAATTCGGTGCGTGGCGAATAATCGACCACCGGCCAGTTGTCACGCATCGCACAGCGAATCAATAGATGATCGATCGGCGGCGCTGCTTGCGGCAAATGCCCCGCTGCATCGACGATCAGCGAGGAAACCACCAAATCGAACGACACTTCCCTCATCCCATGTGTTGATGCGGTTGCAGAGCCCCCGTGATCTTCGTTGTGAACACAGTCCAGTGCCGTGGTGATCGCCGGCATGTCAAACTGAATGCCAGGCGATTGCGCCGGCAGCAGTGCCGGCGCCAATGCTGTGGAGAGAACTTGCATCGTCACGAACGTCAACGAGAACGTGACGGAACGTCGAAAGCCAAAATCCATTGTGAGAACACTCCCGTGATCGTCTTGAACGTCATCGGAATCATTCCAAGATCAAAAATCGGTTCCACCGATTCGAAAGGGCCGAATGGCCCACCGCCGGCACTCATTTCGCTGCCGGCTGACACACCATCAAGACTAGCGGGCGTCACGCCCCAGGCAATCGGCCGGTGCGATCAATGCGATCCCGGTCATCGCTGCGGCCAATACGATCGGCCGGGCGTGAAACACGTCGTCGAGGGCTGCCTACAACAGTTCAGCGAACTCGAATTCAGCCGCTACGCGCCTAGCGTCCGGTTCGTCGGACGTTGCCATGTGAGTCTCTCGGAACCGTGAGCTAGCGCTCAACGGCTGATTTCGGCAAAGACATTCCTTCGATCTTTCGACTCAGGTGAATTTGCGGGAAGGCGTGAAACAGCCGGGTTAGCTGTGCATCCTGGCTAACGGACTGCCTTTTGCGATGATCGCGGTTTCCTGCTCGGACAGTTGGTTCAATCGCACAATCACCGTCTCGCGGTCGGCGAATTGTTCGGCCAGTTTGACATAGGTCGTATGGTGCCGGGCTTCGGATTCAAACAGACCGGCGTAGAAATCAGCCAGCGCGGCATCCTGCTCGCGGACATGATCGGCCAGCAATCGAAATCGTTCACAACTGCGGGCTTCGATCAGCGAGGCAACCAGCAAACGATCAACGGCGCGCTCGGGTTCACGGTTGCGGACCAATGTGTTGAGTTCGCGGCCGTAGTGACCGCTGGCCAAACGTTTGAAAGCAATCCCGCGTTGGTCCAACACTTCCAACACCATGTGGTAGTGCTCGAGTTCCTCTTCGATGATCCGCGTCATCTCGACACACAGCGGACGATTCTCGGTGTAGGAATTCATCAGATTCATCGCCGTCGTCGCAGCCTTGCGTTCGCAGTGGGCGTGATCGACTAGGACCTCCGGCAAATTCTCGTCGACTTGTTTCAGCCAACGTTTGGTCGATTCCGATTGCAGATGCAACATGCCGTCGTTAACCCTCGAACAGCGCGGACGCGAAACTGTCGGCATCAAATTCGGCAATGTCTTCGATGCCTTCGCCAAGTCCGACAAATTTGACGGGCAGTTCGAACTGACGCCGGATCGGCAAGATCACACCGCCGCGCGCTGAACCGTCCAATTTCGAGAGAATGATTCCTGTACAGCCGGCTGCCTCGCTAAACCCCTTGGCTTGGCTGAGCGCGTTTTGTCCTCCGGTGGCGTCGAGCACCAGCAAGACTTCGTGCGGGGCGTCCTCGATTTTTTTGCTGACGACCCGGCGGATCTTGTTCAGTTCCTGCATCAGGTTCGTCTGGGTTTGCAATCGGCCGGCGGTGTCAATGATCGCCACATCGGCGCCGATTTCGAGGGCGCGGTCGACGGTTTGAAAAGCGACGCTGGCCGGATCGGCCCCTTGAGAACTGGTGACGATTTCACATCCGATTCGCTCGGACCAAATCGTCAGTTGTTCCACGGCGGCGGCGCGAAAGGTGTCGCCGGCGCCGAGCACAACCTTTTTGCCGCTGGCGGCCAAGTAGTGCGATAGCTTGCCGATCGATGTGGTTTTGCCACTGCCGTTGACGCCGACCACCAGAATCACGCTGGGGCTGCCCGACAGATTCAGTGGCGCGGCGTCTTGTTTGAGCATCTGCTGAGTCTGCTCGGTGATCGACTGCAAGACTTCGTCCAAATGGACCTTTCGCCCGCGATAGCGTTTGGCGATGTCGTCACGCAATTCTTCGGCGGGGCCGGCCCCCATGTCGGTGCGGATCAGTTTGGCGAATAGCTCCCCTAGGAATTCGTCGTCGACCAATCGCCCGTCGTCTTTGAACAGATCGCGGATATCGGTATTGAGCGCGCGGCGGGTTTTTGCCAGCCCGCCGCGAAACCGCGACAACAGGCCTCCGGTCGGTGGCTCGCCGGGTGCCGCTGCAGCAGCCACATCCGCAGTGGTATCGGGTGCAGACGGCTGTGGTGACGCAGCGGCCTGCGGCGAGACTTCCTCGTCGGCTTCTGCAGAATTCTTTTTGGATCGCCAGAAAACCATCGGTTTTGCTTCCGGACAGACTGAGATTGAGTAGGAAATAGGGGATAAACAAAGAGTTTGTCGGATTGGCAGCCGTTGTGGTACCGCCCCAGCGGATGGTTTCTGCAATCAAGCGACGCACAGACCACCAGCCCCGCCTGGACCAATCCGGGGATTCAGACGCCACAACGCAGCCAGAAAAGTTTGACTGACAGCGCATTCCGCGACATCTGAACCATCTGGACCACTACCGGGGGGACTGCTGCCAAAGAATGCAGATTGCTCCCAACTCCTGAACAAACCATCCCGATAACCCACTCTGACGACAGAGGCGACACGTCAGAAGGTCATGTGAATGGCCTGACCAATGAGGGACATCAACGGCCCGCGTGCTTTGGTCGCGAGCGTAATGCGTTGTTGCCCCTATTTAATTTGAAACCCAGAAAATGGAAATTCGGGAGAATCTGAAGCGATGAAGCTTAGCAAAATTGCCATGATGGCGGCGATTGCCTGCGCGTCCTATACGAGCAGTATGACCGCCAATGCAAATGACCCCTTTCAATTAGTCTCGCACTGTGCCGCCTCGTGCGACTGCGGTGAACCGGTCTGCGGCTGCGAACTGGTCGACACCGGTTGCGGCGACTCCTGCGACGGCGGCTGTGACTCGGCGTGCGGTTGCGGTCTCGGCAGCATGCTGGGCGAATGTGACCTTGGCGAGCAATGGTCGCTGTTCGGCGAACACTGCGGCGTCAGCGTCGGCGGCTGGCTGCAACTGGGTTATCACAGCGCGGGCAACAGCCTGTTCAACAGCTATCCCGACCACCTGCAACTGCAACAAGCATGGTTGTACGCTGAAAAAGCGATCGACACCTCATGCGGATTCGATATCGGTGGACGTGTCGACTACATGTACGGTACGGACTCGCAGGACACGCAGGCCTTCGGAACTGACCCTCGCGGTTGGGACAACTCCTGGGACAACGGCGGCAACTACGGCCGTGCGATGCCACAATTGTACGTCGAAGCCGGCTACGGAGACTTCTCGGTCAAAGCGGGTCACTTCTACACCCTGATCGGGTACGAAGTGGTGACCGCCCCCGATAACTTCTTCTACAGCCACGCCTACACGATGTACAACAGCGAGCCCTTCACGCACACCGGTGTGTTGGGAACCTACAACGTGAACGACCGAGTGACCGCCTACGGTGGTTACACGATGGGTTGGGACAGTGGTTTCGACGACAACGGTGACAACTTCTTGGGCGGTCTGTCGGTTGCAATGACCGACAGTCTCACCCTGACCTACGCCACCGCGATCGGTCGCTTCGGTGACCTGCCCTTGGGAACTCCCGAGAAAGGTTACATGCATTCGATCGTCGCTGACGTTGCCGTCACCGACAATCTGCAATACATCTTCCAGAACGATTGGTTGGACACCGACGACGCCACCGGCGCAACGGTCCGCAAGACCTTCGACATCAACCAGTACCTGATCTACTCGATCAGCGACTGCTTGGCAGTCGGTGGACGCTTCGAATGGTACAACCAAGAAGGTGTCTACAGTGCTCAAGAGTCGGACATCTACGCTCTGACCACCGGCATCAACTACAAACCGCATGCCAATGTCATCGTCCGCCCCGAAGTTCGCTGGGACTGGGATGAAGATCAAGTTGCTGGTCTGGAAGACGGCGACAAACAAACCACCTTCGGTGTCGATACGATCTTCTTGTTCTAAGCAAGTCTCGATTCGAAACCATTCGGTTTGATGCATCAGCCGGCCATCGCTTTGCAAAAAGTGATGGCCGGTTTTTTTTGCGCCCATTCAAAGACGACCTGACCGGTACGGATTAACACCGCCTGTTAAAACAGGCGCCTTTGGCAAAACGCGAAAATCCAGAACACTCAATTTTCCTGACGGTTTCTCCCGATAGTTCTGTTGGCAGATGATCAGGTGGTGGCGATCGGCATCGAAGCAAGGGCGGGCGATTCTGATCACGCGCTGAGAAGATTACAGACAGGAACGTCCCGCGAGGACTCATTCGAGAAACACTATGAAACGTCAACTACTATTCAGCACGCTTGCTTTGCTGTCCTTCGGTGGCTCCGCCTTGGCTGCAAACCGCGGCGGTGACTTCGCCCCCGGTGGTGCGCAACAAGCCGGCTATCACGAAGCTCCCGGTGCTGCCCGCCAGGTCGCCCCGGTCGGATTTTTCGGCGAAGTCGGCTGTGGCTGCGAAACGCCCTGTGATTGCGATTCAGTGCCGTTTGAAGAACCGGGCTGTGGTGTCGAGATCGATTGTGGCTGTGCCGACATGTCCTGCGAAGGCGGTTGTGGCGGTGGATCGGCAGGCGGTTGCCTGACCGATTGCTGCTTCAGCGGCATGCTTGGCAGCTGCGATTTGGGGGAACCCTTTGCACTGCTGGGTGAAAGCTGTGGCTACTCGGCGGGTGGTTGGCTGCAATTGGGATACACCAGCAAAGCGCTGCCACTGTTCAACAGTCGAGCCGACAACCTGCAATTTCAACAGGCCTGGCTGTGGGCTGAAAAAGCCATCGACACCTCCAACGGTTTCGATATCGGTGGGCGAATCGATTACGTCTACGGTACCGATGCCCCTGACACCCAAGCGTTCGGCACTTCGCCCTACGGCTGGGACAATAGCTGGGACAACGGCGCCGACTACGGCCACGCCCTGCCGCAGTTGTACATGGAAGCCGGCTATGGCGACCTGTCGTTCAAAGTCGGTCACTTCTACACCCTGATCGGGTATGAAGTCGTGGGCGCCCCCGACAACTTCTTCTACAGCCACGCTTACACGATGTACAACAGCGAGCCCTTCACGCACACCGGTGCTCTGGGAACGTTGGCCGTCACCGACGACATCAAGGTCTACGGCGGATACACACTCGGTTGGGACAGCGGTTTCGACGACAACGGCGACAACTTTTTGGGTGGAATTTCGGTCGACGTCAGCGATGACATCAGCCTGATCTATTCCTGCACCGGCGGTCGATTCAACGACTCAAACGGCAACTCCGAACGCGGCTACATGCAGTCGATCGTGGCCGATATCTCGCTCACCGACAAACTGCAGTACATCTTCCAGACCGATTACCTGGACACCCAAGACAAGTTCGACGATGGCGTCCGCAACACCTTCGACATCAACCAGTACCTGATCTACTCGGTCAGCGACTGCTTGGCTGTCGGTGGCCGCTTCGAATGGTACGACCAGGAAGGCGTGTACACCGCCTATGGGGATGATTCAGACATCTACGCACTGACGTTGGGCGTGAACGTCAAACCGCACGCCAACGTGATGATCCGACCCGAGATCCGCTGGGACTATGACAACGAGGAAGTCATTGGCCTGGAAGATGGCGACAAGCAAACGACCTTCGGCATCGACTCGATCTTCTTGTTCTAAACGCCTGGCTCGCTCACAGCCAGACAGCGATTCCCGCAGCGGTCGCGTTCACTTTCACCCAGTGGACGCGACCGTTTTTTGTTGCGTTAAACAGCCTGCTCAACTCAAATCACTCAGCAAATTGCCGCTTCGATCGCATTGCTCTCCCTTGGGCAGGTCGTGCAGCTTGGCGTGCCACCNNGGGGTCACTGTCGAACCTGCTGAGTCTGCGCGCTCTCTGCTGAGAACGAAAGCCAAACAACACTTCGAGCGAGCCAGACACAGAGTCCCGCTTGCCCAAATCCCAGGCATCCGTCTGCGCATTGCCTAGGCAACTAACGCCTGGTCACGTCCTGTACACCTTAAATGGACAGCCATTTTCTTTTTCTTAGTTTTTTTAAACTCTTACTGTCATTCGACTTAGGAACGACGCTGCGATCACGATCCGGCATTTGGCGCGACTGATGCTTCGGATCCCGGTCCATCAGGCGGACGCTCAAGTTCCACGAGTACCCACTCAACCTTTTCGACGGATGGCCCGGGCAGGAGTAGGTAGCGGGCGGATTTGAATGGCTTGCTTGGATGTTGATGAACGAGGCCGGAGGAAGAAACGTTCATCGGCATTGTCAAAGACTGAACGGTCGGTCTTGGGACATTCCGTTAATTACCACACGAGAGAGAAGAAAATGGCACGTTTTGGAAAGTGGCGTCTGCCACTCGCCCTGCTCGCAATTGCGGGCGTTGGAATCGGGGTGGGTTGCCCCGAATTGTTGGCTCAGGAGGCGGAAGCCGAAGTGGAAGTGGTTGCTGCTGCGACGAACTACGACTACACGATCAACACCTTGATCATGTTCGTCTGCGCGGTGCTGGTCCTGTTCATGCAGGCCGGATTTGCGATGGTCGAAGTCGGAATGAACTCCGCCAAGAACACCGTCAATATCTTGGCTAAGAATGTGATGGACATTTCGGTCGGCGTGATTCTGTTTTTGTTCATCGGTTTCGCTTTGATGTATCCAGGCGATTCATGGATCATTGACGGCTACTTGGGGACGCCGGGTGCATTTGTTGGTGAAGACGCACCTTACGAGGGCGACTACAGCAACTCGGCTGACTTCCTGTTCCAAGTTGCTTTTGCGGCAACGGCAGCAACGATCGTTTCCGGTGCCGTTGCGGGACGGATGAAGTTCGGCGCCTACCTGGTCTACAGTGCCATTCTGACTGGATTTATCTACCCCATCAGCGGTGCCTGGAAATGGGGCGGCGGATTCCTGGACGCAATGGGCTTTCAAGACTTTGCGGGGAGTGTGGTGGTGCATGCCGTCGGTGGTTTTGCCGGCTTGGCCGGTGCGATCGCATTGGGGCCAAGGCTGGGACGCTACACCGCCGAAGGGAAAAGCGTTCCGCTACCCGGACACAACATCGCTTTCGCCGCACTCGGGGTATTCATCCTGTGGGTGGGGTGGTACGGATTCAACCCCGGTAGCCAATTGACCTACGCCGGTGACGCCAACGCCGCCGCGACAACCTACATCGCATTGACCACCACGCTTGCCGCAGCCGCCGGTGCAATCATCGCACTGCTGGTCGGTTGGGGATTGTTCAGCAAACCCGACCTGACGATGGCCTTGAACGGCATCCTAGGCGGTTTGGTTGCGATCACCGCGAACTGCGACCGTGTAGCCCAGTGGGAAGCCCTGGTGATCGGCGGGATCGGTGGAGCCCTGGTCGTGATGGGCATCGTGCTGTTGGACCGACTGAAGATCGACGACCCGGTAGGTGCCTGGCCCGTTCACGGTCTGTGCGGCGTCTGGGGTGGATTGGCCACCGGTATCTTCGGCGATTTGCCGGATGGAATCGAAAGCGTCGGTGCCTTCGTCGGTGTCCAAGCTCTGGCCACCGTCGTGATCTGTGCCTGGGCTTTCATCACCATGGGCATCGTGTTCTACGTGCTCAAAGCGGTCGGCATGCTGCGAGTCAGCCCCGAAGACGAACAAGCCGGTTTGGATGTTTCCGAGCACGGCATGCAAGCTTACCCATCGGACGCCTTGGCGGGCGGTTCGGTGAACTAACTGTCTACCTATCGCTGCCCTGTCACCAGCCGTGATTCGTCGCGACTGGCGGCAGGGCAACCGAACAACAACCAGAGTGATCACCGCAACTATGTGAGAACTTCTCGGCTCTTGCCTGGGCCAGAAGCTGCCCTGCTCGGATGAGTGTCCGCCTCGCTCGTCCGAGTTAGGGCTTTCTCGCACCCCTGCTTTTTGCTCTGCCGCAAAGCCGGCCATCCAGCGATGGATGCCGGCTTTGTTTCGTTGTCCGCTGTGGGTTATAACCCCAGTAGGCCAGGTGCAACCTGGCGATCTTACATCATCACCCGGATTCCGCAGCCGTGAAACTGATCATCGCTATCATCCAGCCGACCAAATTAGACGCCGTCAAAGAGGCGTTGACCCAGGTCGACGTGCATCGCTTGACCGTCCTAGATTGCCAGGGATTCGGTCGCCAGAAAGGCCAGACGGGGAATTACCGCGGCACCGAATTCAGCGTCAACCTGCTGCGCAAGGTCCAACTGCAGATCGCTGTGAACGAAGAATTTGTCAAACCAACGATCGAAGCCATTTTGGCCGGCGGTCGCAGCAGTGATTCGGGAGAGATCGGCGACGGCAAGATCTTTGTCCTGCCGATGGATGATTGCATTCGGATTCGCACCGGCGAACGCGGCAGCGAAGCGATCTGAGTTTAGAAGGGGGCGTCTTCTTCGCCCGCTTCGCTGAACGCAGCATTGGGATCTGACACCCGCTCACTCATTGCATCGGCCGGATTGGCATTGCCGGTGATTTTGAACGACGTCGCTTCGACGTTGACAAAGAACTTGACTTCGCTGGTGGCGTCCTTTTGCCAGCGCCGGCCGTTCAAACGGTAGGTGATTTCAACCTCATCCCCCTCGTTCATCTCATCCACGCTGTCACATGCATCGCGTGTGAATTCCACGGGCACGAAATTGGTGAAACTGCCCTTATCTTGCTCCAAGACAACCATTCGCTTGCGAAAGCCTTTGCTCCCGTAGGTCTTGGTTTCTTCAATCAGGTGAACAACGCCGGTAACGGAAGGATCGCTCATCGCTTTTCTCGAAATCGCTCTATTTTGGGGGGGTGCTTGCTCATGCAAGACGCTTCCTCGGCGCAAAATCCATGCCGCCGAACTGAATGTGATGGGGTCACGGATTGTAACGGGTTTTTAACCGACGCGAGAGGCGGGTTCTGGCAACCGGGTTAACGCGCAGTCATACTGCCCCGTCAAAACCTCCCCCCAAACCATACCCCTGCTGGAGAAATCGATGCCTCGTTTGTTTGCCTTGGGAACTTTGTGCCTGATCCTGACCGCCAACTGCTGTGCCGACCAACCGCCGACCGCAGCCCCACCTGAACAAGACGGCATGACCGAGTTGTTCAACGGCAAAGACCTCGATGGCTGGGACGGCGATCCGCGATTGTGGTCCGTCAAAGACGGGGTGATTCATGGCGAAACCACGTCGGAAGTTCCCACCAAAGGGAACACCTTCCTGATCTGGAAAGACGAAGTCGCCGATTTCGAATTGCGACTCTCCTTCCGCTGCACCGAATCCAATAACTCGGGCATCCAATATCGTTCGCAGCGCGTCAGCGGTGGCAAGAACCCTGGCAACAATTGGATTTTGCGCGGCTACCAACACGAACTTCGCAACGAAGAAAATTTCCCTAACGTGCCTTCGTTCATCTATGACGAAAAAGGATCGCGCGGGCGAATCTGCTTGGTCGGTGAAAAAGCCGTCTGGGAAAAAGATGGCAAACAAATCATCGGCGAACCATTGATCAACGCCGATGAGTTTAAAGAACTGATGAAAGTCGATGAGTGGAACGACGTGGTGATCATCGCCAAAGGCAATCACATTCAACACTACTTGAACGGGCGTTTGGTCCTCGACTTCACCGACAATCATCCTGAAAAATCGTTCTCCAAAGGCCTGATCGGATTGCAGCTGCATGCCGGCAAACCGATGTGGACCGAATTCAAGAACATCCGCATGCGCACTCTCTAGACGACTCGCATCGCCGGCCTGTCCGATTACCCGGCCCGCCGCGCGAGACCGATCAATGCCATGGATCGCTTCGTCGATCCAATGCCCCTAGGCGCGGATGATTCATCAGCCATTGAGCGATCGCTCACGACCAATGGCGTGAATCATCCGGGCGCCAGCGCGCACAACACACCGCTGGCGTTCAACCACATCGTCCGATTCTTTCTTGACGCAGATCGGGTGAAGCCCGTGTGTGCATTGCGTTAAACGCCCGCCACCTCGTTGGCAGAGTCGCGCCATTTGATGAAGCTGCGCCGTGGTCGTTGCAAAGGAACGATGAAGTCTCGGTAGCAGCACGCGGTTTGCGATTGCGGCGCCTTGAGAGCTCGGTTCAATACGCGGGTTCAGTCGACCGAGTTCATCGATCCAGCAGACTTCAACGTAGTCGGTGAATAGCTTCACCATTTACTCATGTTTGCCGCATCAAGACTTCTTCGAACTCTGGTTAACTGCTGTCGTGATGAATCCTTGGTGTGTTGCCGAGGCTCCGAAACCAAACATCGACGTGAGCGTCATGTCATGTGTGGAGTTTGAAAAGAAAAGAGTACTCGGCCAGCCGACTCTCTTGAGATGTTTCCCTATTGTCGGACGGGCACCATTTGCCAGTCCGTAGAAATCCAAACAAGGAATTTCGAAATGTCGCGCATGCGCAAGTCAGGTTTCACCCTGATTGAATTGTTGGTGGTGATCGCCATTATCTCTCTGTTGGCAGCCCTGTTGTTGCCCGCAGTGACCAAAGCACGTGAAGCTGCTCGCGCAGCACAGTGCCGTGCCAACCTGAAAAACGTTGGAATCGGATTGTTCAAATACAGCATCCGCAATTCGCGTGGCGCTCTGTGCAGTGGTGCCAGCGATTTCCGTCGCGACGGCTGCATGGACACCTATGGCTGGGTGGCCGACTTGGTCAACGTTGGTGACGCCAACATGAACGAGTCGTTGGACCCCTCGAACCCGCTGAAGGGTTCGGAAAAACTCAATGACCTGCTTGGTGGTGACACCAACGACAGCAAAGACAACGCCCCCCCAGCTCGCCTGGCCAAAGGTATCTGTGGCAAAGACGGTGATGTGGCCAACGGTGGTGGATTCGCCGGCACCAGCGGTGGTTCCGAACTGTTCTTCGCAGGAACCGCCGTCGACACCGATGAACGAGCCGCATTGGTGTCTCGCTACTTCATCGCGCAAGGCTACAACACCAACTACGCCGCGAGCTGGCACCTGGTCCGCGGCATGGTGAAGACCGCCGTCGACGTCACGGGCAACTTGACCACCGCCGACGCTCCCAACGACAAGTTCAAGGGTCTGGGCGGAACCACCGGACCACTGTCGGCCAGCTTGCTGGACAAGTCCCGTATCAGTTCTAGCAATGTCGGCTTGATCGGCTGCGCCGCTCCTGGAGATATCGACGAAGCAATCTGTGCGCAAACGATCTCCCACAGCCCCGACGACATTTTTGGCACCGCGTTGGGCACCAATGATGAACGTGTCGATATCAACGTCGGTGACCTGCTGACCGAAGCGTTCAACGATGGCCCCGCCTTCTGGGACGAAAACACCAAACGCATCGGATTGATCACCGGGCTGGCAACCTTGGAAGCTCAAAAAGCTTGCGAAGCCGGCGAGCCGACCACCGCCGCCTGTGGCGCTCCCAGCGGATCGGCGACCAGTGGCAACGACGTCTACATGCAAGACACACGCGACTGGTTTGCACTGCACCAGGGCTCGGCCAACATCCTGATGGGCGACGGCAGCGTCAAAGTCTTCTATGACCTGAACGCCGACGGATTCCTGAACCCGGGTTTCGACGTCAACGGGCTGACCGACGCCGAAGTCAGTGCTGTCGGTTACTCCGATGCCACTGTCGAAATGAGCAAAGACCAGTTCTTCGCCGGCTTGTTCCTAAACGACAGCTACTTCAAAGGTGTTTTCGAAGCTCCTTGATCTTCGAACCATCTGCTGTTTTCAATGGCTTCATCCCTGCGGCTTCTTCGGAAGTCGTAGGGATCTCTTTCGTTTCACGTCGAGACTGCTGTGACTGCGTTTTCAAGAAAACTGATTTGGTGTGCGACCGGAATGTTGACGTTCATGCTGGTGACAGCTGCGTTCGCCATGACTGTGACTTACAAACCCTATGGCGTTCCCGATCACCTGCGAGATCAATACGACATGGCAGTCGACAACCTGAAAACGCGACAGGTGATACGGCAAAACCTGGACGATCGTGCCAGACCTGTCGCACGGATCGATCAGCAGTCACATGACTTTGGCATGATCAATCCGCATTCGACCGCGTCGCATACTTTTGAAATCTCCAACGACGGCGATGATCCACTGTCACTGAGTATCCGTGAGACCAGCTGCAAGTGCACGATTGGTGATTTGAAATCCGATTTATTGCTACCGGGGGAAACGACCGAAATCACCCTGACCTGGAACACCGGCTACAAGGAAGATCGCTACGAACAGACGGCCACGATTGTCACCAACGATCCACTGAAGAAAACCATCGAACTGAAAGTCAGTGGCCAGGTCCGTGCCAAACTGGTTGCACCGGAGAGTCTTTCATTTCCCAAATTGGAACTTGGTGAACGCGGCGAAGTGTCGTTCGTGGTTTACAGCCAACTGTGGGAAAACTTCGTGATCAGCAAGGTGCAGTCTGACTTGGATGAATTTGAATGGACCGCCGTCCCCGCCGATCGATCGGATTCGCTGCTGGTCGACCAAGACCCGCTCTGCGCATGGACAGTGCGGTTGTCCACACTGGTCACCAAGCACGGCGAATTCAATGCCGACGTGACGCTGGAAATCCAACCCTCTGACGGCAGCCCCGCGGAAACACGAACCATCCCGTGCCAGGGAAAGACACGTCCCCCAATTTCCTTTGCCAGTCCCGAAATCCATGCGACCGACGGTCTGGATTTTGGCACCCTGACCAGCGGAACCACGCACCAGTTCCATCTCGCCGTGCGCGTCCATGGGGACAAAGGGCGCCACGTCGAAGTGCTGGATCATTCGCCGAAAGAACTGTCGGTTGCACTGGCAGCCACCAAGATCGAAGGCACCTATCGGTTGACGATCACCGTCCCGGCCGATTGCCCGATGGTCGTCTTCAACCGACGTGACAAACAGGGTTATGTCCAAGTCGGTGATCCCGATCACAAAGAGTTTTCCAGTTGGTTCCCGCTGCACGGTGCCGTGGTCACCTTGGACTAGATCCACGATGTCGGAATGTTCATGTTGCGTTTTTCATCACAACCCGACGCGTCAGCGAGGGATTCAGGGTGTGAACGGGATCCCTCGCTGACGCTTCGGGTTACCAAAAAACAATGCATGTTGGGTTCCTGACCCCGTTTCCGCCGGCCACGACAGTCATCATCTAAAAACGATTCGAACGATCTATGTCAACCGATAGCCCCACCCGATCGGCCGCCGCCATTGATTGCGGCGTCTGCACGACGGCGAATCCGCCAGGCACTCAATTCTGTCCCGGATGTGGACACTCGCTGTTTGAACCCTGCGGCGGATGCAGCAAACCGGTCCAGTACTCACAAACGTTTTGCGGCAGTTGTGGTCACAACCTGGCCAAAGAAATCGAGACCAAACGCGCGAAGTATTCCCAATGGATGTCCGAAGCCGTCACCATGGCCAAGCATCACAAATACGACGACGCAATCGGTTTGCTCAGCCGTATCCGAGGGGAGAAAGACTACCGATTCAAAGACTTGGCTGACAACGCTCGGCAAGCGGTCGAGAAAGTTGATTCGATCGCTGCTCAGATGAAGGCCAGCGTTGCCCGTGCCGAGACAGCCGCAGAGTCGGCGATCGAAACGGAAGACCACGCCAAAGTGGTCGAACTACTGGGAAGCGTGCCGGAGGTTTTGCTCAGTCCTGCTGCGAAGCGGTCGCTCGGCCTCGCTCAATCACTGATCACTCAAACCACGGATTTAGAACAATCCTGCCACGACGCGATCAACGCCAAGAATTGGGTTGCTTCCGGACCACTGTTGGATCAACTGATCGAGTTGTATCCCAAGAACGATCAGTATCCGAAACTGGCTAGACAAGTTGGTCAACGACTTCTGGCGGCGGCACAAAAATATTGTGACCAGCGGCGCTATGCTAAATCGATGAAAGCCCTGCGGGCGGTGCCTGCGATCGTCCAGTCCGGCGGCTACTATGAACTTCGCGGACGCATCGAGAACATTCTTTGGTTACGTGAACAGTTCGACAGCGAACCGTTTGATTCGCCGACACTCGGTCGCCTAGCCGTACGTCTGGCAAAAGAGGAACCGGACGATCCCGAGAACGTCAAACGCGTTAACAAGATCTCGGCCAACTTAAAGTCCGGCGAACGTTGCCCACGCAACGGATTCCCCTATCGCCCGCTGCCCAACAATTCCTGGCTGGGCGGAAAGATCGAATTTTTGCGTTGCCCACAATCCATCGCACCCATCAAAATCAAGGGATTGGAGCTCTGGTCCGGACGATTGAACGTCGCCATCGGACTGGCGTTGCAAGGTTTGGAAAAAGCTCGTCTCGATTACAACTTCATCGAGAAAAAAGGGTTTCTCAAGTCACTCGGCCGGCGCAAATCGACGTTGACTTGGGGAATCGATATCGGATCGTCGGCGATCAAAGCCATCGCGCTGCAAATCACAGCGGACCAGATCGAAATCGTTGATGGCTTTGTCCATGAATTCGAAGAACCGTTGTGCCGCCCACTGCCAGGCCAACCGCGCGACCAAGCCTTGACCGAAGCACTGGCACAGATCAATGAACAACATTCCATCGGCGACTCGCCGGTATGGGTGAATTTTCCTGCAACCGCCGCGATCGCTCGATTTTCATTGCTGCCACCGGTCGGCGACAAACAAGCCAAACTGTTGCTGGAACGCGAAATCGCAACTCGAATTCCAATGGAACTTGACACCATGGTGATTCGATCGTGGACGGGCGACCACGAACCCGACAGCACACTCGGGCGTGCCGCGATGACCGTTGCGGTCAAAAAACAGACCGTCCAGGAATTGCAGGAGCGGATCGCCGGCGTCGGCTGGAATCTAGCCGGCATTCAAGCCGAGCAGGTGGCGCTGCTGAATCTAGCCTACCACGAATTTCCCGAAGAACTCGCCGCGGAATCCGTGGACCCATTCAAACGTCCCACCATCGCGATGTTGCACGCCGGTGCCGAGGCCAGTACTTGCCTGCTGCTTTCGGATCGATCGCATTGGTTCTGGACGATCGAAGCGGGCGGCGAAGATTTGACCAGCATTCTGGCACGGCAATTGAAACTGCCCCGTAACGAAGCCGAACAATTGAAGCGTCGGCCGCATGCGCTCCCATCTCCCGCCGCCGACTACCAACCCATCGAAGCCCGACTGGATGATTGGCGAGCACGGTTCAAAAATACGTTCGCTGATGGCATCAAACAGGACCCCAGTTTTCATGTGACGCACTGCTACGTCTCCGGCGGCGTGCCCTACGCCCATCAATGGACGCGGCGCACGATGATGATCAACACTTCGGATCAGTGATTTAGGATGCAAACCGTCAAACCAACACAACGTCTCGTCAAGATCTCGCTCCTATTGACGACATTCTGTCTGTCGCTGCCAGCCTGTGGCCCCAGTCAGCATGATTTGATGATGCGCGCCGCAAGGCGACAACGACCGACATCGGGAGATGAACAGGAACAGGAAGCAAAGCCCAAAAAACAGACGGCGACCGCTGCGGTGACCACTGCGGCGAGTGAACCGTCATTGAAAGTTCAACCGGATGAACCCGATGAACCCGCAGTGGCAAACGTTGAAACCACCGATCAACCGGAACCGCCGGCGGTGCTCAAAGTGTCCCCCATTGGTCAGCGTGTTCCCGAAGCACCATTGAGTGAAGAAGAGCGTCGGCGACATGCGTTCCGCAGCATTAAAAAGATTGCTCAGGCGTTGGAACGTTACCATCAAAAAGAGGGAATCTTCCCTCCGCCCTACAAAACAGTCGACGGCGGTTTCAAAGGACTCTCCTGGCGCGTCGAACTATTACCCTACCTCGGATACGAAACGCTCTATCAAAAGTTTGACAAAAGCCAGCCGTGGAATCGTGAACCCAACCAATCCTTGCTGGAATTGATCCCCGACGAATACGTCTCTCCCGAGCGGTTTGACACCAAGACGAACTTTCAGCTTCCGGCCCATCCGACATTTACATTTGGCGAGGGACGAACCACCTCGCAGCGACGAATCGAAGATGGGGCGGAGAACACGATCCTATTGCTGGAGGTCGATGATCGAGATGCCGTTCCGTGGACGAGTCCCGAGGACTATATCCCGAAAAATTTATTGCAGATGTCGCAAGAGTTGGGAGAACTCAGAGGAGACGGAACCTTTGCCTGTTGGGCCAACGGCTGGCCGACGCTGCTGTCGAATTCGGTCACGGACGAGCAATTACGTGCCGCGATGACTCATGAAACGGGTGACTATATGGTCGCAAGCATGATCCATCGCGACATCCCTGTCACGGATTTGACCGACGGTGAATCGCAAACCAATGCGTATGCCCAGCAGCTGCAACAGCAATTGCAGGACGTCGCAGAAGCCGTCACTACGAATCCGGGAGCACCAAAACCGATCGAAACCATCGCTGCTATTGAGCGCGAAGACCTGCCGATCGCAGCCGACGTGGCCAAAGCCAAAGACCGCTTGCGACTGTTGTACGCCGACGCCATTGGCGATGCGAAGTTTGAAAAGGCCAAGGCCACGTTGGCCACGCGGATGCTCGCTCAAGCCGAGGAGATGACAGCGGACCCGGCCGGCGCGTTTGCCTTGCAGACCGCGGCACTTAGTCTGGCACTTGAAAGTGCTGATGCCGCAGTGGTCATCGAAGCGATCGACCGCAAGGTGCTGCGATTCAATGTCGACGCCTTTGAAACCAATGTGGATGCGTTGACACGGTTCTCGGAATCCTCTTCCGCGCTGGGGCGTACCGGAATTGAGGGAATCACCGACTTGTTAAAGCGTCTGACCGTGGTGATCCATGCCTGCGTGATCGAAAATGATTACCTGCGTGCTGCGAAACTGACCCGGTTCGCCAGCCGTGTCAGCGACCGCGCCGACTCAGACGAAATCACTCGGATGCTCAATCGACTCCGCAGCCAACTGGGCGCGGCTCAAGCGGAATACGACAAATCCGTCGAGTTCCTACAGATCTACCGCGAGCAACCCGAAAACGTCCAGGCCGCTGCTGCGTTTGGCTCCTTTCTGTGCTGTTTCAAAGGCGACTGGGAAACCGGATTGCCGTTGATCGCAAAATCCGAATCCTCCGCATTCGGCAAGACAGCCGCATTGGACTTGGCAGGCGCCGCCACCCTGGATCAATTGGTCGTGTTGGGCGATGCATGGTGGGATCTCAGCCAGCGCGGCCGAGGCGTTTATCGCCAAGCTGCAGAAGACCGCGCCGTGATGTGGTATTTGGCAGCGTTCGAACAGATGCCCTCGTCGCTCGAGCGAATGCATGTGAAAAGCCGCCTGGCCGAAGCCCAGGAGACGTTGGCGTCGAGTCCGTTGGCGCTGTGTACCCAATTGGCTGAAGCGTTCGGAGCAGACCTGTCGATCAACCTGATCGCGTTGGCAGACCCCGCCACAATCCAACGGCGACTTGCCAAAGCCGACCGCGACGAAGATTGAACGGCTAACCGCGGCAGCGGCGGAGCACGTAAACGACGTCTTCGCTGCTGGCGTCGACGGTGATCGGATCGGCCAAGTCGTAACCAAAATCGTAAGTGGCTTCGGTTTCCCAGAGCCCGCTGCGGTTGATCAGTGACGCCATTTGCTTGTGGGTGTAACTGCGGAGCACCAGTTCGTCTTCGATGCGGACGCTGCCCGAGGGCCGGTGGATGTCGAAACGGATCCCGTATTTCTCCACCCGTTTTTTCGGATCGCGAGAATTGGTCCACATGTGTGTGTTGACCATCAGATGACCGCGGCGTGCCGACCAGGACTCACCGTCACTCGGCGGCACCTCAGTCGGCGTCAGGTGCACGCCCAACAGATACAGCCCACCGACGCGCACGGCCGCGGCCATCGATCGCATGTGAGCATCGGCGTCCGCTTCGCTGGAGAGGTGGCGAAAACTATTGATGGTGTTGAATGCCACGTCGGATTTACGCTTTAGGCGGAAATCCGACATGTCGGCAACAAACGCGCGAAAGGGCATCTCGTGGCGGACGAAACGGGCGTTGCAAAATTCGACGGCTTTGGGGTTCAAATCCAATCCATCGACTTCAAAGCCGCGTTTGGCAAGCGAATACAGCAACCGCCCTGTCCCACAGGCCGGTTCAAAAAAACGCTTGGCCGGGCGTGAGAGGTACTCGTTGGCACAACCCAGGATGAATTTGGTTTCTGCCGCACAGTCGGCTCCAAAAACCAAGTCGTAATATTTTGGGTGATCGTAGATTGATTCGTTCAGAACTTGCATTTCATTTTCTCGGTGGCATTTGGCAAGGCTTTTACTCTCTCTACAATCCTGCGTCCACCCGCTGCCCGATTCATCCCTCCCGTCAAACTCAACATGCTGATCGTTCTTTCCCCAGCCAAGACGCTCGACTACGAATCGAAACCGACAATCGACACACAAACCACGGCGGAGTTGCTTGATCAAAGCGAGATCCTGGTCGGCTTGCTAAAGAAAAAGACACCGAAACAAATCGCGGCACTGATGGGGATCAGCGACGCCCTGGCCGAACTGAATCATCAACGGTACCAAGAATGGGAACTGCCGATGGCGGCTGATGCCTGTAAACAAGCGGTGCTGGCGTTCAACGGGGATGTTTACGTCGGACTGGAAGCCAACACGATGACGAACAAACAATTGCTGTACGCCCAAGACCATCTGCGGATCCTGTCGGGGCTGTACGGCGTGCTGCGACCACTGGATGCGATGCTGCCCTATCGGCTGGAGATGGGAACGGGCTTGAAAAACAAACGCGGCAAAGACTTGTATGCGTTCTGGGGAACACGGATCACCGCCGCGATCAACGCACAGCTCAGTGAAATCAATTCACGTCACCTGCTGAACCTGGCTTCCAACGAATACTTTCGCAGCCTGCAAAAAAAGCAGATCGACGCCCCGATCGTCACGCCGGTGTTCAAAGATCGAAGCAATGGCAAGTATCGGGTGATTAGTTTTTTTGCCAAGAAAGCGCGGGGTGCGATGGCGGCCTGGGTGATTCGCAACAAAGTGAAATCGTTGCCGAAGCTGATCCAATTTGATCTGGACGGCTATCGCTATGCGGAAGAGTTGTCGTCCGATTTCGCCCCGGTGTTTCTCCGCGATCCGAACGACACGGGCAATTGAAAACGGCGGGCGTCAGCTGGACGCGGATGATTCATCCGTCGATGAAGCGCCAGGTCAACGGTTCGATTTGACTCACATTGCAACGTCCGCGGAACCGGACACCAGCGCGCGTGCCGGCTGATTACCAACGATAAATTGGTGTCGATCGATGCCAATGTCATGATTCACCAGCGCCTACTGGTGTTCGATCAGGTGCGCAAAGAAGACGGCTTTATCATCCGCATACTTCTGTGGCGCGCCGCTGGCCCGTCGCCAACTCGATAGCTTGGACGTTTCGAACCGCAAGGAGCGCTCGCGGTCGCTGCGCAGGGCGTCACGCACCGCCAGCGCACTACGATAGAAAGGGCTATCACGGTAGGTGATGAACAGCCGATGGGTTGGGTCGCCGCCGCGGGGTTTGTCCATCACGATCGTTTCGGCCGCCCACATCGGCGTGTCACGCTGGCGAAAATTCAGGCCTTCGATCAAATCTGCCGACGTCAACATCGCCTGTTCGGCGTCGTGATCATCGCGGACCACAGCGATCACGTCCAAAATCGGACGCGCCACCATGCCACCGATCGCGGTGCTGCCGATGTGTTGGATCTCCGTCACCCAGCCCCGACAGCACTGCAGGATTCCGCTGCGAGTCTGTTGGAACTCTTGTGGCCAACGTGGGTCGTAGTGCATCAGGCGGACGACGTCGGACATTTCGATCGTTCCAATAAAAAAGCGAGCCCATCGTAGATCACGATAGGCTCGCCGGATGGATTCAGACTGTCAAGCGATTCGCAATGACAGCCGACTGCTTCTGCGTCCGCTCGGCTCAGTTGCTGCTCAGCAGAGGAACGCGTGAAAGTTTGACCTGGTCACGAATCGAATCGACATAGGTCGCGTCGGCCGGGCACAGTCGGCCGGCTGGGACAGTGCAGGTCCGACCGTTCGATTTCAACAGACGAACATACTCGCTGGTGATCTCGATCAATCGACCTTGGACTTGAAACTTGCCGGTGTTGTCGATCCAAGTGCGGACGTGAGTGCTGCCAAGCGGATCGACCGAATCAATCGGCACGGTGCTGACGACTTGAACCGACACCGAATCAGGCGCCGCCGCGGGATTGGATTGGCCAAACAGGTCATCCATCGTTGCGTCGTCGGTTTTCTCCGCAGGCGCGGCGTCATCGGCCGGCGGGTCGCCGAACAGATCGTCTAAACCGTCGTCTTTGGGAGCGGCATCAGCAGGCGCGGCGTCGGTCGGCGTACCGAACAGATCGTCCATCGCCGGATCACTGTCAGCCGGTGCGGCATCCGCAGGGGCCGCATCGCTGGGAGTTCCGAACAGGTCATCCATCGATGCATCATCCGCGGCCGGAGCTGCATCTGCCGGAGCCGCATCTGCTGGAGCCGTGGTATCAGGCGTTCCGAACAGATCATCCATCGCGGGTTCATCGACTGGAGCGGCATCGGCCGGTGCGGGGTCGCCGAACAGGTCGTCCATCGCTGGCTCATCTGCAGCGGGTGCTGCGTCGGCCGGTGCGGGGCTATCGGGCGTTCCGAACAGATCATCCATCGCGGGTTCGTCGGCTGCTGGTGCGGCATCCGCAGGAGCCGGGTCACCGAACAGATCATCTGCAGGCGCGTCGGCTGGGGCAGCGTCAGCAGGGGCCGGGTCGCCGAACAGGTCGTCCGCAGGCGCGTCGGCTGGGGCAGCGTCAGCGGGCGCCGGGTCGCCGAACAGGTCATCCATCGCGGGTTCGTCGGCTGCTGGTGCGGCATCCGCAGGAGCCGGGTCGCCGAACAGATCATCCGCGGGCGCGTCGGCTGGTGCGGCATCCGCAGGAGCCGGGTCACCGAACAGGTCATCCGCAGGCGCGTCGGCTGGTGCAGCGTCAGCGGGGGCCGGGTCGCCGAACAGGTCATCCGCAGGCGCTTCGGCTGGTGCAGCGTCAGCGGGGGCCGGATCGCCGAACAGGTCGTCCGCAGGCGCGTCGGCTGGTGCAGCATCGGTCGGCATCGGGGCAACCGGCGCGGGCTGCGCCGTCGACGGGGCATCAAACGGGTTGGAGTCCGCAGCGTCGGTCGCAGGTGCTGGGTCTGCTGCAGGTGCTGGATCTGCAGGCGCTGGGTCTGCTGCAGGCGCTGGGTCGTCCATCGGTGGCCGCGCCGATTCCTGTTTTTCTGGTTCCGGTGCTGCATCGTTGCTGGACTTGGGCTCGACAGCATCATCCGCCGGTGCCGCCGGAGTAGCAGCCTTTGGCTCGGCTGCTTTTGGTTCGCTCACCGGCGGCGGATCCGAGCTCGGTTGCGGCGCGTCGGTCGCGTTGCTGGATTGGGTCGGCGCGTCCAAGATGACATCGCCATGAATCATCGGCGGGGCAGCCGATTCGACCGGTGACGACAGGATCACCTCGCCGCAGCAAGCGGACGATGGATGGCTGATGATCGGCGCCGCCGTGATGACTTCACAGGTCGGCACAGGGGCACAGCAAACCGGCTGCGGGCAGGTCACCACGGGCGTGCAAACCTCGACGCACGAATCATATTGTTGACAGCGCATTCGTTCGAGCAGACCGGCGGACACGGGGCTGATTCCTAGCCCTGCGATCAAGCAGATGACCAGGGCCCACTGGAGAACGTTTCGGACCTTTCGTTTCATAATGGGAGGCTCCTGAGCGGCTTGGCAGCCGCGCGGTTCAAGCGGTAAATGTTTGGGGGAGGTGAAATCGTAAGCGTTGTCGAAAACACGTTTCGTGCTTCAAGCAATGCTAATTGGCCCAAAATCAGGTCACAAGCGGATAATATGGGCAAAATGATCTTGTTATCTTTGATCGCTAGCGAATGAATCACTCTGTCGATGATGCCGGCTGACGCGATAAAACTAAACACAGGGACTGCCGTGGTACTGAACAACCATGGTGGGCCTGTCGACACCACCCTCACTGTTTCACTCTTTCAAAGACTCGATCAACGTCATGTTTCGCCTGGTTCAAGGACTGTTTTCGTCGATGAGCCTGGAGCGAAAGTGTTTGCTTTTCTTTGGATCCGCGTTCACCATTCTAATGTGCGGGGCGTTCCTGGTGGTGCAAACCCTGGGAAATCGGTTGGTGCTGCGCACCACCCAACAGCGGGCCCAGGATTTAGCCGATGCGGAATTGATGCTGCTGCACAGCGACGCGATCTGGGCCCAGCGGAGTGACGAATCGGCGATCGCGACCAACGTGCCGATCTTGACCGGGCTGCGTGACGAGATGTTGGCCAAGAACATCGACTTTGAAATCCTGGGCTTAGAAGACCAGGTGAAATACGACAATTTGCGGCCGATCCAGCCGCCGGCGGATCCGACCGAGCGCCAACTGTTGGAAAAGCTCGAGCCGCAGTTTCGCAACCAACTGGCACGGCGGATCACCCAGCAACTGCCTGACATTTCCGAATCGATCGACCTGGGCGAAAATGAATCGATGAGCATGATCGGATTGGGCACTTTGCCGGTCCACCAACAGCTCGGCCCGGTCGATGGGCGCTACATCTACTATCGACCGATCTTTCCCAAACAGACCTGTATCACCGGTTGCCATGCGCCCCCGGACGACCGCGATGCCGAACTGGTCGCCAACGGCACACCAATCGAACAAGCCAACCTGGCGCCGTTCCGCGTGATTCGTGTCCGCATGCCCTACAAGGAAACCGAGAACCAAACCACCTGGATCAGCTCAATCGTGGTGGCCCTGGCATTGTTTATCGTCGCCGCCACGCTGTACATGCTGCACGCCTTGATCCGCTACCTGGTCCTTGAACCGCTCTATCACTTGCGCGATGTCAGTGATTCGATCACGCACGGCGATGTCACGCAGCGCGCGGTGATTGAAAGTGAAGACGAATTTCGTGAGCTGGCCGACGCCTTCAACCGGATGTTGCGGGGGATGCTGGAAAGCCAAGCCAAAGAGAAATTGATCAACGCGGAACTCGACGCCCGCGTCGATCAATTGGCCCAGTTAAACTGGCGTCTGTATGAAGCCAACCGCGTGAAAAGCGATTTCATGGCCAACATGAGCCACGAACTGCGAACCCCGCTCAATAGCATCATCGGTTTCTCCGACGTGTTGCAGGGCATCGATTCGTTGAGCGACAAACAACGGCGCTATGCAGAGAACATTCAAAAGAGCGGCCGGCTGTTGTTGGAAATGATCAACGACATTCTGGACTTGGCCAAAGTTGAAGCGGGGAAAATGGAAGTCCGTCGAAACGAATTCGATCTCGGCCGACTGGTCGGGGCGCAGTGCGATATGATCACGTCCCTGTCGGAGGACAAAGACATCTCGATGACCGTCGACGTCCCCGACGATCTGCCGATGGCTTACCAGGACCCCAACAAACTGGGCCAGATCGTCAACAACCTCCTCAGCAATGCGATCAAGTTCACGCCCGAGGGCGGGATGGTGACCGTCCGCATCGTCGACCTGGCCGGTGGGCTGTCGACCGGTCGATTCCGTTTACTGGTGATCGACACCGGGGTCGGCATTGCCGAAGAAGACCAATCCGTGATCTTTCAAAAATTCCGCCAAAGCCGCAAAGTGCTCGACGGCGAAGGCCTGACGCGTGAGTATTCCGGGACCGGGCTGGGGCTTTCGATCGTCAAAGAACTGGCCAAACTACTCGGCGGCGAAGTCGGGTTTGAAAGCGAACTTGGCCGCGGCAGCACGTTTTGGGTCGAACTGCCCTGGCGGCTTAGCGATGAAGCGATCAAAGTCGCTTCTGAACTGTCGCAGCCGACCGGATTGCCCGCTCCGCCGATCAGTTCGGCCTGAACCACACATGGAACTCCCTTCGACGCGATGAAACCAGTCCAGCTCTACACCGATGGCGCCTGCAGCGGGAATCCCGGCCCGGGTGGTTGGGCGTTCATTCTCCGCTGCAGCAAAACCGACAAAGAACTCGAGCGCGCCGCCGGCGATCCCGACACGACCAACAACAAAATGGAACTGCAAGCGGTGATTGAGGGGCTCAAGGCCCTCAAGGAACCTTGCGAAGTGACTTTGTACGCCGACAGCAGCTATGTCCTGCAAGGCATGCAGAGCTGGATGAAAGGTTGGAAAAGCCGTGGCTGGAAACGTCGCGATGGATCTAAATTGGTCCCCGTGAAAAACGTCCAGCAGTGGCAGGAACTCGACCAGCTGATGCAACCTCACACGATCTTGTTCGAACACGTCAAAGGCCATTCCGGCCATCTGGAAAATGAACGCTGCGATCAATTGGCCGTCGCAGCCTATCAACGTTATCTGGTCAAGAAATAGCGATCGCCATGAGTGACCTACCTTTGAGCGGCCAATCGTTTTTGATCCTGGTCGGCGACATCTACGAAGACCTGGAACTGTGGTACCCCAAGCTGCGTTTGATCGAAGCCGGCGCGGAGGTGACCGTCGCCGGTCCCGAAGCCGGTGTGACCTATGCCGGCAAGAACGGCTACCCCTGCGTCGCCGATGTTCGTATCGACGCGATGCAAGCAAGCGACTTTGACGGACTGGTCGTGCCAGGTGGATTCATGCCCGACAAACTCCGCCGCGATCCCATCGTGCTCGATTTGGTGCGCGCGTTCCAGACCGCTAAGAAACCGATCGCGGCAATCTGCCATGGCGGTTGGATCCCGATTTCCGCTGGCGTCTATCGCGGCGTGAAAGTGACCGGATCGCCAGGCATCAAAGATGACTTGATCAACGCCGGTGCCGACTACCAAGACAGTGCGGTCGTGGTCGATCAAAACCATGTGACCAGTCGACGTCCGGATGATCTGCCCGATTTCTGTCGTGCACTGATCCAGTGCTGCACTCGTTAACCGGCTGGACTAAGTGTCCGGCGGCGCGGTTCAAGTTTGCTTAGCCTGTGCGACCTTGTGACGCAGCGATCAATCCGCCGCCGCCACAGACCACCGCCAGGGCCGCAGCGATCAACGCATTCCGCCCCCAGCGCGCTTTTTCATCGGCGATGACCTGGTACTTGTAGGGCATCACCATGTCCAACGAATATTTCTCCATGTCTTCGAACTCGCGGATCAAAACCGCCGGATCGACGTCCTTGTAGTTTTTGTCGATGTCTTCCAAATGCGACTCGGTCGTCACCTCGGACTCGATCATCGCCCAGCGAATGCCGTTGTAGGCTGCCCCCAGCAAAGCGGCCACGGCGACCAGACTGAGCGCGACAAAGGTGATCGTGCCGGCGACCGAACGCGACGGTGTCTCGGCAGGCGAATCCGAATCGCCGGTTTGCGGCAACTGGCGAAGTTCACCCAGTTTCGGAATCGCTACTTCTGCTTGACATTCCGGGCACGTGACTTGGTCACCCGCCTGGGCTGGGGTGACAGAGACCGGGGCTTGACAAGATGGGCAAGATAGCAGGTACATCGGATGAAATATGAAGAAGTTTTGAAGGTGTTGCGGGTGGACCGGGGCAGTCCGTGGACTAAAATAAGGAACGTACTCGACCAGGCCACTTTAATCACCGCTCCTAACGTCATTGTGACGGCACTCGCAGCAAGTCAATTCAGCGTTTTGCCAGCATCATGATTTATGGGACATCCCCGATGACTCGCGGTCCAATAACGAACTAGTTTGTTCGTCTCGGCAATCCGACGGATTCGGAGTTGCAACCCAGACACGTGGCGTGAATATATCGAGAACTGCCAGGACGGCGAAAAAACAGATGCGAGCAATGGTTGCACGCAATCAACAGAACGAACGTCCACTAACCAACCGAAATCCCTGCGTAAATGAGATGCGGTTTGATCACTGCAGCTCTCGAGTCTTTGAGTTTGCGGACCCAGAGCGTGTTTGACGCCATCGATGGTGTCACCCTCGTTGCTGCGTCCGATTCGACTCAGAACCGACTGGCTCATTACGCAGAATCGAATCAGCTGGTTCAGTAGAGTGAATTCTGCTTGATGGTCTGATCGGAATGTAGCGTAGTCAAGGGACCTGCTGGGGGAAATTTTGGAGAGACAAACAAGGCTGAAGGAACGCAATGGCGCTGACAGTGCTGCTGCGATACCCCCCAGGCCTGAGACCGGAAAAGTCAACCAAGCACGGTCGATTGGGATAACTGGAAAGTCTTTCCAATTGGCAACCGCTACCAGGGAAGCGTAACGGGAGTGGTAGAGTTTCCGCAGCGAATTTGAAAATCACATCGTTGTATCGCTCATCACGGTCCCCGGCGCCCCGAATGTCACCGCCAACGCGAACACCACACCCCATCACCGCTCTAGCGCAATGACACTCGGAATTTAAACTGGTAGCACTGGTTTGGCGAATTTCTCCAAATCGGTACTACGCCGCACCGAATCACTGATCATTATTTATTACAGACACCCTGAACTGTTCCGCCCGGAGTTTTAGTTTTGTTCGATACCCTCTTGGACGAATTTGAAGACGTCGCCGCGCAGTCCGCTGAAGCGGTCACCGGCGGTTTTCGCAAACTTCCCGTTGATGAAAACGAGGAAGACGGTGGCGTTTCGGCGTCATCGCAAGTTGCCGAAGGCGAAGTCCAACTGGATAGCCCTGACGAACTGTTGGCCGTTGAGGAAGCAGAGACCTGGTCGGACGATCCGGTCCGCATGTACCTGACGCAGATGGGTGAAATTCCCTTGCTGACCCGACGTCAAGAAATCGAGTTGGCCAAACGGATCGAAGAGACCCGTCGCCGCTTTCGCACCAAACTGTTGGAGAACCATTACGTTCTCGTCGAAGCCTACAAGACGCTGAAAAAGGTCTACCGAGGCCAATTGCCGTTTGACCGCACGGTCCAAGTGTCCGTCACCGATCGACTTGAGAAAGAACAGATCATCGGGCGCTTGCCGCATAACCTGCTGACCCTGCAAACCCTGCTCAAACGCAACAAGCACGATTGGAAAGTTTCACTTAGCAAAAGTGCGTCAAAACGCCGCCGTGCCGAAGCCTGGCGATCGCTCGCCCGACGTCGCCGTCGCGCCGTCCGCCTGATCGAAGAATTGGGTCTGCGGACCCAGCGCATCGAAACCCGCATCGATTTGCTGGACAAGTTCAGCAAACGATTGGCCGAGATCGATTCACTGGTCAAAGACCAGCGGCGCACCAAGCACGGTCGTGAAACCCGCGATGCCCTGCTGCACGAACGCCGACAAATCCTGACCGCGTGCCAGGAAACACCCACCTCGCTGCGAAATCGCGTCCGTATGTTGCGATTGGTTTACGCCGAGTACCAGCAAGCCAAACGTGAACTCAGCGAAGGCAACTTGCGATTGGTTGTTTCGATCGCAAAGAAATACCGCAACCGCGGGCTGTCGTTCCTGGATCTGATCCAAGAGGGCAACGCCGGCCTGATGCGCGCGGTCGACAAATTCGAATACCGTCGTGGTTTCAAGTTCTGCACCTATGCGACTTGGTGGATCCGTCAAGCGATCACCCGAGCCGTTGCCGATCAAAGTCGTACCATTCGGATTCCGGTCCACATGGTCGAAACGATGAGTCGTGTTCGCAACGTCGCTCGACAATTGCTACAGGAACTCGGACGTGAACCCACGATCGAAGAAACCGCTCGCCGCGCCGATGTGACCGTCGAAGAAGCCCGTCGCGTGTTGACGATGAGCCGCTTCCCGATCTCCCTGGACCGCCCCGTCGGTAACAGCGAAGACAGCCAATTCGGCGACTTGCTGCCCGATGGAACCGCCGAGAGCCCCCAAATCGGTGCGACCCAAGAAATGCTTCGCGATCGGATCACCAACGTGCTTAAATCGTTGTCCTACCGCGAACGTGAAATCATCAAGTTGCGCTACGGACTCGGCGACGGTTACAGCTACACGCTGGAAGAAGTCGGCCATATCTTTAAAGTGACTCGAGAACGTATTCGGCAAATCGAGGCCAAGGCCGTTCGCAAATTGCAACAGCCTAGCCGCAGCCAAGACTTGGTCGGGTTCCTCGACTAGTCACGACTTGCAAGACAGCACGACCAGGGCGACGATGGAAACATCGTCGCCCTTTTTTGTTGCCTCCCGCCGCTGCCCTCTCCTTCTCTTTCTCTACCCACCTGAGTTCCGATTCCATGCCGACCGTTGCCGATATCCTCTCGCAAGGCTGGACGATGCACCAAGCCGGCAAGCTTGATGACGCGATGCGCATCTACCGTCATGTCATCTCTCAAGCGCCCGGCAATCCCGAAGCCCACGTCTATCTGGGGATCGCGCTGTTTGACAAACTTCGGTTTGCTGATTCGGCCGACAGCTATCGACGCGCGCTCGCGCTGCGCAAGGAATTTCCGATCGCCTGGAACAACCTCGGCAACTCACTGCGAATGATCGGTGACGTCAAACAGAGCGATGCCTGTTTCGAAAAAGCACTCGCGTTGGATCCAAAGTATCTGTCGGTGTTTAAGAACCGCGGCACCTTGTGGGTCTGGTCCGGCGAGATCGAGCGGGGATTGGAATGGTACCAGCGGGGTCTGCAGATCGCTCCCAACGATGCCGAACTGCACCGCAACCTGGGCGTGATCTATCTGCTCAAAGGCGACTATCAACGCGGCTGGGCCGAGTATCGCTGGCGCTGGAAACTCGGTGGCATGCGTCGCCCCAATTCCCCGGCACCCCTGTGGAACGGCCAACCGATTTCCGGACGATCGATTTTGCTGTATCCCGAACAGGGCCGTGGCGATGAAATCAACTTCATCCGGATCGCCACGCTATTGGCCGACGCCGGAGCGCGCGTCGTCGTGCAATCCGATCCCGACATGATCCCGCTGTTCACGTCGGTCCGCGGCATCCAAGCTCTGTTGCCGGTCGGTTCCCAACTGCCGCCGGTCGACTACCAGGCGTCGTTCTTGGACGCCGTTGATGGCTGGTTCCAACAAACCGGTCAACTACCGCTGGGCAAAAAAGAATTTGCCATCAACGAAAATCATAACGGCTATCTGAATGTCTCCGATCCACTGACCCATTACTGGCATCACTGGATGGAACAGAACGCGATGGGCAAGGATCACCGCAAACGGATCGGTATCGCTTGGCAGGGCAACCCGAATCATCATGCCGATGTCTATCGCAGTCTGCCCTTGGAAACGCTGCGCCCACTCGCCGAAAACCCAAACCTGCATCTGATCAGTTTGCAGTTCGGATTCGGCAGTGAACAACTTGAACAGGTGGATTTCGGATCCTCCATCAGCCGGCTTCCGGCTGACACGGACACCAGCGGCGGCGCCTTCACCGACACCGCGGCCGTGATGAAAAATTTGGACCATGTGATCACCACCGACACGTCGCTGGTCCACTTGGCCGGCGCGCTCGGTGTGCCGACAACCTTGCTGTTGGGCAAAATCCCCGATTGGCGATGGCTGGTAGATGGTGATTCGACCGACTGGTATCCGAGCGTGCGATTGGTTCGCCAACAGGAAATGGGAAATTGGGATGACGTGGTCCAAGCCTGTTTCGACGGTGAAACGCTTTCCGTGGCTGACCCAAAACTGGGGCGCTGACCCACCACGAGGCTGATTGGACGACCAGCCCGAGCATTCGTGTACACTCAAACACGACGCACCTCGCCCGTCATCAACTGGCGATCGTCCCGTTCCGATATTTGATCTTGGATCCAGACCAAAATACTGCCGTGCTTTGGTCGACCGCTGAAACCGGCCAGTGGAAATCCACCGCAGTCAGCGATCGCCTTGATCTATCGCTTTGTGAATCCTGCCGTGTCACGATCGACTGTGCTAATCTGTTTCGATAACCGTTTCTTTGATCGACCTTCCCCACCGCTGATTCAACATGTCCCACCCGAGAAGCACTCTGCTGCGAACAAGTCGGAACCTGATGTTCACGCTGGCATTGATGGGTACCGCCCAGGCCGCCCAGCCCAATCCAACGTCCGTGAAATTCGAAGCCCGCGCCAGCGAAATTGATCCACGTGTCAAAGCCCATCCCGAGATCGGTTTCTTAATCGAAGACGCAAAAGGCCGACCGGCCGACATTCAACATGCGTCGGTCGATCCGAGCGTAGCGCCGCGCGGCAAATTAGTGATCTGGTTGATGGGCGCCAATCAAGAACTGTTCGATCGCTGGAACAGCTACGGCCTGCATGTCATTCGCCCCCACTATGCCAACCGTTGGTTCTCCCTTTGTTGCCGTGAAAATCCGGTCGGCGAGCAGTGCCGCGGCAACATCCGCTTGGAAGCCGCAACGGGCCAGGATTTCAGTGACGATGTCGATATCCCCAAACCCGATGGGATGATGGAACGTTCGCTGCAATTCGTCAAATGGCTCAGCAAAAAACACCCGGCCGGCAACTGGGAACAGTTTCTGAACGCCGACGGGACTGACCTGAATTGGGAAAACGTCATTGTTTCGGGCAGTTCGCATGGATCAACCACCGCGGCGCGGTTCGCCAAACATGTCAAAGTCAGTCGTGTGGTCGCACTCTGTGGACCGCGTGACCAACACCAGACCTGGCAATCACTTCCATCAGCGACACCAGCGAATCGCTACTTTGGTTTTTCCCATGTCCTGGATGGCGGTTGGACCGGCGACCACTATTGCCGCAGTTGGGAACTGTTGGGAATGAATCAATTCGGACCAATCGTCAATGTCGACCAAGCCGATCCGCCCTATTCCAACACCCGTCGGTTGATCACCGATTTTGACGTCGACGGCGACGCGAATCGCGCCCACAGCAGCATTCAACCCGGACGCAAAGCATTCAAGAATGCCGAGGATGGCACCTACATGCATGAACCGGTGTGGAAGTATCTGTACACACATCCTGTCGACATCGTGGGCGAGCCCACCGCGCTGGACGAAAGCTGTGACAAAGTCCAATCCCAGTGATCCATGGCATAGCTGGGGCCGCCAAGGATCGGGCCATCAGCCGCTTGCAACAGCGGCTGATGGCGAGTTGTTAGACTGATCGCTGGCCGCATGCGGCTATCCCTCCGCAGAAGTCGCGCTGCGTCTTCTAACTTCCCCAGTGTTTTGCGAGGTGCGAATCGATGTCTGATAACAAAGGTGTGGTGTATTTGGGTCCCGGCAAAGTCGACGTGCAATCGATCGATGATCCCAAATTGGAACTGGAGTACCGCGGCAAGAAGCGGGCCTGTCACCACGGTGTGATCTTGAAAGTGATCTCCACCAACATTTGTGGGTCGGATCAACACATGGTTCGCGGCCGCACCACCGCAGAATCCGGCCTGGTGCTTGGCCATGAGATCACCGGCGAAGTTGTGGAGGTCGGGCGCGATGTCGAATTCATCAAACAGGGCGACATCTGCAGCGTTCCCTTTAACATCGCTTGCGGCCGCTGTCGGTGCTGCAAGGAAGGTGACACCGGGGTCTGCATGAACGTCAATCCGGATCGCCCCGGCGCGGCTTATGGCTATGTCGACATGGGCGGTTGGATCGGTGGTCAAGCACGCTACGTGATGGTGCCCTACGCGGATTGGAATCTGCTGGCGTTCCCCGACCGCGATCAAGCGCTGGCCAAGATCACCGACCTCACAATGCTCTCGGACATCTTTCCGACCGGCTATCACGGCGCCTACACCGCGGGCGTTACCACCGGCAGCACCGTCTATGTCGCGGGTGCCGGTCCGGTCGGACTGGCGTGCGCGCACGCCGCGCAATTGCTCGGTGCAGCGGTTGTCATCGTTGGCGACATGATCGACGAACGACTCGCCCAAGCACGTTCCTTTGGTTGTGAAACGGTCGATCTAAAGCAAGACGCATCGCTTCCAGATTTAATCGAGCAGATTCTGGGCGTGCCCGAAGTCGACTGCGCGGTCGATTGCGTCGGCTTTGAAGCCCGCGGACATGGCGGCGATGCCGGAATCGAAAAACCAGCCACCGTGCTCAACCAAGTCATGCAAGTCACACGCGTCGGCGGCGGTGTGGGCATTCCCGGGCTGTATGTCACGGACGATCCGGGTGGGGTCGATCAAGCGGCCAAAACCGGTAACCTGTCGATTCGCATCGGTCTCGGCTGGGCCAAGTCGTTGCATTTCACCACCGGCCAATGCCCCGTGATGAAATACAATCGCGGTCTAATGATGGCCATCTTGCACGAACGTTGCCAAATCGCCAAAGCGGTCAACGCAACCGTGATTTCGCTCGACGACGCCGTTCAAGGCTATGCCGATTTTGATCAGGGAGCCGCCAAAAAGTTCGTGCTCGATCCCCATGGCGTTCTCGAAGCAGCGGTCTAAGACCCAAACGACTGCCAACCACTACAGAGCCGGTGGCAGCGTTCCGTACTCAGGAATCGGTGCACCGTATTGCGGTGCCGGCGTGCCGTATTGTGGTGCTGGTGTGCCATACTGCGGTGCGGGAGTGCCATATTGCGGCGCCGGGGCGTAGCTCGGCGCCGGGGCATAGCCGGGTGTCGGACAGGGACAGGCTTGCTGCGGCGGTGTAAAGGGCGTCGGTTGGACACCAAAGTGACACATGCCAAAATTGTCACATTTCCATTGCTCCATGTATCGGAATGCGCCGCAACCGGTGCTGCACAATGCAAATGCGAGTACCAGGATTGGTTGATATCGTTTCACCGCGCGTCTCCAAAATTAACTCGTCTCCATCCGTACATAGAAAAGTTGCCGGAAGCCAACCAGAATCAAGCCGGAAGCACAGCAGAGATGCCAAGAAGCGTTGAGAGTGGTTCGGTTAATCCAGCCCTGCTGATCTTAATGCCGAGCTCGTCTGCGCTGGTGTGGAGGATTTATCCGACCGGGCGGGCGCCTCGAAGTGGTTTCTAGAATGTCCGGTCAATCCAAGCGATCAATGCAATCGTTGTCGCGAGCAATGTCACAGCAATCAGGGTGGCACGGATGCTGAACTTGCGTGGGCACCAAGGAGCAAGAGCGAGTGCTGCTGTTGTAACGACTAGGAACCAGTGTGCGATGTAAAGCCGCGTCATCGCTGGCCAGAACTCGGCCAAATCAAACCATGGGATGCGATTTTCAGCATCGGGAGAAATACTGGTGACCATTGGACGACTCCGCCATCGAAACCACTCTCTGGCAGCCGAGTGTTCGAACCACACGCACATTCGCCCACTGCCACCGTGGAACTTGACGTGTTGATTCGGAAACGTGCTGAACAATCCACTCTCGATGTACCAGTAGCTTCTGATCCACAGAACCACTGCGCCGACACACAGCACGCCAAAAAATACGGTACTTACCAGACGCAAAATGCGAAGGAACCTGAAGAGGCGAGCAGACCGCATTTTCACAACCGTGTTGAAAAAAACCAAGCCGGCGAATGAGTTCACCACGGCGGCGGCAGACATCGCGTTGATGACACATTTTACATCGTTTTTGCATCGACGGTTGCGGCGGCTAGCTTTTAGGAACGGGCGGTCAAGAACCGTCCATTAGTCGTGGATCGCTCCGTCAATCAACACCTTGGATCGTCGGAGTGATTCACGACAATCAAACGTTTGCTCGCGGTGGGAATCCGCTCCGGACGACTTTGATTCGGTTCGGCTTCTGGCCGCACCCGCGAAACAGGCCCAAGCAAGTACAGCGGCGGTGGCCAATGCCGTAAGATGTACAGCGTCAACAAAGAATATCATTTTGTTCGTCAGCAATTTCAGTAGGAATGGAAACGTGTATTCGCAGTATCGGGCTGCGTCCTAAAGAATTGCTGAAGTGAATCTAAAACCTGCTTTATGTAGAACATAAATCCCAGCGATCACGTGTTCGTGCCACGGCATCGACATCGATTTCACGACGTTTTGGTATCAATCAACGAAGATCACTGGCGTAACTGTTTCAACAGCGTTTCTGCTTCATGACGGACTGCGGCGGTCGTGGTGATCTTTGCCACACGCACCAATGCCGGTTCGGTCATTCGTCCAAACCCGCGGATCGCATCAGGCACCGGGTAGGGATCCGTCGTCGTTTTCGATTTCAAAGTGGCCGTGTGCAGTTCTCGATTCACGGCGCTCTCGGCAACCGCAGACAGCATCGCATGTTCGGCATCGGGCGACATGATTTCCATCCGACCGACCAGGACACGCAACGACTCTTGAGGGTGCGGTGTGACATGCAATGGTAATAAACGGTCGGTCAATGCCGGTGGAACCAGATACAACACCCGCGTGCCATTTTCGGTAAACCAAGATTCCTGCCACGTTTTGACCATCGACGCCGCCTCTTTTTCATACAGACCCTCCGCGACCAAACTTTGTTGCAGCAGTTCCGCTAGACCACTTTCGGTCATCGGTTCCAACGGATTGAATGCTTTGGATTGCATCGGCGCCAAGCGATCAAGCTTGGTAGCACGGATTTCCTGTCCGTCGACTTCGATCAGGATCGCAGTTTGAATCGGAAGCTCGCCAGCGTTCTTAAAAATGACGGCTGATGAATCATAGTGTGCCGAAACCGGAAGCGTGAACTTGCCGACTCCGCGGTAGAACAGAAACTTTTCAAAGTAGCCGGCTTCGGGTCTGCTCCGGCCGACTGGATTTCGCACATGCACCAGCGCTGAATCTGTTTCGCGGGCATGCGCATAATGTTGTTCATTTGGCCCCGTCGGCAATAAACCGCGGACCAAGCCATCGAGCAACTCGCCGCGCAAATTCTTATCGCTGACGTGCGGCATCAACTGATCGATCGGAATCAGATCAACCCGCCCCCAATTCAAACTGGAATTGCCGATCAATTCCCCTTTGCCGTATAGATTTTGTTCGTCGATCGACGGCTGCATTGATTTCACCGGTGGATAGAATTCCGTCAACAGGCCTTCGGGGAAATCGACACGGACATCAACGCTGCGAATCCGATCGGTGTAAAAGTACGTCACCGGTGTCTCCATTCTGACACGGCCCCACACACGGTTCTTTGTAAACAGCGGCAGATTGGAATACGAACCGCGATCAAGGACGTAGGCGGGCAAATCACTGTGCTCTGTCGCCAGCGGTCGAAAGTCCATGAACAGGCCATCACTGCCGGAGAATGTCGTGAAGGTTCCCCACTCATGCACGATCAATTTCCCTCCACCATCAGCACCAGAGGGACGGCTGTCGGCGCTGCGCCCCGAGGTCCCAGCGTCAGGTGAAATGCCTCGTGTCAGTGCAGCGGCGGCTAAAATGGAAACGAACGCAACGGATAAGACAATGAACTTTCGCATGGGGGTCTCCTGATGAAATGGTTTTCAAAGGAGTCGTTTCCGGACGCACTGGAGACCGGCAAAAAAACCGCTCACGGCGATGGTTTTTGGGGAGTCGACTTAAACCACTCTCTATTTTGGCTTTTTTGCAAAATGGCCTCGGTCTAGCACGGTCGCTGAAACGTCTGGTGAATTCGGAGGCTTTCTTGCGGAGCATGCGATTTTGAATCCCGATGCTGAACCAACCGATGAAGACGGTTCAACGAACCATCCAACGACTCGCCAACTGGATGTCCAGTATTGGTACCGCCGGGTGTACGCGCTGTGCCAATCACGATTGTTGTTGGCTGCGGATGCCGAAGACGCAACCCAAGAGACCTTTGTTCGCGGATTGGCCAATCTGGACCACGTCCGCTGTGATCTCGCCGTCGGGGGCTGGTTGCGGCGAATCGCACAAAATGTGTGCGTCGATATGATCCGCCGCAATCAGGTTCGAAAGACATCTGGTGTTAATGTGCAAAACGTTGCGACCGATGCAGTCTGCGAATCGGTCTCGGAACGTGACCAATGCGATCACCTGCTGCGTTTAGTACAGGAGCTACCCGAACCTTTGCGAGAAACGGTGTTGTTGCACTACTACGACCAGATGACGTACGACGAAATGGCCAGTTGGTTGGGCGTTGCACGTTCTACCGTGAATCAACGTCTGGCCAAAGCACGTGAATCACTGAAACAGAAACTCACACTGACGGAGAACGCACGATGAATGAATGTGACGATGTCCGGCAACAATTGAGTGCGTTGTTAGATGGAGAGATAGCCGAGGGGACGGCATCCATCATTCACCGCCATCTCGACGCCTGTTCGCAATGTCAGAGCGAATGGAAGTCACTTGGCTCACTCGACCACAAACTGCGAGATGCATTGGTGGTCTGCGATGTCGATGACCGTGTGGCAACGATCATTCGCGCGACACAGCCTGTTGTCGATCGCGGACAGAATCGTTTGCAGCGATGGTTCGTGGCCGTTGCCGCTCTCGCAGCGACCCTGTTCGTCCTAGTGTGGGCCAATCGAACGACGTCTCCGTCGCAAGCAATCCATCAATCCCGCTCGTTAAACCAACCCGTAATCGAAACGGTTGCTCGACTGGTCAAAGCAACCGGCGCGGTTCAAATACTGCCCCCGGGAACGGATCAATGGTCGGCTGTTGATCAATCGTCTGACACCGCAATCGCCAAAGGTTCTCGCTTGCGAACCGATCTTGATGTAATCTGCGAACTGCGAACGTCCAAGCAGGGAAAAGTTCGCTTGAACGAGTCGGGCGAAATGGTGTTGCACGACGCACAAAAAGTCGAACTTGTGTCGGGCCAACTCTGGTGCCTCGCACCACAAACCACCAGCATCGACGTTGACCTGCCCGTGAAAGTCAACTCCGCCGTGCCACTGGCGGTGATGGCGTGCCCCAGTTCATCAGAGTTTCAATGTGTGTCAACGGCGGGAGTTCGTTCGTGCGACTCCGTCTCGCCAACGAACCCACCTGGTCAACTACTGATCGGAACAACGACCTATTCGGTCGATCCGGGCGAAACGGTTTCGATCGATGATGATCAGAACGTCGATCGCCGATCTGATCCCCAATTAATCGACAAAGTATGGCAACTACCACTGTTGGCGATTGGCACCGAAGCTGATCCGGAATTAGTGGATTCGATCACTCGTTTGCTGGCACCGATTGGCCGGACCAAGGCCATGCACTTGAACGAACAACAAATCCGTCGATTGGGGCCACACGGCGCCACGGCGTTGTTGGCCTACGTTGTCACCGAATCCTCCGCGGACCAGTTGGCACTGCGACGAACCGCAATCCATATCGCAGCCGACTTGGCCGATCACCGATCCATTTCGCTGTTACAAAAACTTGCCAGCGATTCCGATCGAGAAATCTCGCGACGTGCGCAAGAGACTTTGCAACGGATTGCCATTTCTGAAAACGCGGCGACATCGCCCCAGGGCGGATAGAGCGATTGCGAAATCGCACGAATCATTTCTGCATCCACTGGTCAGGAACTTGGTCGGGCCAATTTCCGGTCAGACGGATTTTCCGAATCTGTAAATCACGTCGACTCTCGCGAAAGATTCCGGGACGTTCGTAGCCTTGAACCGGCAGTGTCAGCACCGGCCGGTCATTCAAACTTACCTCGACCTGGTCGCCCTCACGTTTCATCATCAGATTGTTCCAGGCATCTTCGTTGGGAAAGTTGTCCGTTGCGAGCAATGGAAGCGGTGGTTGTAAATCTTCCGCGGCAACGATGCTGGCGCTAGCCAAGTCGGCACTGACGGGAATCCAATCGGGCCGTGTTCCACTATGCCCCAGTTTCAACCGTGTGCGACCGATGGTGGGCCAAAATTCAGTTTCTCCCGAGCGCCACCAGAATTCAAATTCGATCGATTCACCCTCCTGTATTGGACGCAGGTATTCGATATGACAGGGCGGATCGTAACGACTGCCTGCAGTCGACTGTGATGTGTAATACAGTTGTCCGTCGACCACACTCCAACTCTGCTGCAAGGGGCCTTTGGCTAGATCGGACTCCATCTGTTTGCGGAAGGCCAAGATCTTTTCGGCGTTCTGCTGCGGCCCGATCGGCAACAACATCTTTGGTATGGGTCGCCCTGACGTGATCACTCCCCAACCACGCATCATCGGATCGATCAGATTGACTGCGTCAGGGATCTTCGGGTTTCCGGAAAACCGCAACGCTCGAAACTGGGTGGTGCGGTAGTTGTGGTGTGGAACAGAAACAAACGGGTACGCCGTTGACGCGATGTCGGTCACGTAATCCTGGCCGTTACACGAGGCGATCACGGATTCGGGTGACACCGCGACCGATTCGACATTCTCCTGGCCTTTCAAGATCGACGGGACTTCGAAAACGACCTGTCCGCGACCGCCCATTCCCAACAGACTGGCTTGTTTTTGCCAACCATCGGCGCGAAAGATCACGCCACCGTAGGCAACATCGGTCTCGCCCCAAGCACCGTCTTGGATCGTTGCTGAAAAGCGAAAGCTGCCCGACAGCGGGTATTTGAACATCAAATGGCTTTGGTCATACCCGCTGGTTCCGCTGATCGATCCGTCAGGCCGCAGCGCATACAGTGGCGGTAACCAAACATTGTCGGGACGATTCTGAGCGGCAATCGGAACCAAGATAAAATCTTCAAGCGGCGATTCGACCGTGCCGCCGGCAGCACGTCCCACGCCCATTTTGGCACTCGCACGGGCAACCGCCGAAATCAGCAGGTTGCGACTACCACGAACAGCATAAACCTTGGCATCTCGAATCATCGGTTCGGCGATCTGAAGCGGCAATCCGCTGCGAAAGGCGCGTACGATCAAGTGCATTTCTAATTCGGGAAAGGGCAAATCCGCTGTCGCTTGCTGGGGCAGACTGCTCCCTAGCTGGGCTGCGACCGCTTGCACCGTGGGCTGAATCTGGGCCACGACGGCGTCACGATCCTTGGCGTCTCCACTTGCATCAGCGATCGCGATTTGCAGCAAGGCGATTGCAATGTCGGCCTGGTCGCCGGGCGTTTGGGTTCGCGCCTCGAGTTTGGACATCAGTGAATCGGTTTGCCCTTGTTTTGCGGCAAGGTCGATCAGCATCAACAGTGAATTGACGACGGGATAGTCTTCGACACTGGTTTTTAAATCCATCGTGGCCTGGAGCAACGGAAGTTGGCGGCGCACCAATGGCGGTGGAATTTCGTAACAAACCAATCCCGTGAAATAGTCGATCGGCTGGTCTCCCTTGCGTCCAAAGGTCACTTTGTCCAGCAACTGAATCTGCTGCCGGGGTGGTAACTGGGAAATCGCCAAACACATTCGCGCGGGGTATCGATATTCATAGTCGCGATCGGCCGGGGTACAGTCATCGATCCATTTTCGAAAGACTTGATCCATCTGATTGACAAGTCCTTCGCCCAGCATCTCGATCGTCACCTTTTCGAGTGCCTGACGTTTGTAGAGTTGGACGTTCGAACCGGCGGGGTAGCGCTTTTGATCGATCTCATCAATCCTGGAACGGATGTGTTGATCGACAAGTTGAGGGTCGCCTGTTTTTGCGATCGAAATTCGTGTGGCCGACAACAGTGCTTTGAGATCACGGTGTCGGCCGGCGGTGTAACCATCGGAACCGATCAATGCTTCGGTTCGGCCCAGCAACGCAACTATTTTTGCACTGATTGAAGATGACCGCGGATTTTCTCTGGCATGCAATTCCGTCAAGTAGTTTGATTCCAGGATCGGCCACAGCGAATCGAGCACCAAATTAATCGTCTCCGTTTTCTGAAACGATTCGTTTTGCATCTCGATCGTGATCATGGTCGTTCCCCCGGAGCTTGGGCCCGGCTGGTCAGCTGGTGGCAAACGCACATCCAGCGATTTGGCCAGCAACGTCAATGCGTCGTCCAGCCGGTCAGGATCACGAGCAGCGGTAGCAACTTGCACCATCGCGATCGCGACGGCAGACCGATCGGTGCCCGACTCGAACCGCTGTTTCAACGTTTCGTAAATCGAATTCGATTGACCACATTTTGCAGCGGCTTTTGCCAATGCCAACGAAGCTGAAACAACCTTGATCTTTAAAAACAGTGTCCGCCGACTGCGGTCCTTCTCCGCGATCGGCTGGGAATAGGTGAACACCGAGTCGGTCGTTCCCGCTGGCGCTACAATCGCCAGGTAGGCATCTGTGATCTGACGGATGATTCGTTCGCTAGCGTCGTCACCTCTCTTGGTCGGCAAGTTGATCTTCTGCATCGTCAACGCGACGCCTGTGGATTGGGACAACGCCTGAGTGACCGCCGTGACCTTATCGACCAACTGGTCCATTTCGCTGGGCTGATTGTGGTTCAGATTCATCATCACAGACCGACTGCGTGGTGCCGGCGCGAGCGCAAACGCATCACCACCGCCGCCAGAGACTTGCCTTAGGGGTGGTCCGTTGCCCAGCGCTAGCGTCAACGCCCGAGTTGCCAGTTCAAGCTCACCTGCATTGGCGGCATCGACAGCGATTTGCAAACACTCATCCACCAAATCTGCTTGCAGGGGTGTATTGGGTTTCGCATAGTGAGCAATCAAATCCAAAATCTTGGCGGTCGATTGCGGTCCATCACCGCCGAGCCGGGCAAGAGCAAACACCATCGAAGTTTGATGTGTCTGCTCCGCAGCGACGCTGATGTATTCCACCAACCGCTGGCCAATTTGTTGGTCCACTTTTCGATCCGACTGTGACGCCGCCCGTGCGGTGGGGTACAGATCAAAAACCGCTTGGATGGCGACCGATCCGGACGCGTTCTGGTCCAATGTGTCTAACTTGGGAAGCCGTTGAAACAGTTCCTGTTCGATCGCAGTCACATCATCGCTCCCGAGGTAGCAAGCGGCCATCAATTGAACCGCGGTCAACTGCCATGATTTGGGATTTGATTCAGCAAGTTTGTCGAGTCGCTTTTTGAATGCCAGTACTTGTTCATGCTGGTCCTCGCTTTCGGTCGCCGTACGCATCGCCAGCGCAAGGCTGCTGGGCGACTCCATTTTCAGAATGTCGCGCGGTTGTACCTCCATTAAACGAACCGAATGAATCTCAATGCCTTGTTCCCACAGGTCGAGCAGCCGATTCAAATGGTCGACAGCGATTGCGGGAGTGATCTTCGAAACCGCTAACTTCGCACCCTGTTCGAACGTTTTAAAATAGTTGACGCTGCGCCCCCAAGCCCCCGCCCGCTCGATGGCCGCCGGGTCCAGCAAAGCCGTGCGGTAGACCACCAGCGCATCGATCGGTGAATGGCTATTGAGTAGTTCCTCTGCAATCCACTGATAGGCTTGTAGTTGCTGGAGATCTCCATAGCCTGGATTGGATTGATTTTGAATCGAATAGTCGTTGTCTTGAAAAAGTCTCATCAACAGGGCGCGGGCGTTCCCGTATTGCCCATCGGATTGGTAGACATCGACCAGACTTTTGTCCACGCTGTACTGCGGACCGCGATAGGAGGATGTATCGACGCGTTTTGCTTCTTTGTACAGATCGATCAACACGTCGCTGGGGACATCATCCATCGACTCGAGTAGCTGGCCGGCTTGCCACAGCAAGCCAAAATCGAGGTACAAGTTGGCATCAGGATTGTCCGCATCTCGATGAACGCATTGTTTAATGGTCGAAAACGACTGTTGCCGCAGATCGGTCTGATCCAGATCAACCAAAGCCAACAAGAGTGCCGCGGTTGATTTTTGCGAATCGTTTTGCATCGCCTGTTCAGCCGCGGCGCGAAACTTTTGCCGAGCATCCCGATCGTCTTGTAACAGTTCGATCGTCAACGCCAGTGCACCGCTTGCCGTACCGTTGATACTGCGACTACGAATCGCCCATTGAGGCGCGTTGGGCTCGAACGAATTGGCACTACAGACATAGTCGATCAAAGCCGCGCGGTACTCCGGGATTTGCTCGCGCTGCGCAGCGGTCAAATAGCGAGTGATGCCAAAAAATTCAGCCTTGCCCGCCGGCGATTGCAACAGATAGCCAATGAATTTGCGTTTCGCTGTGCTCAATTGTGTTCGGTTCCCCAATTGAGCCATTGAACTGATCCGATACGACGGAATTTTGTCCAGCGGGAAGTTCATTAACCGCTTAAAAGCCCTGTCTGTTGTTGTGCCACCGGCCGAACGCATGGCATTCGATAGTTTGTTGAACTCGCTGGCGATCTGATTGTTATCCTTTTCAAAGGCATCCAAATACATCATCACAGCCGCATCGTTCTTTCCGGCTTTCACCAAGTCGTCGGCGCGCGCGATCATCTGTTGCGCGGTGTTGGGTTTCTCATCGGAGAGTACCCGCCAAACTTGGTTTGCCTCATTGACGCGTCCGGCAGCGGTGTACAAATTCGCCAGCTCCTTTTTCGGCCGAATCGCCTTGGGAGTCGATGCGACCCTGCGTTTGGCGCGTTCGATCAGTGGTTCTAATCGATTGGCCGATTTTAGGATGACAACGGCGCGGCGTTGGTAGTGTTCGGCGTTATCTCGTGCTGATCGCCCGATCGACAATCGTCGCCAAAGCGAATAAGCAACTTCGGCCGCCGCGTCAGAGTCGCCGGAATCCAAGAAGGCTTGAGCGATTTGCAATTCGGTGTTTTCATCGCGCATGCGTCCCGATCGTGTCCGCTGCAACATCGCTTTGGATTCGTCGTTCATCCCCAATAGCTTGAGTTGCTGGACCAGTGAAAGTTGCGTTTGCACATCCAGCCTCATTCCGAACAACCGCTCAGCGGCCAACCTCGCTCGTTTGCCGTCACCAATCTCGGATGCCAAGTTCATCGCCGCTAGCTCTTTGCGGATCAGCATCTGACTGTCCAGTGGGTTGAACGAATCGAGAGTTTCCAGAGCCAATCGCGGCTGGTTCAGTTCACTCGCCAGTCGGGCGCGTTCGATTTGCAGATCAACATCGGTCGGGAATTGGTCACATAAATCCGTCAGCAGCGCATGAGAAAGCTGTGGCTGATCGGCCCACCAGTACGCAAATGCAGCCACGACCCCACGTGTCTTGAGTTCGGCGTCCGACGCGCCGTCGATCGGTTGCTGAAGATGCTGTGTCAGTTCGGCTGGCAGCTGTAGTTTTGAAATCGGAGATCGGCGCTCGGACGCTTCCAATGATGCCGAAAATACGGCGACCTGCTGAGCCAACTCCGAATTCATCAGCCGTGGGGACAGCGGGCCGCGCAGCTGGATTGGTCGAAATGAGTTGCCAATCTTGGAATACACACGAACATATCCGTTGCCCAATGCGAGTGACCGGTTGGTCGCATTTAGATTCGCGTGAGACCAGTGGGCAATCACGGCATCCAGCAATTCGATTGCGTGACGCCGTTGAAAAGCTATCTGCGGTTGATCGACCCGCAACATCAACTGAGCCACCGGGCTGGGATTCGGATTCGCCGCCTGGGGTTTTCCACGCCGAGCGGCGGGCAACAAGTACTGAACCAATTGATCCGCTTTGTCCTGTTGGTTCAAACGCAGATAAAATTGAATTGCCCCATTGATCGTGTCAAAGTCAGAATCCTTGCTCAGTTCATATGACGCATAACGATCCGCTTGGTCTTGCCGGCCGGCTATTTTTAACTCGTTCGCCAAAATCGCATGCATCATGATTTCCGGGTTGCCGCCCAAACTGCCTTGATTGAGCACAGCCGGGAAACCGGTGACCTGCATGTTTTGATTGATCTCGCTCAACCGTTGCAACTGTTGATCTGTCAACGGAGTCCGATCGATACTTACTGGTGACGACGCGGGAGCATACATCAATCGTTGTGAGAGTAGCGTGAACAAGGGCGCAAGCCCATCGATCGGATCCAACTGCACCAATCGCCAAAGCAATTCCCACTGCCGGCGTTGCAACTGCTGGGCGATTTCGCTTTCGTCGTTCGGGCCGGCGATCGACAATGTACGTGCCGACGGCGAATCCTCGCTAAACAGAACCAACAATGACAACAAGATTTGTTGTTCCCACAACACATTCAGATCGGTGACCTGGTCCAAATCCGGCAAATCAAATTCCGTCATCAGTTCTTGCTGAACCGCCTGCCTTGCCTCTGCCCCCGTTTTTGCTGCCCCCGATTTCTCCAGCGAACTATTCAACAGGATCAGCGACGCGGCAGCGATCCGAGCGTGGCCAAACGACACCGGTTCAAGCAACGTATTGGATGGCACACTGTAATACTGTGCCCCCGAATAGCGTCCGACGCGCAGGGCGAGTGCAATTCGAAAGATGGATGTCTTCCAGCTGACTGGATTCTGCGTGAAACGATTTGCCGCCGATCCGTTGGCGGGTACTGGATTGGGTGTGGTTTGTCCTGTCGGTGGTAGCGTCTGATCGGGCAGCTTTGCCGCCCGGACTTCGCGAGCCAATTGCATTGCGAGAGCGCGATCCGATTCAAAATCGTCACCAGATCGGTCGATCAACAACAGCTGCGATAATAGAAGCTTGATATCCCACAGGCTGTCATCGGCTTGCAATGCTTGGCGACAAATTTCTTGCGCCGTTTTTAGTTCGCCACGACGACTGGCCGATTGAATCATCTGTCTCAGTCGCGATGGATCGGAATCAAATGCAATCCGCTGCGAAAGCGCTGTCGTGGCATCAATGATTCCGGCATCCATTTGATATTGCAACAATTTAAATCGATTCTCCGGTGTGTCGGCCAACTCGTTGATCCGTTGTTGGTACTCGGCCGCTGATGCCATTTCGTTCGCGAGATCCGTCAATCGCACCATCGTTTCCAACAGCTGTAGGTCGCGTGGTTGGACCGCCAACAGTTGGTCGATGACGTCGCGTGCGGCTCCAAAATCCCCAACCGCTTCATAGGCCGCGGCGGTCATTAAACGTGTCATCCGCGGGTCACCGTCCTGGCGATTGAGTTCTTCGATCCGACCGACCAACGCCTCCAAATCGGACTTTCGCTCGTATAGGGGTGCCATCGCGCGGATCAGATTGATCTTGTCGTCCGGCTGATTTTGCAATCGAAGTGCCTGCCAATACAAATCAATGGCTTCATCGGTCCGATAGCGGTTCGCAAGGTAGCCAGCCAACATCCGTCGCGGCAGGATGTCGCGTGGCGCCACGCTCATTGCCCGCCGCAACGCCGCCACCGCTGCTTCGTCACGATGAACGTCAAATGCCATCCGGGCATAGAACAGGTAGGACTCGGGACTCGCCGGATTGGCATCAATGATCGCTTCACAGGTTTGAAATGCATCGTCCGTTGCTCCCAACCGAATTTGCAAACCAGCGACACGCTGCAGGTAGTTGGTGCGATAGCGGATGTCATCCGCGGCCAGCGTTTTGAACAGTTCGACCGCGTCAGCCAAACGATTCTGGCGTTCGGCTAGATCCGCAGCGACCAACACCAGATCCATGTTGTCAGGTTCCAGGGAGACCGCCTTGCGAATCGCTTGCCGGGCGAGAGTCAAATCGCCACACGCTCCATACATCAACGCCAATCGACGCAGCGATTCAACTGTTTGCGATTGGGCCGCAAGGCGTGCGATCTGTTGCTGCAATTGTCCCGATTCCTGATAGACGGCGATTCGCTGTTGCAACAATTGGTCTAACTCATCCGGTGTTTCAGCGATTTTCGCTGCGACGTCCAGCCGTGCACTGGCCTGGTCGTACGATTGCGCCTCGACCAATTTTTCGGCGTATCGCAATTCCTGCGCAAACGTCAAATCGAACGCCGAAGCATCCTGCCAAGCTTGCATCGCGTGCTCGGTGAGTTTGAATGTCCCCATGACCTCGGCCAATCGCACCAGCGACTCGCGACCGCGACGATCATCCGCCGCAATCGACTGCCAGACCTCAATCGCCTCGTCCTTGCGGTTTTTCGTAAACAAGTATTCGCCCAAGTATTCACGGTACTGGGGCGCGCTGGGTTCGATTTCAATCGCTTGGCGGTAAAGTTTGATTGCCGCGTCACTGCGGTCGATGCCCCGCATTCGATCCGCGATCTGCGATAGCGTCACCGCATCGTCGCTGCGCGCAGCGGCCAGTCGCAACCAGATTTTGGCAGCTGCATCGCGGCGATCTTCCAAAGGCGTTTCACCGTCGTCCAGTAACACCTGGCCCCAGCGAATCAGATGATCTGGATTGCCAGGATCGAGCTTCTCCAGTTCTTGAAACTGCTCGGCCGCAGCGGGGATGGCGTTTTGCTGAACCAACACATCGATCAACGTCAACCTCGCGTCGATGTCATCCGGCGCCCGCTGGACCGCCGATTCCAATAACCGTTGTGCCTCCGTCAACCGTCCGGCTGTGACCATGATCCGCGCCAGCCGAATTCGTAAAACAAGGTCATCCGGCCGACCGGTGAGTTGTTGTTGGTAGTAATCCGCCAGCGCGTCCACATCGCCTGATTTCAAGAACCCGGCTTCGATGCGGCTACGGACATCGGTGTGCAGCCAACTGCCGGGGCGCAGCCGAGCCAAGATTTGCTCGAGTGCCTCGGTGGCCTGCTCGACCTGTCCCATCCGTCGCTGCATCTCAGCGGCTTGGACGGCAAAGGCAATCTTTTGGTCGGGTTGCTCGCTTTCGGCAGCCAGCCGATCGTAGCGCTGCTTGGCCGCTTCGATGTTGCCTTCTTCGGCCAGGGTGCTGGCGATCTGTCCGCCGACCCGGGCGTCACCGGGAAACAACTGTTCCAGCCGTGTCCACACCGACAGTGATTTGTCGCTCTCACCGGCCCGGCTGTAAATCCGACCAAGCTCGGTGAACATCGGCAGCGCTTCGGAGCGCTGCGGCCCACGGTCAATCGCCCGCTCCATCGCCGCGGCGGCTTGTTCGGTTTGCCCCACGGCCAAATAGGCGCGGCCGAGATAGAAACTGCATGCCGCATCGTCGGACAACAGCGATTCCGCCGCCGACAAGATCTTTGCGGCGTCAGCGGATTGGCCACGCTGCAACTGAATCAGCCCCCAAACCATCTGCCGCGATCCGGCGTCGTCGGTCGCGGGATTGCCGATCAGCTGTTCCCGCAGCTGATCCAGTGAATCGTTTTGGATGTGATAGCCATACACCCGATCGAGCGCGACGCCCGGTCGTGGTCGACGCAGCAAGACCTGCAAATAGCGATCGACGACAATGCGTTCTTGGTCGTCGGTGTCCGGTGTCCCGGCGTTTTGGGCTTCGGGGTCCTGGGCCTCGGGGTCCTGGGCGCGGGCGATCGGCGGCAGCGAGAACGCCAGCAGGATCGTTGTCAAAGTCCAGACGACAATGGCAGCGCACAGGCGCGCGTGATGTGGACGTGTCACGAAGAACCCCAAGCGTGCGGGAGACAAGAAAGGCGGCTTGGTACCAGTATGCCCCCACCAAGCCCCCACCTGCAAGTTTCAGTAGGCCAGGTGCAACCTGGCGCTCCCCAAAGCCACCGCCCTTTCCCAACCCGACGCGCTGCGGGCTATTGATCTCGCTATCCGGGCGCAAGTTGGTGTGGAGGATTTATCCGACCCGTTTTGTTCTTCGCAGGAAACCCCCACCCGGGTCGGATAAATCCTCCACACCAGCGCCGTTAACGTTGCACTTCCGCGTCTGGCATTCTCTTTTGGTAAGCGCGACTTGGTTCACTCGGTCGCGAACTCGACTGGTTGCGACAATTGAGTGATGACTGCGGGACAGATCCTATGGGCGCGTGATTGTCATTCCACTCTGTGGCCATCATCAGATCGCCTTGCTACCAGTATGCCCCCCTGCAAATTTCAGTAGGCCAGGTGCAACCTGGCGCTCCCCCAAAGCCACCGGCTTTTCCCAACCCGACCCGCTACGGGCTGTTGATCTCGTTATCCGGGCGCAAGTTGGTGTGGAGGATTTATCCGACCCGTTTTGTTCTTCGCAGGAAACCCCCACCCGGGTCGGATAAATCCTCCACACCAGCGCCGTTAACGTTGCACTTCCGCGTCTGGCATTCTCTTTTGGTAAGCGCGACTTGGTTCACTCGGTCGCGAACTCGACTGGTTGCGACAATTGAGTGATGACTGCGGGACAGATCCCATGGGCGCGTGATTGTCGTTCCCAACTGTGGCCATCATCAGATCGCCTTGCTACCAGTATGCCCCCCTGCAAATCTCAGTAGGCCAGGTGCAACCTGGCGCTCCCCCAAAGCCACCGGCTTTTCCCAACCCGACCCGCTACGGGCTGTTGATCTCGTTATCCGGGCGCAAGTTGGTGTGGAGGATTTATCCGACCCGTTTTGTTCTTCGCAGGAAACCCTCACCCGGGTCGGATAAATCCTCCACACCAGCGCCGCTAACGTTGCACTTCCGCGTCTGGCATTATCTTTTTGGTAAGCGCGACTTGGTTCATTCGGTCGTGAACTCGACTGGTTGCGACAATTGAGTTTGTCCCTCTTGGTCACGGATTTCCAAGGTCAGACTAGGTTTCTTGCCGGTCCAGTCGATGGTTGCCAAGCCGTAGTTGGGCTTGTGATAGGTCCGGGGGTTGGCTCGATGGGTATTTTCAGTCGGTGTGCCGCGAGGGTGGTTTTGATTCAAGCTGCTGGAGGTGAGTTCATACAGCGGCGGCATCTGATCCGTGGCAACCATCGACAGTTCCGACCAGTGCCGGTCACCACTTAACAACGCCACCAGCGAAGCCGAGGGGCCGCTGCGCGCCGATTGGACGAGGTCCAGTAGTCGCTGGCGTTCCAGTGGCAGATTGGCCCAGGTTTCTTGGCCTGCCGCACTGGGCAGACATTGAATGCCACTACCGATCAAGCGAATTTCAGCCGGTTGTTGAAGCTGCGTTTCAAACCAATTCCATTGAGCTTCGCCCAGCATCGTTTTGGTGGCATCCGCGTCGGGCAAATATGGCCCACCAAGACGCCGTTCGCCTTTCTTGAGCGGCGATCGAAAGTAACGCGTGTCCAACAGGATGACTTGGACCCGTCGTCCGACCGGCCCGAACACACGGCTGCTGTAGACACCCGGACCGGGCTTGAATCGCAACTGTTTGGCTTGGCTCCAAAAATCGACAAACTGTTGCTGTGCGCCGACTTTGAATTTGAAATCGGCACCACCGTCGTTGACACCATAGTCGTGGTCATCCCACACCGCCATCACGTCGATCGGTTTGATCAACTGCTGGAACTCAGGCATCGCAGCGAGTTCCTGGTACTTGCGATGCATTTCATCCGCATCTTCGGTGTTGGCGTAAATGTTGTCACCTAAGAACAGCAACAGATCCGCCTGTTCCCTCGCCATGGTGGCAAGGATCGGTGCCGGTTGATCTTGCTCGATGCACGATCCGAACAAAATTCGCGAGACAAGTTTCGCGCGATCCGAGGAATCCGAGAATGAAAGCGTGACATAGATCGGGCGGTGGTCCGATGCAACTTTCTCGTCCATCACAACCGTCGATTCGATGATGACCGGAGCATGATTGATTGATGTCATCACATAGTCAATTTGACGTTCGGGAACAGCGACGGGAATGGTCGGATGTGATGCTGCGTCACCACGTGACCAGGAGGACTGGAGTCGGCGAATTTCAGCGGTGGTGGACGTCGCATTCAGATCGCCCGCCAACAACAAGGGGTGATTTGCATCGATCTTTTTCGACAACTCGATGACAAATTCGGCGGATGCGATTCGTTGTTCAGGATTTGCACGATGATCCCAGTGAGTCGCCAGTAGAGTGAATGACTTATCCGGTCCGGCCAGTCGCGCCTGCAGTATGCCGCGCTGTTCGCCGCCGCCCAGGTTTGGAAGTGGATGGTTGACGGAGCTTAGGATTTCGTACTTCGATAGAATCGCATTTCCATATTCACCGCCTTGCAACGGCAGATTGCCACCAAAGACGTAATGCATTCCCAAGCGTTGGGCCAGCTGTTGGGCTTGGTCGACGCCGCCGGAGCGAGGCACGTTCCGGTCGACCTCTTGCAAGGCAACCACATCCGCACCGGAGCGTCGAATGACGTCGGCGATCCGATCGAGTGAAACGACGCCATCGATTCCTTCAGCGTGGTGAATGTTGTAGCAAAGCACCTTGGGCTGCAGATCATCCGCCCGCAAAATGCCATTGGATTTGCCAACACAGCAGGCCACGATCAAGCCGCAGAAACAGATTCGAAACAAGTTTTTCACCACGGTGTAAGCCTTTGAAGTTGGGTTGTCATCACAAACCCGATGGGTGGGTTTTGGAAGTGCGCGTTTACGTGGGGCATTGGTTTTGGTAACCCGAAGCGTGAGCGAGGGATCCCGTTAACACCCTAAATCCCTCGCTGACGCGTCGGGTTACCGTAAAAGCGCTGGCTTCAAAACGCGCCGGCGAGGAATTTGGAACCGGACGCTAGCGCGTGCCGGCTGATTCAATCGACAAGCCGTGACGCGTCGAGCTAGTGCAATCAATACTTTGCACCAAACGCAATTCGAAATCTGCTTAAACCCCGGCCAAGGGACGCGTGGCGTCACCGAAGGCATCGAGTGACAGTCCCATTCGTTGGGCCAATGTCAGGTAATAGCTGCACAATTTGCGCTGGTCGTCCGGACGGTCGGTGTAGTCCATGACGCGTCCGGTTTGCACGGTGTCGCCTAAACCGCCTAGCTGCAGCAACGGGATCTTTGTCGAATCGTGTTTGCTGCCGGACCACATGTTGTTGATGAACAACAAACAGGAATGATCCAACACGGACTGTTCGCCCTCTTTCATTTGGTCCAGCCGTGACGCCAGGTAGGCATACTGGCTGACGTAGTAGCGTGTCACCCGTTCAAAGTCATCTGTCAAATCTTTGTGGGATGCCGAATGGTGGGCGCTCCGCACGTCCAAGAATGGATAGAACAGCCCCGAGATATCGCGGCACATCAACAGCGTCGCAACGCGAGTCTTGTCGGTTTGAAAGGCGAGCGCGATGATGTCGCACATCAATTTCATGTGCTCGCGAATGTCCTCCGGCAACCCGCTGTCGGGACGGCTCATCCGTTTTGAAACGTTGCCTGCTTTGGCGCGGTCGGCCGCCTTGTCCTGTCTTGCGCGAACCCGTTCGATCCGTTTCTCGACCTCGCGCACACTGGACAGGTACTCTTCGATTTTCACTTTGTCGCCTGCGCTGACCCGTCGGCTAAGACTTTCGGCGTGTTCTTTGACTCGGTCCAACACGCTTTGGTTGCGACGACTGCCGCGGTTGTCCAACAGGCTGTCGAACGCCAGCGCCGGATAGACTTCCATCGGTACCGGCGAAGTCGCATTTTGCCAAGAGATATGCGAACTGTAAGCCATCGAGAAATTGGTTTCATGGTAACCGGTCGTCGGCTGTTCGCAGCCGAGCACCAGACTCGGTTGCACCGTCGCTTGACCGATACTGTTTGCCAACACTTGGTCGATGCTGATCCCACCGCGCAGTTCGGCACCTTTTTGCAGCGCTGCCCCGGAAAGAATATTGCCGGTTTGGCCGGGGTGGATGCCGACACCGACCGCGGATTCGTTGAACAGCCCCGAGATGAAGTTCAGTTTGGACTTCAGCGGGGCAAGCGGCTGCAGACTCTTTCCCAGCTCCATTTCTTCGCCCGCACCTTTGGCCCACCAGTGGTCCGCGTTGACACCGCAAGCCATGAACTGGACACCGAAGCGGAGCGGGATCTGTGGGGAATCGTCGACGACCGGCTCGGTTCCCCAAACCGGCATGGATTCCAGCCAGGGCAGACCAAGACTGGCGCCGACACCACGCAAAACGGTTCGTCGGCAGATTCGATTCGGGCGGCTGGGTGGGCGGGTAGACACAGATTTAATCTCGGCGGGCTGTGGTGGTGGCGGGACCCTATGATAACGTCGGCTCTCAATCTCGGACAAGATTTGCTGGGTGCCGACCCCGTTTACGTAGAAACTGCGGGCTATTGACCACGGTGTCGACCAAACTTCGGAATCGATAGTCGTCACGCTGGGCGTTCTGTTTCATTTCGTCCAACAGGCTTTGATCGGACAATTGCAATGATCGGCCTAAGGCATAGCTGAGTAATTTACGACTCAAATTTGCGATGAAGTCGGATTCTCGGTTTGCTCGCAGGTACTGTTTCAGACCACTGACACCGGTTCGTTGTTGGCCATCGGGGAACACCGCACTGGTGTCGACCGGACGGCCACCCAAATCCAGCTCGCGCAGTTCGCCGACCGGACCAAAGCCTTCGAATGCCAATCCGATCGCATCAAACCGATCATGGCATCCGGCACAACTCGCGTGGTCGCGGTGCCGAGCCAACGTTTCCCGCAGCGTTAAATCGCCTAACTGGGATTCGTCGCTGGGCAGTTCCGGAACATCGGGCGGCGGGGGTGGAATCCGTTCGCCCAACAATCGGCGCACGACCCAGTATCCGCGTTTGACGGGACTGGTTCGTAAACCCGGGGCGTTCTGGGTTTGGAACACCGCCATCGACAGCAGACCGCCGCGGCCGAATTCGTCAGCGTCAGTGACCGGCCACCACTCGGATTCGCCCGGCGGCGAATCCGGCATCCCATAGTGGCGTGCCAGCGGCGCGTTGACAAACGTCCGCTTGGCGTACAAACAGTCCAACACCGAACGATCCTGTTGAATCAAATCGACAAGGAAGCGAACCGGTTCTTCGAACATGGCCGATCGCAGGGAATCGTCAAAGCTGGGAAAACGGGTTCGATCGACGCTGTTGTGTTGTTTAAAGCGACGGAAATCCAACCAGTTCCCACCGAATTCGACCGCCAGCCCACGCGAGCGCGGATCACGCAGCATCCGTTCGGTTTGTCGCTTCAGTTCGTCCGGCTGTGACAGTTGCCCCGCCGTTGCCAGACGCATCAATTCCTGATCCGGCATACTGGACCACAGGAAATAACTCAGTCGACTCGCGAGTTCGACATCCGTCAGCGCTCGCGTCTGATCGCTATCGCTCAACAAATCGACGCGATAACAGAAATGGGGCGACATCAAAATCGCCAGCACACAATCCTCGATCGCTTCGTGGTGACTCAGCTGATCAACCTCTCGTAGCGATTGATAGAATTCGCGAATCTCGGCACGTTCGCTGTCATTTAACGGACGCCGGTAAGCACGCTGGGCGAACTCGATCACCGCATCAACCTGTACCGGTTGACTGCTTTCGCGTGTTCGTTCCACCCAGCGAATCTGTTGATTGATGTTGCTGAAATAGTCCGCGATCGCCTGCATCGCCACGCCGGTGCCGCCACTGCGTTCAGCTTTCGCCAAATAGACTTCGGCCAACCGTTGGATCATCGGCTCGGTCAGTGACGCTTCGTCTTCGGGGCGGGCAAAATCGAACTGAGGCTCGCGCATGAAACGTGAATCGGTCCGATCAAACCACAGGAAACCTTGATACTGACGCTGCGGCGCCGATGCGATGAAATCCAATTCTTGCCACAGTGCATCCAGTTCGCTGCGACCGGCTTCATCCAGGATCAGTTCCTGCAGTGGTTGGTCGTCACGGTAGTAGCCCATCATGCTGTGGAAACCCGCGCTTAACAGCCGACCTTTTTCCTGTTGGTCGCGCGACTTGCCTAGATAATCACGACCGCGCTCGGCAATGTAAAACGCATCCGGAAACACCGCACAAAACTGTTCGCAATCCAACCGATAGCGTTCCCAGTTTGTATCGTCAGTGGCATTGGCATCTTCACTGCGTTCGCGTTGCAGCGTCTCCCTTGCCGGTCGCTGACGATGATTGGCGTATTGATCGTTCTTCCACAGCACAAAGGCTTGTGTGCCTTTGTGAACTCCATCGATATTCAGATTTTTAAATTCTGGTTCAAAACGTTTTCGCTCTGTTACGATCCAGTCAGCGATCTGCTGTGACGACGTCCTCGCCGCCTGGTCATTGTTTTCGGCGGCCAACGGTTGCCAACGTGCTTGCAACTCGCCCAGTGGACCAGATCCGGTCGGACGGTGCAGTGCATCCCAAACCGTTGCCAAGTAGCGCCCGCTGATTGCGTATTGGTCCGCGACCGCTTTGATTTGTTCGTCCAAAACGACTGGCGGCGACTCGCTGGCGGAGCGTTGAGAGTGCAACGTCCAAGCCGCCATCAAATAGTCGGCGTAGTCGGTCGGCTGGCGGCGATAGAATTCGACGATGCGATTGACACAATACTTATCACGGTCGGTGTCGGTCATCACCGGATGGCTGGCGAATCGAATTCCGTCGGGCGTCAGCACCAGATGATCGACCACCGCACGCGCCGCTTCCAGATACTTGTTCATCAGCGCCGGTGACATCGTCAACGATTCGCCCGAGTTATCGAAACCGGCTTCGTTTGCCGGATCGATCGGAAAGGTCTGTGTCGGGCGGATGTCAGCACCGGTCAGATCACGAATCGTGTTGTCGTATTCGGCATTGCTCAGTCGCCTTGCGAGCACTGGCCCGGGATCACCGGAATTCTGCTGACCCTCCAGCGCCAAGAAATCACCAATCCATTCGACCAACTGGTCGCGTTGGTTTGCATCCAACTCCTCGGCATCCTCCGGCGGCATTTCGCCGGCTTTGATCCGGTCGAGCATCGTTTGCCAAATGACATGCGACTGGGCGACCGAATCCAGGTTGGGAAACACGGTCAAATCCAACCCGGCTTCCATCGCCGTCGCATCGTGGCAAACCGCACAGTGCGAGGTCACCAGCGGCGCGATCTGAGATTGATACTGTTGCTGCAGTTCGGCACGGCGCTGTGCCAGACTCTCAACCGGGGCACCTGCGACCTGTTCGGCCGGGGCCAAATTCGCGGGCCCATGCAAACATGCCAAAGCAACGGCTAGCAACAAAACAAAAGCGCGGGGGGCAGATCGCAAAACTTGGGTTCCAATGAAAACGAAGGATAAATCGGCATGCCCCATGCGACGAGCAAGTTTAACTGACATCGCCCGACTTTGTCGCCACGAAATGCATGACGCAAATCGTTCAAACCACCAATTCGGTGTCCAGATTGCGGTTCTTCCACAGATACAGAATCCGCTGCTCAATCGGGGGATGAATGCCATCGCTCTGACCAATCATCTCGGGCACGCGGAACAGATATTTACCGGGAGAGCTCAAGATCAATTGGACCAGGTTTTCGGCCTGCCGCTCGGTCAACCGAATGTCGTCGGGATCATCTAAGACCGATTCCCATTCCAGACGTTGGATCTGGTTGATCGCTTTGGCTTGCATTTCCAACCGTTCCTTCAGATCGTCCTCATCTTCGTCGTCGCTTTCCCAGATGTACTTTAGGAACCCGGTCAACGAAGTCTGTTGGTTGGCGCGACGTTTCTGTTCAATCTCACGGCCGATCGATTCATACAACTCCGGTTCAGCGGCATGCCCATAGGGCGTTCCTCGATCGATCGCGTCGCTGACATCTTGGGGCGACAACAGCGCGTTGCCGGAATGCTGGGCCAGCAATTCCAAATGGATCAACGTCCGAGTCTCGGCGTCCAAGCCGACTTTCAATAAACCTGAAATCGCTGCTTCAACGCCTTGGACCTGGGCCCCCAAATCGTCACACAAGTATTCGATCGTACGACCGTAGCGCATCATCGGCAGATTGCTGATCGTCCAGAATCCATAGCTAACCACTGACAGGACGACAAAGCCCAGAAAGCCGTTCAGATTGGTTGCCTGGACGGCAAAGATGCCGACCAATGCACCCAGCACCAATGTCAGGATTCGAAATCGATCTCCGGCCAGATTGAATCGGTAGTAGTGTCCCAGTTCGTGTCCCATGATGGACTGAACTTCTTCACCACGCAGCTTGTGCAGCACCTGGCGATTGAGATAGATGCCGTTTAGCCGACCGAACAGACTACCGAGTCGCAGAGCACCGGCGTTCAGTGATTTGTCGCTGGTCACATAGACCGGCAATCGTTCGTCGGGAAGTTTTAATCGCCGCAGGGTTTCGCTGTACAGCGATTGCAACTTGTGTTTGTCCAAGTCGCCGAAACGAGTCGATTCCTTGATGTCCTCGATCCGTTTTTTCTTTTGTCCCCACACCCTCAGCACGCTCATCAAGAACGGGCCCAAAATGACCATGCAAGCTGTCACAGACACGATCGGCGCCAGCACCACGTTGTCCCAGCGGATCAAATAGACCAGCGCTGCGATGGCCACCAGTCGGGTCGCGATCCACAACCAGGTGTAGCGATTCGCACGACGCAATTGATCCAGCAATTCTTCGCGATCAGGTACCTGGTGCGGGTTCATTAAAATGCCACATCGATCAGAGTCGTCAAAAATCCGCCGGTCGGTTTGCCGCGGGTTTGAAAAAAGAGATCACCGGGACCGGTGTAACGATTGACCAGGCCTTCGCCCGACATCAACGAATCTTTGATCGACTCGGTCGCTTTGACCAACTGATAGGTCACCGTGTCGGAAAACGCGATCATGAACCGATTGTCGACAAACAGCGTTTCATCGGCCTCAAGGTAACGATGCACGATGGCACCGTAGCTTTGACAGAACACGTGGCCTTGGCCGGTCGCATGCAACAAGAACAAACCTTTCTTGCTCATCAAACCCTTCAGCCCGCCGTACTTGATCCGAATGTTGGTCGCGCCGACGTTGGCCAAATACGAACCGCGGGTCAGGTAATAGCTGGACTGGGAACTCAAATCCAGGGTGACGATATCGCCATAGCTTTCAGGCGCCAGCACGACCGTTTGATCGTTCGATTTGGCGCGAAATTCGGCGGTGAAAAAGCTTTCGCCACCGAGCATGTTTTTGAAGCCGCTGAACCATGAATTTCGTCGACCGGGCCGCGGCGAGATTGCCGGCGACGCGTCGTCCGATGGCGTACTTGACGGCGGATTGTCAGCAGACGATTGAGCAGCGGTCGCAATCGAACGCTCGCCATCGTCGCAGGGCGCGGTGGGTTGGCGACCGACATAGGCGGACACGCCGATCCCGTTGCTCATCGTCAACATGCTGTTGGGCTGGGCCACCACAAATTCGTGCTGCGCGAGTGTGAACTCCAGCGTCGAAAAAACGGGTGCGTGGTTGACGCGAAATTCCATAGACAGATGGTCGAGCGGTCTGAACGCTCTTGTTTCAGAGGCTTCGACAAATCAGAAATCTCGGTCGCCGGCGGCGATCAATAATCTTCTTCGACGCCGGTCGCATACTTGTTGCGTAGAAGATAACCGACAAACGCGATGACACCCAGGATGCCCAGAAAGATGAACAGGGCGACCATCCGCGAGACGCCCAACAAATCCGAAATCCCGGTGATGCAAATGTCGTAAATCACGATCCGGATGAACCAACCAACAATTCGGCCGATCCCGCCGCCGCGTCGGCCGAGAACTAAATTTGTTTGGGGAAGACGCATTTTTCGATTGCCCGAGACGGTGGAGAAGGAAAAGAACGGAGACACCGGATCACTGACTCACCACGCGCCTATCAACCGGCCCAGACGTGTGGGGACACTTTGTATAGGACTTGCCATGGCGAATGTCAAGTTTTTAGGGCGTCGGATCGCTCGTTTGGTCAATCGAGAGACTACCGCGAAAACAAATGTCTGCCATCCCAGCGAGATTTGCTGATGGACTGGTGGTTACCCAGCCACCATAATCACAGGGTTCCTTCTCGCACCTTTGTCCCCCGGTTCGTTGTGCCTAATATTCTTGTTGTTGACGACAGTGCGACCCAGTCCTTCTTGATCTCCCGAATCTTGCAGGACCAGGGCAACACCGTCCTCAACGCAGCCAATGGAATCGAAGCGCTGCAGGTGCTACAGGACAACACGGTGGATTTAGTTGTCACGGACATGCAAATGCCGGAGATGAACGGCGTGCAATTGATCCGCAAAATGCGCTCGACCTGTCCACTGATTCCGGCGATCCTGGTCACCGCGTTTGGCAGCGAAGACTTGGCGGCCGAAGCACTGGGTACCGGCGCGGCCAACTACATTTCCAAAGAACACGCCGGCATCTTGTTGGCGGAAACCGTCCGCCGCGTGATTCGATTTGTCGACGCCAATGCCGAGTCATTGGATTTGAAAGGCGCGCTGACTCGTTCGAAATACGAATTCATCATCGACTGTGATATCGAGCGGATTGACCCGTTGGCCTGTTTGATGGTGCGGTTGATGGCAACGATGAACGTGCTTCATACCGGCGACCGCATTCGGATGGCCGAAGCCCTGCGGTACTTGCTGTTCCATTCGATCGTGCATTGTAATTTGGAAGAACCGGTCCATACCGCGCCAATGTCGACGGCCGACGCCCTGACATTGGTCAGTGCCAAACACCGGGACGAATCGGCACGTCAATTGACCGATCGGATCGTCACGCTGCGATTTGACGTCAACGATCGACGGGCCAAGTTCCGGGTCAGTCATGATGGTGCCGGAGATTCCATCCGCAAAGCACCTCTGCCCGGCACCCCACAAAGCTTTGCCGACGAACGCGGCCGCGGAATGTTGCTGCTGACCAGCGTGATGGACGAAGTCCGGATTGACCACAATAACGCCAGCGTGACTTTGGTGAAGTACCTGGCCGGGAGTGCTGCCCCCCACCCCGCATAGGACGTTTCAGCGTCTACGGTGGCTTGCCACAGTCGTCTCAACGTTGCGTCGAAATGCACCGGTATCGGCTTACCGGGAAATCGACCGCCCTTGGCTGCGATTCAGTCGAAAAAGTTGCCCGTCGCGATTTTCCTCAGCACCAACTGCCGCGGCGCGGGTTTAAGTCGAATAGGGATCGCCGTAGCTGACTCAAATGCGCCGGCCGGCCACCGAACGGCCCTTCTATTCACATCGCTTTCGATTGATCGCATGGCGCAGCAGCTGATTCAACGCTCTAACTATTTCTTGTTTTTTCTGGCCGTCGTGACAGTGCTCTCGGTGGCGGTGGCTGGCTACACCACCAAAGAACTTGGTAGCACCTCGCGTCGTTTGGACGAATTCCAACTTGCGTTGGGACAATCAAAAAAAGATCAAACCGAGTCTGCAAACAAACTTGGCGAAGCCGATCAATTTTTGATTTCAGCCATCAGGGAACTGGATCGGGCGCAAGAAGACTTCATCGGAAAAGCCGCGCGGCAATTGCCGCCGAGCAACGATTTTTCGGCGACCAAGCTGGACCTGAAAAAACGGTTGATGTCGTGGATTGAAAGCACCCGTGAACGCGCGGATTTGGTAGCCGAGAGAGCCTTGGCACACTATCGCTTGGGGCAATTGGCATCGCTAGAAGGAAATCAGATCGCCGCCAAACAGGCTTTGACCAAAGCAATCGCCTTGGCCGCCGAGGGCGGTGACCAGCGATTGGTCGGATCTGCCCGAAACACACTCGGTTGCTCGCTGGCACAATTGGGTGAAACCAAGCGAGCGCGCGATGAAATCCAAACCAGTGTCTCGCTGTTTCGCACCCTCCCCAGCCAACCCATCTCACTGGCACTTGCACTACGCAATGCCGGTACCCTGTCCACCGCGGCGAACGACCAGGGCAAAAATGCCCTGGTTGAATCCATCAAAATCCTTCGCGCCCTTCCCGACCAACCCAGCCTAACCGTGGCCACAGAAATTCTGGTTGACACCCAGATGGCATGGGGGCAACAGTTGTTTGAGAAGGGACGATATGATCAATCGGAATCCGTCTGCCAGTCGGCTCGCGATCTTCTCGCCGAGATTCTGCCACTGGCCGACAACCATAACTTGGGAAGCGACATCGCGCCGCGCAGCATTCGCTATCGCAGCGCCATCGCGATGATTGATCATGACTTGGCAATGACCCGCAAACACACCTGTGCCACGTGGCGGTGGAGCCCGCTAGTCGACCTGGTGACCGAGACCGTTGCTCTGCGGCCTGAACTGAAGACGCAAGCCGTCGCAGAATTCGCACCCCAAACGGGCATTGTGCTGCCCTGGGGAACTTACCAATGGACTCATGATCCGGTACTGCAAATCGCTCGGGCGACCCACGATCGCTGGCGCATTGAAGTTCTAGCGGACAATGACGACTCGTTGGACGACGCAATGACGGCATTTGCCGACGCAGAAATCCCAATCACGAATGTCCGGTTCGGCGTTCAACCCTTCGAGGTGCCATGGTTTCGCGACACCGGTCCGTTGGTGGCAGCCACGTCGCAGGGGACCACGGTTTGGTTTGATTCCCACCAATCGCGATTCGACAACTTTCAGCGACCCGTTAATGACGCACTCCCCAAACTAATCGCAACGCGCTGGGAATCCCAAGTCATCCCGACACCGCTGCACATCGAAGGCGGCACGCTGCTGTCCAACGGCCAAGGATTAACGATCGTTTCCAAGACCGTGATTGAGGACAATTTGCAGTATGGTTTTGAGCTGGAGGAAATAAAACAGGAACTGCAGCGAGTCACCGGTGCGTCACAACTATTGCCCGTGCCACCGTTGATCGGTGAGTTGACGGGCCATGTCGATCTGTTCATGACGTTCACCGACCCCGGCACGCTGGTGCTGAGCCAACCCGATCAGCCGGGCGATGACAATCGCAAAATGCTGGACCATCTGGCCGAGCAATTGGCAACCGTCCAGGTCAATGGCCAAGCGTTAAAGATCGTACGCATTCCAATGAGGGCGATCGAAAACGGGTTTGCCAACAGCTACACCAATGTCATCTTTGCCAACGGAGTCCTATTGGTTCCATCGTATAATGCGGCGGCAACCGAACAGGAAGTGAAAGCGACCTACGAACGATTGCTACCGGATTGGGAAATCAAGTTGATCGATTGCTCTTGGCTGGCCACCAAAGGCGGCGCGCTACACTGTCTGGGATCCAATCTGGGCCCCACACCACACGTTCCGTTGCGTTCTAATTGAGAGTTCTCTGAACTTTCTCTCGACACGCCTGTCAAACCAACAACACCATGCGCTATCTTGTAGTCTCGCTGTTCGCCGCAGTGATCTTACCGTCCTCGGTTGATGCCCAGTCCGACAAACCACGCAGCCGCCCGAACATTCCAAACCAAACGCTGCAGGACGATTTGACAGTGCTTCGCGACGTTGTCTTCGGCAACGGTGGTGGGCGTGACTTAACCATGCACATCGTGCAGCCCAAACCGATTTCCGACCGGCCGCTCCCTGCCTACGTTTGGATTCACGGCGGCGGCTGGCAGGGTGGGACCAAGGAAGGCGGGATCCGCAAGGTGGCTGCATTGGTCCGCAACGGTTTTGTCGGGGCCACGATCGAATATCGCCTGACCGATGAAGCTGCTTTTCCAGCACAGATCGAAGACTGCAAATGTGCAATTCGATACCTGCGGGCTCACGCGGCCAAGTACAACATCGATCCCGACCGGATCGCAGTCGGTGGCAGTTCGGCCGGTGGGCACTTGGCCGCCCTGGTCGGTACGTCCGCTGGCGTCAAGGAATTGGAAGGCAATGGCGGCTGGGCCGACCAATCGAGCCGTGTGCAGGCTGTGGTCGATTTATACGGCCCAACAGATTTCAAGCAGTTTGTGTCGACACCCGGCTACCAAGGTCATAACAAAGACGGATCACCGGAATCAAAACTGCTGGGTGGTGGTGAGGTTCTCTCCAACACCGAGGGCATCAAACGCGTGAATCCGATCACTTATATCGACAAAGATGATCCGCCGTTTCTGATCATTCACGGCGAGAGTGATCCGGTGGTTCCTGCGAATCAAAGCCAGTCGCTGCATGCGGCACTGGAGTCCGCCGGAGTGCGCAGTCAAATCCGTTTGATCCCGGGTGCCAAGCACGGCGGACGAGGGTTCGCGTCGCCCGAAATTCAGAAACTTCAAACCACGTTTCTGATGAACCTGGCCGCACCGCAGAGCGACACGGTTGAGCGGCAATGATCTCAGGCCGCCTTGGGCACTTCGGCCCCACACAGACTTTGATAGAACCGGTTGACTTTGATCAGGTCCTCGTGCACTCCACTGGCTGCAACTTGGCCTGATTCAACCACGATGATTCGATCGGCCATCGCCAAGGTGCTCGGCCGGTGTGTGATCATTAGACCGGTGCGACCGATCAGAAACTTTTCCAAAGCGCGATGAATGAGTTGCTCGCTTTCCAAATCGATTTGGCTGGTCGCTTCGTCCAAGATCAAGATTTCGGGATCACGCAGGAAGGCACGTGCCAACGCGATCCGCTGCATTTGGCCGCCGGACAATCGCATGCCACCGGTTCCCAACAGTGTCTGGTAACCGTTAGGCATCTTGCGACGAATGAAGTCATCGGCAAAGGCCAGCTTCGCGGCTCGGACCACCGCATGCGAATCCGCACCGGGACTGCCATAGCGAATGTTATTTTCAATCGTGTCGTCAAACAGGACGGTGCGCTGTGTCACGAGCGCCAGTCGTCGGCGTAGATCGCGAGTCCGCATTTCATTGATCGGTACATCGTCGATCAGGACTTGTCCTTGCTGGGGGTCGTCAAAACGACACAGCAGGCTGACCAACGTGCTCTTGCCGCAACCATTGGGGCCGACCACGGCAACGGTCTCGCCATGCGCAATTTCCATCTCAATGCCGCGCAAGACCTGGGGACCCGACGGATATTGATAGCCGACCTCTTTGAATCGGATCGTCGAATGGGGTCGGTCCGGCGAGCGGGGATCGGTGGGTTCTTCGACACGAATCGGCATGTCAACGATTTCCATCACACGGATCGAGGCGGCGATGCCGCGCTGTAGTCCGCTCCAAACGTCCGCCAGCTTTCTGGCCGGATCGGAGGCACCGATCAGGAATCCAAAGAACATGATCATCTGGCCGCGCTCGAGGGGGCCCTCGGACATTTTCAATCCGAACAGGTGCGTTTGCTGGTTCAGAACCATGTAACCACCGGCCAGAATCGCCAGCGCCACAGTGGTCATCCCCATCAATTCACTGGTGCCCCGCGCCAGCGTGTTGTAGAACGCCATCTTCATCGACTTGCGATAATAGGCGTACGTTGCACGCCGCAGGCGGGCGCGTTCGAACGCTTGTGTGTTGGACGCTTTGACCACTCGAATCCCAGCAAAGGAATCGTTCAGCATCCCATACAGTTGGCTCATCTCTTCCATCGCACGGCGACTGGCGCGGCGAATTGCACGGCTGAGCCACTGCATCACCACGGCCAAGAGCGGCGAGACGACCATCACCAGCAACAGCAGACGCGGACAGACACAAGCCGCACCGATCAAGCAGGCGATCAGTTTCAACGGTTCTCGAATCATCCGTCCCAGCAGCGTGGAAACGCCGGCGGTGACCAGTGCCACATCGTTGGTCAGGCGGGCGGTCAGATCGGAGGACCCGTTTTCGCCAAAGGCGTCCATGTCCAAACGCAGGGCTTTGCGAAAAAAGATTTGTTGCAAATCGATCGCGGTCCGCCCGGCGATGTATTGCACCCACATCATGTTGGCCGTCAGCGCCAAGAGTTTGATCGCGGTGCCCCCCACCAAAAAGCCTAAAATCAGCAGCAGCGTGCCAAACGGAGTCGTCGGGCAATAGGCATCCACCCAAGGCTGGGCGCGCTGGTACGAGGCCGCTTTCTTGGCATGAAAACTCAGTTGGTCTCCGAGTGCCGAGATCGCCAATGGATTGGCATCGGGATCAGCGCCGGCGGCGTCAATTTGCGACTGCAACTCTACGACCGCAGCATTGGATTCCACAATCTGCTGATCAACGTATTCCGGCAGCGAATCGCCGGCAAAGACGACTTCGACCAATGGAAACAGTGCACTGATATTGGCGCTCCATAGCAATGCGATCCCTAGCGACGTGACCAGGATACCGGTCAGCGCCCACCAGCGACGGCACGCCAATTTCAGTACGCGAGTAAAAGGTGTATTCACGGGGCCGTCCTTGGTCACCGCAGTGGGTCGTGCTGTCAAATGGGTCGATGAACCGGCGTCACAGTTGCTCTGGCTGTCCATTTTCCCCTCGGGAATTAGTCTTTTAGCGAACCCCAAACCCTGCGACCAGTCCGTTCTGGTGAATCGCAACGGCCGCTAAAAGATGCCGGAACCAAATTCGTCGTCACTGTTTCCGGCCGGTTCTGGCTGTGTCACCCCGGTCGGTCGGCGTTTTGGCGGCGCCGGCGAGGGGTGCGGACGATCGATCAGGGCGGCATCGATGTTTTCACCCGCGTCTGAAAAATCGTCGTCATAACGGGAACGGTATCCCGGTTGCTGGCAACGGCTTAATTCCGCTTCGAATTCTTCGATCACCGCATCCTGAATCATCTCTCGGCATTCGCTGTTGATCGGATGAGCCACATCGGCATAAAGCTTCTGAGGGGAATCGAGCGATCCGTCGCTATCAAATGACAGCTTGTTCCCGCAATGATTGCAAAAACCGGCGCGCAAATGATTTTTGTGATGACAACGGTTGCAGTGGCCAGTTAGTTTGCGGCTGGGCATGGCTACAAACGGACCGTTGGTGCCGTCGATGATTTTCAAATCGCGAATCACAAAACAACCATCGATTGTGATCGAGCAAAAGGCTCGCAACCGATCCTCCGACGACTCCATTAACTTGATTCGAATCTCCGTGATTTCCACGATCTGAACTCCCTCACTGGTGACTGCGTTTCAACTCGGCTCGATCTCAATCGACGCAGCCGCAGAAACCGTCTGAGCCGCTTGTAGCAAAACACCTGGTTGCAATTCGATCTTTAAGCGTTTCACAACATCCGTTGCATGTTCGGCATCTTCGGCGATGCCAAAACAAGCCGATCCGCTACCAGTTAGTTGACACGGTCGCAGTCCGGATTGCCACAGTGATTCTATCAATTCGCCTAGCCGTGGCATAATTTCCAAAGCCGGTTCGGCCAGCCGGTTGAACATCGTTTGGCCCATTTCCAACTTGTCGCCAGCCCCAAAGGCAGCCAGAAAGGCAGCCGAATCAATAGCCACTTTGGGCACCCGAAGCGCGCCATAGACACTTGCGGTGGACAGGCTGAAATTGGGAAAGGCAACCACGAAGTGTATCGATGTGCGCGTCGCAATCGGTGACAGCTTTTCGCCACGACCGCGTGCCAACGCCGCCGAGTAACCCTGGTCGACTGCGTCCAGAGGCGGCAAAAAGAAGGGCACGTCACTGCCGATCGAGGCCGCTAGCTGATGTAGCTCAGCGGACCCTTGGGGGATTTGGTGAATCTGGGCAGCGCAGCTAATCGCGTGTGCCGCGTCGCTGCTGGCGCCCCCCATTCCGGCACCCGCGGGAATACGTTTGCCCAATCGCACCCGAAAACCAGTGGCGATCCCAAAGCGGTCTCGAAACCCGGCCAGGGCGCGACTGACCAAATTGGATTCATCCGTCGGAATCCGCAACAGCGCGGGAATTCCATCCTGCCCGACGTCGACACCCAATTGTCGTCCGACGGCTGCGGCCGAGGGAATCCATTGGGTTGTCAATTCGATCCGTGGCTGAGCGATCGAGCGAATTTCCAACTCGTCGCGCCAGTCGATGGCCGTCATCACGGTGTCAATTTCATGGTAGCCGTCGTGGCGGCGGGCAGGTATTTCCAGGAACAGATTGAGTTTTGCCGGAGGCCGAGTTCGGGCGATCGTCATCATCACGCTCGCTGGTTGGACCACAATGACAACAGTTCGATCAAGTGCTCGGTGGCCGCAACCATTTCATCCAAGCAAGCGAACTCACGAACACTATGGATATTGTGTTGGCCACTGGACAGGTTCGGTGTCGGCAACCCTTTTTCCGTCAACACACTGCCGTCGGTTCCGCCGCGAATGATCTCCTTGACGTAGGGGCGCCCCAAATTGCCAAACGCTTGCTCGGCCAAATGAATCGACTCGGGTAACTTCTCCAGTCCTTCGCGGAGATTGCGATACTGGCGTCGGATGACAACTTCGGTTTGCAGTCCCGGGTACTGCGATTGAACTTGCTGGGCGGTTCGCCGCAGAAGGTCGGCGTACCCGTCTAGGTCGACCGCATCGAACGAGCGCAAGATCAGTTCGATCGTCGCTTGACCAACCGTGCCGGTGACTTGATTGGCATGGATGAACCCTTGCCGTCCGGACGTGGTTTCTGGCGTGTCGCTGTCGCGCGGCAGTGCGGCGATAAAATCCGCAGCCGCGCGCACGGCGTTGACCATCCGTCCTTTGGCGATCGCCGGATGAATGTTGTCGCCGATCAATCGCACGGTCGCGGCATCGGCGGAAAACGTTTCGACGTCGATCACACCCGCACCGCCACCGTCGATGGTGTAGGCGACATCGGCGGCTAGTTTGTCCAAATCAATCTTATCGGTCCCACGCCCGATTTCTTCATCGCAAGTCATCACGACTTTGACCGGGCCGTGCTTTAAATGCGGGTTCTCGATCAGCGTTTCGATCAATTCCATGATGATCGCGACGCCGGCCTTGTCGTCGCCACCGAGCAACGTGGTTCCATCGGTGGTGATGAGCGTGGTTCCGATCAAATCACGGAGCGCCGGACAGGCATCCACACGAATGACTTCGCCACTGGCAAGCGTGATGTCGCCGCCGCGGTAGTCATCGATCACGTTGGGTTGAACATTGTCGCTGGGCGCATCGGGCGACGTATCCACATGGGCAACCAATGCGACAGCAGGCAGATCGGCGTCGCCGACGCTGGAGGGGACACCCGCATACACCAACGCATGAGCGTCCTGGTAAACGTCGCTGGCGGCCATCGCCTGGAGTTCTGCGGCGAGAATCCGTCCGAGTTCACGCTGGCACTCGCTACTGGGATAACTGTCGCTGGTGGGATCGGCAGCGGTGCTGACCCGAACATACCGAAGAAAACGGTCCAGCAATCGTTGGCGGTTGATCTCGATCATGGGTTGATTTGTGCTATTCTCGCGAGTTCACAGCGGGGACGCTTTCCCGCCGGGTTTAGAAATTCAATCGGGATTGAACGATTAGATGAGCGAAGACGTTTCCCATCTCGTGTTTGACTGTGAAAGTATCGCCGATGGAGCGTTGATCGCGAAAGTCCGCTATCCGGGCGAATCCTTGTCCCCGACCGAAGCCGTCGCGCGCTATCAAGCCGAATTGCTGGCTGAAAAGGGCAGCACGTTTATTCCCTACACGTTTCAAATCCCGATTTCGGTGGTCGTGGCCAAAGTTGCCAGAGATTACCGGCTGATCGATATCGTCTCGTTGGACGAACCCGATTTTCGCAGCCATGTGATCACGGCGCATTTTTGGAAAGGCTGGGAGGTCTACAAACGTCCGCAGTGGGTCACGTTCAACGGCCGCACGTTTGATTTGCCGCTGATGGAATTGGCCGCCTATCGATTTGGCATCTCCATCGCACCCTGGTTCAAAAACGATGGCTATCGATCGCCGCGGAATCGATTTAGCGTCGACGCCCATATGGACCTGCAAGATTTGTTGACCAATTTCAGTGCGACGCGATTCAACGGCGGATTGAATTTGGCGACCAAGCTGCTGGGAAAACCGGGCAAGATGTCGGTCACCGGCGATCAAGTCCAACAACAGTACGACGACGGAGACCTAAAGGGAATCAGCGACTACTGCCGCTGTGACGTCCTGGACACGTACTTTGTGTTCTTGCGCTCGATGGTGTTGACCGGCAAGATGACACTGGAACAAGAAATCGAAATCACCGCGCAAAGCAAAGCTTGGATCGAAGCCCAAGCCGAACAATGCGAAGCCTATGCGACCTATCTGACACATTGGGAAGAGTGGTCAGACCCCTGGGAAAGCGAATCCGTCGAATCAGACAACTAACCCAGTAGGCCAGGTGAAACCTGGCGCCAACAACAACGAACCCAGTAGGCCAGGTGAAACCTGGCGCTAACAACAACGCATTGGAATACGGCATTTGCCAGGTTGCACCTGGCCTACTGTTGTTTCAAGTATTCCAGGCGGCGGATGAGCTGGCCGTTCTTTTCAACCGGGATGATGAACCGGAATTGATCGGGGTCAACTTGGTAGCCATGAAAATCTCGTAGATAGACAATGGTGTTGAGCATCCGCAGCGCTTCGGGTTCGTTGGTCGCACGTTCCAACGATCGATAGAGAAACGACTTGGTTTCAACGTCACTGTTGATGGCCAGGAATTCGATCGCGCGAACAACCACCAGCGGTTCGGTATCGAGCAAGAACTTTTCGATCACCGGCACCAGCGGCTTGGCAGATTCGCCCAACGTGCTACAGGCCACCAGCGCCCAGTAGCGGACCCAAGGATCTTCGTCACCCAGCGCTGCTTCGAGTTGCACCAAAGCTTGCGCCGGCGGCAGCAGTGCCAGGTTGACCGTGTCGATGTAACGCGTGATGGTCCCGCTGTGGGATTGACCGAACGCGGTGGGGTTCTCGATCGCTGCATCGACCATCACCGCTTCGGTGACAAAACTTAGATCCGGTAGCGATTTCAAGCGATCATCCAACTGATCACGCAATTGTTGCAGTTTGCCGGCATGGTTCGGGTCACCGGCCAAATTGTTGACTTCATCCGGATCGGTTGACACGTCATACAAGGCCTCCGGTGCCTTGGCTTGGAAGAACTGCAGCGCGGCGCCCGTCAATTTCCCCTGTTGGAACAGCTCTCGCCATTGTTGATAGGCCAAGCATTTGTAGCGGTAGTTGTTTTGCAATCCATCCGGATAGAACGGTTCAAAGTTACGAATGTATTTGAAGTTCCCGATTCGTAGCGTGCGGACCAAGTCGTATTTTTCATCGAAGCGATCGGCATAACCGAATGTTTCATCCCGTTGATCGACTTTGTCGGGGTCAACATCGGCACCCAGGAACGGTTTGCCATCGATCCCCTCGGGTTGTTCGGCGCCGGCCAAACGAAGCACGGTCGGTCCAAAATCGACGAACTCGACAAACCCGTTGGTGCGTGATCCCAATTCACGATCGGCCAAGGGGCGAAAGTTTTCGGGCACACGCACGACCAAGGGAACATGCAGTCCCGATTCATAGACGTATCCTTTGGAACGTGGCAGCACACCGCCGTGGTCGCCGAAATAGAACACAAAGGTGTTTTCCAGTTGGCCCGCTGCCTGCAGCTGCTCAATCACTCCGCCGACCAATGCGTCGATCTGCATGATGCGATCTTGGTAGCGGGCGCGGGTGTAGCGGAACAGCGGCGTGTCGGGAAAGTAGGCCTGCAATTTGACGTCGGCCGGATCCGTTTCGGTCGGCTGCTGCATCTCTTTTTCGGTGAAATGCAACCGGCTTTCGTGCGATTGGGCAAAGGTTTCGACATGGAAAAACGGCGTCGATTCCTCAGGCCGATTTTCCCAACTCGCTTTCCCGCCCGACACATCCCAAGCCTGTTTGCCACCGGTCGCGTTGTAATCTTCTTTGGCGTGGTTGGTGGTGTAGTAGCCGATCTCTCGCAGGTAGGCGGGAAACATCTTTAGTCCCGGCGGCATGGGAACAACGACGTGCCGGCGATGAAATTGGGTGCCGATGCGTGGTGCATAACAACCGGTGATCAGTGTCGTCCGGGCGACCGAACACACCGGTGCGTTGGAAAATGCGTTGTCAAACGTGACGCCATGGGCGGCCATCGCTTCGATGTTTGGGGCCGGGGCGCCGGCCGGGTCAAAGTGCCGCAGATAGTCCGCCGAATTGTCTTCGGACATGATCCAAACGATGTTCGGCCGCTGGCCGGGTTCGGCGGCATTGGAGAATCCGCTCCAAAAAACGCCGATCACCAGACACAAAACGGGGGGGGCAAAACGGTTCATCGGGATCGATTCCGGTGGGAAAAATGGTCAATCAAAGGTGGATTCGGCGTGCAATTCTAACCGGAACTGATTTAGCCGGGCAGGATTCGAAAAACAAGCCTTGCCCAAACCGTGGACCAGCGGGCATAATCCGGGACGCGGAAAAGTTTACCGAACCAACCAACCCATTGTCTGATTTGATTTCTGATGGCTAAGAGCAAGAAAAAGGCCGAGACGATCTTTCTGGTCTGCGAAGAGACCGGCGATTACAACTACACGCTGAAACGCAAACCGGGCGGCGAAAAACTGCGTCTGAAGAAGTTCAGCCCACGGTTGCGCAAGCACACCTGGCACGGCGAAAAGAAGAAATAATCAGCCAATCGGTCGACCTCTAATTAGGCGAATCACGGATGAAACGGAAGTGGCGGGTCGTTCCACATGATGCCGCCCGCGTTGAGCAACTGATTCGTGGTTCCGGTTTGCCGCCAGTGGTTGCCCAGTTGCTGGTCAGCCGTGGCGTCTATGACTGCCAAGAAGCAGAGAGTTTCCTGTCGACCAAGCTGACCGGGCTTCGCGATCCCCAAGAATTGCCCGGCGTGCCGGCTGCGACGGAGTTGATTGCTGCCGCAATCGCTGACAAAACTCCGATCGTGATCTATGGCGACTACGATTGTGACGGTATGACCGGCACCGCAATCCTGTACAACGGATTGAAGTTGCTGCATGCGGACGTCTCCTATCACGTTCCCAATCGGCTGGAAGAAGGCTACGGCCTGAACGCCGAAGCGATCGCCAAACTGGCCGACCGCGGCAAACGCATGATCATCTCGGTCGATTGCGGGATCACCAGCGTGGCCTGTGCCGATCAGTGCAACGAACTGGGCATCCAGCTGATCATCACCGATCACCACACCCTGGCCGATCGCCTGCCCGCTGCGGCGGCGATCGTGCATCCACGACTGCCCGGATCCAACTATCCGTTCGGTGAACTCTGTGGCGCCGGGGTCGCGTTCAAGTTGGCGTGGTCCCTGTGCCAGAAAATCTGTGGGTCCAAGAAAGTCAGCGAACCGCTGCGACGCTACCTGATGCAGTCGCTTTCGCTGGCAGCGATCGGAACCGTCGCCGATGTGGTGCCCCTGGTCGATGAAAATCGAATCCTGGTTTCACACGGATTGCGGATGCTCGGCAGCGAACCGCTGCCGGGACTGGCGGCGCTGATGAAAATCACCAAACTCGACGAAGCCACGACGCTCAACACCGAAAGCATCGCGTTCAACATCGCTCCGCGGCTGAATGCATCCGGACGTCTGGGCCAAGCCCAATTGGGTGTTGAATTGTTGACGACCACCGTCCAAGAACGCGCCGAAGCGCTGGCGGAATACATCGACGAACTCAACAAGAACCGTGACAGTCTGCAACGCAGCGTCACCCTGGCCGCCCAGAAACAGATCAAAGAGCGATTTGACGGACAAAAAGATGCCGCGCTGGTGTTGGCCGGCGTGGGCTGGCACCAAGGCGTGATCGGTGTGGTTGCCGGCCGACTGAGCGACAAATATGCCAAACCGGTGATCATCCTTTCGATGGACGCAGCGGGCAAATCCCAAGCCGTCGGCTCTGGACGGGTCGGTGGCACCGCCATCGATTTGCACGCCGCCCTATCGACCTGTGGCGACCGCTTGGCTCGCTTTGGTGGACACAAGGCCGCCGCGGGCCTGACGATCGATGAACATCAGATCGATGAATTCCGCGAGGATTTCTGCGAAGCCGTCTCGCAGCAATGGACCGACAACGACGTCGAACCAGAAATCGTGATCGATGCCGAAGCCTCGTTTGGCCAATTGAATCTGAACACGGTCAAACAGATCGAAACCTTAGAACCGTTTGGTGCCGGAAACCCACGCCCGACGCTGTTGTGCCAGAACGTCACGCTGGCCGAGCCGGCGCGACGAATGGGATCGGGCGACCGCCATTTGACCATGCGGCTCGACCAGGCCGGCAAGACCGTTCGCGGCGTCGCCTTTGGCGCCGGTGACTGGTGTGATGATCTGAACCAATGTGACGGCCCGATTCAAATCGCCTATCGGCCAGTGATCAACGAGTTTCGCGGTTTTCGACGCGTTGAAATTCATGTCGTCGATTGGAAACCCGCTGTCGTCGATGCGGTCGTCGGTTGAGCAAACGCTAGACCGCGATCAACCGCTGTTTCAATTGCTGTGCCGCGCTGCATGGATCCGCCGCGCGATTGATGGCCGCCGTGACAGCGATCCGGTGAAACCCGCAACCGATGACTTGGTCGATGTTGTCCAGGTTGATCCCACCGATCGCAAACGCGGGGCAAGGCGTTTCCTGGGTGCCCTGGTGCACCGCATTCAAGAAATCGGTTCCCGCGTGATCATCGAACGATTTGGTCTGACTGGCAAACGTTGGCCCACAACCGATGTAATCGGCGCCATCGGTGATCGCCTGATGGACTTGATCCATTTGATGGGTCGAGACACCGATGATCCGCTGCGGACCGACGATCCGGCGGGCTGCCACCGCGGGCAGTTCGTCTTGCCCTAGATGCACTCCATCGGCCCCCGCCGCCACCGCGATGTCGGCTCGATCGTTGACGATGAAAATCGCGTCCTTCTGGCGGGCCATTGCCACACCGAATTTGGCGTATTCATACAACCGTCGATCCGAGGCCTGTTTGTCACGTAACTGAAACACGTCCACACCGGCGCTGGCCAGTTGTGCAATCGAAGCGACAAAGTCGTCTTGATCGGTTTGACAATCGATCAACAGGTACAACCGGGCGGCGGCCAGACGGTGGCGGAGCGGATCGGCAAGCGCGCGCAATTGAACGTCGCGGTTGAACGTGTAACAGCGGTAACGCAATTGTTCGATCTGTTGGGCAAACGTCACATTAATCGTCTTGCCGTATTCTTCCAGAACCCGCAGCGATTGCTGGACCCGCTCCGCAGCGGCCACCACGACATCAGCCGTCGACGACCGCCGGTACTCGTTGGTGGTCGTGACCGCGGTGCCGACATCCGATTCGGTATCCCGAGCAGCTAACAATTCCCGATGCGGCAACCGCGCCAGCGAATCGACCAGATCATGCCGCAACTGCTTGCTACTGGCTGCCAGCGTGGCATCATCCAAGACAAATCGGACATATTCCTCGATTGTCCGAATTCCCTCACTCGCTCGATTCGCCGAAGCATCCAGAATACGATAGGTGGTCTGTTGAGAATGGCTCACCGGTTGTCTTTGTTCCGTTAATCTGAGAGAGAGTTGATGAACGCGATGCTTCGAATGGGTTTATTGGCGGCGTTTCTATTGAGTGTGACTTTCAACGCCAAGGCGCAACAGAAACAAAATCCGGCCTTTGCCGCGCCGGAGATCGACGACAGCTTGCCAAACGTGCTGTTAATCGGCGATTCGATCTCGATCGGCTACATGCTGAGCGCCCGCGAAGCGCTCCAAGGCAAAGCCAACGTTTTTCGACCGGCGACCAATTGTGGGCCGACCACAAGAGGATTGGAACAGATTGACCGCTGGATTGGAGATCGAAAATGGGATGTCATCCATTTCAATTTTGGCCTGCACGACCTGAAGTATGTCAGCGAGGGCAGCCAAGACCTGGCGGATCCGAAAGCCGACACGAGCCACCCTCAAGTTGCGATCGATCAATACGCCGAGAATATAAAGACGCTTGCCAAGCGGTTGAAGGCGACCGGTGCCAAAGTCATTTGGCGGGAAACCACACCAGTTCCCGCCGGATCGGCCGGCCGAATCGCTGGCGACGCGGCCAAATACAACGCTGCCGCAGCCAAAGCCATTGAGGAAGTGGGCGGGATCGCCGTCGACCCCTGCTTTGCATTTGCCGAATCGATCGCCAGTCTGCAACGGACGGCCAATGTGCATTACAGCGCTGAGGGATCCAAACAACTCGGCCAACATGTCGCCGCAGTCGTCGTCGCCGCCTTGCCAGAACCCGCGACAACTCAGCCGACCCTGCAGTAACGTCCGTTCAAGCAGGTCACGGTGGACTCGCGGCGGGCCACGATTGGCTAGGACAGGATTAGCGAACTCGCCACCAGAATGCGGTCAGACACCCCCTCGGAAACCACTCTGGCTGTGATCTGACCGGCCCAGCCCGCACAACCGCTACAGCCGGTCGTTCTGCAAATTCACTTCAGATTCTCTGTCCCCTGTATTTTGACTCTGGCCGAATCTGCCATAGCTTTCCATTAGCGAGAACGACTGACGGACTCGCTTCCAACAGACGGTCCCGATTGGGTCGTCTTGGGGATCCTATTCACGTTGAATCGGCCCAGCTAATCATCGTCGGGTGCAACCACTTTTGGGGCACCCACTGCGAGGAATAAGAATATGAAAAAGTTTGCTAACAGCGTTGTTGAATTCTTGAAAGAAGAAGATGGCCCGACCGCAGTTGAGTACGCTGTGATGTTGGCCCTGATCGTCGTTGTCTGCTTGGCTGCAGTCGGAACGATCGGTACCGAGTCGAACAAAAAGTTCGAAGAAGTCGGTGCAGCTATCGCTGCTAACTAAGCGTCCTTGGTTGCCTCGTTTGGACAGCCGGCGGCTGTTTCAATCAGCAACCAACCGCAAGCACAGACGCCTCGGCCCCGAAAGAATCGGAGCCGAGGCGTTTTTTTATGCGCCGTGCTATTTGCCGAAACTTACCCGCGCGGCGCCAGTGCATCGTCCACTTTTAAAAGTGGGGTCAGCTTCCAGCTTGCCATTACCGCACCGGGTCAATCGCAAGCTGGAGGCTTACGCCACGAATTGTTGACCCGAAATCTAAACATGGACGGTGCGCTAGGCTCGGATGAGCCATCTGCCGTCGAGGACTAGCTCACGTTTTTTTTGGTTCGGGTTACGAAGAACCAGAACGGTTGCTGTTCAGCTGGACAGTGAAACATGCACCGGGGGTCGCTGGCATTTATACCGCTACAGGGGGCAAAGTACCTGCTAGTCGTCAAGTCCGGAATAACGCTCCCAAGAAGTGGACCGGAAGGCTTTGGATAACCAGAGTTTTTTGACAGAACCATTTCCTGACATACGGTTCTTTCGAGGGCGAATCATGAGGACTCGCATCTGAGTGAATCGGCCATTGATGGTCATTTAGATTTCTCAGACGGCCTGACTCCCAGACAAAGGCAAACCGCTTGAGAAGGCGGGGCGCAAAGCCACGGGTCCAGCGGGGTAAAGCAACTTGCTTTGCCCAACGGATAGCCGGGCTGCCGAGGGAACAATCAATGCGGTGGGATACCACAGTGGAGATTGCCAAGGTGAGTCTTTTGGAGACGTGGCTGCTTTCTTTCCCGGATCTCATTCGTGTTGAATGGGACCAGTAAGTCATCGTCGGGTGTTCTCGTCAGAGACCCCAATTGAGGAGTTCATAGTATGAAAAAGTTTGCTAACAGCGTTGTTGAGTTCTTGAAAGAAGAAGATGGCCCGACCGCAGTTGAATACGCTGTGATGTTGGCCCTGATCGTCGTCGTCTGCTTGGCTGCAGTCGGAACGATCGGTACCGAGTCGAACAAGAAGTTCGAAGAAGTCGGTGCTGCAATCGCTGCTAACTGATTTCGTTCGCTGCGGATTTCCTTGGTGTAATTCGCTAGCGACCGTTTGAGAGATTCTCGACGTTTGACCGGTGTCTGTCCAACCGGCATTGGCGCCGGTCACGTCGAGTTTTTTTATGCCCGTAGGAATCGGGTAGCCGGGAAATCGAAATGAACTATCCACTTTTACCGACGGATGCGGTCGAACACGTGTGGCAGCTCTCCTGCTGCTTCATCACGTTGTTATTCGCCATGTTCAGTTGGATGCTTGGGCCGCGCTGAACACCGTCGCCCACACCTCAACCGTTAAACACTCACTGCCAACTTGATGTCGACTCGCGTCGCTTGGCACTCCTCACCTGCTCAATCCAATCACCGAAACAAAGTCACGGGGAACACTGCCATGGAAATGTTGATCCAGGGTATCACTGAAAACTGGACCGTCTGGTTCGTCACGGTCGTCTTGATTGTTGCTGCAATCATCGACGGAGCCATTTTGAAGGTCCCGAACTGGCTGACCTTTCCGTTCATCATCTGTGGTTGGCTCCACTGGACCCTGCAAGACGGGATCAGCGGATTAGGTTACAGCCTGTTGGGCACTCTTGTCGGCATGATGCTGTTACTGGTGTTGCGAAACGTCGGCGGAATGGGCGGCGGAGACGTCAAACTGTTAGCCGGCGTGGGCGCTTGGCTGGGCACCGTCGTCACCTTGTACGCGTTCGCCGCCACCGCAATTGTCGGCGGAATCATGGCTTTTTTCATGATTTGGAAGAGCGGAAACTGGACCAAACACTACGCCATGGCCCTGCAAATCCTGGAAGAGTGGAAAACAGTCCGCAACCCGACCAAGCTCTCCAAAATCGCCAGAGAGCGAAAACCCACGATGTATCTGTTGCCATACGGAATACCGATGGCGATTGGCTCAATTGCCTATTTTGCCTACGCCCGAATGTTGGTCTGAACGGCTGACCAGAGGTTGGTGCATTCGCGCCAAAAACACCACCCGCTTTAGGGGAAATCAATTCGCAATGCGTGCCATTTGTGGCAACTCCTGCCGATTAGGCGGGAGCCACCGGATGCACAGTGCGCAAGCATTGCGAGAGTCATACGTCTGCAAACCACGTGGTTTCAGGCGAATGTATTACTAAACCGAGTAAGGAGTGTAGGTCGACAGCCTCCTCCCAGCTCAGTCCTCCACACCTGAAACGCGATCCCCTGGTTTCGAACCAGTCCATGCCATGCGAAACAAATCACTTTTCTTGCTAGTTGCCGGAGTTTGCGGCACTGTTGCGGCCGTCGGAGTCGGACAGTGGATGCAAGCCCAGCCCAACAGCCAGCCGACCAAAATGGTCGAAATCTTGGTCACCACACAGGCGATCAATCTCGAAGAAGAAATCACTCCCGACAAACTGCGTTTGGAACAATGGCCGGCCGACCGTGTTCCCACCGGATCGTCATCGGAGCTTGCCAAGTTTGAAGGCCGGTACGCCAAAGTCCCGTTGTTTGCTGGCGAACCGATGCTGGATTTGAAATTGATGAACGACGTCGAGGACAAGGTGGTGCCACGTGGCTACGCCGTGGTCTCGCTGCCCGCCGGCCGCGACGGCACTGTCAACTTGGTTCGCCCCGGCGACCGTGTTGATATTCGCGGCTTCTTCACCAAAGGTGACATGTTCCCACGTGACATGGCACTAGACGTGTTGACGGGTGTGAAGGTCTATGGCATCGATGGGATCACCAAATTCAATGCCGACGAGCCTCGAAATCGTAGTGCCCGCGACATCCAATTGTTGATCCGCAAAGCCGACGTCGAAGCATTTGACTTTGCCAAACAGCTCGGTGAGATCTCGTTGTCGCTGGGAAGCCCCTCGGCCGATGATGCATCGATTCCCGAAGGCGACACAAGCGTCGCGGCAAAGAAGTTCTTGGAAGATCTGAAAGACTTCCGCGAGGAGCAACGCCGCCTGCGACTCGCACAGTCAGAAGAACCCGCACAAACGGATCCAGAAGCCAAGAAAGCAACGTTCCGAATGACAAAAATGGTCAACGGACGCTTGATTGAATACGAATGGGTACAAGGAGCAACCTTGCCTCGCGTCGTTGGCGACACGGGACCTTTGGAACTTGCTACCCCAGACTCTGACCAGACGAGCGATACGCTAACCAGCCAGACCGCGCCAACGTCTGACGATTACCTTCGCGGTGCCGACAGTCCCTTTTTCGTTCCCACGGACGATTCAACGACTGAAGAATAAGCTCCCGAAGCAACGCAACGATACAAACCTGGCTGTCGTCAACGCGACCAGCTTTGCCTGAGGGTGAAGCCGGCCGCATCACGAGGCAGCGAGGGTGACCCGACTTCCCCTTTAAATCCCAACGTTACTCGCAACGAACTGTTGGATGCCGCCGGCGAAAGCCGCCGGTTGACATGTTTCGGAAGGAACCGAAACCAGGTTCTGCAAGGATGCACCTGCGATGGAAATGTTTCGAATTGCGGTCCGCCCCGCCGCACTAAATCTGATCGCCCTCGTCACGGTGGCGTGTCTGGCGACTTCTCTCTCTGCTCAGGATCTCAATGAGACTCAGCTGACCTCCAGCTCCACAGCTGCGGCGGCGAATCATACGATCACGCGCTCCGTTGAACGGATGCAGATGTTGGTGAAATCCAGCAGCATCCTGACCTTGGACGCAAAAATCCCACGGTTCCAGGTTCACAACGAAGAAGTCCTGGGTGCCACACCGATCTCTCAGAACCAGTTGCAGGTGTTTGCCAAGACACCGGGTACAACACAGATCAACCTGTGGGATATCGACGACAAACAATACACCGTTGACATCACCGTCATCGCCGACGCTCGCGAGATCGAAGGCGTGCTATCGGCCCAGCTGCCGCTGGCGACGTTGAAGGTGATGCCTGTCAACGCTTCGGCGATCGTGTCCGGCTATGTGACCAGTGTGGATGACGTCGACCGCGCGATTGCGATCGTCGAACAGTACTACCCCACGGTCGTCAACAACATCCGTGTCGTCGGCGTGCAACAAGTCTTGCTGCACACCCGCATCATGGAAGTCTCCCGAACAAAGCTTCGTGAACTCGGTGTCGACCTGTCGTGGACCGATGGCTCGCGCATCGTGGACAACCTGCCGGTTGGAATCCCGTTTAACAACGCGACAAACGTTTTCCAAGGTGACGAATTCACAGCACTCGTCAACGCCCTTCGTCAACAGGACCTGATTAAGTTCTTGGCGGAACCGACGGTGGTCGCGACCCATGGACGCCCGGCACGTTTCACCGTCGGTGGTAGCGTCCCCTACATCGTCCCGTCGGGGAACAACACCGTCACCGTGAAATACGAAGAATACGGTACGTCAGTTGACTTCTTGCCCTTTGTCGTCGGTCCAGGCCGCGTGCGGTTGGAAATTCGACCAGAAGTCAAAGAACCCGATCCGTCGTTGTCCATTTCCGCCAGCGACATCAACGTCACCGCATTCCGTCAGCGTTACGTCGATACCGCCGTGGAACTGCAAGCCGGACAGACCTTCGCAATCGCAGGTTTGCTGCAAAGCCGTGCCGAATCGACCACCAAAGCCACGCCGTTCATAGGCGAGTTGCCAGTCATCGGTGCCTTTTTCCGCGGCGTCCGGGAACGTCGCAACGACGTAGAACTGTTGATCACCGTCACACCAGAACTGATCGACGCAATGGATCCCCATCAAGTTCCACGCGGCGGCCCAGGTCTGAACAGCATGCCACCTAACGATCATGACCTGTACTTTAACGGCCACATCGAAGTCCCCAACCTGCTCGGCGGCGACGGGTGCTCGATGAACAGCGGACCGCCTGCATCCAACGACGCCTCGATGTTGCACACCAACGTGATGCAAAACGGAGCGATGATGGCCCACGGCAGTCTGATGTCGCCGGGCATGGGACTGCCACCCGGTGCGACCATCAACCAGGCTCCCAGTCTTCCGGCCGATGCAGTGGTCCCCGGCAGCGAGCCCACCGTGGTCGGCGAGGGAGTGATCCTAAGCACGCCTGACGGGTACTGATGCTCCGCAGCAGAAACCGTCGACCGATCCACTCGGTCGACGGGCAGAACCAAACGACGGGCACACGGTTGTGCCCGTCACCTTGAGATTGCAACGGATTTGAATTGACCGACCGGATATATCTGCGATGACAAACGTTTTACGAATCGCCTTGGTTGATCCCAATGACGAGACGCGCGAATCTTTGAAGGCCATGCTGTTGGGCATGGAAACCGTTTGGTTGGAAGCAGATTGTTCGCGTTACGAGTTCTTTCCCGACATCATTGAACAAACCGCACCTGATGTCGGTGTGATTTCGCTGGACAATGACAACGACAAATCGATCGGATTGATCGAACGGCTGACCAAGGATGCGCCCGACACTGTTCTATTGGCCGCCAGCGAAAGCACCGATGGACACCTGATCTTGCGTGCCATCCGTGCCGGTTCGCGGGAATTCCTGACGCTGCCGCTGTCACTCGAAGACATGTCAGCTGCCCTGAACCGAGTCAATCAGCAAAAATTCGGCTCGGCCGACGGCGGAGTACGTGGTTGCGAAGTGATCGCGGTTGCCGGTGCAACCGGAGGGGTGGGAACGACCAGCGTCGCAGTCAACTTGAGTTGTATCTACGCCGCCGACAATCGCAACAGTGTCGCCCTGTTGGACCTGGATTTGGCACTCGGTGATTCGGACCTGTTCTTGGACGCCATCGCCGACTACACCTTGGCCGACGTGGTTCAGAATGTCTCTCGGCTAGACATCCAATTGCTAAAACAATCGTTGACCAAACACAACAGCGGTCTGTATCTGCTGCCACGCCCTGACGAATTGCAAGACACCGAAAGCATCACCGACGAAAGCATTCGCAAAGTTGTCGGACTGCTCAAGGCCTCGTTCACCCACCTCGTGATCGACCTGTCCAAGTCCTATTCGGCAGTGGATCTGGTTGCACTCGAAGCCGCGTCAAAGGTGGTCTTGGTCACCCAGCTCGACCTGCCCTGTCTGCGGAACGTCGTGCGGCTGATGATGAGCTTCGAAGAGATCGAAGGTTTGACCAAGAAAGTCGAAATCGTGGTCAATCGCGCCGGACTGGAATCCGGACAGATCAGTTTGAAAAAGGCCAAGGAAACCCTCGGCCACGAAATCTATGCCCTGCTGCCAAACGATTATCGCACGATGGTCGAAGTCCGCAACAACGGCGTGCCGCTGATCAACCAAGCGCCTAAGGCTGCGATCACACAGTCGATGCGTGATCTGGCGTCCAAATTGCAAGGCCGCGAATCAGCTGCCGAAATCAACAAGGACGGCAAATCAGCCGACAGCAAGTGGAAGATGTTCTGGCCCGGTTCGGCAAAAACCTAAGGGAACGATCCCCGCACCCCAAACCGTAGCTGGACCGGCCACGGTTCAGATTTCTCAGCACGCCCCTTTTGAAGTTGTGTTTTTGCGTGGGGCATTGGTTTTTGGTAACCCGACGCGTCACTTCAACGGCGCTGGTGTGGAGGATTTATCCGACTCGGGTGAGGGTTTTCTGGGAAGAATAAAGCCGGTCGGATAAATCCTCCACACCAACTAGCGACCGGCTAATTAAATCAACAGCCCGGTCGGGTTACCAGAAAAGCGCAACTTCAAAACTGACGCGTCGGGTTGGGATAGAATCGCAACTTCAAAACGCACGCCCCAGCCCGACGGAACCCCGGCAGGATCCGCTACGATCTGAGATCAACCGATCACGTCA
>NZ_JAMYFE010000037.1 GCF_024129865.1 Stieleria tagensis | reverse complement strand
TATTCGGTCATCCGACTCCCTGAATGTCATTTGTCTTCGTCGCTTATTCCACTCCTAGGACATACTCGACCGGTCAAGATTGGAAATCTCGTACCGATCAAGAACTTCAGGGTCTCACTGGTTGCCTGATTGACGTGTTGTGTAGTGCGAATGGGCCGCCGACCCCGGGTCTCCACTTGCAGCTCGCCGAGTGACGCTGCAAACGGTGTTGCCTTCAGGCATGAACAAACCTTGGGCAGAATCCGACAGTTACCAAATTTCGGGGCTAATTCCATTCGGGCGTCGCAGGGCCACCTACGATCGCTTCATCCTCACTACCTTTCGCTCTGTACGTGCTGGCTCTGTACGCTTCAACGACTGACTTCGACCACCGGTCTTATACAGCCGCTGCAACACTCGATACCGGGCGCGTGGCTATCGCTTACCCAGGCGGGATTCGCACCCGCTAGTCAATCAGACCTTGCCAGTCCGCACGTTCATTCATTTGCTCTGACCACGCTCGATTGCTCCACCCACGAGGAAGCTGGGCACATCGGGCGAGACTGCAGCGCGGGGGAGATGCTGCGGCGGGCGCTGATTCCGTTGCACCTTCGACCTGCGTTTCCAGGTACCCATCGATCTCACGGAGGCACCAAGGCACGGAGAATCAATGTTGATCCAAACAATGCGATTGACGAGAGACCGTCGGCCTAGATCGAAGACTCGCGTCGGATGCTTCGTTGGTGTGGAGGATTTATCCGACCAAGCATGACGTGTTCTGCTTGCGATTCGGTCGGATAAATCCTCCACACCAACGAGGGCAAACAGCCTGAAGTCACTTTCAGGTTCAAACCGTCAGGGAAGCGACAATATGGGGCGTCGACGACTCCGGCCTTATTGACTCGACAGAGCAAGCTTTTGCAGCCGTCACTGGACTTGGAGCAAGATTAGTCATCATTAGTCGCTCCGGTTTACGACAACGCTATCCGCCATGGCCATCCCTGGCCTTTGGTTCTACAGCGAGCCATCGTGGTTGGTTGACTCGCCAAACGGTAGATTGAAGTCATGTATTCGTTCTAGTTTCGTACCGAATCCGGGTCCAGTTTGCCGGTATTCCGCGGCGTACATCACGTCGCGCGTATCCCTCAAACAAATCTCAATGTAATGGTTTAGCTTTTCCAAATCGCCCTCAGCTAGATGGATAACGCATCGGAGGTGTCGCGGGCGCGTCCCGTTGGGCAAACCATCTGGGATTCGAGAAATCAAATTCGCAAGAATAACGGACGCGCTTTCATCACCGAAATCTTGGGTGATGCGTTGAATGATGTCAGTTGGTACGGGTGATGTCATGCGAGTTTATGGCTACCGTTTGGATTGATCTTGGCCGAAAGTCCGTTGCCAATGGTATATGTCACTTTTAACCATGACGCACGAGTCGCGCCAAACCCTGCGAGCCATTCCGCGAGTTCAGGGTTGCTTTCAAAATGAAACGAAAAACCGAATAGCCCTGTGACTCCAATCAGCGTAATTAGCAGGTATCGGTTCAGCTTAGGCATGATGTTTGTCGCAGGATTCTACCGTCAGGCGACGAACGATAGCGATCACGTGGTCGCCGCGAACGACTCACCACTTCAATAAACTCAACTCGGCGACTCACGACGAGTAGACCGGGGTCTCTTCAGTTTAGATTGCCTTTAGGCACTCTCCAGACACCCCAAACTGGGCAACCTAAAGGTTGAACTCCAACGGGGCGCGGCGGAGTGTGTCTGGATCTGAATTGACGCCGTCGGCGAATTTCCCTAGTTATCCAGCTGAATGATTGCAACGGCCCTCCTCTTCCATTGGCCTGTCATGTCGGCTTGGTTTGCTAGCGAAACACGACGAAGATTCTTGTTGCCGATTGTCGCTGCGCTGTTGGCGATCGTCGCGACGGTAGATTCTGGCACGGCCCAAAACACCGAGGCTCAAAACACCGCGGGTGACGAGATTGTCGAATTGAATCTTTCCGGAACGGTGAAAGTCACCACGCTGCTGGATTTGATGAGCAAGCAGTTGGGGGTTCGCTTTCTGCACAGCACCGATGTCGCCCGCCGTGACGTCACGGTTTACACCCCCGCCAAATTGCCTCGAAAAGTTCTGCCGACGCTGCTGGGAAGTTTGCTACGCGAAGCCAATTTGGCGGTCGTCGATTCCGAAGTCCCCGGCTGGAAACGGGTCGTTGACATTGCGGACATCGTCAACAGTGCGCCGGCCGGCGACGCCCGCGAGATTTCCCAGCGGAATGGACCGGCGGCAGCGGTGACCCAAGTCTTGCCGGTCCAATTCATTGACATCACCACCGCATCGACTTCGCTGAAACCGTTTCTCAGCCGTACCGGATCGAATATCGTTGCCATCGGAGACCAGAAGGTGTTGATCGTCAGCGGTTATGCCGCCGACGTCCGCTTGGTCGCAGAACTATTGGCGATGATCGACCGGCCCGACGCTGCGGGAACGATCGAGTTCTATCAGACCCGCCGTCGACCGCCGTCGATGTTGATCGAACAAGTCGACGGTTTGCGGGCCGCCGACACCGGCAAGCAGGCCGACGCGACGGCCCCCAAACTGTTGGTCGACCAGACCGGCCAGCGCATCATCGTGGCCGGCAACAAGGATCAAGTCGCAGCCACGATCCACTTGCTGGAACGATTGGATTCGGGCACCGAGTATTTGACGCGGGTGTACCGGCTGGAATACATCGGTGCCTCGCGGTTGGATCATCTGATCCAAGGGTTTGTGGAATCACCGCAAACCAACGGTCGCGAGCGGCAATCCACGGGGATCGAAACCACGATCGACGAGGAGGGAAACCTTCTGATTGTTCGCGCCGGCGCAGCGGTCCACCAACAGATCGAAACGCTGCTACGTGAACTCGATCAACCGGTCGACAGCGAAGCGAGCCCGATCCGGTTTTACAAACTCAAAAATGCGACGGCCATCGAAGTGTTGTACTCGCTGTTGGCGTTGCAACAGGCGGCCGGTAGCGGAGTGGCTCAAGCCGGTGGGATGGCACCCGGCGCCTTTGGTACGTTGGGCGGCGCCAATTTTGGCGGGGTCGTTCCGGTGATGGGTTATCAGGGCGGTTTCAATCAAAGTGTCGCGATGCCACCGGCGGTACAGGGCATGCAGGGCAACGCTCCGGTCGGTATCGGCCAACGCAGCCTGCTGGCGGGTCCCGGACAGAACTTGGACGGCAATCTTTCCTCCACACGCAATCCCAACCAGAACGCTGCCTTGGGCGCCCTGGCCGGTGGGTTCGGCGGTGGCGGGTTCGGCGGCGGAAACTTTGCCGGCGGATTCGGCGGTGGCGGGTTCGCTGGCGTCGGTGGGTTCGGCGGTGGTGGCAATGTCGCCACGCTGCCCGGTGGCGCCCGTGTGTCGGCCGACGTGGCCACCAACAGCCTGATAGTGTTCGCCCCCTCGAACGTTCAATCGTTGTATGAAAAACTGATTCGTTCGTTGGACCAGCGGCGGCCCCAGGTCTTGATTCAAGCCGACATCATCGCCATCGACACCAGCGATAATTTTTCGTTGGGGGTGGAAGTCAGCATCGGTGATCGCCAGGGTTCGAAGAAACTTTTTGAATTCACTTCGTTCGGGCTAAGCGAGGTGAATCCCGTCAACGGCGCGCTCACGGTCAAACCATCGTTGGGCTTCAACGGCGTTCTGGTTGATCCGGAAGTCGCCGATGTCATCGTCCAGGCGCTCAGTGCACACTCGCGTGGCCGCGTGCTGTCGTCACCCAAGATTCTGGTCAATGACAATCAGACGGGCACGCTCAACAGTGTTGCCAGTGTGCCATTTCAAAGTGTGAATGCAGCCGACACAATCGCGACCACCAGCTTGGGCGGTAACCAGGAAGCCGGCACAACGATCCAAGTCACGCCGCATATCAACGAAGACAACCACCTGCAGTTGGAATTTGATATCGAATTCAGCACCTTTGTTGGATCCGGTTCGGACGCCTTGCCGCCACCGCGACACATCGATCGAGTGGGAAGCGTGGTCACAATCCCCGATGGTAAAACTGTCGTTGTCGGCGGACTCAAGCGAACCAGCGAAAGTGAATCATTCACCGGCGTGCCGTGGCTGGAAAACATCCCGGTGCTCCGTGAACTATCCAGCCTGCAAAGCAATGACCAATCAACAACCTCGTTCTTTCTGTTTATCCGGCCACGAATCCTGCGTGATTCGGAATTTCGTGACTTGGAATTCCTCTCGGACATCGAATCACACGACGCCACGCTGGCAGGGGATTATCCTGTCAGTCGACCTTTGTTGATTCCCAGCCCGATGCGTTCCGGAAACAGCGCATCGTTTGGTTCACAGCAACCGTGTGACGCCATCGGGGACGACGGGATGATCGACGGCCCGTAGTGCTTCCAGGCTGTGGCTGAAAAGTCGATGGCTGAGAATACGGGGGCTATTGACGACATGGTGATTCATGAGCAACCCCCAGACAAACGAATCCTCGGACAGCGATGCGACGCAGATCGCACGCCGTTTGCGAATGCCGGTCGTCGCTGATCTGAGTGAATTTGTTCCGGCGCCAACGTTTTTGCAGCGGATCAGTATCGCCCACGCGCGCGCCCATCACGTGTTGGGGTTGCAAGACCGATCGGGCGACGACCTGTGGTTGGCGATTGATTCGCCGGCCGGTTACGACCACCTCGACACGATCGCGCGGGCACTGGCACAACAGCCCGATGGGACTTTTCAGCGCGTCCGTCTGCGGCCCTTGCCGGCCACACCAACGGCGATCGAACGGGCGATCAATTCGGCATACTCGGATCAATCCAGCCAAACGCAAACCGTGATTGACTCGCTTGATCGCGAGGCGCTGTTGGGCCAGATCGCGGGTCTGGGTCCCAGAGAAGACCTGTTGGATACCGAGGGCCGGGCACCGATCATTCGCCTGGTCAATCATCTGTTGTTTGATGCGGTCAAATCGGGTGCCTCGGACGTGCACATTCAACCCTATGATGACCGACTGGTGGTCCGCCAACGCATTGACGGCGTACTGTTTGACGCCTTTGAAATCCCCAAACGCGCACAAGAAGAAGTGCTGTCGCGGGTCAAGGTGCTGGGCAAAATGAACATCGCCGAAAAACGATTGCCACAGGATGGTCGGGCGACGGTGCAACTAGGGGATCGCACGGTTGATTTGCGAATCGCGTCGCTGCCGACCAGCCACAATGAACGGATCGTGATTCGGTTGTTAGACAAGAGCGCGCGACTGTACTCGCTGGCTGAGTTGGGCATGCCGATCCATGATTTTCGCCGCTTCGCTTCGTTGATCTCGCGCGATCACGGGTTGATCCTGGTCACCGGACCGACCGGCAGCGGTAAGAGCACGACGCTGTATGGAGCGCTACAGGAAATTGACAGCGAAGAACTGAACGTCCTGACCTTGGAAGACCCGATCGAATACCAGCTCAATGGGATCAGCCAAACCCAGATCAACGAAAAGAAAGGCATGACGTTTGCATCGGGGATGCGCAGCGTGTTGCGGCAAGACCCGGACATCATCATGGTCGGCGAGATCCGAGATTCGGAAACCGCCATGATGGCCATTCAGGCTTCGCTGACCGGGCACCTGGTGTTCAGCACCCTGCACACCAACGATGCGGCCAGCGCCGTGACGCGGTTGTTGGATTTGGGAACCGAGCCCTATCTGGTCAGCAGTTCTCTGGTGGCTTCGCTGGCGCAGCGACTGGTTCGCAAACTGTGTGATCATTGCAAACGCCCCCGGCGAGGTGGGGATTCGTTGCCGGACGTGCCAGCCGAACTGCTGCGATCGATTGACCGACAACCATCTGACCTGATCGGTGTCTATGAAGCGGTCGGCTGCAAGGCCTGTCGCGGGACCGGGTTCAAAGGCCGCGTCGGATTGTTCGAGTTGTTGGTCATCGATGACGCCTGTCGCGAATTGGTTCAATCACGTGCCAACGCCGCGGCGATCCGCCAGGCCGGATTGGATTCGGGGATGCATTTGTTGTCGACCGACGGCCTGTTGAAAGTTCATCAGGGCATCACGACGCTCGATGAAGTCTTACGCGTCACGACGTTGTGATCCCGATGGCTGTTTTTTCCTACACCGGCATCGACCCGTCACGGCAAACGGTCAACGGCACGATCAGTGCCGAAACCGCTCGCCAGGCTCGCGACACGCTGCGCGCCCAGGGCGTCCAAGTTCGCAAGATCACCGTCTGTAAAACGCGGCGACAAGGCAGCGGTTGGCCCGGCTGGTCGCTGGCATCGTCCAAGAACCATTGGGCCACGGCAGTTTCCGAACTGTCGATGTTGTTGCACGCCGGCATCCCGTTGCTGGATGCACTGGACACGATCGTGCAACAGAACACGGGTTCGTTTCGCAGCGCGCTGTTGGGGGTGCGTGATTCAGTCGCTGCCGGCCAGTCACTGGCCCAGGCCTTGGGTGACCGTCCGGACCTGTTCGACGAAGCGTCCGTGCAAATGGTGGAGGTCGGGGAAAACGCCGGCACCTTGGAACAGGTGCTGGGACAATTGGCAGAGTTCAAACAGCGCCAGGCGCGGCTGACCGATGCCGTGACAACGGCGCTGGTGTACCCCATCTTCTTAGTGTGTTTTGGCGCTGCGGCCGGCATCTTTCTGATGACCAGTGTGTTGCCGCCGCTATTGGAGAACCTGGAAGAAACGCTAGACGAATTGCCCTGGCCGACACGCGTGGCCAAGACGCTTAGCAATGCGTTGGTGGATCACCGTTGGTTTTGGATTGTCGCATCGATTGCTACGGTCGTCGCCCTGGGGATCATTTTCCGCAGCCGCCGCGGTCGGATGCTATTGGATCGCATGGTGTTGCGGATTCCGATTTTGGGACCGATGGTGGTCAAACAGGGAGTGTCTCGGATCGCAATGGTGATCGGCACGCTCTCACGCAGCGGCGTCGAATTGACCGCCGCGTTCGAATTGGCGATGCGATCGACCAAGAATTCGGTGTTTCGACAGGCACTCGACCAGTGTGTCAAACGAATTTCCGCCGGCGAAGACGTCGCCGATGCGCTTGAGAGCAGCGGAGCGTTTCCCCCACTGGCGGTGCGAGTGTTCTCGGTGGGACAAGAATCCGGCAAATTAGACGAGATGCTTTTTCGTCTGGCCGAAGACTATGATGAACAGGTCAAAACGGCATCGGCGCGACTGACATCGTTGATCGAGCCGGTATTGATCCTTGTCTTGGCCGTCATGGTTGGCTTTCTATTGTTGGCCACAATCCTTCCGATTTTAGAGGCTGGAAATGTCTTGTGATTACGACCAGCGAACCCCTCCGCGGCGTTCGGCTTTCTCCTTGGTCGAACTGATCGTGGTGATGGTGATCCTGGGCATGTTGGCCGGACTGGTTGCCGTCCGAACACGCGGCTATTTGGTCAACTCACGAAAGAACGCCGTGAAGACCGAGATCGCAACGATTCTGAAGTCGCTGGAAACCTTTCGTATCGATCAAGGTCGCTATCCAACCGAAGACGAAGGGTTGCAGATCCTAAGCCAGCCCACCGACACCTGGCCGGAAGGATTTTTGACCAAGGTACCACGCGACCCGTGGAAGAATCCCTACTTGTACTTTGTGTCCGACGACGGTTGTGAAGTCATCAGTCTAGGCGCCGATGGACGTGAGGGTGGTGAGGGTGAAGACGGTGATTTCTCCAGCGAAATGCTGACCGAATGAATCGTTCGTCCTTTCGCCGCAATGGGTTTTCGCTGATCGAGTTGGTTGTCGTCTTGTTGCTGACGGCGATGATGGCCGCCCTCGCTTCGCTGTCGCTGCGTGGTGTGATGGCGCGGCAGCGATTGGCACGCGGAATTGAAATCGCCGAACAATTCGATGCCGCACTGCGCCGCTCGGCACGGCGCAACCGCCGGAGCACCGTTGGCCTGATCGATCGCGGGCAACAACGTTTTGACGTTCGTCACACCAAGGGTTCGCCGCAAGCATTTCGTTTGCCTACCGACGTCGCCATTGATGCCGTCCGAATCGGAGCCGATGGGGCACGCGGAACCGCTAGTCAAATCGTCGCCGCCGGCGATGGATCCACGCCCAGCTATGCGCTACGAATCACGACGGGTGACGCCCACCGTTGGGTGTTGTTTGTCGGTGGCAGTGGCCAGGTGGTCCAAGGCATGGAACGTCCATCGATCGATTCACTGTTGGGGGCACGATGAATCAACGCCCTGGATTGACGCTATTGGAGGTCGTCGTGGCGCTAGTGTTGATGGGATCCATCTTGGTCGCATCGCTGTTGGCGTTTTCCAAACACCGACACCAACTTTCGCTCGCGGAAAAAAGGATCCAAGCAACGCGGGTAGCCGATGATTTGGTCCACCAGCTTTCTCAGCACAGTGATGGTATCCCGATCGGCGCCCGTGGACTGGTCGCTGGCAAACCCGGTTGGATCTGGCAAACGTCATTGGTCGGGATGGCTTCGTTGGCCACCGTCCCGCTACAGGTGGTGCGGGTGGAATTGATTCACGTCGATCGGGAGACCCAGCCACTGGTCTGGGTCGACCTGGTCAAGCCGATCGCGACGCCATGACGAATCGTACCGGTGGATTCACTCTGATCGAATTGGTTGCGGCGTTGGTCTTGGCGTCGCTGCTGACGGCGGGCCTGTTGCAAATCGTGACCGTGGTGGCGCGAGAATCCAACCAACTGCGGGGTGAATTGTCCGACCCGGTGGCCGCCGGCCGCTTGGCCGATCGATTGCGAACGGACCTGATCAATGCCCGCGGCATCCGCGCCGACCAAAACGCGATCTTGATGGCTGGTTTTTCCAGCGACACCCAACTGCCGTCGAACGTGCGCTACGAACGAACCACGATCGGATCGCGACCGGTATTGGTTCGCGTCACTGACCGGCAACGAGAACTTTGTTGGGTGGGATTTGGCGGTTTTGATTTCCAGCCCTTTGATCAGGTCGACCAACAGACGCCTGTGCCAGATGCCGCCGGCGGGTTGCCGGCGATTCCCAGTCAATTTCAATTGCAGGCGATCGACGACACGGGGCGAGTGCTGTTGAGTGAGGTGATTGTTCACCATGCGAACTAAGCGACGCGGCTATGTGCTGCTGGTGGTATTGGCGGTGCTGGTGTTGATGGTGACGGTGCTGGCAACGCTGTCAAAACTCAGCCTGCGACGTGGGCTAGCCGCCGCCGATGCGCAATTGCGATTGCAGCAACGATGGGGCGCCGATTCGATCGAGGCGGCATTGTTGCCGCGGGCGGCGAAACTGTTTGATCGGTTGCAACAGCAGGCCGATCAGCAACGCACAGAAACCGGACTCGCAGTCCCCTTTCCAGGCCCACTGCGAGACGTGATCACGATCGGTGGAGTCACGTTTGACATCGTGATTGCCGACGAGGACGCCAAACTGAATTTGAACCGTGTTTACCACAGCGGCGGGCAGCAGCAAACGTTGACCGCGATCAACGATCTGGTCGGGCCCACCGCGTCGCGAGCGGTCCGTCTGGTTCCAGCGGTCCGCCCGCTACAGCAATCACCGCCAGTGGAAAGCGACGAGAGTTCGGAAGAAATCCCGCGTGCCCTCCGCAGCTGGGGTGAGGTGTTTGATCTGGTCGCGCTGCGCGAGATCGTGGGTGACGATGCGGCCTTGCCCAACGTGACCGATCAAATCACGTGCTGGGGCGGTGGTGCGCTGAACATCCGCCGAGCATCCGACCAAGCCATTCAAACCGCTGCGGCGACCGTGCTCTCGGATGCTGGAGCCAGACGCTTGGTCAGCCGATATAGAGACGGTGCACCGATGAACGCTGCGATTTTGATTCAACAGGAAGCCGATTCGGAAACACAGCGGTCGCGTCTGCGTAGAATGCTGGCTGAAACAAGCACTCATTTTTCGCTTTGGATCGACGCGTCCACGACCGGACGACGCAGCGGGCGAACCTTTTCGGTGATGCGATTGACCGATGACGGATTGGTGATCAACCAGCGGTTTGCTTTTTGACTCGCTGGGGCTGTAACTCGAACGACCGATTGATGAATCTGACCACCCAACGACGCATCCTCGCGATTGCTGCAGCCGGCTGCCTGGCCATGGCCGCTGGCAGTGTGGTTTGGTCGTTGAGTGATCTTGATGCTAGCGGTGACGATTCCAAATCAGGAATTTCGAAAGACCGGGGGGCAAGCCAAACGACAGAACCCGGGCTGCCCACTGAGAATGATTCCTCGGCGCCGGACACCGACAGCGACAACAACGCCCCAGCCAACCTGTCGCTGGCGCTGCAGCGTCCGCTGTACGATCCACCGCCACCGCCGCCCAAACCACGTGTGAAACCGCCGGCCGCTCGACCGGTTGTGACGCCGGTGGCCAAACCGCCACGGTTGGAATGGACGCTGGTGGGGACCCTGATTCAATCGGGGCGCAGTGTCGCAATCCTGAGCGATGCGACCGGCAAAACGGATATCCGCGGCGCCGGTGAACAGGTCGAATTGTCGCCAACCGGTATCGTCGTCAGCAAAGTCGAATCGGACCAAGTCACTCTTGAGGTCAACGGCAAACCGACGACCTTGCGATTGCAGCAGTCATTTGACGGTCGCGGTTCCGAATCCAAATCCGGCGGCCAAGCTCGGAGACGCAATCGATGACCGAGCCGACTCGCACACCCCTTGGCTTGATCAACGGCGGATTTTTAATTCAACAAACCGCAGCCGGCTGGCAGCTCGGGATCGGCCCTGATCCAACGACGCTACCAGCCGATGCCACCGCCCAGCAGATCGTCACTGAGTTGAACGAACGGTTGCAAACCGATCCCAACGTGCAACGGCGCTGCGTGTTGGGGCTGGCCAGCGATGCCTGTTTCTTCGCGCGCATCGATCAACCGGAGGGAGTCGATGCGAAAGATCGTGCCGCGATGGCCTTTGAGTTGGAACGCTGGTTCCCGCTTGATGCCGAATCAATGGTCGCGGACAGTTGGATCCATCCCGCATCCGGCCAAATCGCTGCGGTGGCAATCGAAAGCAGCCGCTACCAGCCGTTGGTCGGCGCGCTCGAACAGGCGGGGATCGAGATTGCCGCGATCGTGCCCACCTCGTTTCTGATCGCCCGTGCGGTCGATGACGAAAGCGATTTGCGGTCATCGTTTGAACTGATTTTGCTGGCCCCTTCCTCAGCCGAATCGATCGCTGTCGACCGTGACGGGGTGTTTCAATGGAAACGGTTTGTTGATGTGGGTGATGAACTTCCACAACATCACGCGGCCGCCGGCGAACATGGGCTGCAACCTGCGACGATGATCATTGTCGGTCAAAACGAAGTGCCGATTGATCCGCAGCGAGAGGTGATCGAATGTGACCAATCGATCGAGCAGTTGATTGCCGCGGGTGCCAATCAAGTTTTGGCTGCGAAGTGGGGTCGCTGGCCCGATTTGCGACGTGGTGATTTGGCGCCCAAAGATCCGTTGTACGCGGTCGCCGGACCGCTGCGAATGTTGGCGCTGGCAGCCCTGTTGGCCTTTGCCACGATCACCGGCGCGGCCTGGTTCAAAGGCCAGCGGATCGAGCGTGAATCACATGCCGTGGTGGAGCAGCAGCGGGATGAATTTCGTCAATCGTTTCCCGATCGCCGTGTGCCGGTGATGCTGATGCGGACCGTCCGCAGCGAACACAACCAGATGCTCGGATCGCGAGGTCGCGACGATTCGATTCAATTGCCGACCCCGGCGACGACGGTCTTGCGTGATCTGATTATCGGTTTGGAACATGCCCAGAAAATCGGCCAAGCCCGTTACCGATTGATCGAAATCGAGGTCACCGACGGCACCTGTTCGCTGACCGTTCGCGCCCAAGACGCGCGGCAAATCGGCAGCATCGCCAAATCACTGGAAACCGTCGGGTTCACGGTCACGCCACCGGCATCCGAGCAAATCGATCCCAGCAAAGACGAACCCCTGGCCACCTATCAATCCACGATCCTGGCGGTCTGGACAGGCAATCGCGCTGACGACGAGCCAGGGGACGATTCATGAACGCAACCGGAAAACGCATCCTGGTCGGCACCGCAATCCTGATGCTGGGACTGTATGCCCTGGCGAGCGTCCGGGGCGTTTGGTCCGCAGCGGATCGCTTGCAACTGGATCGACAGGATTTGGCCGAACTGCGCCAAAAACTCGGCGAGATCCGACGGGTCGCCGATGCGCCGGCCGTGGTGGCGCTGGATTTGGAACCGGCCGACAGCATCGTCAATCGGATCGACGCGGCACTGCAAAAAGCCGACCTGCCGCCGCAGATGCTAGCAAACCAAACGCCGATGCAACCGCAGCGGATGGGACAGTCCGATTTCATGCTTCGCAAAGTGGATATCAAACTAAACGCCACCTCGGTCGCCAAGATTGTGGCTTTCTGTGACGCACTCAAGGACGAAACGACCGGCAGCGTGGTGCGTGATTTGCAGCTGTACGATCCGCAGCGATCGGGGGGCCAAGAGACGTGGAAATCCCAGCTGACCTTGACCCAGGTCATTTTTTCACCGAAAAGCGACTCGTGAAAAAGCGTTAAACAGGAATCGAATGCAGCGAAATGGATTTCGTAGGCGACGGTCGAATGAATGGCCGCTCGCTGCTGCGCGGTCGGTTGCTCGGTTCAGGCCCCGTCCTGCGGTCGCCGCCCGGCTGCTGGTGTCGCTCGGCGTCTCGGTCGTTGTGCTTGTGACACCGCCGGGATGTTCCTCGTTTCGCAACAAGCATGAATCGACAATCCAGGTCACGACTGACCGCAACACGCCGCGGGCCAGCCGTTTGACACATGCTGGCATTCGGTCGCTGAACAAAGGTGAAATCAATCTGGCGATCAAACGATTTCGCGAAGCCGTTGAAGCCGATCCCAACTACGGCCCGGCACACAATAACCTGGGGCTGATGTTCTACGATCAGGGGAATTTGTATCAGGCCGTGTTGGCGTTCGAACTGGCTTCGGAATTGATGCCAACGGACCCCTCGGTGCTCTACAATCTGGGACTGGCACTGGAATCGGCAGGGCGGACCGACGAAGCGCTCGAGTTGTATTGGCGAGCCAACGAGATGGACCGTACCAACCCTTACTTTTTGGGAAACCTGGTGCGACTGCGGCTGCGACGCGGGGAGCGCGATGAAGTGCTACAGCAACAGTTACAGGATTTGGTGCTGATCGAAACGCGACCGGAATGGCGACGTTGGGCGGACATGCAATTGGGACTGACGCTGAACTTTGCGCTCGACCGCGGACCAGCCACACCCGATTTTGAAACCGCGGCCAATGATTCGGGCGGGCGAGAGCGAACCAGTCTCAGCAGCCGGATCATCGACCTGACACCCGACACTATGGACACCGCCCAGGAGACCGCACCCGATCAGCCGCCGCGTGAATAGGACCCTGTGCTTTGGCATCAGAGACAGGTTTTCCAGTCCGATGACACAGGCGGCACAATCAGTGGCATAGGCTTCCAGCCTGTGTGCTTCATCAACTCTATTGATCATCAGCGCCGTTCACAGGCTGGAAGCCTATGCCACGGTGGGTATCGCTTCACCGGGGGCGATACCAAGCTTCGCTCGAATTCGTGCTGACGACCATTGGTAATCCTCGGCTCTCGCCACCAATGCGTTTTGGACGATTTCTGCCAAACGATCATCTTCAAAATGATTCACCGGCGACTCGCCATCGAGAATCGAATCGACAAACTGAAACACCAACTTGTGTTTCTTCCTTTCCCATTCGGCCTCGCTCAGATCAGCAGGCTTCTTTCGTTCGTCAAGCTCCTCTCGATAGCCGCGAATTCGCTTTAGACCAGTCGCCGGCAAACTGCCTGCCAAACAAGCGGTAATGAAGGACGCCTTTCCTTCGACATCAAGATGCGGCAAGTCTCTCCGTCGAAAAACATAGTTTTCATTCATTGCAGTCCCCCGTGGCATAGGCTTCCAGCCTGTGAACGGTTTTTATGTCGTTGAATGATCTGCGGCACACAACCCCAGGCTGGAAGCCTAGGCCACTATCGGCGGACCGCTTTGCCTTCGACGGTTCTGGAATCGTCAAACGATCGGACGCGGTTGTCGTCAAAGGTCGAGGCGCGAATTTGCACGCTGCCGAACCCTTGAAACAATTTTGGCATCACGTGTTTGCGAATGAAATTGCGTCCGGCCGGAATCAACATCGTGAATCCAAACAAGTCGGTCAACAATCCCGGCGTCAACAACATTGCGGCGGCAAACACGATCATCAATCCGTCTTGGATCTCGCGGCTGGGCATGCGGCCATCGGCCAGTGCGGCATGAAATTTTTGCCAGGCGATCCCGCCCTCACGTTTGGCCAGCCAAGATCCGATAATACCGGTAATGATGACCAGCGCGAATGTCGCAGCGGCCCCGGTCACACTCGCCAACTGGAGCAGCAGGTACAGTTCCACCAGTGGGACGGTGACAAACAGCAATAGCAATCGAAGCAACATGGTTGGGCCTCAACGGCAGGGCGCAGAGTGAATCGCAACAAAAAGTAGCCGTGCCATCATGACAAGGCTGGGGAGGACGCGAGTTGGTGACGCGAATTCCATGCCGTTTACTCATTTTCAACACGTCCGCAGCCCAAAATCGTCGCAGGTCAGCCGGAATGAACGTCGAAAAAATGCCCATTGGGGGCTGGAACACCACTGCCCAAGTGCGATCGGGCGGCGCCGCAGCAGCAAATTGGCATGCCCGGCTGTGGACTCGGGGCGATCACAGCGAGCGAGGGGTTGTCATTTTGGTGCACGGATTGGGCGACCATGGTGGCAGGTTTGAATCGTTTGCCCGACGCGTCACCCGATCGGGATGGGCGGTTTTGGCAGTCGATTTGCCCGGACATGGTCGTAGCGCCGGGCGTCGTGGTGCGTTGCCGCGCTACGACGACGTGCTAGCCGGTATCGCCGCGGCACGACAACAGCTGTCCGATCGATTCGACGGGCAACCACAGGTCTTGCTCGGCCACAGCATGGGCGGAAACTTTGCGATCAACTACGCGCTGCGGCAAGCTGAGTTCGACGGCCGTGGGCAACCGCCCGTTGATGGCGTGGTGTTGGTGGCACCGATGTTGTTGCCGCCGCAATTACTGGATCGACAAAAGATCTTCGCCGCCTGGGGAACCGGTCATCTATTGCCTTGGATTCGGGTTTCCAAACCCGCTCCGATCGAGCAACTGACGCGGCACCGGGAGATGGCGGATCGAATTCAGAATGATCCGTTGCAGCACAGCCAAATCTCGTTGTACTTGGCAACACAGCTGGTCGCGCAAGGGCGACATGCGCTCGATCATGCCGGTGCAATTGAAACACCAACCCTGGTGATCTACGGCAGTGACGATCAATTGATCGACCGCGCCGCATGTCGCAACCTGGCGCTGCGAATGCGTGGCCGGGGGCGGGTGATTTGTTGGCCCGATGGCCGGCATGATTTGGTCAATGACATTGATGCCGACCAAGTCACCGCTGAACTGACCGGATGGATGAACCGGCTGGGCAATCGATCCGCGACCGGAATGCGACCACAGTCCGTGGCCGCCTAGTCTGGCGACGTTGATCAATCGCCGGCGGCCTGGTTTTCGACCCAGCGGATCAGCGTTCGAACCATTGCACCGGTGGCACCGGCATCACGATAGGGTTTGGGGCTATCGGCAAAAGCCGGACCGGCGATGTCCAGATGCACCCATGGTGTATCGCCGACGAAGTTCTGTAGGAACTTGGCGGCTGTGATTGCGCCGCCCCAACGGCCTTCGCCGACATTCTTGATGTCCGCGACTTTGCTTTTGACCTTTTCATCGTACAACGCGAACATCGGCAATTGCCAAACCGGTTCGCCCTCGGTTTTCGCTGCGGCCGTCAACGCATCACAGACCGCTTGGTCATTGGCCATCAATCCGGTGACTTCATTTCCCAGCGCGACCATGCAGGCGCCGGTCAAGGTCGCCAGATCAACCATCGACGATGGTTTGTAGCCGATCGCGACATCCAAGGTGTCTGACAACACCACCCGGCCTTCGGCATCGGTATTGAGAATCTCGATCGTTTTTCCGCTGCGCGTTTGGATCACATCACCGAGCTTGTAGCTGGAACCGCTGACCATGTTTTCGGCCAACCCGCAAAACCCGATCACGTTCTTTTTCACACCCAGCTTGGCAAGCGCGTGCATGGTCCCGACGACGGTTGCGGCGCCGGCCATATCGCATTTCATATCCACCATGCCGTCGCTGGGTTTGATCGACAGGCCCCCGCTGTCGAACGTCACACCTTTGCCAACGATCGCGATCGGCGGCTCGTCGGCCGGCCCGCCGTTGTGCGTCAAAATCACCAGTCGCGGTGGTTTGGTACTGCCGATTCCGACGGCCAAAATCGCGCGGCAATTTTCCTCGGCCAGCCGATCCTGGTCCCAGATCTCACATTGCAATCCGACTTGCTCGGCCAGTTCGCTGGCACGCTGGGCAAACGATTCCGGATAGATCACTGCGGCCGGTTCGTTGACCAACCGCCGAGCTTGGTTGATCGAATCGCCCAAAATCATGCCCCGCTCGATCGCCGCCGACGAGACGCCGGCGACCAAAATGGAATCCGGTACGTTGATCGCCTGTTTGCTACGGTAGATCGATTGTCCTTCCAAGGCGTACAGTGCACCGGCAACGATCGCATCATGGTCCGCCGCATCAAATGACTCGCCGAGCGCCAGCACCAACCTGGATTGTGATTCTTTGGTCAAACTGCGGACGGCGGTGCTGGTGATCGTGAACGCGGCTTCGCGGTCCAGTTTGTCCTGGGGACCAAGTCCGACCAGTAAAATCAACGAAGCGCCTTGACCGACCGCACCGGGACCGGGGATCAGCATCATTTCACCGGCGTCGGTCGGAACTTTTTCTTGTTTGATCAGTCCTGAGATCACACCGCCGACGGCTTGATCCAGCTGTGACCCCAGTTCCGAAAGCGGTGCATCGTCGCAGAGGCCGATCACGATCACATCACATTTTTCGGTCGATGGGCTGTCGACCTGCAAAAAACGCGGGCAGGGCAATTGTGGCGGAACGAAATTCGATTGAGACTGATGCGGACTTTCCGACATAAGATGATGCCACTGGAGGGTTGGATGGTAGGAACACGGAAAGCCTAGTAGTTTATCGACGACCATGAAACACCGCAGCACCCGAGACGTTGTCGACGACCTCCGCCAAGCCGGGATGTTGGTCGAAGTCCATGATCCGGTCGATCCCGAATTGGAAATGGCCGAAATTCAGCGTCGACTCTACGCCAGCGGCGGACCCGGCGTTTTATTCCACAACGTCGTCGGTTGTCGGTTTCCGATGGCATCGAATCTGTTCGGATCCCTGGAACAAGCGCGGTATCTGTTTCGCGACACGCTGGAATCGGTGCGGCGGCTGATCGAAATCAAACTGGATCCATCGGCGTTGGCGAAACACCCGCTGCGGTATGCCGGCGTGCCCTGGACGGCGCTGAAAATGTTGCCCAAGTACACGCGGGGTGGATCGGTGACGGCCAACCGCTGTCAAATCAGCGATTTGCCGGCGCTGAAATGTTGGCCCGACGACGGGGGTGCGTTTGTCACTTTGCCGCAGGTGTTGAGCGCCGATCCCAGTGATCCCAAGAATTTGATGAAAGTCAATTTGGGAATGTATCGCGTGCAACTCTCCGGCAATGATTACAGCGCCGACGAAGTCGGTTTGCACTACCAGATCCATCGTGGGATCGGCGTGCATCACAAAGACGCGCTGCGCCGTGACAGTCCGCTGCGTGTTTCCGTCACCGTCGGCGGATCACCGGCGATGACACTGGCCGCCGTGATGCCGCTGCCCGAAGGATTGACCGAGTTGACATTTGCCGGCGCCCTCAGCGGACACCGAATCGGTCTGGTGCAAGGCGATCATGCACCGGTCTATCGCGATGCCGACTTTGCAATCGTCGGCTCGATCCTGCCGGGCGTGACCAAACGCGAAGGCCCCTTTGGTGATCATTTGGGATACTACAGTCTGGAACATCCGTTTCCGGTGATGAAGGTCGATCATGTGTGGCATCGTGACGGCGCGATCTGGCCGTTCACCGTCGTCGGCCGACCGCCACAGGAAGACACCACGTTCGGGCAGTTGATTCACGAACTGACCGACCCGATCATTCCCACGGTGATACCAGGGATCAAAGCGGTACACGCCGTCGACGCGGCGGGAGTTCATCCGTTGTTGTTGGCGATCGGCAGTGAACGTTACATGCCGTATTTGAATGCTGCGGTGCCGCAAGAATTGTTGACACAGGCCAACGCGATTTTGGGTAACGGACAACTGTCGTTGGCCAAGTACTTGTTGATCGCGGATGACCCCAACGATCAATTGGACCTACATGATGTCGCGTCGGTGATTCGCTACGTGTTGGAGCGCGCGGATTGGAAACGCGATTTGCATTTCCAGACCCAGACCACGATCGACACACTGGATTACAGCGGCGGGGGATTCAACCGCGGATCCAAACTGGTGATCGCTGCGGTCGGCCAACCGATCCGTGAATTGCCAACCGAATTGCCAACCGAATTGAACCTACCCGACGGATTCGACGCGCCGCAGATCGTGATGCCTGGCGTGCTGGCGATCCGCTGTCGAAAGTATGCGCCACAGCAGGGCAGTGCTGACATGCAGCGTTTCAGTGAGCATTTTGACGTCGGGCACGCAATCAATTCCTTCCCCCTGATCACGATCGTTGACGACAGCGAATTCAGTGCGCGGACGCTTTCCAATTGGCTGTGGACGACGTTCACCCGCAGCAATCCGGCGAGCGATGTTTGGGGGATCGCCAGCGAGACGGTCGAAAAACACTGGGGCTGTCGCGGCAGTTTAGTGATCGACGCGCGTACCAAACCCTGGCAGGCGCCGGGGTTGATCGAAGACGGACAGACGATGGCCAAAGTCGACGCCAGAGCGGCGCGCGGTGGTGAACTGGCAAAATACCTTTAGGCACAAATCGAACCCCACCATGAGTTTGCTGAAAACGGTCTTTGAATGTGATGCTCCGGTGGCGTTGGTCACCGGCAGTGGCGCGCCACGCGTCGGCCGGGCGATCGCGATGGAACTGGCGCGGCATGGCTGTCGAATCGCAGTGCATGCCAACCACAGCATCGACCAAGCCCATCAGCTATGCCAAATGATTCATGACACCTACGGGGTCGATGCGATCGTGACACCCGGTGCGCTGGACGATGATGCCGTGCCACAGCGATTGGTCGACCAAACGGTCGCCCAGTGGGGACGTTTGGACATCCTGGTCAACAGCGCCGCGATCTGGACTCCGACTGCGCTGGCGGACATCACCGCGGCCGAAGTCCGACGCTACTTTGATGTCAACACGTTGGCCTCGTTTCTGTGTGCCCGCGCGGCGGCCATGGCAATGACGTCGCAACCGACCGGTGGGTCAATCGTTAACCTTGGCGACTGGGCCACCGTGCGACCGTACCTGGACCATGCGGCGTATTTCCCCAGCAAGGGAGCGGTGGATGTGATGACCCGCTCGCTGGCTGTCGAGTTTGCATCGCTCAATCCGGCGATCCGCGTCAATTGCATCAAACCCGGTCCGGTGCTGTTGGCCGACGAAGTGCCTGACGAAGAACGGCGACAACTGTGCGCGAGCACCCTCTCTGGTCAGATCGGTACCGCGGAACACGTCGCCCACGCCGTTCGCTTTCTGTGTGAAAACAACTTTGTCACCGGCGTCTGTCTGCCCGTTGATGGCGGCCGATCGATCTATGCCGCCGACGGATTACAGGTCGGTGCCAACACGGGATGAATTCGAAGGTCTTTTCCAAAGCAAAAAAACACCCGCCCGGAATGAACCGAGCGGGTGAATTGCTGGCAAGACAATGAGAGAGAAGGCCGCGGGAATGAGAGAGAGGTGGGGGCCGTTGACTGGCGGAGGAATAACAGTCAACGGTAACCCCGGGTGCGGCGGACCCAGCCGGACTGAAACTACTGACCCAAGAACGTGCGTTTCAACCAAGCATTCTTTTTGCGTTCCATGTCCATCAGTTTCTCGAACAGATTCTGTTTCTTCGGTGCCCGATAATAACGAACCGGCGCGGAGTGCTGGTGGACGACAACGGCTGAATCATCAGCAACGGACTCGGCCGTGATCGGCGGTGCGACAACCGGGGCCGGTTGCGTGGCATCGATCATCGGAGCCGATGTCGTCTCGTCTGGCACTGCAACCGGTGCAGCGGCGTCGCCTTGCAATTCGGCAGCGACCGGAGGTGCGGTCGGCATGACTTCTTTGACTTCGGCGACAGCTTGATCGGCAACCTCTGCGGCATCGTCAACTTGGCTGATCAGAATCGATTGACTGCGTTCCCAGGGTGCAGCGACAGTGACGCTGAAAAGACCCATGGCGACGAAAGCGGTCAATGCAAGAGTGATATGTTTCATGGAGTTCAATCTCCTTTTGTTTGAAGGTTCCTAAAGACACTCAAACATTCCCGCCAGTTAGCCCGACGCAATCACAAAGTCGATTTCTTGGCTGACTCTGTCCCAAGATCACGCGTTACAACACCGGTCTATATCGACTGGCGGCGAGTCTATCTGCTGATGGGGATATCGCGTTTAGGGTCAGAACTGCGGGATGATCAGGCAATAATGACCCTTCCCCCCGACCCGACGCATCAAAGGATCGATTAGCCACGGTTGCGGCGACTTTGACAGCGGCGTGGGAACGAGCAGTGTCGTAGCTGGGCCCGCCCAGGGGGTTCAGACCGCCAGTGATTCAAACCGTCTGAGGCCCTGGCGGGCCCAGATACAATCTCTAGGAGGTCGGTTTTGACTTTCTCAGCTTCGTCAACAACCGATCAAACGTGGCTGAAAACTGTTTCTTGTCTTTTGCCCCGTATGGCGCCTCGCCACCGGTGGCAGCCCCCGTGCCACGCAGTTCATCCAAGAAATCACGCATCGACAACCGTGCAGCGATGTTCGACTCGTTGTATTCATCGCCGCGGGGGTCGATCACCGCCACCCGGTGCTCGACCAATTCGGCGGCCAACGGAATATCAGCGGTGATAGCCAGGTCACCTGGTCGACTGTGGACAACGATGTATTGATCGGCCACGTTGGCGCCTTGCGCGACGACGACCGAGCGAATCAACCGCGCCGACTTGGGAATCGCTTGAGGACTGTTGGCCACCAAGATCGTTTCGATCTGCAATCGCTCGGCGGCTCGGAACACCACGTCCTTGACGTCACGCGGCGCCGCATCCGCATCGACCCAAATTTTCATCTCACTCACCACCTGTTGGCCTATCGCGTCCATGTCTTCCCCCGCACTGTCTGGATCATCAGCCGCTAGCAAACCGTTTCATATTCATCTGTATGGCCCGCCGGCCGATCGGCTCACGAGCGGCAATCCGACGACCGCTCCGCTGCCCAGCAGTTTCGAAGCGGCCTGGCAACGGCTGCAGACGCTGTTGCCGCAGGCCCTGTTGGAACCGGACGGTTCGCTCGCCTGGTCAGGAGAACACCACCAGATCGTCGGCATGTTGTATGACGCCGCCGATCGAATCCAGTATGTCGAACTGCGAGGGTTTTGCTATCGCCAGCAAGTTCAAAAATTGCTCAGAGTGATTGCTGGAATTGAACAGGTCGACCGTTTTTCCGTCATGGTTCTGCCAGAGCGACAGTGGAAAAATTTTCAATCCTTTGCAAACTCGCTACTCATCGAGCCTGCGATTTAGTCAGACGCGATTTGTAGGAAACTGATGTTTTGCGGTTTGGAGGCCAAATTCCCAGTTCTTTTTCTATTTTTCGCGAACGAACCACTTAAAATCGGACTCTAACGGATTGATTGGCACAGTGAGTGCATTGTCCCAATCTTCGTCAGGCCGCGGTGGTCTGACAAAACTGGGTTTAGCCGGCCGAGAGACTGTGAGCCGGCTCTTTTCTCCGCGAGGGATTGAACATGATGACTGCAATTTGCAACAGCGAAGTCTTGGAAACGCGATCGGCTGCTCAAAATGAGACGATGAACAGCGAAGTTTGCCTGACGGACGCGGAAGTCATGCGACGTGTTCGGGACATTCGATCGACTTGGTCGCGTGCCGAGCGAAACGCACGGCGTGAAGAAGCCGACAAGCGATTTGAAAACTTGCTGGAAACCATTTTTGCCAAGGCGGCCTAACGCTCGTTATTCGAGCGTTTCACCACCGGACGCCGGCTCGTGAATACTGTGGCCGGCCAATTGGCCGTGGTAGCGGCAGGCTTCCAAAAATGCTTCTAGCAGAACCAACGCGGCAACTGCATCAAGCTGTTGCTTTTTCTTGTGTCGGCTAAGCCGACCGCTGGCAAGACGTTCTTTGGCGGCGGCGGTACTGAACCGTTCATCAAACAACCGGACCGGCAAACCGGTTTGGTCGGCTAACCAGCGCGCGAATTCGCGACTCTCTTTACTCTTTTCGCTTTCGCCCCCATCGCAGTGGATGGGCAGGCCGACGACGAATCCGGCCAGACGTTCCTCTTTGGCCAACGCGCGGAAATAGGCCGCATCTTTGGTTTCGCTACGGACTTGATAGACCTCGACCGGGCTGGCCAAAATCCGATCCGGATCGCAGATCGCGATTCCGATTCGAACCGTGCCGTAGTCGACTGCTGCCAGCCGCCCTTGGGCGGGAAACGCCAGTTCGTTCGACTGGCGATCGCTCGATTCAGGTGGGTCGGACGGTTGGTTCATCACCGCATCACGCCGAATGGTTAAACAGCGTTTTGGGCGGCACGAACGGCCAGATGGTCTTGAACCGCTTTGACGGGCAAGGGAATGCCTCGGATTGTGCCGTCGACGACCAATCGGTCACCCACGACGCCTTGAAATTCCGCCACGATCATCCGTCCGCGGCGGGCGCGGGTCAGGTGCAGCATCAACACCAAACGGTCGCCGGGCACCACGACGTCGCGAAAACGAGTCGCGTCAACGCCGCCAAAGCCGACCATCTCGGCACCCAATAGATCGTATTTTTGGGCGAAGTAGCTGGAAAGCTGGGCCACCGCTTCCAGCTGGATCACACCGGGCATCACGGGCATTCCCGGCATGTGACCGCGGCACCAGAATTCGTCGTGCGCGACGTCTTTGTATCCGGCGCAGGTCAATGTCCCGGTGTCCTCGTAAAGGATTCCGGTCAGATGTTCCATTTCATGGCGTTGCGGATTGTAAGCCCGGATCGCGTCCAAGTCCGCAACCGGCTGGTCAAAGTCCAGCAACGACAGATCAACAATGAAGTCTGATTTTGGCACAGTTAAAACTCGTCTCTGATGGGTCAGAGTCGCAAGGCGTTCAAGTCTTGATTTTCTTGCGTTTGGCTTTGCGTGCCTTGGCACTTGCAGGACGGCGGCCGTGATTGGCCTTTTTTAGTTTGTGTTGTGGCTTTGCCATGGAATTGAACTCCGATATTTAGATAGTGATGGCCCGACCCACTGATCCGTGAACCCGGGCGAGCGCAAGTCGCTGTCGATTGAGCCCCGAAAAATAGCAGAAAACTTGTTCCCGCGGTAGTCATTCCACAAGAACGGAGCTTCTACTTTAGCTGTGATTGCCGCCAATTGCATGCCAATGTCGGCCAGAACCGCCGATGATCAGCGATATCGTGACGCGGAGGGTTGCGATGTCGCCATCGTCGCAGTCTGACCATACCGCTGTTCAGGCTGCGGCTGTGACACCGAATATCGCCCACTGTGCATGACCGACGGAGGTCCCATCGGCTGTTTCACTGCCGCGGCAGCAGTTTTTGAGCGGTCATTGGATCCAGAGTCCGACGCCAATTCGCTTTGGGCGGTCTGCTGGCGACGACGGTGATACCAGCTGGCTTGGTCGCCACCCGAGCCGGCGGGTTGTTCCGCTGACGCCAATCGAATGGGCGCCGGTGTGCGATCCACCACCGCGATGCGATCGACAGCGGGCGAGGACGCGGGCACCGCGGCAGACGCCACCGAAGCAGCGGCCTTGGTTCGCGCCGACACAAAGGTTTCGACCGGACCGCTGCCGGCAGCGACCCAGGCCAACCATTGCGATTGCAGTTGAGCCAATGATTCGTATCCGTAGTGCTGCTGGACGTTGGCCGTCCACGAGGGGCTACGCATGTAATCTTCGAGGAACGAAATGAATCGTTTCGGTCCCGATTGTTCGATCAGAAAGCGGCACACGGAATATCCCTGGGCGTACATCGGCAGCATGTCACTGGGATATTCGGTCAGCAGGAACAACTGGTTCATCGCGATCCCACGTCGAGTGCTCAAGAACTCTCGCAGTTTGGCTTCGTGTTTTTGGCGTTCCGCGGCATGTTCCACGGTCGTGCAAATCCCCTCGTCCGCCCAACGCGGCAACGGCCGGCCGAAGTGCGTGGCAAGCACCGTGTGGGAGACTTCGTGGGGCAACACGCTGTCCAAAATTCGCTCCGGCGTGCCGATCACCTTCATCTGAAAATTGCCAACCGGCTGGCGGTTGTAGGTGGTCACCCCTTGAGCCGCCAAATTGGGGCCGGCAACCACTTCGATGGGACAGGGCGTCGGCCAAGCCGGCAACGGACGACCGAGCCAGTACTTGGCCAAATCATCACGAAACTTCTCGGCGTTGTCGGCGACCGATTGGGCCAACTGTTGATTCGGTGCATGGACCAAAAAGTTTTGAGTCCGTGCATTGGCAGCCCAACTCGGCGGGGCACCAACGACTACCGCAATCACGACGACGATTGCAATTGAAACACTCCGACGCTGGACGGCTTCCATGCCGCTGCACTCCCTGTTCGAGATCCGGGGGCATCACCTCGTTCAGGCCGCATCCGTTGCAGCCGATTGCGTGATACTGATCGGGAGTCTAGAGATCCAGCGGAGCCAAAGATAGAGAGATCAGGCGCCGACTTTGGCCTTGGTGCGTGCTTCGCGGAGTCCACGGCTGAGGATGTCGCGCAACATCGGCGAGCAATCTTCGTACTTGGTTTGATCCGGTGCACCGTTGCTGAACTGATAAATCGCATCGCGTGGTTTCACGCCCAATGCAATCAAAGAACTGCTGACGGTCCCGTAATCTTGGTTACGAATCACCATGCTGGGGCGTCCGGGTCCGACCGGTGCGCGGGCGAACACGCGACTGGCAACGGCCAAGAATTTGACTGGCGAATCAAGTGTTTGCAGCGTCAGTAGACGGCGTGCCATTCGGACCCGTTCGTCATCGGGGTCGTTCAGGTTATGAGCGCCGATGATGTTCAGGCCCGGTTCCAACTCGACCACCGTTTGCCGTTGATCGGAATGAATCGCATAGCCCGATTTGGCATCGGCGATGATCAGATTACAACCTTCGTATTGCGTCTCGCCGAGTTCACCGAGTGCTTTGTCGAGTGCGCGATTGGAACTCGTGCATCGCAACAGGTCCATCACCAACGAACCTCGCGAACGCTGGCCGAATAACGGCATCGAGGTCGCACGGTTGCAGAGTCCGACGAACAACCCGTTTTGGTTTACACCCAACCAGGTTCCGCCGGCCTTTTGGTCAACCCCACACAAGACCCGGGGCTTCCCAGATTGAATGGATGGTTGCAGACTAGGTCGATCAAAGTATTCTTCGCGGTTGGCCGCGACCAGAATGGGACTTTCAGGGACCAATTGATACTGAACGGCCAATAAGCACATCTGGAAGCTTTCTTTTCAAAGATCAGTTGGTTTTGAATCACTGGCCCAATCCCGGCGAAAGCCACAGGGGCTTCGCCGAATTCGACGCACGACAATCTATCCAGGACGGCGACCATGCTGCACCCCCTAGTGGGGGATATCGGCAGAAAAACCATCGCAAAATCCGGTTGGATCAGGCCGAGCCTCCACGCTGGGCAAGCTTTTCCGGTCCAGGACGGGTTTTGAGTGGGTTATCGGCCCATTTGGTAGCATGAACGTTCCCGTGGCATGCGGCGGTCACACGGACCGCCCAGCGACGACTCAGGCATCAAAGTCCGAATCGGGCGAAAGATCAAGTAGAAAAGAAGAATGTCACGCCGCTGAGCGGACAAACAGCTTGTTCAACCCTTGCGATGCTTCTTCTTTTTCTTCTTCGGGGCTCCGTCGGAGGGGCCGTGTCCACCGCTGAAAGAACCAGCGGGTTTTGCGCGGTTCTTTCCGCCTGGTTTTCCACCTTTGCGGAATCCGCCGGGCCCACCGCCCTGCGAGCCACCGGAGCGGTGGCCGGGGCCGTCATCGGGTCGAATCCGCAGCTGTTTGCCGACGACCCAAGTCCGCTGCAAGGTTTGATAGACGTCCTTGGGCATTCCCTCGGGCAGATCAACCGTGCTGAAATGCGGGTAGATTTTGATCGGTCCGATGTAGTTGCTCTCGATACCGGCTTCGTTGGCGACCGCGCCGACGATGTTCCGCGGCTCCACGCCGTCGTTGCGACCGACTTCGATGCGGTATCGCGTCATCCCGGCCTCGGGAGGCCCCAGCACTCGAGATCGCTGGCCGCCCTCGCGTGGTCGGTCAAACCCGCCGGAATTGCGGTCGCGATCAGGACGGCTGTCGAAATCGTTTTTCGACCGTTTGGGGCGATCGGCTAGCAAGAAAGGGCGGCCTTGTTGAGCGATTTCCGCCAGCGCCGCTGCGACGATTTCGGCCGGCTTGCCGGTTTCCAGAATGTAACCGGCGATCATCTCTTTGAAGAACGTCAAATCCTTGTCAGCGGTGATCTCGGTGATCTGATCTTTGAACCGAGCAATCCGCTGAACGTTGATCTGCTTGGCCGATGGGATCTCCACCAATTCGATCGTACGCTTGGTCGCTCGTTCGATCATCTGCAGCTTGCGCCGCTGGGCGGGCGTCAAAAAGATGATCGCTTCCCCGCTACGCCCGGCGCGACCGGTACGGCCGATGCGGTGGATATACGATTCGCTGTCGTGCGGCAGGTCAAAATTAAACACGTGGCTGATGCGGCTGACATCCAGTCCACGTGCGGCGACATCGGTCGCGACCAAAACATCCAAGCGGCCCTCTTTGAGCTGGTCGATGGTTCGCTCGCGGACACTTTGCGGCATGTCGCCGTTGAGCGCGACCGAGGAAAACCCGGCGCGGACCAAGTGTTCGGCCAATCGCACGGTCGCGTCTTTGGTCTTGGTAAAGACAATCACGCCATCGGTGGCTTCGGATTCCAAGAACCGCGTCAACGCGTTGGCTTTCTCTTTGGGTGATACGATCACCGCCCGCTGGCGGATCGATTCGGCGGTCACTTCGCGTTTCTTGATTGTGACCGTCGCCGGGTCTTTCAAGTACTTGTCGGCGATCGTCCGAATCGGGCCGGGCATGGTGGCCGAGAACAGCGTCACCTGACGCTGCTCGGGAGTCTGGGCGAGGACAAATTCGACGTCCTCCAAGAACCCCATGTTCAGCATCTCGTCGGCTTCATCGAGCACCAAACAACGCAGTTCGCTCAAATCCAACGTGCCACGTTTAATGTGATCGATCACGCGTCCGGGTGTTCCCACGACGACATCGACGCCACGCCGCAGGGCGCGGAACTGGTGCTCGTAATCCTGGCCACCGTAAATCGCCAACACCTCGAATCCTGGCAGATTTTCGGCATAACCTTGGAACGATTCGGCGACTTGGATCGCCAACTCTCGCGTCGGCGCCAGCACCAAGGTCTGCACCGTGCGCTGCTTGGAATCGATCGTGGACAAAATCGGCAGTGCAAAAGCCGCGGTTTTTCCGGATCCGGTCTGCGATTGGGCCAGCACATCGCGGCCGGCCAACATGAACGGAATGACTTGCTCTTGAACCGAAGTCGGCGTGTCGTAGCCCGCTTTGACAACCGCGTCGTAAATCTGCGGTCGCAGGTTCAACGCGGCAAACCCCGTTGCCGGGGTCTCGGTTTCTGGTTCTGATTCTGATTCTGATTCTGGTGCAGTTTCTGGTTCGATCTCGGCCACAGGTTCTGGCTCCGGTTTCGTTTCGGCCACAGGCTCTGACTTTGTTTCGGCTACGGGCTGCGACAGCTCAGGCGTGGGCTGTGCGTTGATTTCGACGTCAGCGACGCCCGTTTGGAACAGCTCGGATTGCACGGCCGCCATTGTGTTGTTTGATTCCAATTCGTCGACGCTCTCCATTGCGTCGGTTAGCTGATTCGTTTCGTTGTTGAATCCCATGACCACTATTGGGCGATAATTTTTCGTTGTATTTCTGTCTCAGGAGACTATCCGAAGCCTCCTAAAAACGGCAGAGCGCAAATGTCGAATTGCCGACAATGACGCTTCGGTGACGCTTACGCGCCTGATCGCCCCGTTAATCGCGTTTATCGAACTCGATTGAGAATGCTAGCGGGGCATCCCGCCAAGAAAGTTCTCGCGTCCAGCGCGAGTCGTGCATCCAGAGCCATGTAACTGGAGAGGCGTGGAACCGTCGGCGAACCCGCAGCAAGTTTCCCAATCCGCTGGTAACGGATCACGTTTGCGCGGGCGCCAAATCGTACAGCGTGCTCAACTGAAACAGACCCGACGAGTGCCCGTCGCTGAACGCGATGTTGTAGGCGTAGGAACCGACCGGCCGCATCGCGGTGATCGTCAACGGCTGGGCCTCGGCGGCTTTCAGCACGGGCAATCCGATCGGTTTGCCGGCCCCGGCATCATCCAGTTTGGCACGTTTTTTCTCCCGACAGGTCGCGCAGGGACAAATCGCTCGCAGCTGTGACGCCGTGCAACGGGTTTGTCGACCGTCGGTCCAACTGATCACAATGGTCGAGTCGCCGTCGCGTGAAATTGATTCGGGAAGCACATTCACGTCGGGGATCCGGTTCGTTGGCTGGAGCGTTTGTGGGTTTGTCGGGTCCGCGATTGTATCTCGAACCATCCCACTATCCGCGGTTACTTTCCAATAATTTGATCCAAGGCCCGACGTAATGTCCATTGTCATGGAACGTCCGACCACTGATCAGATTGCCGTCGATCACACAGGGTTGGTCAACAAAGATCCCGCCGCAGACTTCCAAATCAAACTTGCACTTGGGGACCGTCGCCATCCGGCGACCGCGAACACAATCGGCATAGGCGGGGATCTCCACCCCATGACAAACGCTGGCGATCGGCTTTCCGGTGGAAAAAAAATGCTTCGTCACGCGCACCAAGTCTTCGTCGTAACGAATGTACTCGGGCGCTCGTCCGCCGCTATAGAGAATCCCCGCATAGTCGGCTGGATCAATGTCGGCAAACGCCACATCGGCGGCCAACGTGTATCCCTCCCACTCCTTGGTGATCGTCCATCCCGGTTTCACCTCGTGCATGACCAGCTGGTAAAGCCGTTTCTCTGGCGCCGCGACAACCGGCTGAAACCCGGCTTCGATCAACCGATAAAACGGGTACAGCGTATCCAACGTCTCGGTGGCGTCGCCAATGACGATCAATACTTTTTCTTGGTTCATCGATTCAAATGGGTGATGGTTGTCTATGGAACAGTGCCGCGTTGCCGATCAATCACAAGCGCGGGTGCGTGAATTTTGAAGTTGCGAAAAACAGCGTTTAAGAGTTCGGTGGTTCGGCAAATTGGCCACTTCGAACGCTTCACTCTGCCTTGGGAGAGTGCTCGGTACCCAAAACAGGCGTTTCGTGCTCACGCGACTTCGAAACCGCTCCGCTGGGGACGAGATTGCATCGCTGCGGCTTCGGGATCGCCGATGATTTGTTCGGTTTCCGGATCCCACTGCAATGTTCGCCCGACGCGCATCGAGAGGTTGGCCAAGTGACAGGTCGTGACACTGCGATGCTGGCTTTCAAGATCCGAGATCGGTACGCCGCGCGATTCGATGCAGTCAAACAGATTGCCCATGTGATTGGTGATCGCGTCGATCTTGCCGACTCGCTCTGGGCGATCGAGATTGTCGCCGTCGTAGAGCGCGAACGATTCACGCGGCAGCGGCTTGGTTGCCAATTGGTCGACTGCGACACCGGCCAATGTGCCACGGTTGACGAACAACCGGCCTGCGTCGCCTTCGAATAGGATTCCACTGCGCCCGGTGTCATTGATTTCCAACTCCACGCCGTTGGCATATTGGAACGTTGCGGCAAAGTCGCTGGCCACGTTGAAGCCATCTGTGACCTGGGGAAATTTGGCCTGGGACGCTATTTGCACCGGATAGCTATCGATCGCCCACTGCGCGATATCGATGTGATGAGCTCCCCAGTCGGTGACTTTGCCGCCGCTGTATTCGTACCACCAGCGAAACGTGTAGTGCGACCGCTCGGGAATGTAGGGAACGTCCGGCGTTTGCCCCTGCCACAGATTCCAATTGAAATGCGATGGCACCGGCGCGGTGGCAAACGGTCCGCCGGTGGGATTTTTGCTGGTGGCGCAAGTCACTTTTCGCAGCTTGCCGATCCGCCCGCCGCGAACCATTTCGACGGCCAAGCGGAAACGATGATCACTGCGTTGCCAAGTCCCGACCTGGACGACTCGATCGCTGCTGCCGACCACGTCACGCAACACCTTGCCCTCGTCAATCGTCAGCGTCAGCGGTTTTTCACAGTACACATCTTTGCCGGCGCGGACGGTGTCGATCAACATTTTGCTGTGCCAATGGTCCGGTGCACCGATCAACACCACATCGACATCGGGGCGTTTGAGCAAATCCTGGTAGTCTTCAAAAATGCGTGGCGTGCTGCCAAAACTCGCTCGCGCCTGTTCGCGCACGTTGCGATCCACATCGGCTAGCGCGACCACGTCGCCGTACTTCGCCGCCTCGTGTGTGATCACCGAACCCTGATAGCGCAGCCCGATCGTGCCGACGCCCAAACGTTCCACTTTAGCGCGCGGTTTGATGTCGGCCGCCACAGAGCTATGCGGCCTCAACAGCATCGCCGTGGCGGCGACGGCAGAAACACCGGCGGCTAGTTCGCGTCGGTTCAAGCGGCGATCAGATGCGTCAGAAATCATGGGCGGGACTCGGCGAGAGCGGGGAAGGTGGGATATCAATCACCACTATCATCGCAGAGTTTCGACAGCCAAGTGTTCGGTCGCCGCAAAGAATTTCAATTTTGCTGTTCGAAGCCGCAACCGGTCTGAGACAGATGCTGCGCCCATTGGTTGGTATGGGCCTAGCGTTCGGTTCCTTGGACTTTTGAAATGTCAGTCACTCGGAACCGTGAGCTAGCGCTCAGCGGCTGAGGAACAGCGGCTGAGGAACAACGGTTGATGAATCATCCGGGTTTAGGAGTTGGCCACTTCTGCTTCGTCCAAATCCGACGCTTCGTCGATCATCGGTGCTTCGTCGACGGGCGAGCCGAAGCCGCCGGCCACCATCACCTTCTGCCGGATTTCGTCGGTCACGTCGGTGTTTTCGATCAGGAAGTTTCGCGCCTTCTCCTTGCCTTGCCCCAAATAGGTCTCGCCGTATTTGAACCAAGCCCCGCTTCGTGTGACCACGTTGTGTGTGGTCCCCAGATCCAACAAATCGCCTTCGAAACTGATGCCATTGGAGTGCATCATGTCAAACTCAGCGATCCGGAACGGCGGTGCGACTTTGTTTTTGACGATCTTGGCTTTCACCCGCTGACCGACCTGCTCCTCACCATCCTTGAGCGCACCGATGCGACGTACATCGATCCGGCAAGAACTGTAGAACTTCAGCGCCCGGCCGCCGGGGGTTGTTTCGGGACTGCCAAACATCACCCCGACCTTTTCACGGATCTGGTTGATGAAGATCACAGCGCACTTACTCTTGGAGATCGCACCGGTCAATTTTCGCATCGACTGGCTCATCAACCGAGCTTGCAAACCGACGTGGCTGTCACCAATCTCTCCCTCCAGTTCTTTCTTTGGCACCAAGGCGGCGACCGAGTCGATCACGATGGTGTCGACGGCATTGCTTTTGACCAGCATTTCGCAGATCTGCATCGCCTCTTCACCACTGCCGGGCTGGCTGACCAACAGCGTGTCCAACTCCACACCAAGCTTCTTGGCCCAGCTAGGATCGAACGCGTGCTCGGCGTCAATGATTGCCGCGATTCCGCCTTCCTTTTGTGCCTCGGCACAGACGTGTAGCGCCAACGTCGTTTTACCACTCGATTCCGGGCCATAAATCTCGATGATCCGCCCGCGAGGGATGCCCTGGCCGCCAAGCGCCATGTCCAACGACAAACTGCCGGTGGAAATCCCTTCGATGGCAAAACGGGTCGACGCGCCGAGCGGCATGATGGCGCCATCGCCAAACGATTTTTCAATCTGCTGAAGCGTCGTTGCCAATCCCGGTTCGCGTTCCAAAATGGCTTTCAAATTCGGATCGACTTTGGGACCCTTGGAAGCTGCTCGTTTCTTTGCCATGTTTGATTCCTTCTGATTCCAACAGTGGAAAAATTAAACGTCGCGATGCTCTCGCGCGTCACTCCGCTTCTACCGGACCCCCCGGAGCGGTCCCGTACGCCAACAGAAACTTACCCGCGGGCGACGGTGGTCACAACCAAATCAACGTGAATACGCCGCTGTGACAATAGATTTATCCGTCCTCGGGAAGACACGTCTGGTCAAACACCCATCTCTGCCGGGATTTTCACGGTTTGGGATCGGCCCAGGGGCCCGGATAACAGCCAATATCGTTGAGGTTTGCTAGCAATTCATGGGTTCGATTTCTGCTATAGCTGCTTGACCGCGGCGGGCTGCTTTTGAAGTTGCGCTTTTGCGTGGAGGATTGTTTTTTGGTAACCCGAAGTGTCAACGAGGGATCCCGTTAACCGGCAGTAACCGACTGACACACTGCAAATTTTGCCCCCGCGTGTTATGGTTCGCAGCGCCCGCGCGCGTGCTGCTTTTTTCTTCCCCGCATCCCGAATGCTACCGTTGAGCGAACCCGAGCTGACCGTCGATTCGATTTTGGGCGCCGGGGGACGGATCGCCGCGCGGATGACGAACTATGAAGCCCGACCGCAGCAATTGGAAATGGCCAATGCGGTGGCAACGGCGTTGCGAACGGGGCAACACTTAGTCGCCGAAGCGGGCACGGGGACGGGAAAGAGTTTTGCCTATCTGGTTCCCGCCGTATTGCATGCCACGGGCGATCCGATCATCAAAATGGACGACGGGAAAACACGTCGCCCGCGGGTGTTGATTGCGACCCACACGATCAGTCTGCAAGAGCAGTTGATCGCCAAAGACGTGCCGTTATTGAATAGCGTGATCCCTCGCGAGTTTTCCAGTGTGCTGGTCAAGGGCCGCAGCAATTACCTGTCCAAGCGACGGTTGGAACGAACCGCCGGCAAGATGACATCGCTGTTGGGTTCGGACCTGCAATACCAACAGTTGCGACAAATCCAGCAGTGGTCCGCCGACAGCAATGACGGTTCGTTGGCATCGATGCCACTCAAACCCGATCGCGAGGTTTGGGACGAGATCGTCAGCGACACCGGCAATTGTTTGCGCAAGCGATGCGATCACTTCAAAAACTGTTTCTATTTTCGCGCCCGTCGTCGGGCCATGAATGCACAGTTGTTGATTGTCAATCATGCCCTGTTCTTTAGCGACCTGGCACTGCGCAACGCCGGGGTGGCACTGCTGCCCAACTACGACGCGGTGATCTTGGACGAATGTCACACGGCCGAAGCGGTGGCCGGCGATCACTTGGGGATGCGGCTGACCAGTGGCCAATTCACGTTTTTGTTCGATCGTTTGTACAACGATCGCAAACAGCGCGGCCTGTTGGTCGACAAAGACCTGCGAGGATTACAGCAGGAGGTTGACCGGTTGCGGTTTGCGCACAGCACTTTTTTTGCCGACGTGTTGGACTGGAAAAACGATCACGCACCCAGCAACGGTCGTGTCACGGCGGCCGGCGTCGTTGAGAATCCGCTGACCAAACCGATGATGGAATTGGCCAATAAACTGTTGACCCAGGCCACTGGGATCAAACAGGAGGCCGATCGAATGGATTTTGAATCGGCGTCGGACCGATTGAACCTGTTGGCCAATTCGCTGGACCAGTGGCTGCGACAACAGGACGACGAATCGGTGTATTGGGTCGAAACCCAACCCTCGCGCGGCGGCATGGATCGCGTCCAGCTTTCGTCGTCGCCGATCGATGTGGGGCATGCGTTGCGCGAAACGCTGTTCCAAAACAAGATGATTCGCAGCGTGGTGATGACCAGTGCCACGATCGCCTCTGGCAACGATGACAAGTTCACCTTCTTTCGATCTCGCGTCGGACTGACCGGCGGGATGTCGGTCCGCGTCGGCAGCCCGTTCGATTACCAACGACAATCCCAGGTGGTGGTCGTCCGTGACATGCCCGATCCGTCGCGCGACCGCAGTGAGTTCGAACTTGCACTGCCCGACCAGATCAAACGCTTTGTGGACCACTCCGATGGTCACGCATTTGTCCTGTTCACCAGTTACGGGCTATTGAATCAGTGTGCCAGGCGGCTTTCCGCTTGGCTGGCAGCAAGGAATCTGCCGCTGTACACGCAGGGCGGTGATCAAAGTCGAACGCAGATGGTTGACGCGTTTAAACGCCAACCGGGTGTTCTGTTTGGAACCGACAGTTTTTGGCAGGGCGTGGATGTACCCGGTGACGCATTGACCAATGTGATCATCACCAAGCTGCCCTTTGCTGTTCCCGATCATCCCTTGTTGGAGGCGCGATTGAATGCGATCCAAAAAAGCGGTGGCAATCCGTTTCGAGATTACCAGCTACCGGAAGCGGCGATCAAATTCCGCCAGGGCGTTGGCCGACTGATCCGCACGCGAACCGACCGGGGAATGGTCGTGGTGCTGGATCCACGGGTTTGCACCAAGCCCTACGGCAAACTCTTCCTCGAATCATTGCCCGAGCAACCGGTGCACTTTGTTTCGAAAGTGCCGCGGAAGAAGAAGAAATAGCCTGGGGCCGGTGACGACGTTGATCGCGGCGGCTTAGGCAGCTGCCTGGGCGCCCGATTTGACCAATCGGTTCAATCGGCTCTTGGTGCGGGCAGCTGCATTTTTGTGAATCAGATTCTTTGCAGCAGCTTGGTCCAATCGTTTGACAGCGACGCGGAATTCCGTTTGCGCTTTTTCAGCGTCACCCGAAGCAACGGCTTCGCGGACTTTGCGCAATTGGGTTCGCATGCGACTGCGGATGGTTCGGTTGTGCTGGCGCAGTTTTTCGTTCTGACGCAGCCGTTTCTTGGCACTAGCGGTGTTTGGCATTTCTGTACGTAATGGTTGCCGGAATACTTTTCTCGTCCGTTTTTACGGGCCGCGTAGTATGGCGAGGTGGTGGTTTGCTGTCCAGAGTCAACTTGGGACACAAATGCGACAGTTTGAAAAGGGGCCCTGTGGCTATTGGTTTGCAGCTCTTTTTACGCTCAATTAGGCCCATGAAACCAGTTGTTTACCTGATCGGAGCCGGTCCCGGCGATCCTGAATTGATGACCCTGCGGGGGGCTAGCTGTCTACGCCGCTGCGATGTGGTGCTGTATGACGGCCTAAGCAACAGCGAAATTTTGCGGCTGGCCCCAACCGCCCAGCACATTTGTGTGGGAAAACACGGTCACAGTCGCATCTGGAGTCAGCAAGAGATCATCGACGAAATGTTGGGCCAGGCCCGCAGCGGAAAGACAGTGGTCCGGCTCAAGGGCGGCGACCCGGCGGTTTTTGCCCGCACCGCTGAAGAAGTCGACGCGTTGGTCGAAGCGGAAATTCCCTTTGAAATCGTGCCCGGGATCACCGCCGCATTGGCCGCCGGATCCTATGCCGGCATCCCCATCACCCATCGTGAATTGGCTTCGGCGGTCGCCTTGGTCACCGGCCACGAACAACCCGGCAAAACCCAATCGGCATTGGACTGGGACGCGTTGGCCAAATTTCCCGGTACGCTCGTGATTTACATGGGGGTGACAACCGCCAAGGTTTGGACCGATGCCCTGATCACTGCGGGCAAAGACCCGGCGACGCCAACGGCACTGGTTCGCCGCTGTAGCCACCCCGATCAATCCTCGATTCATTGCCGTTTGGACGAAGTCGCCGATCGATTGACGCCGCCGAGCCGATTTCGGCCCCCGGTCATCGCGATCGTCGGCCCCGTCACCACCCTGGCGAAATCCATGGACTGGGTGAGCAAACGGCCGCTGCAGGGCCAATCCATTCTGGTCACCCGCCCGCTGGACCAATCCGATTCGATGGCCGATGCCATTCGCGATGTGGGCGGCTATCCGGTCATCGCCCCCGGAATCGAGATCCAACCGCTCACCGATTTCTCACTGCTCGATCAAGCGATTGAGAACCTGTCGTCGACCGGGCTACTGATCTTTTGCAGTGCCAACGGTGTCGATCACTTTTTTCACCGTCTGCGTCAGCTGGATTTCGATGCGCGTGCGTTGGCCGGTGTCAAAATCGCTGTCATCGGCAGCAAGACAGACCAAGCGCTGACCGAACACGGTTTGCGGGCGGATTTTGTGCCCACTGATTTTCGCGCCCGATCGTTGCCGGACTGTTTACGCGATTGGGACTCGAACGGTCGCGTGTTGATCGTACGTGCCAGTCGCGGCAGTGATGAATTGCCCAACCGTTTGAAAACGCAATACAGTGATGTACAGGAAGTGGTCGCCTATCAAAACGTCGACGTGGCCCAGGCCGATCCGACAATCCTGGATGCGCTCTCCAGCGGCCAGATAAGCTGGGTCACTGTCACCAGCAGTGCAACGGCTAGGAATTTGCATCGGTTGTATGGTGACGCACTGACCCACTGTCGACTCGCCGCCATTTCGCCGGTCACCGCGCAAACCCTTGCTGAATTAGGTTTGACCGTGGCAGCGGTCGCGGATCCTTACACCTCTGAATCCCTGGTCCACGAAATCGTCAAGCAATCATGATTCCCAAACCCTACAAACAGATGCACGTTGACTATCCGGATCTGATGCAGGCCTACGAGTCATTCGGGCTGGCGGCCAAACAGGCCGGTCCGCTTTCGGAGCGTGAAGTGGCGTTGGTCAAATTGGCGATCTCATTGGGCGCCGGACTCGAAGGCGCTGCGCATTCACACTGCCGCAAAGCATTGGAAGCCGGCTGTGTGAAAGACGATCTACGCCACGTCGCCCTGCTCGCGGCGCCGACGATCGGATTTCCAACCATGATGCGTGCCAAGTCGTGGGTGGAAGACGTGGTCGAGAAAAAGAACCCCGACCGATAGGCGATGGGTGTGACGATTTCCGATCTCACATTGTTAGGCGTCGTCTTGTGTGGCGGACGTTCCTTGCGGATGGGCCGTGACAAAGCGGATTTGATCGCCCCCGATGGTCGATCGTACCTGGATTTGGCCTGCCAGCGACTGGCCGAACTGTGTCCGGCGGTTTGCCTGTCGGCTGCCACACCCCGCGAGTCACCGCACCCGACGCTGGTGGATCCGCCCGATTCCCATGGCCCCATCTCCGGCATTCTGATGGCGCTGGAACACGCCAGGCTGCACCGATTTGCGGGCTGTTTGATCAACCCGGTCGATACACCGGATTTGGCCGTGCACGATTTGCAAACATTGATTGACACCCATCGATGCCATCCGGACAACATCGTCTGCGCGATCGCGGAACCCGATGCGTCGTACCTGGAACCGCTGATCGCGATCTATCCCATTCAATCTGCGCCCTCGCTGCGGGCTGCGATTGAGCGGGGGCAATTTGGACTGCAGCGCTATCTGCGGGACCGCGACATCGTGCCTGTGCCGCTAGGCGCTGCGGCCTGTCGCAATGTCAACTCACCGACGGATCTCACACCCCCTTCGATCAACGAATGAATTCTGCCTTCGCTTTCTCTGATCCTGATTCCGCCCTGCGAACGTTGGGCGAACGATTGGCTGGGGTGACCGAGACCGAGTCGGTTGCCAACTCGATCGGACGCATTCTGGCTCAGCCAATCGTGGCCGACCGCGACAGCCCAGCTGCCGACGTTTCGGCGATGGATGGCTATGCGATTCGGTTGTCTGATTTGCAGACCGCTGCCGATGTCCCGATCAGCGGTGAAAGCTGCGCCGGAAGCCCGCCACCGGAAATGGTGCCCGGAAACGTCGTTCGCATTTTTACCGGTGCGATCCTTCCGGCTGGCTGTGAAGCGATCGTCAAACGCGAAGACACCGAGGAAATGGACACGTCGATCCGGTTTTTGGACAGCGCGATTGAATCCACCGTCGCTGGCAGCCACATTCGACGCCGTGGTGAAAACGCTGTGACCGATGACCAAGTCCTGCAGTCCGCGCTTTCGATCACACCCGCGGTCGCCGCTGGACTGGCTAACTTTGGCTGTGTTAGTCCGACCGTTTTTCGCCGCGTTAAAGTTGCCTTGCTGACCAGCGGCAACGAAGTCGTCGATCCAGCGGTGCGTGAATTGCATCCTTGGCAACTGCGAAACAGCAATCGCGCCGCGATTCAAGCGATGTTGGAACAGAACCCCGCTGTCGAACTGGCTGTGGTGCGCCACGCCGCTGATGACCGCCTGGCACTTCTGGAAACACTCTCGGAATGCTTGAACGACGCGGATGCTGTGGTGATGACCGGTGGTGTTTCCAAAGGCGACTATGACTATGTCCCCGATACCATCGCCCAAGCCGGTGGCCAAATCGTGTTCCATGGTTTGCCGATCCGGCCTGGTAAACCGATCTTGGGTGCGGCGACCGATGCGGGAAAATTATTGTTGGGATTGCCGGGTAACCCGGTCAGCGCGACCATCAACGCGCATCGCTTTTTGCTGCCACTGCTAAACAAGATCGCCGGCAAACGGGATTGGTTGCCGTTGCCATCCATGGTCCGCGTCGACCAACCACCGTCCAAACCAATCCCGTTACATTCGATGCCGCTGGTGCGAATGACCGATCCTGGCAATGCCCAGTGGGTCAGCCACCAGGGTTCGGGTGACTTGGTCGCGCTGGCAAACAGCGATGGTTATGTCTGTCTGCCGCCAATGACCGCGACCGCCGGCGATTGGCCGTTTTATCGATGGGCGTAGCGTGTGAGTTTTGAAGCCTGCGCTTTTACGGTAACCCGACGCGTCAGCGAGGGATTTAGGGTGTTAGCGGGATCCCTCGCTCACGCGTCGGGTTACCAAAAACCAATGCCCCACGCAAAAACGCTACTTCAAGACACGGTCGCTGGACTGGCTCGCAACTCCATCACTCGGATGGGGTGCTGGGGGTCGTCTTTCATCTCGATCTTGTGTTCGACGTATTGCCAGGGCCGCTTACCGATCCACTGTCGAAACTCATTGGCGATGATTCGATAGGGATCGCTTAACAGTGCCACACCGCCTGGTTCCAGGTGATCGTTCAAACACTGTTCTAGCTCTGGCCACAGCTGCCGCAGGTAGGTGACATCGCTGCCCAAGATGATCGGGTACCGCTGTTCCAGTCGATCGATTCCGAACCGCAATCGGCGAATATCACAACGATCGGCGATTCCATGGCTGCTGAGCCGCACCAGATGCAATGGATCTTCGACGCCGTCTGTGAGTGTCACTTGGCCGCCCCGAAGCGCTGCGGAGATTCCGGCATGACCGGTTCCACACCCCAGCTCGAGAACCTTTTTTCCAGACACTTCGATGCGATCCAAGTACTGGTCCAACCCCGCTGCGGCTCGCCAAGTGGCCGCCCAAAATGGGTCGATCACACCGCTCTCGCCGGCATCCTGTCGCTCACAGGCTTCGATCAGCATCGCATCTGGGTCCGCCGCCACGGCCAGCGGCCAGGTTTGTCCCGCGATCGGGGTGTCATCCCATCGCCAATCGAGCAGCTCATTGGCTATCTTCAACAGTTCTTGTGGCGCAGCGCCATGTTCGGTGGTACTCATCAGCGCAATCATAGCAACCGATACCCAGCTAGACGAATCGTCGCGCCCCATCGCCCACCGATTCCAGCCGTCCTACACTCACCAAGCTTCGTTTCTCCATCCTCCGGCAGCGGTTTGACTGACAACGCTTCTTCGACAACTCGATTCAACCTGGCCGTGAAGATCACACTGGTCTGCCTGATCGGTTTGGTCGCCAGCTTCCTGTGGATCAATGTGGCACCGTCGATGGTCTCCAAATTGGCCTTCGAAGGATTCCAGATCGTGATGGTTTCGATCGTGATCTGGCAAGCCTGTGATCCCTTTGCCGATGCGGCACAATATTTTGGCGAGCGTTGGCGGATCCCCGGCAGCGTGCGTGGTGCGACGCTCGATGCGGTGGCCAGTTCGTTGCCCGAGTTGTTCACGGGACTGTTTTTCGTGATGGTGGTGATCACTACCGCCGCCGATCCGGCCGCCGGCCAAGCCGCTCACAATAGCGGCGAAGGGTTCGGCGCGACGATTGCTACCTGTGCCGGGTCGGCCGTCTACAACATGATCCTGATTCCGGCGTTTTGTGGGATCACGATCGCGCTGACGCGGCACTGGAAACCGGTGATCGAAATCGACCGCAAAGTCATCACGCGTGACGGGTTTTGGTTTCTGGTCTGCGAGATCGTGCTGGTCGCTTTTCTGTTTCAAAAACAATTGTCATGGCATTTGGCTGCGGTCTTGTTCCTGCTGTACGGGATCTATCTGGCATGGTTGTGGTTGGATGCCCTGAAGTACCGAGCGGCCCGTTTGGAAGCGATTGAGACGCTTCGCCAACTGCCGAGTCCCGATGACGACCAAATTCGCCAGACCCTCGCGCAAGCCGGCGTCAGTCCATCGCCTAGTTTGATCGACTACGTTCGTCACGAGCTCAATCACGACGATCCCGAAACCGATTCGACCGAGCATGTGGAAACCGCCGGCGTGTTTTTCGGCTGGTTCGACATCCACCTTCGCCCGGCTGTCGGTTATGCGATCCTGGCCGCTTCGACCGCCGTTACCGCCATGGCTTGTTTTTGGTTGGTCGAGATCACACTGTCGATCGCCGAAACATTGAACGTGCCACTGTTTTTCGTCGCTGTGATCGTGGCCGCCGCCGCTAGCAGTGTGCCGGATACCTTGTTGTCGATCGCCGCAGCCAAACGTGGCGATGATGATGGAGCGGTCAGCAATGCGTTTGGATCCAACATTTTTGACATCTGTATCTGTCTGTCGGTGCCCTTGATCGCCGGCATCATTCTGAACGAAGGGCAACCGATCGATTTAGTGGTCGACGGAAAACCGATGCCCGGTCTGTTCGGGCTGCAGATCCTGTTGCTGACGATGACCGTGATCACCCTGGGCGTGTTGGCCAAAGATTTCCGCCTGACGATGTTGAAATCGTGTTTCCTGGTCGGACTGTATTTGATCTTCTTTGGCTATGCCGTGTTGGGATCTCTGGGGTACTGACTCACTATCCCGCCAATCACTGGGTCAAGACTTTAAAGCGGATGTCGTTGACTTTGGCATCGGGCAATTCCTTTTCGATGCGTTTAATGATCGCCCGTTTTTGAAACATCAGTTCTTGGATCGTCACCGAGTCACTCGCAAAGACTCTCAGCACGCCTCGATTCAATTTGCCCACCGTGACATCGCCCGCCAAGTCTCGACCGACCGCCGCCGAGATCACGTGATGAAACTGATCCGTCGCCGCGACTTGGGCGTACCCCCGCCGCGAAATCAACTGGTTCACCAGTGACCCGATCGATTGGACTTTCGGTTTCTCCGCTGCCGCCTTGGCTGCAGCTGGCTTGCGTTTGGGCAAATGAATCTGTTTCCTTGGTCCTGAAATCCTGACCTAGGCGACTGGCACTTCGGCTTTTTCGCTGATCAGCTGTTCCAGTTTGACCATGTCGGCGGCGAACTTGCGAATGCCTTCGGCGGTTTTTTCCGTCGCCATCGCGTCTTCGTTCAATTGGAACCGGAACGTTTTTTCATCCAGCGTGATCTTTTCGACATCGCTCTGCTTGGCGGTCGCTTCATCCAGTTTCTGTTCCAGCGGATCCGTGCCGGCCTGTAGTTCGGCCAACAGGTTGGGGCTGATCGTTAGCAGGTCGCATCCGGCCAGCTCGGTGATCTGACCGATGTTACGGAAACTAGCGCCCATCACTTCCGTTTTGTAGCCGAACTTTTTGTAGTAGTCGTAGATCTGGCCGACCGATTGAACACCCGGGTCATCCGCACCGCTGTACTCTTTGCCCGTCGAGTTCTTGTACCAGTCATAAATTCGGCCGACGAATGGCGAGATCAATTGCACCTTGGCCTCTGCACAGGCGATCGCTTGCGGTAGAGAAAACAACAGAGTCAGATTGCAATGGATGCCTTCCTTTTCCAGCACCTCGGCTGCCCGGATGCCTTCCCAGGTCGAAGCGATTTTGATCAGCACTCGGTCCCGCTCGATGCCTTCGTCGGCGTACAAACCGATCAGTCGTTTGGCCAGATCGATCGTGCCGGCGGTGTCGAACGACAACCGCGCATCGACTTCGGTGGACACCCGTCCGGGGACAATCTTCAAGATTTCTTTGCCGAACAAGATCAACACTCGGTTGATGATGCTGTCCAGACGCTGCTGTCCGCTCAATCCACCCTTGGCGTGCTCTCCGATCGCCTGTTCGATCAGGTAGCTGTACTGCGGTTGACCCGAGGCGGCCAAGATCAGTGACGGGTTGGTGGTAGCGTCCTGCGGTTCGAATTCCCGCATCGATTCGAAATCGCCCGTGTCAGCGACCACTTTGGTGAATCGTTTCAGTTGATCTAGCTGGTTCGTAGCCGAAGATGATGCGTCGTTCACGAGTCCAATTCCAAGGTTTTTCTAAGAGGAGGCGAAATGCTTGGCCGGCTCGATACAGTCGGCTCACCGGCGGCCTGTCATCCTACCACGAACCCGAATTTTTTTCTCCGCCGCGTTTAACCCCGACGCCACGCTTTTCCGCTAGCGGTCGCGGGACATCGGCATGATGACGTAGGAATAGCCATCGTCGGTGCTCATCAGCGCCGGTGACGCGCCCGATTCGATCTCGATCTGGAAACTCTGCTCACGATCAAGCACTTTGCAGAAATCCGCCAAATAGCGGTGATCCATGGTCAACGTGATCGGTTCGCCGTCGTAGGCGACCGGCAGTTCGATTTGCGACTGGCCGATGTCTTTGGTGCTGGCTTCCAATTTCAAGGTGCCGTCGCCGAACGTGAAATCAATGCCACGGCTTTCTTGATCGGTGACGATGGCCGCCTGACGCAACGCCGCGAACACCGGGCCGACCGTCATATCCAGCTGCACCGCATCGTCTCGCTTGGGCAACACCTGCCGCCAATTGGGGTAACGACCCTCGACCAATCGCGAATAAATCACCGCGGTCTTGGTTCGCAGCAGCAAATCACTTGCCCTGGCCGCGACATCGACGGTGTCTTCGTTTTCATCCACCGCCCGCTCCATCAACTGAATGGCACGGGTCGGCACGATCGTCCCGTTGCCAGTGGTCTCGTGCCCGCCGATCGATTCGCCCTCGCCCTCGACACAGGCCAGTCGCCGCCCATCGGTGCCAACCGCTGTGACACTGTTACCGGTCATTTCCAACAGCACGCCGCCCAGCGCGAATCGGCTGTTGTCGGGATCGGTTGCAAACACCGTTCGCCGCACCATGCTACGAAAGAATCGCGACGAAATCACATGGTATTTATCTTCGTCGAACGACACGACCGGTGGGAATTCGTCGGGATTGCTGCCCGGCAGAGTGAACTTGCTGCGGGCCCCCCGGACCTCGATGCCAGATTCGTTGGATTCCAAGGTCAACGTCTCGTCATTGCTCTCTCGCAAGATCGCCATGGTTCGTTGCACCGGCAGCAACGCGGTGCCTTCGGTTTCGATCTCCACACCCTCTTCAACCTCCAACCGAATGCCCACTTCCATATCGGTGGCGGTCAACGTGAGCTTGCCCCCGCTGGCCGTGATCTTGACGTTCTGCAGGATCTCTTTGGGAGATCGAGTGGGCGCGATGCTAGCGGCCAGGGAGAAGGCGTTGGTCAGTGGTTCGCGTGAGCAAGTGATCTTCATGGATGCAAAGCAATCAGCTTGGGAGAAGCAGGGGTCTTGGCCCATGTTGTAACGCAAACCCGCGGTTTCGGTAGCACCGGTGCGAGCTGGGCTGTTGATCTGTCTGGGTGTCAGTTCTTACTAAGTGATTTATATATTTATCGTCGTTATCATAATGCATCGGCAGATGCTGTTCGTGGCGGCCATTCTGAAACGCTAACGTCTTTGTTTTCAAACACTTACAAGAACACCAGCGGTGTGGAAAAGGCGTTGATGGCCTGTCGCTGGAATGTGAGGCAACGCCCGATCGGCTGACAGTCAATGACACAGCCACTGGCAGCGACCGAAGCGACAGACAAATGCACAGGCCGAAATCAGACGGCCATCTGACAGGTTTTCCACGGGCAAAATAGTTTTCAAGCAGCGAAAAAAAGCCATTCACGTCGCTGAATTCAGCGTCGCTGGTCCCGCCAGGGTCCAGTCGGTCAGAGTGTCAGAAACACCTGGCGGCCCCGCTACGCCAGAGTGAGTGACAAGCTAGGCAGCGAGTTTCTCGGTGGCTTCGTGCATCATCCGGCTGAGATCACCGTCTTGTTCGAGCAGCGATTCGGTCTTGCGAATCGCGTGAAGCACCGTGGAATGGTCGCGGCCGCCAAAGTAGTCACCGATTGCGTCCAAACTGTTGGGCGTCATTTGGCGGGCTAACAGCATCGCGAGCGAACGGGCGCGGACGACCGATTGTTTACGCGATCCGCTGCGAAGGTCTTTGGTGCGATGGCCCCAAATTTTTGCGACAACGCGAGTGATTTTTCCCAAATCGATGTCATCGCCCTGGCCGGCCGAATTGATGGCGGACTGCACCGCTGCGATTTCCGGGGGACAGGAATTCATCCGGCAATACAAATCAACTTGTTTGATCGCCGCATCCAGAGCCAACACCGATAGCTCGGGTCGCAAGCCGGCGTTCAGCAATCCGATCAAATCATCGGACAAGGGCACGCCACGCAGCAGCGCCAATTCGCGCAGAATCGTGATCCGGCTTTCACTGGCGGGCAAGTGGATCGGAATGGTCAGACCACTGACACAGCGGCTGGCCAACTGGGGGCGTATACCACGGGTTTCCGAGGGCAGCCGTTTGCTGGTGACGATCGTCGGTTTCCCAGCCGCGATGCGACGGTCAATGCGTACCGACAATTCATTTTGCGCTGGCGACTTGCCGGTTAGCGAATGCAGATCGTCAATCACCACAATCGGTGCTTCGTCAATCGATTCACGCAGCGGCAATAGATCGTCGGCCGCCACCGCTTCGGCATACTCACGGGCAAAGTCGGTGGCGACAGTCTGTTTGACCGCTGTCGAATCACCGCCCAATGACATCGATGCGGCCAAGCGAGCCGCCAAGTGCAACGCCAAGGTCGATTTGCCACAACCCGATGGTCCGATCAATAAAATTGGCTGGGCCATTCCGATCATTGCGTCCGACTGGCAGACAAACATCGCCAGCCGGTTCTCTTCGCCACCGATGAAAAACTGCAACGATGCAGCAGCCCGTTGTCGCGCAAGTTTTGCATCTCGCGTTCGTTGACGTAGCAACGGACGCTCCAGCGGAAACGTTTCGATCGTCGGTGTGGTGGGCGATAAATTCACAAGAACAGATTCGGGTTAGCAGTGCACAGCTACCTCGGTGCTCTATTCTTAAACACTTTGTCAATTTTTCAAGTCGGTTTTCCACATAGTTTTCAACAATCTCTTACGAACTTAACCTGTTGTAAACAGTTAGGATACGTTCGGCGGCAGTATCGACATCAGCGATTGTGGAAAAGCGGCTCAGACTGAACCGGATGGCGCTGCTGACCGCCCATTGGGGACATCCCATTGCCAGTAAAACGTGGCTCGGAGGGCTGCTACCGCTGCTACAGGCCGATCCGCTGCTACAGGCGACCCCGGACATGTCCAGCGCCATCAACATCGACTGTCGATCGGTGCCCGGAAACGAGACGCAACTGGTTCCTGGCAAACGGGTTTCGTCTTGACCATGAATCATCAGATCCGCAATCGCCCCGCCCAGTGCGGCTTCGAAACGATCGCGTAAACCTTCCATCATCCGACAGTTCGCTGACTGGTTTTCCACCGCGAGCTCCATGGCTCGTGCCATTCCCAACACCAGCGACACCGGTTCCGTGCCCGGGCGGGTCAGCAATTGTTGTTCACCGCCGCAAAGCAGTGGCCGCAGCTTGATCCCCGGGGCGATCCACAACCCGGCGACGCCGACCGGACCATGAAATTTGTGCGGGGTGAAACTGATCGCATCAACCGGCAGGTCGCTGATGGTTGCCGGAAGTTTACCGATCGATTGGGTCGCATCGACGTGCAACAATGCACCACTCCGCCGACAGAGGTCAGAAATCTGGGGGATCGGCTGGACCACACCGGTTTCGTTATTGGCGGACATCACCGACACGACCGCCGCACGGCTGTCGATTTGCGCCAGAACCGACTCGAGCGCTTCGACGACGACGGTGCCGCCGGCGGTGACAGGCAGATAGCGGACGTCGTGACCCTGTTTTTGGGCGTGCTGTGCGAACCCCAACACGCTTGCGTGTTCGATGCTGCTGACGATCAGGGTCTTTTCGGTCGGTGCATTGCCAGCCAGTGCATTGTCACCCAGCCCCGACAGGGCCAGGTTATTGGATTCCGTGCCGCCACTGGTCAGGATCAACCGCGGGCCACCGGGCACCGACAGATCGCTGCCCAGGCAGCGGCCGATCCGCATGATGGCGTCGTCCACGCGGTCACTCGCCGCTCGACCGAGCGCGTGTTGGCTGGAGGGGTTGGCTGGACCGCGGCGCATTTCGGCAGCGATCACATCGACCACCTCGGGGTCTATCTGGGTGGTCGCATTGTTGTCCAGATAGATCATTCATTCACCTGTGGGGCGTTCCGCAGTGAATCCAACTGCGATGCTTCCGGGTAATCGGTCACAGCTTCCTGGAGCAGTTCGTCGGCCAGCTCGGTCCGTTTGGCCGCGCGTAGATCGACGATCAGTTCGCTGTATTGCTCGATCAACCAAGCATCGATCGCGGCGGCCAGCTCTGTGGCATCGTCACCACCTCTCTGGGAGCGGGCGAGTTGCAGTAGTTCGGGGACCAGCAGGTACAATTCACGCTGTGCCAAACGTTGGACGACCGGCCACAGCACCGAGGCGCGGGCGGGGAACTGTTGATTCCATTGTTTCCAGAACAGCCCTTGGGAACCTTCCAATCCCAATTCGGCGGTCAACAATCCGGCGATCGCCGGGGTTCCAGTCGGGCCGCGCCACAATTCAACCAAGTGCCATGTTGTCGGTGGTTTGCCGCGGGGGACGGTGATCAATGACGCCCCGCGAATTTGTCTGGCGGTCGGATCGGTAGCGACGTTGCGGCGAATCGGTGTGATTTGCAGGTGTAGAAAGGGGATTTCGTAAAAGGAAAAGTCACGGGTTTGAAAGTGGCTGGGCGCAAATTCGCTACCGGTCACATGCCCTTTGACGAGGATCACACCGGCCATTAGCAGGGTGCACAGGACACAACAAACCCAGAACACAGCCTGTTTCGACTTTCGACCACGACGGTTGGATTTTGGGGTCAGACTTGACGAAGAAACCGACGTGGACACTATTGTCAGCCAAGAAGGATGTTGGAAAGCAAGCGGAAACGATTGTCTCGGTGTTATTGTGACGGTCGATTGTAGTGTCCGCCAGTTGTTGCGCTTCGAGCCATAGACGTTATGTTTCCATTGACCTCGCATCGACTCGCCGGCCGCCCGGCCGGTTTATCGCCAGGGGCGTCGCGACAGCGACCGCCGGTCTGGCGGCCGTATGGGGTATTGATTGCAAACCGGATCAACGATCAAACGGGCACTGCAGCGGAGGATCCGACCGATGGGCGGGCGGATAGGCGGACGGCGGACCAGGAAAACCCGAGCTTGCGGCGGATGCGAACCGAGGCGGTTTTATTGGTCGCCAAGACACCACTGACGACTCGAAAACTGGCACAATTGGCTCACTTGGCGGATGGAACCGAGGCTCGTACACTTGTCCGCCAACTGAACCAGATCTATGACGATTTGGGCCGCTCGGTGCGAATCGAAAAGGTTGCCGGCGGATTCCGAATGTTGACCCGGGCGGCATATGCCCCTTGGTTGGCTCGACTGGGACATTTACCTGCAGCGGTTCGGTTATCATCGCCGATGATGGAGACGCTGGCCGTGGTCGCCTATCGCGGTCCGGTTTCACGTGCCGACGTCGAAGCGATTCGCGGCGTTGCGTGTGGAGAGTTATTGCGACAGTTAATGGAACGCGATTTAATTCGCATCGCCGGGCGCAGTGAAGAGCTCGGTCGACCTTACCTTTACGATACCACCAAGCACTTTTTACAACTTTTTGGATTGGCCTCGATCGACGCCCTGCCGGCGATCAATTGGGAACCGTTGCAAGAAGATGAAGAAGTGGATCCCGAACACTCGACCTAAAAAGTTTTGACATCTACGAAGGAGTCAGTCGTGAGCCTTGTTGCTTTCGCATCGGTCGCCCCTAACGCCGGTTCAAATTCAATCAATCAGTCGACTTCGGACCCGTTCACCGCGGAGCCGTTCTTGCTGCCCACCTATGGTCCCAATGCAGTCATCGAAGACGAAGAAGATGACCTGTACGAGGGCGAAAACGACTTCGACGACGAAGACGATGATTGGGATGACGTCGACGACGATCTGGATGACGACGACGATGATGATGACAGCGACGACGACGACGATGATGACGACGACGACTGGGAAGAAGTCGACGATGACGACGACGACCTAGGCGACGACGACGAAGAAGAGGAAGTCGACGACTTTGGTGAAGACGACGACGAATGGGACGACGATGATGACGACTCAGACGACGACGACGATGATGATTGGGACGACGACGACGACGACTGAGAATCAGCGCGGTCGCCGCCCTAGTCGCCCAGCCGGAACAGCTCTCGTAGCGCCTTGACCAAGCCCTTTTGATGCCCGTCGGCCGCATCCTCTTTCAATGACGAGAGCGGCGGGTGCAACAATTTGTTGACCAGCCGATCGAGTGATTTCTCGATCTCTTTTTTCATCGCCGGCTCACCGCCCAGTGCCTGCAATTTCGGCAGCAGCCGATCGAGTTCTTCTTGCTTGATCTGTTGCGCGTGCTCATGCAATCGCTTGATCACCGGACCGGTGGCACGATGATTCAACTCGCTCAGGAAACGCTGCGTTTCTTCGTTGATGATCCGCTGCGCTTTGGGCCATTCCTTTTCCCGCTCGTGCCGATTGCGCTGACAAGCGGCTTGCAGATCATCGATCTGGTACAGATACAGATTGGGAAATTCATCCAGCGAGGCTTCAAAGTCACGGGGCACCGCCAAATCGAGTACCAGCAGCACACGGTCACGGCGCTGGCCGCGAATCGCTTTGAATTGTTCATGCGTCAGAATCGGTTGATCGGCCGATGTGGTGCCGATCAGCAGGTCGGCTTCCACGACTTGTTCCAGCAGTGTGGCCCACGGCGCGTACTGTACCGAGAATTGCTCGGATAGTTTTTCGGCCCGCTGCAGACTGCGATTGAGCACCACAATGTCATCGGCACCGGCCTGGATCAAGTAACGCAGCGTTTCTTCGCCCATTTCGCCGGCGCCACAGAGCACGACGCGTTTGCCGACCAACGAATCAAACACCTCCGGAACAACTTCGCCCACCGCCACGCTGGGCACACTGACCCGGCGGCGATGGATCTGGGTTTCATTCTGGACGCGCTTGGCGGCATGGTTGGCGGCTTGGAACACCGCATGCGTCAGCGGTCCCGCCGAACCGGTTTGGCAGGCCTGGTCATAGGCCTGTTTGACTTGGGACAAGATCTGGGATTCGCCGATCACCATGCTGTCCAAACTCGATGCCACCGTGAACAGGTGCTCGACGGCATCGGGGCCGCTGCGATAAATCATCTGCTCGACCACATCGTCCGCGGACAGATGATGTTGCTGGGCCAAGAACGCGATCACGGCGTCGCGATCCAACGCCACGTCGTCGTCACTGGTGGTGTACAGTTCGGTGCGATTACAGGTGCTCAACAGCACCAGTTCACCATTGGGAAACCGCTGGCGGAACTCCAGCAGTGCCGCGCCGATCTGGTCGGACGAAAACGAAACCTGTTCGCGAAATTCAACGGCCGCATCATGGTGGCTGCAGCCGATCATCTGCAGCTTCATCAGCTCACCCCGTGCGAACTGACAACGACACCGATCAGGGCCAGCAGCAAAAATCCCAAACTGGCAAGCATCATGTAAAACGCTTTGCGGCCACGACTGGCTGGCGAATACATGAATTCAATGGCCGTCGCAGCGAGCAGCCACAAGAACAGCATGAGACTCAGTAGGATGCCGCTGTCGGCCCAATCGAAACGTTCGTGCTGGTTTAAATTCATGATCATCCCGGCGACCACACCGATGGCCACGAAGGTCGTGCTGATCACCAGGGCACGCCGATTGGCGCGGTCGAGTGTCTCTAGCGTCGGCAGTCGGAATCGAGGCGATCCGGCCCGTTTCAATTTCAACCGCCTGGATTGAACCAAGTACATCACGCCGGCTAAGAATCCGACCAACACCGCGCCCGTACCGATCATCATCGCAAATCCGTGAATCGACCGCCAAGTGTCAGCCGCCTCGGTCCGGGAAAACGGTTCCCAGCCGCCGATCGAAATTCCCAATCCGATGGTCAGCAAGATCAGCGGCAGAAAGAAAAAACTGATGATCGTGTCCGGCCGCCGCAGATAGGCGATGAAAAAACAAATGGCCAATCCCAGCGCCAGCAACAATGACCATTCGGCCCAACTCGAAAGCAGTCCACGATTGTCATCAACGGGCAGGTTGACCGCGCGCAGAAACAAATAGCTAACGTGTGTGAACAGCCCGATGCCCATCATCACCAGCACAGCGGGTGTGCGAAATCGAAACTGGCCCACGAACCGGGTCAGTTCCAGCAGCAACGCCACCAAATAGCTGGTGAAAAAGCAGGTGATTGAAATTTTGTGCAGGAATTCCAACACAATCAGAGGGGCCGATAGCAAGGCGGTGGGAGGTTCTGGGAATCCTTCATCCTACACATCAGCCGCAAAATGACCAGAGTCTCACCAGGGTGCCGTCAACCAAGATCGCACCTGGATGTGCCCATCGGCGTGCACTCGCACCCGCACCGCACCGGATTTTGCCGTCACGTGGACCCCGCTGCCGGTGACCGACAACATCTCGCGGATTTCGACCCGCGCGGCACGATCGCTGCCGCTGACAATCGTTTCGGCCGGTCGGCTCCACGCCAGCACCTGGTCGGCATCCATCGACAAACTGCCGTGATGAGGTGCCATCAATACGCCGTCGGCCGGCGGGCGCGGTCTGGCCGTCAACAATTCCGTCCCTGGCGGTTCTAAATCACCAGGCAACAACAGGGTCTTGTCGCCTTGGTCAAATCGCAACACCAGACTATTGGCATTGTCGCTGCCGCGAATCCCGCCCGGCGGTGGGTGCATGATGGACATTGCCGGGTCAGCCATGAACGGACTGCTCTGGCCGGCGGCCAATTCCACGACCTGCACGCGATGACGATCGAGCGCCGATCGCACCGCCGTCAAACCACGCTCCTGTTTTTCCAACAGGCCCGGCGGTGTGATCACAGCGGCGACATCAAATCGTTCTAGCAATCCGGGCAACGCGTTGTAGTGATCGGAATCCGCATGCGACAGAAAGACGCCGTCAATTCGTGTCACTCCCAGCGACCACAGCGCGGTGTCGATGTCGCGACTGCTGCCAAGCGAATTCCCCAGCCGACCACAGTCGTACAACCAAACCTGCTGCGTCGGCGAGCGGAGGATCACACTGGTGCCATGGCCGACGTCGACAAAGGTTGCTTCCAGCGTCTCCGCCGGCAATTCCGCCGGACGAGTGACGACAAACAAGGCGCCCAGTGACCACACCAGGAACCAGGCGCCGCGGAACCATCGCGCCCGCGGGGATCGCCAAATCAACGAGAACGCCATCACCAGGTAAAATCCGACCACCAGCGGCGGCCGCGGCGCGGGTAGCCAAAGATGTCCCCCCGGCCAACGTTCGGTCCACTCAATCACCCACCACATGAACGCGAGTGAAAGATGGCAGATCGTGCCCGGGATCGCGCCGAGCCAACTGTGAATCGGGTCCAGAATCACCGTCATGACACCGGCCGGCAACGCCAGCATCAAACCGCCCCACACCATCACGTTGGTGATCACACTGACCAGTGACACCAGATGAAACTGTGACCACACCAGCGGCAAACTGATCGCTGTCACACAGCCGCTCAACCAAGCCATCTGGCCAAAGAATCGCAGCACCGATTTGGTGTGCATCCAAAACCGCCCGGACGACGCATCCACCAACGTTTGAAATCCCGTTTGTTGTTGCAATTCGAGTTCCGTTCGCATCGATCCCGGCACGATCGGTCGGCCGGCCAACATCAACGTGATCACCGCCAAAAACGACAGATGCACGCCGACGGCAAACACGTTCATGGGATTGATGAATGTCAACAACAGCGCCGCCACGGCTAATGTGTTGATCGGTTGTGATGTCCGCCGAAAGCAGGTCGATAACAGCAACATCGCGATCAAAATCGCTGCCCGCATCACCGGCGGCCGACCACCGGTCACCGCCACATACAAACCGCTGACCGTGACGATCACCACCAATCGCGTCGTCGGTCGCAGTCCCAACCCGGAAACGCACCACGTCGCCACCAACACCAGAATCGCCAAATGCATTCCACTGACAGACAACAGATGCGCCGTGCCGGTCGCCAACAAAGCGTCGCGAGTGTTTGCATCGACAAACTCTCGCTGGCCCACCACCAGCGCGACGGCCAATGGCCCGGTGCGATCATCGCAGTGCCGCAGCAACGATTCTCGCCCCGCGGTCGCGATCGATGCGACCGCCGATGCCAGGGGTCGGTCGCTGGCCTGGATCAGTGTGACCGCGGCGGCATTTTTGGTTTCGATTCGACCATGCAAATTTCGTCTTCGATAGCTCGGTCGCAGATCCGGTTGGCCGGGATTGGTGGGACCGTCAAACCGATGCAGCCATCCATAGATTTCCAAACGATCTCCCGGTCGACGATCACTCAAGTCGCCATCGACATAGACAAGGACCGCTCCGTCGATGGCGGAGAAACCGTTCTGGCCACGGATCTGATCCAACTGCACCGTCAATTGGCTTTGCCAAGGCGAAACCTGGTCGCGAGCTCGTGATCGCGCCAGCGGGTTCGGACGCAAACTGACCGTTCGTGACAGCGTGCCGCGGACCACCACCGGACGTGATGGTTGGTCGACCAATGCCAGCACCGATGCGTCGCGATAGCTTTGTTCCTGCCAGGCGTGTAGCGTGCCGAAGAAGCAGATCCACAGCAGCGCACTGCTGGCCCAACACCAACTGCGGCCGATCGTCAAACCGGCCACCGACAGCGACAACGGAAGCGCGATCGCCAGGGCCGAGAGGATCGACCAACGCCAGGCACTCGATGAAAAGGATTCGAACCAAAGTGCATCGCACACCACACCAAGAATCGCCAGCGAACTGGCAACGACAAACGGAAAACGGTGCAGCCAAGCTGCCATTGGTCCCCCGCTCCGCAGCCGGTTTTGACCCGCAGGTGAGGTGATCGATGCTGCCGTAGGCCGGTCCATGACTTTCCTAAAACCGTCCCCTGGATGAAGGTTTGAAGTCGCCTTTTTATCACAACCGCGACAGGTGAGTATTGAAGCCAGCGCTTTCGCGTGGGGCATGGGTTGTTGGTCACCCGATGCGTCAGCGAGGGATCCCATCAACCGGCTAAATCCCTCGCTGACGCGTCGCGCTTGCGATAAGAACGCGACTTCAAGAGGCTGAATCCAAGTTCGCAAGCCGAATTTCCCACGGCAATTCCAGTCGAGTACATTGTCAGTCAGCGACGATGATTCAAATGGGCGCACCGGCCGGAAGGCTGCGCTGCGACCAACCCACGCTGTTGAACCCAGAGACAAATCAATGGCGCAGCAATACGAACTCCGAGGTGCTCGACGGTGGTTTCAATTCAGCCTTCGCTTTCTACTGGTGGTCGCAATGATCGCTAGCTCGTTCTGTGCCGGTTGGATGTCCCACCGATCTTGGAGCCGCCAGCACCTTGAGCAAACCATTCAAGATGCCTTCCAGGATTTCGGGGAACAGGCACAGATAGAGCAGATCAACGAGGGTGATTTAATACGGACTCACAACAAGGCCGCCGCCGACAAGATCCAAACAATCCTTGAGCGGGTCGAAACGGCAGCTGGTCGATGACGGCGACCATCCTTCGCCTAAATCGCAGGGACCTTGGTTGATTCTCCGTGCCTGGGTGGCTCCGTGAGATCATCTCGGGTGTCCGTTGATCCAAGCGAGAGCGCCACTGAGATCAAGACGATTGCTGATGTGCGTACGCGGAAAACCGACGAACACATTTAAAACCCCTTTCCCCTTTTCTAATTTGCCTGGGTGGCTCCGTGAGATCATCTCGGGCGTCCGTTGATCCAAGCGAGAGCGCCACTGAGATCAAGACGATTGCTGATGTGCGTACGCGGAAAACCGACGAACACATTTAAAACCCCTTTCCCCTTTTCTAAGTACGGTACAACATTGAAGTCCAAACAACCCGTCCGCTGGGGTTGCCGAAACGGTTAGCGTACTACGCTGCGAAGCAATTGATCGAGCAACTTAGCGAAGGTGACCAGTACGCTGATCTGAATCCGTCGATCAGCATCTGCCTGCTCGATTCGGTCATGTTCCGCAGCGAACCGAGGCTGCAACACGCATTCGGGCTTCGTACCGCCGACGGACTTTCGCTGACCGACTGCCTGCAAGTCCACGTTTTCGAGCTTCCCAAGTACGTCATCCCCAGCGATAATAGGGTCATCACCGATCCAGTCGACCAATGGCTGTACTTCTTTCGCCGTGCGGCCGCCTGCACGGCAGAGGAACTGGCCGACCGCCTTCCCGATCCGGTGTTCGCCGAAGCCACAGGAGTCCTCCAAATGATCGCCAGAAACCCCGAAGAACGACAACTGTACGACGACCGGCTCAAAGCCGAGCGCGACGAGTGGGCGCGTGCTGAGCAGGCGAAGTTGGAGGGAAAGCTGGAGGGAAAACTGGAGGGGAAACTGGAAGAACGGATTCGCACGGTGAAAATGCTTCGAGACATCGTTGGCGAATTGGCACCATCGGACGAGCAGTTGACTGACCTTTCTCTCGACGAATTGGCGGCAATCGAGACCGAACTTCAACGCCGCCTCCGAGATCGAACTGGGTGAAACGCTCGGCCGTTGTTAACCGACGACGATGACTGGGGACAGCGATGACTGGGGACAGAGCTCATTGGCGAGCTGTTGTCGTTCCCCACTCGGAGAATGATGGTCCGACAGACTTGATTCCCGCGACGTTTTCACCTGATTTCGCCCGAGATGGTCTGGCTGGAGACACCGACCGGATTCGACAGAGCGGCAGGACTAGCGGGAGGAGTGACAGAAAAATAGCCGACAGAAAAACTTCAGTGCTGGGAAGACAGACTTCGCAAATTTTCTGTCCGCAATTTTTGGCTCTTCCGCAGAATCGATGGGTGAATATTGGTAGTTCGGTGGGTTGGTTTCGGGTGTCAGCCGGGATCTCAGCGCATGCTATTTTGAAACAAAAAGAATGCACCGAGCCAAAAGATGGATTATTGATAGTTGTCACAACACGTCAGCAACAGTTCGTTCCGCTGTGGGGAATTCCCGTCTACCTGCTGTACGTAATGCGGCGTGTCGACTGCCCTGATTGTGGTGTCAAGGTTGAACGGATTCCCTGGGCCGATGGCAAGCACCGGTCGACCTACAGCTACCGAATCTTTCTGGCCAACTGGGCCCGTCGACTCAGTTGGAAAGAAACCGCGGCGGTGTTTGCAACAAGCTGGGATACCGTTTTCAGGGCGGTCGATTGGGTTGTCCGCTGGTGCTTGCTCAAGCGGCCGGAGAATTTGACAACGAAACAGACGGTGAAGCTGAGCGAGTTGATGCAGCACAACTTGCGAAGTGTGAAGGCGTATTTGATGCGTGAAGACTTCCAGCGATTCTGGGAGTACGAGAGAGCCAGTTGGGCAGGCAAGTTCTTGGATCAATGGTGCAAGCGTGCGATGCGCTCAAGGATCAAGCCTCCACACCAATTCACCGGCCGTTAGCGCAGCAGACCCTTCAGCACTCGCAGGGTTCGCTGGACGCCTTCGGGTCCGACTCGGGATCCGTGGCCGGGGCCTTGGTCGTCACAAAAGGCAACCAGCGATCCGGGTCCGAAATAGGACTCTTGTAGATCGTCAGGTGCACCGACGGTGACATAAAAACCGCCGCTGTGAACGGTTTGAAAATAGGTCACCGGACCGTGATCGGGATGATGGGCAGCGTTGTGAAGCCCCCGCTCGACACCGGCTTCGATCGTTTGCTCGACGGTCTCCAAAACTTGTCGCTCGATCGTTTCAGCGGGGATTTCAAGGGTGACGATTTGTGTGTGCCGCTCGGGAGTGTCGTCACAGCAAATCACACGGAGGGTCAATGGGTTCATGTTGGTCCAATGGAAACGAGTGAGAGGGGCCATTACCTTACAGCGTCACGTCGAATCCGAGAACAAGCCACACCCAGTGATTGAGTGCCCGCCATGATGATACCTTGCCCCAAGACACTCGCCGTTCTGGCCGTGATGTTTCTGGTCGCGACACCAATCGTTGGTCAGTCGCCCGGTCCGCCGGAGTCGGGTAGGCCGCCCCAAGGTGCCGCAACGGATGCCGCTGCAACCAACATTCTGTTGCTGCTGGCCGATGATTTGGGCTACGAGACGCTGGGGTGTTATGGAAGCCGTGATTTCCAGACACCTCATTTAGATCGACTCGCTTCGCAGGGCATGCGGTTTTCGCGAGCCTACACCAGTCCCGTCTGCACGCCGTCCCGCATGAGTCTGTACACCGGCACCTACGTGTCGCGGCATGGTTACGACGACGTACTGCCGGTCCACCTGGGGACGCGGCAAGCGGTTGATTTTCGCAGCGGTTTTACGACGCTTGCGCAAGTGTTGCGGCAGGGCGGCTATCGAACCTCGGTCACCGGCAAATGGCAACTCGCGGCGCTCGAGTTTCATCCCCAGCACTGTCGTGATGCGGGCTTTGATTCATGGTGCGTGTGGCAAATCTGGCGCGACGGCGGCAAAACAACGCGCTATTGGAATCCCTGTTTCAATCACGATGGAATGATTCGCCCGGACATCGCGGAGCGGTTTGGACCCGATGTGTTGGCGGATTATGTGATCGACCAGATGGAATCTGCGGTCGCGGCGGGACGTCCGTTTTACATTCATCACAACATGTTGCTGCCCCATTTGCCGATCGTCGCAACCCCGGACCAGCGCCGATCGGGTCAGCCTGGATCGCTGGAACACATGATCGGCTACATGGATTCCCTGTGCGGACGAATCATTCAAGCCGTCGATCGGCTGGGCATTGCCGACCAGACCTGTGTGATTTTCATGGGTGACAACGGCACCGACACTCGGCGCAAGCGGCAAACCGACGCCGGCACAGTGGTTGGCGGCAAGCGTGATTTGAATGACGCGGGCACGCACATTCCGTTGATCGTCCGGCATCCCGGTCGGATCGCGGCCGGCGCAGTGGTTGACGATCTGGTGGAAATGTCCGACTGGTTTCCGACCCTATGTGATTATGTGAATGTCCCACTACCGGCTGATCTGGCACTCGATGGCGTGTCCTTTGCCAGTCGCCTGGAGAACGGTCCGCCGCCGAATCGCCGATGGGTCAGCGGTGGCATCCACGGTGACATCAGTCTGTTTGACGGTCAGTGGCGTTTCGACGTGCGTTCGCAGCGGGTGATCGACGCGCGACACCTGCCGCAGGAAACGCTGCTAAGCGAGGAGTCCGCGCGGACCGCGGCGGGATTGCAGCGATTACGTGATGCCGCCGCCGAAATGCAACCAAAACGTTAGGATTTAACTAACAAACATAAGCAATTGTTTTATTGTTGCGAACTTTCGTTTGGGATAAGATTTCGGCGTAGCGGGCTTGCTAGGAGTGTTCGCCTTCCGCAAAACAACTTCCCAACTTCGTCCTGAATGAATCACATGGCCCCTTCGCGTCAACGATTTTGGTTGGTGTTTCTGCTGTTTTTGCACACGGTGAACACCTACATGGATCGCGTCTGCATCTCGGCGGCGAAGGGGTCGATGCAGAATGACATCACCGGTCTGAATGACCAGATGATGGGTTATGTGTTTGGGATTTTTGCGATCGGTTATGCGCTGTTCCAGATCCCAGCGGGCTGGTTCAGTGATCGCGCCGGGCCGCGTCGGGCGCTGACGATCGTCGTGATCATCTGGAGCATTTTTACAGCGATGACCGGTGCGGTCTTCACCGCCATCAGTTTGCTTGTGGTGCGATTCTTGTTCGGCGTTGGTGAGGCCGGAGCGTACCCCGGGGCAACCCGAGCGCTGTACAGTTGGTTGCCGGCAAAGGAACGCGGACTCGGGCAAGGCATCTTTCACTCCGGGGCGCGGATCGGCGCGGCGTTGTCGCTGGTATTGATGCCGTCCTTGATCGATGCGATCGGATGGCGAATGACGTTCGTCGCCAATGCGGCGGTGGGTTTGATCTGGGGCGTGGTCTGGTGGTTTTGGTATCGCGACGAACCATCGGATCATCCGAAGGTGAATGCCGGGGAGCTGGCATTGATTCGCGAAGGGCTTGCCGAAGAGGCGGCCAGCGAGAATGCCAAGGTGCCGTACATCCAGGTCGTGACATCGGCCAATGTGCTGTTGGCGATGTTTCAGTATGCGGCCAGCAACATCACGTTCTTTATCAGCATCACTTGGTTGCAGCCCTATCTGCGTGACACCTGGGGCGACGAATACGCCTATTTGGCATCGTTGCCACTGTTGTGCGGCGCGGTCGCGTTGTGGATGTCGGGCTACGCCGTGACGCATTTGCATCGGATGGGAATGCCGGTGGTGTCACGACGATTGCCAGCGATGATCGGTTATGCCCTGGGGGCGATCGGATTGTTGCTGTGCACCCAGGTGGCCGAATCGGATTCGGTCTGGACGTTCATCGCGTGTTTCTCGCTGGCAACCTTCGGGGTTGAAATGACGCTTAGCCCCAGTTGGGCGTTTTGCATGGACATTGGTGGTTCTCGGTCCGGTGCGGTGTCGGCGGCGATGAACATGGTCGGAAACATGGGCGCCGCGGTCAGTGCGGTCGCATTTCCGTACTTCGTCGCCCACGTCACGCTGCCCTGGATTGCCGAGTCACCAGGAACGGCCAATTCGTTTTTTGCCTTTGCCGCCGCGATCAATGTGCTGGCCATGATTGCATGGATTTTCATGAATCCGCTGCGACCGCTGAAGAAGATTTCTGCATCGGCCCTGAAGGCCCGGTTGGTGATGTTCCTGTTGCTGATTGTCATCGTGATCGGCGCATTGATCTACACCAAGTTTTTGATGCCAGCGGCGGACGAAAAGAAATCGGCCGCTAGCATCCCCGAAATCACACAGGCAATCTGATGGGCACTCTGAAAGGCGTCGTGGTCGGCGCAGGCTACTTCAGCCAGTTTCACTTTGATGCTTGGTCGCGGATGGACGATGTCCAGATCACTGCGGTTTGCGATCAGAACAGCGACGCTGCCCAGGCGGCGGCGTCCGAGTATGGGATCGCGGCGACCTACACCGAATTCGCGACGATGCTGGACAAAGAAAAACCGGACTTTGTCGACATCATCACGCGTCCGGATTCACACCTGCAACTGGTCGAACAGGCGGCGAGTCGTTCGATCCCGATCATCTGTCAAAAAGCACTGGCGCCTGACTTTGATACGGCCAAGCGAATCGTCGCGGTGGCCTCCGCAGCCGATGTGCCATTGATGGTGCACGAGAATTTTCGTTTTCAACCTTGGTATCGCGAGATCCGGCGCCAGATCGATCAGGGCGCGATCGGCGACCGATTGCATTCGATCAACTTTCGCTGCCGCACCGGCGATGGTTGGCAGGACGACGCCTATCTAGACCGTCAACCTTACTTTCGCGAGATGCCGCGTTTGCTGGTGTTTGAAACCGGCGTGCACTTTGTCGACACCTTCCGCTACTTGGCCGGCGAGATCGATGGCGTTTATGCGATCTTGCAGCAGTTGAATTTGGACATCGTCGGTGAAGATTCAGGCAAAGTGTTGTTCGAATTTGCGTCCGGAGCCGCCGGATTTTGGGACGGCAACCGATTTAACGAACCCACCTCGCCCGATGCGCGGTTTACGTTTGGCGAAGCACTGGTCGAAGGCAACGGCGGTTCGCTGCGTTTAGACGGGAGTGGTCGATTGACCCTGCAACCGCTCGGTGGGTCGGAACAGAACATCGACTACACCGTCCACCGCCGCGGGTTTGCCGGGGACTGTGTGTTTGCCACCCAACGACACTTTATCGATTGCCTCGGCCGCGGCGATCCCTTTGAAACCAGTGGCAGCGAATACCTAAAATCGCTGTCCGTCGTCGAGGCGATCTATCAGTCAGCCGAACAAAAACTTCCGGTCCGAGGATTTCCAGCGTGAATCCTTTTCCCAGGCTTGCTTGATTCCGTTCCTTTTTCAACGCACCTTTAAATCTTATGACTTCCTATCGTATTGCACTCCTGCCTGGAGACGGCATTGGTCCTGAATGCATGGACGCCACGCGGATCGTTCTGGACCGGCTGATCACGGAAACGACGGGCTTGGACCTGACGTTTACCTCGCATCACGCCGGTGCGGAACTGTATCGCGAAACGGGAGAAACATTGCCCCAGAGCGTGTTGCAGGATTGTCTGGACGCCGATGCGGTGTTGTTGTCAGCGATTGGGTTGCCCGACGTTCGGCACCCCGACGGCACCGAAGTCCAACCGACGATGATGGTCGGATTGCGCCGCGCCTTGGGCGTTCATTCGGCGGTCCGCCCGGTCAAATTGTATCCCGGCGTTCCTGGTGTGCTCCGAGACGCGGGCCCCGGAATTGACTTCATCGTGATTCGCGAAAATCTGGAAGGCCTGTTCGCTTCCTTTGGCGGTGGCAGCCGTGTTGGTGATGAAGTGGTCACCGACACAATGGTGGTCACCCGCAAGGGCACCTCACAAGTGTCTGACTTTGCGTTTCGTCTCGCCCAGCGCCGCAACGGTCGCCCCAGAGATGGCAAAAAGATGGTGACCTGTGTCGACAAGGCGAACGTATTCCGCTCGCTGGCCTTTTTCCGCAAAGTCTTTTTTGATGTTGCCGAGAACTATCCGGACATTCATAGCGACGCGGTGTACGTCGATGCGATGAGTCTGTACATGGTGCAAAACCCGTGGGACTTTGACGTCTTGGTGATGGAGAACCAGTTCGGCGACATCCTGTCGGACCTGGGCGCCGGCCTAGTCGGTGGACTGGGTTTAGGGCCGTCGGCGGAAATTGGCGAACACCACGCGCTGTTCCAACCCTCCCACGGTACCGCGCCCCAGTTGGCCGGAAAGAATGTCGCCAATCCGCTGGCGACGATCTTGTCGGCCGCCATGATGCTGGACTGGTTGGGCGACAAACATGACAACACCGTCTGCTTGAATGCTGCCGTCACCCTGGAGAACGCCGTCGCGCAAGTGCTGCGTGAGCGCCAAGTCCGCACGCCGGACATGGGCGGCAATGCGTCGACCACCGAAGTTGCCGAAGCGGTGGCTGCGGCGCTCTCGGCCGCAGCATCATCGACCGCGACATCCTCAGCGACATCGCTTTGATTTTTGAATTGCTTTCCCACCCTCCCCTTTCCTCTCCCTAGGGCACTCTCATGAGATATTGGTCTTCCTTGTCGACCGCCATAGCGGTCATCACCTTGTTCGTTGCGCCCAGCACAGGGTCGCTCGGGGCGCAAGATCCGATCGTCGATGATAACGTCGTCTTCGCTGAAAAAGACGGACTGGTGGCGGTCGAAGCGGAGCATTTTTTCAAGCAAACGGCGACTGATAAACGCGCGTTCTATTTGACAAATGCCGACAGCACGCCGACGGTCACGCCCGATGGAGACCCCAACCACGTCGCCGGTGCCAGCGGTGGAGCCTATTTGGAGATCCTGCCCGACACCCGACGGACTCACGCGGACAAGCTGATTCGAGGCACCAATTTTTCACCGACCGCCGGCCAGATGGCCGTGTTGCACTACAAGGTGAACTTCAGCACGCCGGGCAAGTACTACGTCTGGGTTCGCGCCTATTCGACCGGACCGGAAGACAACGGATTGCACGTCGGCATCGACGGCCAATGGCCAGAGAGTGGACAACGTTTGCAGTGGTGCCAAGGCAAAAACAGTTGGCGATGGGACAGCAATCAACGCACTGAAAAGCAACACTGCGGAGAGCCACACAAGATCTTTTTACAGATCGACGAACCCGGCGAGCACACGATCGCGTTTTCGATGCGCGAAGACGGATTCGAATTCGACAAGTGGTTCATGACAACCAATCGTGAGTTTCAACGGCCGGAAGATGGCGGTCCAGGATCGGTGCTGAAATCTGGCACATTGCCCGCGGCGTTTCCAGTCGTTGCAGCAGCGCCACAGGCAAGTGTTGCCAGTGACACCAATGCGAAACCTCCAGCCGCGAAACCTCAACCGGCAAAGAACCAGTCCGCCAAAGCAGCCGACCTGGCGATGCCCGCGCCGATGTTTGCTGAGAGTCAAAGCAGTGGCTACTACCTGCACGACAACAAATGGATGGCGGTCAATCCCGATCAGCACAAACAAGGGACCGCCGAACGGACGTTTCCGTTTCCATCGGGGCGCTATCACGTCACACTGCGGACGATCGGCGAAAACGATGGTCAATCGATGTACGTGTTGGCGATCGATGGCGAGACCGTGGGTGAATACACCAACCCGCTCAGTAAGCAAACCTATGAAGAAGGGTCCGACTTTCACAAGACTTGGCAGGACATCGTGATCACCGAAGGGGCGATTATCAAAGTCACCTCGACGATCGGCAGCAAAGACGGACAGGAATTCAGCCGTGCCCGATGGTCCGCGGTGGCCTTTGCCCCGGCCGATGAGGCCACCGGCCAATTGGTCGCACCGGTGATGAAAGAGTTGGCTCAGCAGGCCACAGCAGCAGCCGACTCCAAGGCCAGTGACATCAGTCCGACGAAGAACGTCAGCGATCTACCACAACAAACACCGCGTGGTGACGACGGTGACGGATCGGTTCAAATCAGTGGCGAACCCAAAACGTGGCACAAACTGACGCTAGACCTGAGCGGACCCTATGCCGACGAAAAAGACAACGCGCCGAATCCCTTTACCGACTACCGGATGACGACGACGTTCACGCACCCCGACGGTGGCAAGTACGTGATTCCAGGTTACTTTGCCGCCGACGGGAACGCAGCCAACACGTCGGCCGATTCAGGTACCGTCTGGCGAACCCATTTTGCCCCCGACAAAGCCGGAAAGTGGAGCTATCAGGTTTCGTTCCACAAAGGCCCTGGTGCGGCGCTCGATGCCGAGGCGGCCTCCAAACCGTTGGCCGCGTTTGATGACAAGCGAGGCGTCATCGAAGTTGCCGAAAGTGACAAGCAGGGCCGCGATTTGCGAGCCCATGGACGACTGAATTATGTCGGCAAACATTACCTGCAGTTCGCCGGTTCGGGCGAATACTTTCTCAAGGCCGGTGCCGATGCACCGGAAACCTTGCTGGCCTACGCAGACTTTGACAACACCCTCGGTGGTAATCTGAAAAAGGCGCCGATCAAGACCTGGTCACCGCACCTGCAAGACTGGCGCGATGGTGATCCGACTTGGGGTGACGGCAAAGGCAAGGGGCTGATCGGTGCGATCAACTATCTATCCGGCAAAGGCTGCAATGCGTTTTCTTTCCTGACCTACAACGCCGGTGGCGACGGCGACAATGTTTGGCCGTTCATCGATCGTGACGACAAACTGCATTACGACTGTAGCAAGCTGGATCAATGGTCGATCGTGTTTGATCACGGGACCGCGCTGGGAATGTACCTGCACTTCAAAATGCAAGAGACGGAAAACGACGATCACATTCGTGGCAAAGGCAAAGGATTTGTCGCCGAGAGTCTGGACGGCGGGAATTTGGGCACGCAGCGAAAACTGTATTGCCGCGAATTGATTGCCCGCTTCGGACACAACCTGGCGTTGAACTGGAACTTGGGTGAAGAAAACACTCAGTCGACCGAGCAGATTCAAGCAATGATCGACTACATCGCCCAAACCGATGCCTACGACCACAACATTGTCGTGCACACGTTTCCCGGTCAACAGGATCAAGTGTACCGGCCACTGTTGGGCGACCGGTCCAAACTGACAGGCGTGTCGCTGCAGAACAGCAGCTTGGAAACCACTCACGCGCAAACGGTGAAGTGGGTGACCGAGTCAGACAAAGCCGGCAAGCCATGGATCGTGGCTTTTGATGAATCCGGCAGTGCTGCTCACGCGCAGTGTCCGGACTTGGGATACAAAGGTTTTGACGGCCATGATTCCACCGGCAAAATGGCTTACACCCAACACAAGGTTCGCAAACAAACGTTGTGGGGCACGCTCATGGCCGGCGGTGCTGGTAATGAATACTACTTTGGTTACAAGTTCGCCGAGAATGACATCGTTTGCGAGGATTGGCGCAGCCGCGATCAAAGCTGGGACTACTGTCGAATCGCGATCAATTTCTTTGCTGACAATGAAATCCCATTTTGGGAAATGAAAAACGCCGATGAACTGGTCGGCAATCCGAATCACGATCCGACCGACTATTGTTTTGCCAAAGCGGACGAGGTCTACCTGGTCTATCTGTCTGACGGCGGAAACAAAGAGTTGGATTTGACGGCCGCCGGTGGCAAATACAACGTCAGCTGGTTCAATCCTCGCAGCGGCGGCGAACTTGCCAGCGGTTCCGTCCAATCCGTCGATGGCGGTGGCAGCGTTTCACTGGGCAACCCGCCCAGTGACGCCGACGAGGACTGGTTGGTCATCGTTCGAAAATGATTCGCTGAAGAATCACGACGGATGTTTTCGCCAGCGCAGTCGCCACAACACGGCGGCTGCGCCAGCGACGTAAGCGGCGAGTGCCAGGATCCAACAGGAAAACAGGTGCTTGGTCGCATCGGAGTCCGGATCCAAGTTGGCTTCGTATTGAAACAGGTTTTCAGAGTAGTCGCCCCAGCCATGGATCAGGATCGGCACCAAAATCATCAGCGCCGCCCAGCGTCCGCGATGACGTGTCTCCAGTAGCGCCCGTGCAGCGAAATAGCCCATCACCAGCTGCAGAGAGACATGCCCGCAAGGAATGGTCATTAACCGGCTGATGCCCATCTTGGTGGGGCGATCGGTCGACCAGACGCCTAGCATGTTTTCGATCGTGGTGAATCCGATTGCGATCGCGACTGCAATTGCAACGATCCGCCGTGGTGTGTCCGCCCATTTGTTGGACAGGAAAACCAGTCCCAGCAAGGCGATTGCGATCACCAGTTCTTCGACGACCGCTGCACCGAGCACTTCGACGACGAACAGTTTGGCGTAGGCACCGGTGATGTTCGTCGCCCAGTTATCGACCACCGTTTCGAGAACCCATACCGGGGCGGTGATCAGCATCCCGGTCACCAATGCGATCCAAATCCGCGGGGAACGCAAGTGAGTCGGATCGATCCACCACAACAACGCCAGCAGAACAATCGTTGGCACCAACCCTAAAGTGATGCCGACGGTCATTGGGTCCATGCTGGGCTCGCGGGGTGGAAAGAGGTTGTTACTTGGTTGAGTGGGCGGCCACGGTTTCGGCAACCCATTTGCCACCGACGCGTTGGGCATCAACGAACACCAACATCCCGTGCCCCAACCGATCGGGTTCACTGTCTAGGCCGTCCAATGTAACTTCCGTGACACGGCTGACGGTGGTCTCGATCGATCGGTTGCGAAAATCTTTCACAACTAATTTTTCACCCGCCAATAGATCGACGGTTCCGGAAATTTGTTTGGCCGGGGTCAGTGCGATCAGCCGCGTGCTGCGTGGGCTGTCTTGATTGTATCGCTTGGCCGTTGACCTGCGGGCGGCTTGCAACGGCGGTCGTTCGACTTGCAAGCGATTGGTGACATGCCGGACCCCGGCGACGTTCTTGGTGGCTTGTTCGGCACGCATCCGTTTTTGAAAACTGGGGACTTCGCCGCGCAACGTGACTCGGCCGGCGATCACTCGGGCCCGAATATCGGGTGACATCCATCCGAAACTCGATTTCAGTTCGTCTTGAATGTCCAGCTCGATGGCTTGATCGGGCGGTTGGTAGGCCTCCGTCTCGTCGGCGGGGCTGGCCGTGGGCATCATGCAAAGACAGGCAATTGCCGCGAGGCAAAGCAAACGATTCCGGGCGACGGTGTTTGAAAAGAGCGAGTTCATGGTGTTTCGACTGCAGAAGAGAAGTAGAGAAAAGGCACTCGGCGAACGGTCTGGGGCCTGTGAAAGGCAGGCACGCCAGAGGACGCTAAGCAGAAGAACAACGTGTGCTCACCGCGTGCCAAACTGGATCACCGATTGGAAATTCAGTCAAAACGCGGTGGTTTATCGAGCCTCTCGGGTGTGAACCGTGATGGAACGAGCAAAGCCAGACCGCCCGTTGGACTGATCGTCGGATGACCACCTTGGCACGTCGGTGACCAGCCTTCCTCGGCTTCGCCTTGCTGTAGGCTCTAGATAGAATATTTTCTCAAGCATTTCCGCCTGTCGTTTCGTACATCGACCGCCGCGGACGCAGCCGACCGCCCCCCACCGGACCTGTCGCCGGGACGCATGTGCGATGCGAACGAGTAACAAGGAACGTCCATGACGAAGGTTTTAGTGGTCGACGATGACCCGATGGTACAGCGTTTGATCACCGCGGCGCTTGAGACATTGGGGTTACAGGTTCATAGTGCGTCGTCGGCTGACACCGGTCTAAAGGCGATCGAGACCTTGGAACCGGATGTGTTGTTTCTGGATGTCAAACTGCCGGATGTGTCCGGTTTGGAATTGACCGAAACCATTCATTCGTTGGACCCAAAATTACCGATCGTCTTCATCACCGTTTCCGACGACAGCAACATTGCGATCGAAGCGATGACCGTGGGTGCCTATGACTTCCTGCTTAAACCGCTGGATATGGCCAAAGTTCAAGAGGTCACCGGACGCGCGGTCAAAGCCCGACGGATGATGCAGGTTCCGGTGCGGATGGTCAGCGGCTACGACGACGTCGCGGAAACCGATGGCGACCAAGATGCGATGATCGGCCGTAGCGCGTCGATGCTGGAGGTCTACAAAGATGTGGGTCGCGTGGCCAAACAAGAGGTCACAGTGTTGATCTGCGGTGAAAGCGGCACCGGCAAAGAATTGGTCGCCCGCGCGGTGTATCAACACAGTCTGCGCGCCGACAAGCCGTTCTTGGCGGTCAACTGCGCGGCGCTTTCGGAAACGCTGTTGGAAAGCGAATTGTTTGGGCACGAAAAAGGTGCCTTCACCGGTGCCGATCAACGTCGCGTCGGAAAATTCGAACAGTGCGACGGTGGCACGTTGTTTCTGGACGAAGTCGGTGACATGGCCCCCGCGGTGCAAGGCAAGGTGCTGCGGTTGCTACAGGAACAGACCTTTGAACGGGTCGGCGGCCGTGAAACCATTCAAACCGATGTGCGAATCATTTCCGCCACCAATCGGGATTTCGACCAGATGATCGCAGATGGCGAATTTCGGCTGGACCTGTACCATCGTTTGAACGGCTACCGCATCGATCTGCCGCCGCTGCGTGATCGAGCCGAGGACCGGGAGCGCTTGATCGAATACCTGCTGGTGCGGTACAGCCGCGAAACAGGCAAGGTCATCCAAGGGATCGCGCCCGAGGCGTCGGAATTGCTACAAGCATATCATTGGCCCGGCAATATTCGTGAGATGCAGTCGGTGATCCGCAAAGCGGTTTTGAAAGCCAGCGGGCCGGTGCTGTTGCCCGACACGTTGCCCGATGCAATCGTCGGTGATGGACCCAGCGACCACAGCGGCACCGGCCAGGACGGGGCGTTGCCAACGGAATCCTCGCCACCGACAGCCGCCCATAGCGATCTGGCCACGTTCGTTGATCAACGCCGTCGATCCCAATCCACGGATCTGTATGCGGAAACGTTAGAAATGATGGAACGCTATCTGATCGCGCGGGTGTTGCAGGAATCCGGAGGCAATCAATCCAAGGCCGCTGCCGACCTGGGGATCAGCCGGGGCAGTTTGCGGAACAAGATTCGCACCTACGGATTGTCGGTTGAACACCATGTTTCCCCCGACGGCGACGCCGATGAACAACCAGTCTTCTAAACCCTTGCGTCGCGCGATGCCAATTCGCTGGAAACTATTCGCGACGACGGCGGTGGTGGGATTGGTTGCCGCCTTGATCGCGATCAGCGGTTTGACACGGATGCAGCTGTTGAATGACCGGCTGAACCAAATCGTGTATATCACCACGGCCAAATCCAAACTGGCATCGCTGATGAAGCAGGAGCTGGTCGCGATCACACGTGCCGAGAAGAACATGATCCTGGCGAAAAGCGAGGAGGAGATGGAACGGCATGTGAACATGATCGACGCCACACTCGATGAGATGGCCGAGAATGAGGCGAAATTGAGACCGCTGGTCACCGATGAAACCCGTGATTTGTTGGACCAGTTCTTAGACGAATGGGAACAGTGGCAACGAAATCACAACGAATTGCGGCAGATGACGCGGTTGAATTCGGACGTCAAGGCGAGAGAGTTGTCGGTCGGGCTGGCGCGGAAAGCGGTCGATGAATTGGACGAGCAACTGTCGGCGGTTGCGGCGGCCAGTGCTGCGGCCAGCGGTGACACGGGCGATCCGGCGGCGGTGATCGCTAAAATCCGACTGCTGGCCTTACAGCTGCAACGGATCGAAAAGAATCTGATTTTGGCGTCCGACTCCGATTCGGTGCGAGAATTCGAAACACGCGTTCAACCGCTGCGCGATCAAGTCCGTGAACAACTCGATGAATTGGCCGCGATCGCCGGTCCAGACAACAAGGCCCAGGTCGAATCCGCTGCCGCCGCGTTCGCACGCTACGTTGAACAGGCCGACGAAATTCGCGATCTGATGGGCGAGAGCGGCAATTACTTGGTATTTCACTTGGCCTATTCCGTCGGTGGGCCGCTTGGGGATGCGAGCGAGACCTTGCTCGATGCGATCGTGGCTGCGAGTGAGGCTGAAATCAACGAACTGCAACGCGACGGTGGCAACGCCTATCGCACGGCACGCTACGGATTGTTGGCATTTAGTGTGTTGGGAATCGCCGCCAGTCTGCTGTTTTCGTTTGTCATCGGTGATCGGTTTACTCGCAACCTACGCAAGCTTGCGGCCTATGCCCGCGAGATTCATGATGCCCGCGATCTGTCGCGACCGATTCCCAATGTCGGTCATGACGAAGTCGGACAGGTCGCCGAGGCGCTCGACGAGATGCGTCGCTCGCTGTATCAACAAACCAAAAAATTAGCCAGACTCAATGATGCGCTGACCGACAAGACGCACGAGATGGAACAATTCGTTTACACGGTTTCACATGATTTGAAATCGCCATTGGTATCCTGCAAAGGATTGTTGGGTCTGTTAAAAGAAGACCTCGACGACCAGGCGTACGAGGATGTGATCGATTCGGCCAACCGGATGGAAGTCGCAACCGATCAGATGAGCCAGATCATTGACGATCTTTTGGAACTCAGTCGAATCGGCCGCAAACCGCTCGATTACACGCTCGTCGATGTGAATGCCCTGTTGACGGAACTTGCCGAAAATCTGTCGGATCGTTTGGAAAGCTCGAACATCAAGTTGCAGATCGCCAACGACCTGCCCAAAATCCAAGCCGACGAGAGCGATCTGAGACGCGTGTTTGATAATCTGATCACCAACGCCATCAAGTACGCCGGCGACGTCGAACATCCGTTGATCCAGGTCGGGGCGACCGAGTCACCGCAGACGGTCCGTTATTTTGTGCGGGACAATGGGCCGGGGATCGAAGCGGACTATCAGGAGAAGATCTTTGGTTTGTTCCAACGTTTGGAAAATACCAAAGAGGGCACCGGATTGGGATTGGCGTCGGTGCGCAAAACGGTCCGCATGCACGCCGGTAAAACTTGGGTGCAATCCGAGCCCAACCAGGGCGCCACATTCTGGGTCGAGCTGCCGAAACGTTAGTGCTGTTTTACGAAGGAAAATTCATGACCCCTCATTTGCTGACGTTCTTGTTGGTCGAAGACGACGACAATCACGCCCATCTTGTCATGCGCAGTCTGAAAAAAGCTCGTGTGCAAAACCAGGTGTTTCGAGCCGCCGATGGTGCCGAGGCATTGGCGTTCCTTCGTCGCGAAGGGGAACACGCCGACAAGCCGCATCCCGATGTGATTCTATTGGATCTTAAATTGCCCAAGATCAGCGGGCACGAGGTGTTGGCCAGTATTAAACAAGACGAACAATTGCGAGTGATTCCAGTGGTCGTGATGACGACCTCGGATGCCGAGTCCGATCGGGCCAAGGCCTATGAGTATCACGCCAACAGCTATGTCGTCAAACCGGTTGATTTCGAACGGTTCCGACAGCTCGTCAACGACCTCTGTTTGTATTGGGGCGTTTGGAACGAACCCCCAGAAGGAAATTGATTGCGTGCCCCAAAAACAGTCCTTGAGCGTGTTGTTGGTCGAAGACAATGAAACCCATTCCCACTTGGTACAGCGGCATCTCAAGAGGGCCAAACTATCGAAGATCGAGATCACTCAGGCGCAAACGTTGGCTGCTGCGATCGAACTGGCATCGTCTGAACCGTTTGATGCGGTGCTGTTGGACCTTAGTCTGCCCGACAGCGCCATCAGCGAAACGTTGTCTCGGTTCATCGCAGCGGTACCGCATCTGCCAACCGTTGTCCTGACCTCGTTAGACGATTTGGATTTCGCCAGTGAATTGGTGCAACAGGGCGCGGACGATTTTTTGGTCAAAACCGATATCGGAAGCCAGATCCTGTTGCGTTCAATCCGCTATGCCATCGAGCGAAAGAAAAACAAGCAAAAGTTATCGGCCTATGCGGATCAATTGAAACGCAGCAATGATGAACTGAAAAGTTTTGCTCATACGATCGCCCATGAAGTTCGGTCGCCGCTGAATATCGTTTCCTGCTGTCTGAGTCTGATTCACGAAGATTACGCAGAAACACTGGATAGCGATTCTCTAGAGGCAATCGCGGATGCCAACACGGCGATCGCCAACATGACCGAACTGGTCACCGATCTGCTGGATTACTCGCGGGTCGAACACAGCGGGGGCCAGTTTGAACCGATCGACCTGCAAACGCTGATGGCCGGGGTGTTGCATTTACTGAAGTCGGAGATTGAGCAAACGTCGGCTGTCGTGACACATGATGCGTTGCCAACGATCATTGGCAATGAGGTTCAAATCCGACAGGTGCTGAGAAACCTGATCGGCAACGCGATCAAATATCATGATCCCAGCCGGACGCCTCAGATTCAGATTGCTTGCGAGCACGAAGAGCAATGCTGGAGAGTCGTCGTCGAAGACAACGGTTTAGGAATCCCCAGCGAAAGCCGGCAACAGGTGTTCAACCCGTTCGTCCGAGTCCATGAATCGACCGGTGTCGCGGGTACAGGGATCGGTCTTTCGTTTTGTCAACGAATTGTGATCAATCACGGCGGGAAAATCTGGGTTGAACCGAATCAACCGCATGGCAGTCGGTTCCTGTTCACCATTGCCAAACCGCAGTCGCGGTAAAGTGTCTTGGGAACGATCAGGCTGGTTGGCTTTCGACCAGTTCCACCGAGGGTCCCAACGTAGCGTCAGTCTCCAACACACTGCGAAGGTAACGGTACACGTTTTCGCCAGCGAGCGATTCCAGTTCGTACACCGCGATGACATCGGGCTGAGGATGCCCGCGAAACAGCAACAGACGCACCAATTGGCTGACCGTTGAGCTTTCACCGGCGTGAATCGCGGATCGAAACGCGATCATTGGCGGCGCAGCACTGCGACTGCAGAGGACACGGTGGCCGTCCATCGGGCCGGCCATAAACTCAATTGTTTGTGTGTGATCCGCCAACATTGTCAATGCTCCACTTGCGATGTGTCCTGTCAGACCGCTTGCAAACATGCCGGTATTGAACAGGGATTTGGTCGACGTGCAGGAAAAGCAATTCGCGTGCCAAGTGTGAAACACATTCGGTGTCAGCAAAATTTCCGGTCAGGTGTTGGCCTGTCAAAACCGAATTGCGGGGATGATTGGAATGGAATGTGCGGCCTGTGAAGACCTGTTAGCTGCTCAGTCGGTGAACCGTTCCACCGTCTGCTGCGCGCCTGATTTGCTGTGCCTGCCGATGCTGTGCCCGGCATCGGCCAGTTTCCAATAACCGGAGAAGAACTATGAATCTTGATTCACTACACAAATTGTTTGTCCATGAACTGAAAGACATCTATAGCGCTGAAAAGCAGGCCTTTGAAGCACTGGGGAAAATGCAAGAAGCGGCCACTGACAAAAATCTCAAGGCCTCTTTCGCCAAGCATCGTGAGGAAACCACACAGCACCTTGAACGACTGGAATCCATCTTCAAAGAACTGGAGTTTCAACCGGGCGGGCACCGCTGTATGGCGATGGAAGGGATCATCAATGAGGGCGAAGAATTGATGAAAAGCGATATCGAGCCGCACGTACTCGACGCCGCCTTGATCTCTTCGGCGCAGCGGGTGGAACACTACGAGATTGCAGCTTACGGCACTGCACGGGCGTTTGCCGACAAGTTAGGCAACCATTCAGCAGCCGACCTGTTGCAGCAGACGCTTGATGAAGAAGGGCGAACCAACCGTGACCTGTCGCGACTCGCCGAACGCAGCATCAACTTCCTGGCGACCAAAGCCGTCGTGGCTTGATCGCATTGGGGCGGACTATCTGGAACAGCGCCCGCCCGTACCGAAACACGTTCGGCTCCCAACCCCACGCATCGGTTGTTCTCAACCGATGCGTTTTTTCTTTTCATCCACTCCATTCAACTCGCCAGTTTTCGAGGGCCTGGTTGCGTTGATGTCAGCTTGGTCATCCGGTGACCGCAATGGCGACTCGTGCCCCCCAGGGGATGCAAGGTTGTATCGAACAAAACTGCCGTTCCTAGAGTGTGGCTCGGTAAAGACTTACGACGGAAACCCCAAACTGCGATAGGGATCGGGCACGGCTGCTGCGTTGTTGGGTCTGCAATCACCGATGACCTACACACTTTGGGAAGCAGGACCATGAAACCTGTCATATTGATTGTTGACGACTCCAGCGCGGACCAACACTTGGCCGGAAGCTTGCTGCAAAAACAGTTTTGCTGCGACGTGGAATATGCATGGAACGGCGATGCCGCTTTGAAACGAATTGAGCAACAGGGTGTCGACGTGGTGGTCACCGATCTGGTGATGCCAGGACTGGACGGATTAGGTTTGGTTCAAACGCTACGTGACCATCATTCACGCATCCCGGTGCTGTTGATGACCGCCTTTGGGAACGAGGAAGTTGCCGCCGAGGCGCTCGCGGTTGGTGCATCCAGCTATGTCCCTAAATCACAATTAGCCGAACGATTGGTATTAACCGTCCAGCGCTTGGTCAACCGCGCGATGACCGATCGCTGTCGCAATTTTGCGGGGAAGCGAATGTTGGGGGGTGCATTTCGATTTGAATTGAATCATGACCTGTTCATGATCGTTTCCATCGTCAACCTGTTGCACCGGACGATGTCCAGCATGGAATTGGGAATCCCGTCGCAACGGATCCGTGCTTGTACGGCGCTGGAGGAGGCGATTTCCAACGCCATTCTGCACGGTAACCTGGAGATCTGTGAAGACGAATTGGCACAGCTACGGCGTTCGCATTCGCAAACAGAATTGAATCGAGTGATAGAACGTCGAGGTCGACAACCAGAATTCCGTGACCGCCGCGTCTTGGTCGACGCCGAGATTCATCGCGATTACGCTAAAATGACGGTCAGCGATCAAGGCAATGGATTCGATTGGGCGAGCCGTAATCGATTCGATTTGCGGGATCGTTTTGACGCCGGGAAAGACCGCGGATTAATGTTGATGCATACTTTGGTCGACAACCTTTCGTTCAATGACACGGCCAACGAAGTCACCTTGGCGACCCTCACAGCTATCAACACGGAACCTCTCCTATGACGATGCCACCGATTCGCATCTTGCTGGCCGACGACGTGCCCGCCAATCAGCGGGCCATCGGCCGATTGTTGAAACGACGCGGATGTGAGGTGGTCAGTGCTTGCAATGGTCAAGAAGCGGTCGATTTGTTTCGTGCTCAACCGTTCGACGTGGTGCTACTGGACGTGCAGATGCCGGTGATGGATGGCCATCAAGCCGCTCGCTCGATCCGCGAAATCGACGCCGGGAGGTCCATTCCGATCATAGCAATGAGTGCTCGGGGGTCCGAATCAGACCGTCATGAATGTTTGCAGTCCGGTATGACGACCTGTTTGCCCAAACCCGTCGATGTGGAGGAACTGTTCAAAACGATTGAGGCGATTCGAACGGGCAATCCACTCGCTAGCAGCCCCACCACCGACTCCGTCGCGACCGCACCGGCGACCGCACCCGTTTTAGATCTTGCGGACACGATGGGCCGATTGATGGATGATCAAGTCATCTTAAAATTCGTGGTCGATCAGTTTCGCGACGGTGCCGAACCCTGTATCGAGGCCATGGAATCCGCGCTCAGAATGAAGGACTTAAACGAACTTGCTCAGGCGGCGCACCGGTTACGAGGCATCGCGGCGAACCTGGGCGCAAAAGAAGTTCAGCAAATTACAGCTAACATCGAACGCGGTACCGAGGCGGGCAGATACGAAACGGATGACGTTCTTGTCTCGCGACTGAAGACAGCCGTCGAAAAGGTTCGCCAGGAACTGCAGAGGCGTCAGCTCTAATGTCGAGCCGTTTCAAAAAATGACATTTTCAGGTCAGCGAGAGGTCGATGCTCAGGTAACGATCAGCCGTATCGTGTGCGGCGCTGATAAACTGAAAAAGATATTTTTGAATCTTTGCAGTCCGAATGTTGCACGGGGGGGGTGGTTCGCTACCATCGAAAGGGCGGTGAGGCTAATTGACCGAATTAGCCAGACTCCTCCGCTGATCGCGTAATCTAACCTGGATCGGCCATGATTCGTTTGAACGCATTCTTTTTGATCGTAATTGTCAGTTCCTATCATGCGTTGGCTCAGGAAGCAGAACCACCTGGACGCGATCGAGCACTCAAGCCCACTGGTGTGCAGTTCAAGCCTCCCAGCGATTTAATAAAGACAAACTCGGTGGAGTTGACCGACACCGAAGAGTTTCATCGTCTAACCATTCCGCGCATGCAATCGGGAAAAGAAAAAGTCATTGGAGTTCCACTCAAAAACATCAGTGACAAAAAGATCACGGTCAAAAACATTGAAGTGTCTTGTGGGTGTATGGCAGCAATAGCCAATAGCCTTGAGATCAATACAAAAGAGACGCTGTTGGTGTATTTAAGGATTACCCCCACTGAGGTGGGGAGATTCGCAAAGCGTGTGACGATTTCGTTTGAAGGATCTCCGGCCGTTACATGCGTCATCGAGTCGATTGTCGCTGCTGCGTTTAACGTATCTCCAAATGCAATGTTGCTCGAACCGGGAGATGTCCAAGGTGGCGAACTGGTGGTCAAGTCTGTATTCGATTACTCCGGTTTTGAAGTGAAGTCATTGAACCCGTTTATGAAACTAGTTTATGACCGCCAAGAAAAAGAGAAGGGAAATATCTATAGGTGCGAGCTTGTTGAGGGGGTAAAAGATGTAAAGGCGCCAGCGGAGTTAATGGTCCCGATTCAAGTGAAATATCTTGGCAAAATTCATGAGTACTCGCTCCAAGTAATTAATTCGGCATCTGTGGCAGTCAAGCCGAGTATCGTATTTGCACGACGTAACGCACAGGATGACAATCAGACTGAATTTTTCGTTGTGGTTAGGTCCTGGCGTGAAGTGAACGATCTGACTTGTGAAATTGCGAGCCCTGCAAATGGTCTTTCGCTAAAAGAGATACGACGAAAATCTCTCTCTGGAGACGCACTGCTTCAAGCCGTGACATTTGTGATTGAGGGAGACACTCAATCCACTGAAGAGGTCACTATAAACTGGATTCGGGATGGGGAAATTGTTGGTACGTGTCGCGTTTTCACCAACGGTCGGAGCGATCTTGCACAGGAAACGTTTCGTGAATTGAATCGTGAGCGGAACCGGCAATTAATAGAGCAGGGAAAAGCCAACGCGCTAGATCCGCTCGAGTAGATTGTGTTTCTTATTTCTTCCACGTCGATGAATTTTGAGGATTGAACCCATGCGTACCCTGCTGTCAATTTGCTTGTTGGTACTGACCGTTACCAGTGCACGCGCGGAGACCTGCTATGAATTTACCGGCGGAACCAGTCAATGCTTACCGGTCACACCTTCGGCCTGTACAGGAAATTGTCTTCCCAACCACCCTGTCACGGGACAGCCTTGGTGTCCGAACCCATACCTGGCTGCTGGCTATACCGGATCTTGGGACAACTCTAGGCAAGTTGAAGAGGGGTATGGGATTGACGGCGGCTGGACTGTCTATTGCGCGACGGGCGGAGCCTGTACCTGTCAACCAACAATGGGTGGTCCGATATGTGACACTCCCACCTCATATCAAGGAGTGAATCCAGTAGATATTCCAAATATTGATATCAATACTCCATGCCCAGAGAATTTTAATTGATTAACGGATTGTCAAGCAGAAAACTATTCGTGGAGGTTGACGTTATGAAGCGCCTATTTGCTCTCTTGATCATCTGGGCTCTATCTCTTGGGTTTGTGAATGCACAAGGTCTTGCCACCAACAGCGTTGAGCGTTTGGCGGTTGACTGTCTCACAGATTTTGCCGTCGCCCCATTTGGGCTTCCGGATGAATACTCGGTTGTCATACGAGAAAAATGCAGTTCATATTTTGATGGACGCGACGTGGATACGATCTACCTCTTCTGTGAGGATCGCAGAAGCGGTAGCAGCGGGCGGTTTTCCGCGACCGGTGAAATTGGGAGATTCGTTGGGGCAAATGAAAATCAGCGAAGGTGGGTGCAATACCTCAAGACCCCCACCCACCGAGCGCGGCGGCAGGGTGGTGAAGCTTTTGGACGGTATTCTGGGCAACTTGTTGAGGATTTGGCGATGGACCCTGATGATAGTCAGATCCCTCGATATCCTATCGGTCATGACTTTCCCTTTTATCGCCCGATCGCACCGCGTGTTGATCGAAGCACTGGGAAGTCTCATACAATTAGCTATGGCCGAAGCTTGCTTGACGATCTGGACTTCATGCGAGCAACAAAACTAGAAGACGGAACGATCCAATCCGAATGGGCCAGGCAATTGTGGCGAGTGCAACTCTTATTTGATCCAAGACAAGGCAATTGTCCCACCCGGATCATCCATTTCGGCAATTTGGATATCGAAGATCCCGGTCCGATTATTTGCGTGCATCTTGTCAATTGGGAAGAATGGAAAGTTAATTCAAAACGATCGGTTTGGATTCCAACGGAGTACCGGTTTCGCCACTCTACGCCGGAATATGGAATGGACTATGAAATTGAGGGACATCTAAAGTGGCTTGATACATCAGACGAATCCGTAATGCCAGAATTAACAGAAGGTGAGGAAATCGACTGGCGAGAGAAGATTCGTCAGCGTTTCGACGAAGATTGGTCGCAGAGGTTTTCCGATTGGCAAAATCGGACTGGTACTCGTAGTCTCGGCAGCTCGGACGCCGAGTCTGTGAATGCTTCAGCAAACTAGTTAGCCCGTCACTAGTGCTTTTGACCCCGTTTCCGATCAAACGAGTTCCCACCACTTTGAACGGTGACAAAGCACTAGAGTGTGTTTGCTGTTCGAGAGCGACCTGTTTTCGATTCTAGTTTTCGCGGCGGAATTGTCCGGGTGGAATATTCATGGCGCGGCGAAAGGCCACGCTCATGTACTCCTCATTTTGAAACCCAGTTCGCTGTGCGATTTGGTGCAGGGTTAGATCGGTATCGATCAACAACTGTCGAATCCGTTCGATCCGGCGACGCGTGATTTCCTGGTGTGGCGTGCGGCCGACGATCTCTTGAAACCGTTTTTCCAAAACCCGTCGTGACAAGGGAACTTCCTTGAGCACGTCGTGCACATTGATGCCTTCACAGGAATGATCGCGGATGAAACGCATCGCCGCGGCGACATCAACATCCTCGATTGCCAACACGTCGGTCGATTGTCGCGTGGCGATTCCGATCGGTTCCATCAGATGCGCCGATTGATCGACTTTGGTTCCACCCATCATCATGTTCAGCAATCGCGCGGCTTCACGTCCGGTCTTGTGCGCCGCGGGGATCACGCTCGATAGCGGCGGCGAACACAAATCGCATAACAATTCATCATTGTCGACTCCCAGCAGGGCCAGCTGTTCAGGGACGTTGATGTTGTTCTCGCGACAGACATCCAAAATCTGTTGGGCTTTGATGTCGTAGCAGGCAAATACCGCGGTCCGATCTGGCAACGACAAAATCCATTTGGTCAGACGCTGACGCTCCTGACTGATGGACAGTCCTTGCGCGTCACGAGAGCGGGCATGGAACACATGACAACGACGACCGTCCCGGTCGGCTGCTTCGACAAAGGCTTGTTCCCGCCAGTTGGACCAATTGAAATCGGGTTCGCCGCAGAACGCAAAGTGTTCGAATCCGCGCTGGCGAAAGTGATCGTAGGCCAGTCGCGCGATCGCGGCATCATCGGTTTCCACCCAAGGAACCTTGGGAACCAGTCGCGCGGCGCTGACATCGACAATCGGCATCCTCAGCTGGCCGACCGCTTCGGCGATCGCCTCGGTCTCGATCCTTGCGATCAACCCATCGCCTTTCCAAGTCCGCAGCCATGCCGGTGGCGTAGCTCCCCGATGCTGCTCCGGCAAAAAGACCGACCAGGACTCATTGGTGCGGATGTAGGAAACAATCCCCCCCAGCAAATTCCGCGCATAGGCATTGGAGGTTTCGATCAACAGTGCGACCGATTTTTGTTTCGGCATTCAATGGGACTCGACGCGGTGGCGGAAGCTGAGTGGTTGAAATTGCCAACCAATTCTAAGGCATTCATGTCGGCACCGGTTGGGTCTGCCGCTAGGTGCCGGCGCGATAGGTGGGGACGGGACGGCCGGGGCGAAAGCTTTCAATCGACTCGACCGACACCGTCGCCGCTAGGTCGGTGGCGAGTTGTTCGGTGGCGGCGGTGACCGCGGATTGAAGCGATTGGGGATCCAGGCAAACGCGGGCATTGATGATCAATGTCAACGCTTGTCCGTGGGACTCCGAAGCGACCGACAACATCGTCGGCGTGTCACTGCTGACCAAATTGGCCACCGCCACGGCGCTGCCGGAGGAGCACAGGACTTTTAGATGCGCCGGTTCAGCATCCAATTCCAGCAACCGCTCTCGCAACGAATCGACCAGTCGCAGCACGGTGTCGTCGATCGCCAAGGGTTGATCCGATCGCAGCGTGGCGGTGGCGTTTAGCCAGCCCAGTTCGGCTTCGCCGTCGGCATAAACGTCGTAGTCGACGTCCATCATCGTCTGTCGCTGCGCCGCAGTGCCCGCCAATGCGATTTCAAGTTCATCCAAGTTCTCACCGGTCTTGGCCGACAGACAGATCACCGGCCGTCCCGGATACTGATCCTCGATGCTGGACCGTAGCAGGTCCAATTGCTCTTTGGTCAATTCGTCGATGCGATTGATCACAATCAATTCCGATTCTTCCAGTTGCTTGCGGAAGATGTACTCGGCCTTTTCCGAAAAGCCGCCTTTGCCGCTGCCGGTCAGAATCTTCAGACCATGGCTGGGTTTCAGCACGACCGCATACGGGCTGTGCACAAATTTTTCGCCCAGCTGTTCCATCATCGGAATCGCGATGGTGGCCACCAGATCGGTGCAACTGCCCACCGGTTCGGCCAGAATCACGTCGGGGCGATGGTTGGCATCAAAGGCATCCATGGCATCGGTCAGACCGTGGAAGTTACAACAGAAACAGGATCCCGCGACTTCGTTGACATCCAGTCCTTGGCTGCGCAGCAGTTCGGTATCGACCAGTCCGGCGGCTTGGTCATTGGTGACCACGCAGACATGTTTGCCGGCCGCCTGAAGCCGTCGAGCGAGTTGGCCGATCAAGGTCGTTTTTCCGGCGCCCAGAAAGCCACCGATCATTACAAAGCGGGTAGGAGTGGACATCACAGCTTGGGTGGGTGGAAAGAGGTCGATGGAGAACAGCAGGACATTCTCCCGATTATCAGATTGTTCGTCAATCAGCGATCGTCCGTCGCGCCGGACTGGCCCACATCCAACCGGCAGCAACCAAAATCCAGCACGTTCGGTTTGCGGCGACGCCCCGAGGCGAGCAAATGTTCGCTGAGCGAGTAGTAGATGAATTTTCCTTCGCGGCGGGTCTGGACGACGTCGGCATGGAACAACACCCGCAAATGGTGCGAGACCGTACCGATTTCCTGTTCCAGCAATTCGGACAGGTCCGAAACGCTAAGCGGACCGACTTGCAAGGATCTGACGATTCGCATTCGCAGCGGATCGCCCACCGCTTTCAAATAGGCGGCGCATTTGGTTTCGTCGTCCTGGTCAGATTTGGTCACGGAACCTGTGGGGGGTCAGAGGAAAACACGAGCAACATCGTAGTTTAGACCCCGCGATGGTTGCCCGCGAGACGAGGGTGTTGCCAGCCCCCAGTGCCATGGCAGGGGCTATCGTGCCATGCAGGGGCTATCGTGCCATAAGCAGGGGCTATCGTGCCATAGCAGGGGCTATTGCGGGTGACTGGGCTGGGTAGAGTTTGACGGTTCAGGGGTTCGGGGCGCGGTGGCAGGTCTGCGGGGATGGTTGTTTTGTGACCCCTGGTCTGCGACCTGGCAAATTCTATTGCCCGCCTCGACGATAACTGCACGACGCCTGTCTCCGTTTGCTCTTTCATTAAATCGGAATCATCTATGCCATTTCTTCGCGGTAACCTTGGGTTTCAAAGATTCAGCGTGGCTGGTTTTGAAGCGGATCAGTTTGCTGACGAACACATCGAGATCTTGGCCCAGCATGCGGCGGGGAATTTCGAGACCGGATCGACCGAAAATGTTCAAATCGGATTTTTGGGTGGCGAGCACCTGTTTGATCAAGAGTTTGAGCTGTCAAAGAATGTGATCAACGACGCGGTGCACTGTTCGGTCCGCATCGACACCAACCAGATTCCCGCAGCGCACCGCGCCGCCTGGTTGCAAATCGAATTGGCGGGGATCGCCAAAGACAGCGAAACCGGCGTGATCACCAAGGCCCAGCGCAAGGAAGCCAAGGAAGCGGTCGAACAACGTTGTGAATCCGAAGCGGCCACCGGCAAGTATCGCAAGATGCAACAATTTCCGCTGTTGTGGGATTACCAAAACGAACTGTTGTACTTTGGCGGTTCGGTCGGCACCGCCGGTCGGCACTGCATCGACCTGTTGGAACGTGCCTTTGGTTTGGAATTGCGTCATCTCGGTGCCGGATCGATCGCCCAACAATGGGCGATCGACAACGATCTGTATGGCGAAGTCGATGATCTGCAACCGCTGGACTTTTTGACCGGCCAAACTCGCGGCGACAACACCTGGGCCAACGAACATTCCCAAGCCCCGGATTTCTTGGGCAATGAATTCATGCTCTGGTTGTGGTGGACTCTGGCGCATCAGTCGGACACGATCCAGTTGGTCGACGGTTCCGAAGTCACCGTCATGTTGGCCAAGACGCTTAGTTTGGAGTGTCCCCAAGGCGAGTCGGGAAAGGAAACGATCTCCGCCGAATGCCCCGTCCAGTTGCCCGAGGCGATGCAGGCCATTCGTTCTGGCAAATTGCCGCGCAAGAGCGGGATGACCATCGTTCGCGAAGGCCGTCAGTTCGATTTGGTGTTGCAAGCCGAATCGATGGGGATCAGCGGTGCGAAGATTCATTTGGAAGACGACGAAGAATTCGAAGACGACGATCGCATCGACGCCATTCGCTTGCTGAGTGAAACGACGGATCTGATGTTCCAGACCTATTGTGATCGCCGCACCGGACAGGAGTGGAAGCAGGATCTGCAGCAGATCGGTCAATGGCTGAGTGCCACGGAATCGCCGGCCCAAAAAGCCGCTGCCTAGTCTCGCTGCCCTGTCACAGGGCGTTGGCCGCGGTGAGGGTGAGGAATCAATGGCACTTTCGCACAATCCGGCGCAGTCCAGTTAGACTGTTGGACACAAGCATCCAACGATGACTGATTCTGACTTCTAGATGGAAGGAAACGAGATGTGCCAGTTCCTGCCCTGGGGCCGACAGGCCGTGCCAGTGGTGTGTTTTCTGTTGGCAGGGTTGACCGGCGGTCGCGCGGTCAGCGCCGACAACGCGCGCCCCAACATCTTGTACCTGTATGTCGATGACATGGGATGGGGATCCATCGGCCCCAATGGCCAGGCGAAACGTCGATCCGACGGCCAGCCGTTCGTGCGGACGCCGAACCTGGATCGCTTGGCCCGCGAGGGTGTCAATTTCACACGGGGCTACGGCTGCCACGTCTGTTCGCCGGCCCGCTCGTCACAGCAAACGGGGTTTCATCAAGGCCACACGTTTGCCGATCGGAATGATCCGAACAATGCCAAAAAGGCGATGCGGGCGGATGATGTGCTGATCGGCGATGCCTTGTCAGCGGTCGGTTACGCCACCGGGTACTGGGGCAAATGGGGCTATGGTGGATCCAAGGATTTGGCAAACCCGGTGATCGAGAATGTGCAAACGCTGCCCACCGCACACGGCTACCAGCATGTACTCGCCGAATTGCATCACATCCGCGCGCATACATTTTTCCAGCCGACCTTGTGGAGCGCACCGGCCGACTCGGCGTCCGTCGGCGGATTGCAATTGATCCCCAATTCGATGGCTGCGTTTCAGAGCAACGACGGCTATCCCGACGGGCCGGCCAACCAAAATCATCCGGACTATCCCGACACGGCCTACTGCGACGATGTCTATGCGATGTCCGCATTGGATTTTGTCCGTCGCCAGGGCAACCAGTACAACCAAACACGGCAACCGTTTTTTGGTCTGCTGGCGGTGCAAATTCCACATGCCCCGTTTGCCGAAGTGGCCACCTTGCCGCAGTGGGACCAGGCCTATCGGGATGATCCAAAATTCGCAGGGCTGGCCGACCAGACCCGGCAATGGGCGGCGATGGTGACCCGGATCGATGCCCACTTTGGCAACTTGTTGGCGGCCCTGGAAGATCCCAACAACGATGGTGATGATTCCGATTCAATTGCTGATAACACGCTGGTCATCTTCCAGTCCGACAATGGCGGGCCGGGTGGAAAAAACCTGGTCGAACTTGATGCCAACGGTGGCCTGCGCGGTACCAAAGGCAGTATTTACGAGGGCGGCATTCGGGTCCCGCTGGTGATGCGTTGGCCGGCCATGATCCACGCCGATTCCAAACTCAAGGCCGGAACGGATTCGCACCGGGTGGTCGATGTGACCGATCTGATGCCAACGTTTTGCCAGCTTGCCGGTGCGCCCATCCCGTTGGGAGTCGACGGCGTTTCGCTGGCGCCGACATTGCTGGGAACCGATCAACAACGGCGGCGTGAATTCATCATTCATGAAGCGGGAAACGGTCAATCGATCATTCGCGGCAACCAAAAATTAGTGCGGTCCAGGAACACGTCTTACGCGCTGTACGATTTGGAAGCGGACCCCACCGAATCCCATGATCTGGCGGCCGAGTTTCCCGAGCGGGTGGCTGAACTGAAACAACTGCTGTTGGACGAACGTGTTGCCGAGCCGCGCGGATTTGCCAACAGCTATCACCACTGGACCGGTGCGGACAACGCCGCGACCTCCGCTGCGGACAACTGGTCCGACTACCGCTATGCCAATGCGGGCGTGACCTACATGATTGACCAGGGTGCACCACAGTTGTCGTGGGTGGCGCATGTCACCAATGACTCCGACAAACCCAACACCGCGCGGGTCGATGCCGACGTCCAATTTCTGGCACTGGAGATTCGCGGTTCCGGTCCGGCTGCGACGCAGACGATGGCTCTGGACAGCGGCGTCGGTCTGGTCGGTCGCAACGAAATCCGAATTGCGCCGCACGGGCAATTGAGTCTTCGGCAGGGCACGGTGTCGACACAGCGTTGGATTCAGATCGCGCCACTGGGGACATTTCGCGGTGCCGGTGTGATCGATGGCAGCGTGTTCAATGATGGCACGGTGATTGGTCAGGCAGCCAGCGGACAAGAAGCCAGCGGACAGGAAGCCAGCGCGGCGGTCGGTTCCGGCCCCGCGGACCTGCAGATTCGCGGTGACTATCATCAGTCGGCCGATGGCTCTCTGCATTGTGTGGTGGGAACTGGCGGGAAGGCGTCACTTGCGGTCAGTGGTGCTGCGGTGTTGGGTGGGAAGTTGATCGTGCAATTTGCTGCTGGCGCGGCGCCGACCGCGGGCCAGCGGATTAGAGTATTGACCGCCGCTCGGTTGACGGGCCGATTTGACAATCCGGGTGATCAGGTTGTCACAGCCGACGGCCAACGGCTGCGCATCGACTATGACGCTACGTCGGTCACAATCACGTTAACGGACTGATTATTGGGGTGTCACAACCAGCGGAGAGTGATCTTTGCCGGGGGGTGTTTGAATCTTGGCGCTGGGCTGGTAACAATCACGACACATTTTCACGAACAATGATCTCATCGATGTCTAACACTCTTATCACCGCGGTGCTCCCTTGGAATTCTCAGCCCTAATCAATCTTGTGTTCGGACTGGTGGGTGGATTGGGAATCTTCCTACTGGGCATGAAGAACATGTCCGACGGGATGCAAGCGGTTGCCGGCGCCAGTTTGCGACGTTTGATCAGCATCGTCACCAACAATCGGTTGATGGCGACAGTGGTCGGGATCATTGTGACCTGCGTGGTGCAGTCGAGTTCGATCACGACGGTGATGGTGGTCGGGTTCGTCAACAGCGGCGTGATGCAGTTGTCACAAGCGATTGGCGTGATCATGGGCGCCAATGTGGGCACGACGATCACCGGTTGGATTTTGGTGTTAAAGATTGGCAAATACGGTCTGCCGTTGTTGGGCGCGGCGGCATTCGTGTTTCTCTTTGCCAAACGCGATCGCTGGCGCTATTGGGCGATGGCCGTGATGGGCATGGGGATGGTGTTTTTTGGTTTGGAGTTGATGAAAGACGCCTGTGCGATCATCAAAGACACCCCGGCCTTTGAACAGGCGTTTCAACGCGTCAGCGCTGACAACTACTTGGGGGTTCTCAAGTGTGCGATCGCCGGTTGCTTGCTCACGACGCTGGTCCAGTCGTCATCAGCGACGTTGGGGATCACGATTTCATTGGCCACCCAAGGCGTGATTTCTTACGAAACAGCCGCGGCCTTGGTCTTGGGAGAAAACGTTGGCACGACGATCACCGCGTTTCTGGCCTCGCTGGGCACGACCACCAACGCGCGTCGAACCGCCTATTTTCATATCATCTTTAACTTGTTCGGCGTGTTTTGGATCACGTTGATTTTTCATTGGTATATCGACCTGATTCAAGTCATTGTCCCGGGCGATGTGAAACAGGCGGTGGTGATTGATGGCGAATCCACCTTTCCGCAGACCACCGCCGCGATCGCCGCGACACACACCGTGTTCAACGTGGTGAACATGCTGATCTTTTTGCCCTTTGTGCCGCTGTTTGTGCGATTGCTAAATCACATCGTACCGGCCAAGAATTTCAAAGAGAAACCGCACCTGACGGATCTGGACATTCGGATGTTGGAGACACCGCTGTTGGCGATCGAACAGTCGCGCACGGAGATCCAGAAGATGGGCGTCAGCTGTGCCAAGATGATGACTTGGCTGCAAACGCTGCGTGAGCAAGACGACCCGGACAAAGCTCTGGCCGACAAATTGGTGCGTCGCGAACAACTGCTGGATTCGATGCAAGACGAAATCGCAGTCTTTGTCACCGATCTGTTGGCGAACGAAGTCACGCATGCCGTGGCCAGTGAAGCCCGCCAGCAGATTCGCATCGCGGATGAATACGAATCGATCAGCGACTATATCTTGAACATGGATAAATTCGATCGCCGCTTGCGCCGCAACGGGCATCGATTCACCCCGGGACAACGCAGGGATTTAGTAGAACTACATCAGCACGCCTGTGACTACCTCGATGCGGTCAATGAAGGTCTGGCACAGAGCAACAAGAATGTGCTGACATCGACCGAAACCATGTTGCGTCGGTTGAAAAGCGAAATCAAACAGCTCCGCAAGAAACATCTGGAAGACCTGTCCAGTGGCGAAATCCCCCCCTTGGTCAGCGTGGCCTACCTGGCTGTGTTGAATGCCTACTCGCGGGTCCGCGACCACGCCGAAAACATTGCCGAGGCGGTTGCACTGATTTAGGCTCGATTGACGTTGATCACGGCGGTGCCTAGGCTTGAAATAAAGATGCGTCTGTGATGCATCTTTGCCAAAGCCGTTGCCATTGAAACTGCCATGAAACTCACAACGCAAACCGACTATGCACTGCGGACATTGATGTTTTTGGCGACGCAAACCAGGCGTGCCAAAGTGGCTGACGTGGCGTCGCTGTTTGGGATTTCCGTCAACCACGTCGCCAAAGTCGTCAACTTGCTCGTTCGGGGTGGTTACATCCGCAGCACCCGCGGGATCGGCGGCGGCATCGAACTGGCCCAATCCCCGGACGAAATTCGTCTGGGCGATGTGATCGAGCAGATGGAGGGCGATCTACACCTGCTGGCCTGCGTGCAAGCCGATGATGGCTGTGTGATTCACTCATTTTGCAAGCTCAAAGGGGTGCTGGCCCAAGCCGAGCGAGTGCAGCGGGAGTATTTGGACTCTGTGACGCTGGCCGACGTCGTCCCCACCCGGCGTCAGCTGGGCCAGGTCAAATGAATGCAGCGGCCGTCAAATCACTTGGTTTGAGCTGCCAGCGGCATCGAAATCAGCAGCCCAGCGGTGCGCGTTTCGGTACTATTGCGACGTTTAACGTGGCATTTCAAACATTGTGACGCCAATCGGATCGGGCCGGCGAACCGATAACGGTTTGCAGCGGTCGATTCAAAATGCGGTTTTCCCGACTTCAGCGCAGTCACGGCGAGGCGTTCGAATTCATTTTCAGCCAGATGATCGACGTTCAGAACATCTGTGTCGACGATCAGCCACTTGACTTCTACACTATAGACCCCAGCGAGTTCATCAAAGACGTCTTGTAGAGATGCCGATGGAATGGCATGAGCTTCCTCGTCGTCGAAGAAGTCGCGGTGCATGACCTGCAGGGATCCACGAATGGTTTCATACAGCAATTTGGACCGGGCCCGGGCTTCGGCAGTCGTACTCGGCAGCGGGACCGAAATGGTTTCGGTGTGATCGGATGGCTGTGAGGCCGATTCGTCGGCCGCTAGTTTGGTCGCGCAGAGCGTCAATTCGAGCGTTATTCCGAGCACGATCGACAGGATCAGGTACTGGAGGCCCAAGTTTAATTTCATCGCTTTTTTCCGGCATTGAAGCGCTGGGATGATCGTGAGTCGATGGTTGACGAACGAGAAGAATGCCGAAAAGATGTATCTGGCGTACATGTTTGTATCGGTCTTCACTCTCAGCGTCAATCTGGTCCCGCCAGCGATGGCGGGCTGCAATTCAAATCGCGTCGCCGCGGCGAGTGTGGCGGCGCTCCAACCGTTTCCCCCAATCGAAGTCTCAGCGTGCTGCATACCGAGCCTATTGTGTCTGATCTAGACCACCTGATCCGCGAGCGAATTTTGTTACTCGACGGTGCGATGGGGACAATGATCCAGCGTCTGGGGTTAGACGAAGCCGCCGTGCGTGGCGAGCGTTTTGCCGACCACGACAAGGATCTGAAGAATTTTTCGGACATCCTCTGTCTGACGCATCCGGAAAAAATCACCGCGATTCATGCGGCCTACTACGAGGCCGGGAGTGACATCGTCGAGACCAATTCCTTTGGTGCTTCGCCGGTCGGGATGGTGGAGTTCGGATTGCCGTTGGAGTTGGTCGACGAGATCAATCACGCTGCGGTTGCCTGTGCCCGCAAGGCGGCTGACGAGTGGACCGAGCGGACGCCGGATCGCCCGCGTTTCGTCGCCGGTTCGATCGGGCCGACGACCAAACAGTTGGCGATCAGTACCGAGGACGACCCGGCGCACCGCGGTGCGACCTTCGAGGAGATGGTCGATAGCTATCGCGCCCAGGTCGATTCGTTGGTGGCCGCCGGAGTCGATATTCTGTTGCCGGAAACCGCGATCGACACGCTGAACTTAAAGGCCTGTTTGTTTGCCATCGCCGATTTCTTCCATGCCGGCGGGCGGCGGGTTCCGGTGATGGCCAGCGGAACCTTCGGTGACGGCGGCCGGACCTTTGTCAGCGCCCAGAGTGTCGAAGCGTTTTGGACCGCGATCAACCATTTCCCGTTGCTTTCGGTGGGGATGAACTGCGCCTTGGGTCCGGACGTGATGCGCGCTCACATCGAAGAACTCTCACATGTCGCCGAGATCCCGATCTCCTGTCACCCCAATGCCGGGCTGCCCAATGAAATGGGCGAGTTTGATCTGGGGCCGAAACAGATGGCTGACAAAGTGGGCGAGTATGCCGACAACGGTTGGGTCAACATTCTGGGCGGTTGCTGTGGCACCACCCCCGATCACATTCGCGCGATGTCCCAGCGGATCAAAGGCCTGAAACCGAAACAGGATACCCCGGGACCGGTCTACACCCGACTATCGGGCCAGATGCCGATGGTGATGCGTCCCGAGATCCCGTTCACCATGGTCGGCGAGCGGACCAATGTGATGGGCAGCAAGAAATTCGCTCGGCTGATTCGTGATGAGAAATTCGAAGAGGCGGTCGAGATCGCTCGGGAACAGGTCGAAAACGGCGCCACGATCATCGACGTGAACTTTGACGAAGGCATGTTGGATGGTGTCGAAGCGATGACGCGTTTCTTGCGTCTGATCGCCGGCGACCATGTGGCCGCCTCCGTTCCGGTGATGATCGACAGCAGTAAATGGGAGGTTTTGGAGGCGGGGCTGCGCAATGTCCAGGGCAAGGCGATCGTCAACTCGATCTCGCTGAAAGATGGCGAACAAGAATTTCTACGACGGGCCCGTTTGATTCGTCAATACGGCGCCGCAGCCGTGGTGATGGCGTTTGATGAAGAAGGGCAAGCGGCCGACGAAGACAACAAGGTTCGGATTTGCAAGCGAGCGTATGATCTGTTGGTCAAGGAACTCGATTTCCCGACCGAGGACATCATCTTTGATCCGAACATCCTGACGGTCGCCACCGGCATGGAAGAGCACAACAACTACGCCGTTGATTTCATCAACGCGGTGCGACGGATCAAGCAGGAATGTCCAGGCGCAAAAACCAGCGGTGGCGTCAGCAACATCAGCTTCAGTTTTCGTGGCAACGATCCGGTGCGCGAAGCCATTCACAGTGCGTTCCTGTATCACGCCGTGAAAGCCGGCTTGGACATGGGGATCGTCAACGCCGGTCAATTGGAGGTCTATGAAGAAATCCCCAAAGACCTGCTCGAACGCGTCGAAGACGTGCTGCTCAATCGTCGGCCGGATGCGACCGAGCGAATGTTGGACTTTGCCGAAACGGTCAAGGGCGACGGCAAGAAAAAGTCCGGCGAAGATCTGGCCTGGCGCAGTGAACCGGTCGCCGAGCGGATGAAGCACGCCTTGATCAAAGGGATCGATAAGTACATCGTCGAAGACACCGAGGCCGCGCGTCAACACTTTGACCGCTGTATCCAGGTCATCGAAGGCCCGTTGATGGACGGCATGAAAGTGGTCGGCGACCTATTCGGTGCCGGCAAAATGTTTCTGCCCCAGGTGGTCAAATCGGCACGGGTGATGAAGAAAGCCGTGGCGTATTTGGAACCTTTTATGGAGGAGGAAAAACGAGCCGCAGGCACCGAGAATGCGGCGGCACGCGGCAAGTTTTTGATCGCAACGGTCAAGGGCGATGTGCACGATATCGGCAAAAACATTGTCGGCGTCGTGTTGCAGTGCAACAACTACGAAGTCATCGATTTGGGTGTGATGGTGTCGTCCGAGAAAATCTTGGAAGAGGCGGTCAAGCAGAACGTTGACATGATCGGTTTGAGCGGATTGATCACTCCGTCGTTGGACGAGATGACCCATGTTGCCAGCGAGATGCGCCGCAACAAGATGACGATGCCACTATTGATCGGTGGCGCCACGACCAGTGCCAAACACACCGCCGTCAAGATCTCACCCAACTACGAGGGGCCGGTGCTGCACGTGCTGGATGCCAGTCGCAGCGTGAACGTGGTCGAACGGTTGCTCAGCAAAGAGCATCGCGATGCGTTTATTGCCGACAACCAGAAAAAACAAAAAGAGTTGGTCGCAAGTTTCCGTGACCGCAAGCAAACTCTGATTCCCTATGCCGACGCCTACGCCAAACGCTTTGAAACCGATTGGGCGACCGTGCAAATCGACACGCCGTCGTTCACCGGCACTCGGGTTCTGAAAAACATCCCGCTGCAGGAGATTCGTCCCTATATCGATTGGTCGCCGTTCTTCATGACCTGGGAACTCAAGGGCAAGTATCCCAAAATCTTCAATGACAAAGTCGTTGGGCCGCAAGCCAAGGAGTTGTTTGATGATGCCAATCAATTGCTGGACGAAATCATTGCCAACGGTTCCTTAACCGCCAACGCCGTGTACGGGTTTTGGCCCGCCGCCAGTGTCGGTGATGACGTGGTTCTGTACACCGATGAATCGCGCAGCAAAGAATTGACGCGATTCCATTTCCTGCGTCAGCAATGGGAGCGTAAAGGCCAGAAAGACTATCGCTCACTGGCCGACTACATCGCGCCGGCCGACTCCGGACGCCAAGACTACATCGGTGGGTTTGCGGTCACCGCGGGAGTCGGTGCCGAGAAGCTGGCGATGCACTACAAGGACCAGTTAGACGATTACAAAGCGATCATGGTGCAAGCGATTGCCGATCGACTGGCCGAAGCACTGGCCGAAAAGATGCACGAAACAGCTCGCGGTGACTGGGGATTCGGCCAGACCGAGGGCTTGGACAAGGAAGAATTGATCGCCGAAAAGTATCGCGGTATTCGACCGGCTGCCGGCTATCCGGCATGCCCCGATCACACCGAAAAACGCACCCTGTTCGATTTGCTCGACGCCGAATCCAATGCCGGCATGGAGCTGACGTCCAGCTATGCGATGACGCCCGGCGCCAGTGTCAGCGGATTGTACTTTGGTCACCCCGAGTCGCGCTACTTCACCGTCGAACGGATGACGCACGACCAGATTAAAGCCTATGCCGAGCGCAAAGGTCAGCCGATTGAAGAGATTGAACGTTGGTTGGCGCCGAATTTGGCGTACGACCCCAATCCGTGATAAGCTTGTTCGCCGTGCCAACGTACCCGCGGCGCCAAAGTTTGATCCTGGATAACGGCCTGTTGATGAATCGATACATCGTGATCTTGATCGCCGGATTGGTCCTCGGGTGCACTCCGCAATCCGCCGATCCAGTACCTGACGGTGTGTCCGCAGAAGTCATGGACCTGTCCGGTACCGCGCTGCCGCAAACGTTGGCCAGCGCGCATCTGCCCAACCCCGTTCTGATTCATCCCAAAGTCATCTCCGGTGGACTGCCCGAGAGTGACGAGGCGTTTCAAGAGTTGGTTGATCTGGGTGTCAAAACCATCATCAGCGTGGACGGTGCCAAGCCCGACGTTGCCGCCGCCCGAAAGTTCTCACTGCGGTATGTGCATCTGCCACATGGTTACGATGGGATTCCGGATCAACGTGTCAAGGAATTGGCCAAAGCGGTCCGCGATCTGGAGGGGCCGATTTACATCCACTGTCACCACGGCAAACATCGCAGCCCGGCCGCGGCCAGTGTGGCTTGTGTGTCGGCCGGTTTGACGCCACCGTCCCAAGCGATCGCCGTGTTGCAAGTGGCCGGTACCAGCCCCAACTACCGCGGCCTGTTCCAGGCGGCAGACCGAGCGGTTCCGCTGGAGCAAGCTTTGTTGGATGAGTTGCAAGTGGAATTTCGCGAGACGGTTCAGGTGCCGCCGATGGCCGAGGCGATGGTGGCGATCGAGCACACCCAGGATCATTTGAAACAGATCGCCGCTGCGGGCTGGAAGACTCCTGCCGATCACGCCGACCTCGATCCGGCCCACACAGCACTGTTGATGCGCGAGCATTTCACCGAGCTTCTGCGAACCGATGCTGCGGGCGAACAAAGCGATGCGTTTCGCCAAATGCTGGTGTCGTCCCAGCAAGCAGCCGGGGAATTGGAAACAGCGTTGTTGCACTGGGATGCGTCCAGCGGAGAAGCTGTCCCGCCGTCGGTCGAGCAATCGGCAAAGCGGATCGCCGACAATTGCAAATCCTGTCACGTCCGCTTTCGTGACGTCCCGCCCTAGTGCGTGACTCGGTGGGCAATTGTTGAAGATGCCTCGATCCCAAACGCGACGCGTCGGGTTGCCATTTGTGGGTAATCGCCGGCCTCACAGAGGCCAGCTACAGAGGTCAGCTACAGGGGCCGATCCCTGCTGCCATTTGATTTGGCCTTAGCCGCGGTTGTCATCTGGGGTTTGGCCAAGGACCACGTCAAAGTTGCAAGCCAGTTCACCGTGCTTGGAATCCGGGATCGGTTTGAATTCGGCCGTCAATCGTTCTCGTTTGGTCTTGTCGGTCACACGACGAAACACACCGTCACGCTCGTTTCCCTCGTGGCCGCGAATCAACAACTGCGTGGTCAGCAATTCGTGGCCGTTTTGCGACACTTTGATATGGATGTGCGGCGCCGGTCGACCGGGATAGGGCACAGGCTTGATCGTGCGAAAGCGGTAACCACCGTCAGATGCGGTTTCGAACTTTCCGTAGCCTTGAAAGTGTTTGTCCTGTTGCTCTTTTTTCTTGCTGCTGTCAGCGCTGTGCAGGTAAACCGCGTTGGCATCACACTGCCAGATCTCGATCGTCGCATTGCGGAGCGGAGATCCCGCGGTTGTCAAAAGACGGCCGCTAAGTTGAGTGATGGTTCCCACAGCGGGCGTGGTGCTGTCTTTGATCAGGATCAGGTCGTTGTCCTGATCGAGCGGTAAATGGTCGGGATAGAACGGCCCTTCGGTCAGCGGGGGCGTCGACAACAGTTCTTCGGCGAACAGTCCCGGTGTGGTGAAGAACGCGAGCGAGCCGCCCGCCAGAATCGAGCGTCGAGAGATCGGTGAAACAGACATTGCGTTTCTTCCAGTGCGGGAAAATGGTGATTGCGAGTGTTGCAGAAACAATACTTGGGGTCTTCATTTTAACAGTTGCGGCCGGCAGAACGTTCCGCCACACAGCCGCGGTATTGAATTGGGATTGTGAAATACTAAAGAGTTCGTAAAATCCTTGGCGGATTCAAACCAGGGATGAAGTCATGGAACGATTGAAATCATTTGAAATCGCGAGCCGCTGCTCCGGCGGCCGCCGCCGCGACGGATTCACCATCCTCGAATTGCTGGTGAGCGTATCGGTCATTGGGATATTGCTAGCATTATTGCTGCCAGCGATCGGTTCGGCGCGCGAGTCGGCGCGGCGGATTCAGTGTGTCAACCATCTGCGCCAAATTGGCATCGCGCTGCACAACCATCACGACGCCAAACGAAGTTTACCGGCCGGTTGGGCGTTTGATCCCTCGGGCCAGTCGGCTTACGGGTGGGCGACGTCGCTGTTGCCCTATCTGGAGCAGAGTGCATTGGCGGACCGACTGGACCTCAAGAAACCGGTGGACGCTACCAATCATGCGGTTGTCCGCGGCACTTCGCTCGCTGTGATGTTGTGCCCGTCAGATATCGCCGAGCAGACATTCATGCTGTATGCCGCCGGCGAAGATGACGAGGATGATGACGACCTGCGCGCATCGGTGATCGCATCTTTGGGCGGAGACGATGCGGCTGCGTTGGTGCAATTGCCAACGGCGAACTACGTCGGCATGTTCGGAACGATTGAACCGGATGACAGTATTCCGGCACCGATCGGCGACGGGGCTTTTTTAGAGAATCGCACCACACGTTTTCGTGATTTCGGTCGCGGATTGTCCAACACGATAATCGTCGGTGAACGCACGATGGCACAGGTCCCATCGACTTGGCTGGGTGTCAGCCTGCAAGGCGAGGATGCTGCTGCAAGGATCGTCGGTTCCGCTCTGGAGGGCATCAACAATCCGCTCGCCGATGAATGCGATTTTTCCAGCCGACATCCCGGCGGCGCCAACTTTTTGTGGGGCGATGGGCGGGTCACGTTTGTGAACGAGCAAATCGACTTGCACGAGTACCACCAGTTTTCACAATTGCGTTTGCACCCCCGACACTCCCTGTTCGAATCCGACCACTGATACGCGACATCATTTTAAAGGATATTTCAGATGCGGCCTGCAAAAAAAGCACGGATCGAATTGACCAAGTGTGAAGCCGAGGTCATGGATGTGGTGTGGGACAAGGAATGCGTGACGGTCAATGATGTGGTCGAAGGTATCGATCGTGAACTGGCCTACACGACCGTATTGACCACGATGAAAATTCTAGAAGAAAAGCGATTCGTTTCTCGCGGGGACAAGATCGGGCGTGCATTTACCTACACGGCTAACGTCTCTCGTGAACAGGCTCGCGCAGGCATGTTGAAATCTCTGACTGATCAATTATTCGGTGGGTCGGCGCGATCGCTGGTATTGAGTTTGATTCAATCTGAAGCCGTTTCGGCAGCCGACATCGAAGCGGTCAAAAAAGCCGCTGCAAAGTTGGAGAAGTCCTGATGGACTATTCGCTCGCTTTTGAAGTCGGCAGCACGTTGTGTGTTCAAGTGGCGATCATTGTTGCGGTGACATTGACGCTGCAGCGCTACGTCAGCGACACGCGGGGGAGTTGTCAGTTGTGGACGATCTGTTTCGTCTCTCTGATTGCGTTGGTTGCTGCCGGAGTGTTGTTTCCGCACCGTCGGTTGTTTGAGTTTCCGGACGGTTTTTCGCGGCAAAGTGTGGTGGGGATCGTTACCTGGCAAGCCCGATTGGTCGTGGCCCTGTTGGTGATTTGGATCGCTGGGACATTCGTCTCGATTCTCCGCCGCGCTCTATTCTGTGTCTCACTGATTCGCTTTCTCAGCCTCCGGTGCGAAGAATTGGATGCGGAGGGATTGACGAGCTTGCCGGTCGATCTTGATCGAGATGGAATCGCAAACTTGCGAATCATGCTGTCAGATGAGATCCAAGGTCCATTTTGTTGGCAATTGCATCGTCCGACGATTGTCTTGCCGCGATACATGTTCGACGATGACGCGACCACGCTGCGTTTGGTGTTGTTGCACGAATTGGAGCATCTCCGTACAGAGCATCCGATGCAACATTTTTTGCAGGGTGTCTGTTCGACTCTGTTGTGGTTTCATCCTGCGGTCTGGTGGGCAGCCGACGGCGCCGAACTGACGCGTGAGTATCTATGTGACGAAGCCGCAGTGACCGCGTCGGGAAAATGTGCCGACTATTTGCATGCACTGGTGAAAATCGCAGAGCGTTGCGGCAGTGTGTCCTGTTCCAGCATGCCGCGTGGAACGCTGGCGTTTGGCAACCGAAAAAGCGCCTTGGTTCGACGCAGTGATCGATTGGTGATGCTCAACCAAACCGTGTCCAAGCCAAAATCCTTGCGACCGGTGGCTGCAATCTCAATCTTGCTGTTATGGGTCTTGGCCGTCCAGCAGGTTTGGTTGCCGACCAACGCCATCGCATCGGGCCGTAGCGACTGGTCACCGTGGCCGACATGGACCGCCAACACGTTGCACCACTTCGACATTCGTGTCCGAGATTTTGAACCCTTCGACGAGCGAACCCGACTCCACGAATGGTTGGAATCCGAGAGCGATCACTGATCACTTCGCGCTTGCCATAAAAGCGCTGGCTTCAAACTGCGAAAGTGAGCCTCGGATAAACTACTAAAAGACTAGAAGTTGGGATTGCTGCGACCGACCGATCGCCTGTACCGTTTGCTGAAATACTAATTTCCTCGTAGTTCAGGAGTGCAGGGATGCACCCAGCATTGTCACGTCCGGTCGCGCCGTCACTCTCGCTCATTCTTCCGGCTTGGAATGAGAGCGAAGTGATTGTCCGCGCGATCGAAGAAGCCGACCAGGCGCTCCGCGAAGTCGCCGCGTGTTATGAAATCATAGTCGTCGACGACGGCAGCACCGATGACACGGCGGCGTTGGTTCAGCAACTCGCCGCATCGAACCCGGCGGTGCGTTTGCTACGTCACCAGCCCAACCGAGGCTATGGTGCAGCGCTGCGTAGCGGGTTTGCCGCCGCAACGATGGATCGAGTCGTCTTTACCGATGCCGATTGCCAGTTCGATCTGACTGAATTGGATCGATTTGTCTTGTTGTCGCAGCGATACGACGTGGTTTGTGGCTATCGGATCGATCGCAAGGACACGGCGCTGCGCTGTTTCTATTCCAAGGTCTACAACCAACTGGTCCGCGCGTTGTTAGGAACAGGCGTGCGCGATGTGGATTGCGCGCTGAAAATGTTTCATCGTGAGGTGGTGCAAGAATTGGAAATCACAGGGGACGGATTTTTAGTCAATTCCGAAATCTTGGTCCAAGCCAAACAGCAAGGACGCAGCATTGTCGAAGTCGGAGTCTCGCACCGCCCTCGGACGGCAGGATCGAGCACCGTTTCGGTTCGCCATATCCCCAAAGTGCTGACGGATTTGGTTCGCTATTGGTGGAACGTGGTTCAGTTTCCCGGTGAAGCTTCTGATCCCGCGGATGAGAAACCGGTTACCGCACCGCCGGTTCGCCGTGAGCACTCGGATTCCCTCTATGGAGGATTGCAAGTCGCATTGTTGATGATCGCGGCGCTGTTTCTGTTAACGAATCTTGGCTATCCGCTGATCGATCGTGACGAGACACGGTATGCAGAGATACCGCGCGAGATGTTGGTCACCGGCAATTGGGTGTTGCCGCGTCTGAATTTCCAAACCTACTACGATAAACCGCCGCTCCTGTATTGGTTGTGCGCCATCAGTTTCAAGTGGTTTGGCATTGGGGAAGCATCCGCGCGATTGGTGCCGGCCCTGGCAGCACTGGGAACCATCGCGTCGACGATGTTTTTCGGGACTCGTTTTTTCGGGCGTCGCATTGGTCTGTTGTCGGGCATCGTCTTGATGCTGTCGGTCGGATTCACGTTTACCAGCCGCTATCTGTTGCTGGATGGATTGTTGGCGCTGTTCGTATCGACATCACTGTTGACAGCGATCGAGGCAATCCGCGGGGATCGATTTAGACTGTCCTGGTGGCTGTTGTCAGGTGTCCTCTGCGGTTTGGGGTTCTTGACCAAGGGCCCACTTGCGCTCGTCTTATGGTTGCCGCCGGTGTTTGTATTCAGTTGGTTGTCCCGCTCGTCGGTGAAGCCACGATTATCACACTATGCAGCCATCGCTGGCGTTGTGTCCGCCATCGCGGCACCTTGGTTGGTCGCGGTGTCACTACAAGACCCCACGTTTCTGGCCGAGTTTTTCCTCAGGCATCATTTGGCACGGTTTGCCGGTGAGTTTCATGCCCGTCCGATCTGGTATTTCATTCCAGTGTTATTGATCGCGGCGCATCCTTGGTCGTTCCTGACGATCCCCTATGCCAAATTCTTGTTCGGTCGCGGAGACGACTTGCGTCGGCAACGGCCGCCGGCGATCGGTTTTATGATGCTGTGTGTGGGCTGGTGTTTTCTGTTCTTTTCTTTATCCCGGTGCAAATTGCCAACCTATTTATTGCCGGCGGCACCCCCGCTGGCGTTGATGATGGGGCACTATTTGGATCTGGTCTTGCGTCGAACGGCCGATCCGACGCGGCACTGGTTTGCTCGATTTTGGTCTGCCCGGTCGGCAACCGCGGCGACATGTTTGGCAGGCGTCGGATTTGTGGTGTTCGCCGTGACGCTTGGGCAAAGCATCTCACTGGGCGTCTTTGGTTGGGGGATCCTTTGGATCAGCTTGTTGGTTTCCACTCTGGTTCTGTTGGGCGACAAACATCAAGCCCGATTTGCCTGGGGGTCAACCTCTGCGGTGGCATTCTTGTTTGCCGTGATGGTGATGCATCATCTGCTGCCGATGTATAGCCGATCACAAACCCTGTTCGGGGCGACGTCACCGCTGGGCCAGCCGCTGGCGGATCGGTCCGATTCACAATGGCATTCGTCGACAGCGATGGCGACGATCGCCCATGAATTTTCCGAGGTCCCATTCTATTTAGGACGCAATGACATCGTGAATTTTGCCAGGGTGCAGGATGCAGGACTGCAGCAGTTTGTGGCAAAAAATCGTCGTTGCCTGTTGGTGATGGATCAACAGGTCAGCACGACGGAGCTGCGCCGCTACCTGCCGCCCAAAAGTCAGCTGAAAGGACTCGGCCAGCGGGGTTCGGCGCAGTTGATCGAGGTGGCAATCGCGCCGACGATCGATCGGATAGCCACCCGGGCCCAACACACCTCGACGACCACACCCTTGTCGAAACATCGAGACGCGGCATGGTAACCACCATTCAACGTCGCGTCGGCATGGAGATCATCAACCTGTTCATTTTGTCGTTGATTGTCGTCACCACGCTGGCCATGTTTGTCGGAGTGGCTCGCGAAGCGATTCATCAGGGGCTGAGCATGAGCGGGGTCATACGTCTACTGCCGTTTGCATTGCCCAACGCATTGTCGCTGGCTGTCCCTGCGACGGCACTGTTGAGCGTCTGCTGTGTTTACGGCCGGATGTCCGCAGACAACGAGTTGATCGCCATGCAGTCGGTTGGTATTTCACCATATTCCATTGTTTGGCCGGCGATCATGATCACCACTCTGTTGAGCTTGGCAACGGTGGCGCTAATCAATGTGTCGTTCACCTGGGGCTATCACGGCATTCAACAGGTCGTAATGTCATCGGTTCAGCACATCGCCTACGGCGTGCTGCGACGTGATCACAGCTTTCAACACGGTCAGTTCTCGTTGGTGGTTCATGATGTTCGGGGCAACGATTTAATCGCACCGACAATCAAGCTTCACCGGCAAGACGGCCAACCGATCTTGATCACTGCTCGCCGTGCTCAACTTCGCTACAACGAAGCGCAGCAGGGAATTGAATTGAGTATCACTGACGGAATAGCACAGGTCGACAATCGTGCGCAGTTTCGGTTCCCCCATACGATCGTGCACACCGTTGCGTTGCCGGTCGGTCAGCCGGTTGACCTATTGACGGCCAATCCGTCGCACATGTCGATGAAATCTTTGCCCATTGCTTCACTGCATCAGCGGGCTGAAATCGAACGGTATGAAAAGGAGCTGACAGTTCGGTTGGGGTTCAGTTTGCTGCAATCACGCTTGGATCAGATCGCAGGCAGCGAATCGGAACTTGGTCAGACCTCGCTTCGAACCGCGAGGAAGCGACTGCACCGCTTGGCGACCGAAGGCCATCGCCGCTGGGCGAGCGGGTTCACCTGTTTGGCGATGGTGATGATCGGCATCCCACTGGCCATCCGACTGCGCGCGTCCGACACCATGACCACCTTTGGAATCGTTTTTTTACCCACCGTGCTGTCGTACTACCCGCTGTTCGCTGTGATGTTGGATTTAGCCAAGCAGGGCGATATCCCTCCACAGTCGGTGTGGTGCGTCAACGCATTATTCATTGTCGCCGGCAGTTTTATGTTACGACAAACACTCCAACGCCCCGCCTGATTCATGCCAACCTTTCTCATGCAACCGTGCTGGCAACGGGTGATCGCCTGGAGCGTCCTGGTCGTTGCCGCGATGATCGTCTTGTTGCCAAACCTGTCGTATCCGTTGATCGAGCCCGATGAGACTCGGTATGCACAGATCGCGATCGAGATGATCGATTCACGAGACTGGGTCACTCCGACGTTGGATGGAACGCCCTATTTGGACAAACCGCCATTGATGTATTGGTTGACGGCAACCAGTTTTGAGTGGTTTGGAATCAGCGAGACGGCGGCCAGGATGCCATCGGTGTTGGCGGCCTTGGCAACCATTGTTTTGACTTATCTGTTAGGGCAACGCATTGTCGGCGGACGTGCCGCCTGGTTGGGTGCGATTTCGCTGTTGTTGTGCGGTGGGTTTGTCTTGACCGGCCGGTTCTTGATCCTGGATTCTTTGTTGACGCTGTTTTCGACTCTTTCGTTGTTGGCTGGATACATCGCGTTGCAGCAACGAAAAATCGATTGGTGTTGGTGGATGGTTTCTGCGGTAGCTTGTGCGTTGGGGATCCTGACCAAAGGGCCTGTCGCATTGGTTTTGTGTGTTCCACCGTTGGTCATCAGTGGTTGGCTGCGCCGCGATCATACACAAGCCCGGCCGTTGCATTGGGCTGTGTTTGGTATTCCGCTGCTGTTGCTGGCATGTCCATGGTATGTGGCGGTGTGTTCCTTCAACCCGGAGTTTGCGGACTATTTTTTCTGGGAACACAATTTCAAACGGTTCACGGCGGGCTCGAATCACCCGCAACCGTTTTGGTTTTTTGTACCCGTATTGCTTGCGGGAATGTTTCCGACGTCACTTCTATTGCCTTCGGTCGCTGTTTATCTGACGGGGCGTTCGAATCCGATTCGCAGTCTGAGGACAAAGGACTTAGGTTTTCTGGTCTGCAGTGCCGTCTGGATCTTGGTGTTTTTTTCGCTGTCCAGTTGCAAATTGCCGACTTACATTCTGCCCATGTTTCCGTTGACCTGCTTGCTGGTCGGGGGCATGTTGGACCAGACGGTGTTCCGGTCTGGATCGCCGACCGGCGTTGCCCGCTTCTTGCTGCCGTTCCCCCAGCGGACGATGTTGATTCTGGTGGCAGTGTTGGTCATCGTTGCCGCGGTCGATGTCTGGTTCCGCGGATCGATGGGCGCCGGGACGATCGCAGTCGTCGCCTGTGCGATGGGTTTGGCAGGAGGCCTGCTGATGACTTGGCGTCGGCAGTCGACGCCATCCCCGATTAGCTGGTCGGTGATGGCAATGGCCGCTGGCCTAACGCTTGGGTTTGCCGGCTGGAGTTTGATGCCCGGCATTGCCAGATCACGTTCGGTGTATGGGAAAGCCCGACAGTTGGCGTCTGAAGATCCCAGTGCCTTGCTGGTCTTCTTTGGCGAAAAACCACACGCAGCCAAACTTCAATTGCCGGTCGATCGAGTGGTCTATTTTCCTCAGCCACTAAGCGCGGAGTTTGTCGGTTTTGTTTCTGGTCAGCGGGATCTGATTCTTGTAACCGATGACGAAACCATCAATCAAACGCGTGATGCGATTGCATCGAGCCATGACTTGATCGAATCGGGGGTGCACAGGCATCTGTATGTGGCCAGGTTCCAACGATGAACCTGTTTTTCAGAATCTGCATCGCGCTACTAATAGGTTGGACGAATGGACCGATCGACCGTCGATGGAGCATGGCCGCAGAGAGAGGCGAGGTAAATGACACTGATCGGGATCAATTTGCCAATGAGTTCGGGACGTTGATGGCGCGTACCGATCACCTGTTTGAAATAGCGGATGCAGAGTGCAGTCAGATCTGCGAGCAAGTGTGCCCGATAATTCCCGGTGCGGAGCAACAAAGACGCGATTGGTATCTATTGCCAGACGGATTGCTGTGGCGATCGTATTTGGCCGGCCCGCATGAACCACGCCTGTCCACGGTCATCTTTAATGACCAAAAACAAGGCGTGTTTTGGGATGCGACGCTAGGCGGGCGCGTCGGATTGTTGCGATACGGTAGTGCCGGTGCGTTGCGACCCCAAGGCTGGCAGTGGGATTTGGAAGGCGCGGTGATGACACGACTGGACTTGCTGCATGCCGAAGACGTGGAGTCGGTCGACTATCGCTTTGGAACCGAAATCACGGCAGCCGAAGGGCCTTGGGCAATGAAGTTCGGCTACTTTCACATCAGTTCCCATGTCGGCGACGAATACGTCATCCGCAACCCAGCGTTTGAACGCATCAACTACGTCACCGAATCCTGGGTCTGGGGCGGAAGCTACTCGCCTAATCCCAGTTATCGCTTTTATGCCGAGGTTGCCAACGCGTTTCGAGCATCGGGTGGCGCCCGGCGCTATCAGTTTCAAACCGGTGCGGAATACACGCCGCGGGCAATCGATCCCCGACGGGGTGCACCATTTGCGGCTGTCAATTTGAATTTTCGCCAAGCGGTCGGCCACGACGTCTCAACCACCATCCAGCTAGGTTGGTCGTTTCAAAGTCCACAGTCGGGTCGCCGAATCCGTTTTGGTTTGCAATACGGCGGCGGTCCAACCAGCCAATACGAATTCTTCGACCGCCGCGAAGAATTGCTCGGCGGCGGCGTTTGGTTCGACTACTGATGTCGTTTAAACAGTGCGACGTGGCGGTCTATTTGTCTTTGTAGGCGTCGCGCAGGTCGCGAACCTTGTCGTGGCCAGCTTTGACCTTGGCGTATTGGGCCGTCAGGATGTCATTGGCAGCACTGCCAGCGGTTTCCTTCAGCACGTCTTCGTAGGCCTCTTTGATGTGATCTTCGCCGCGCTCGGCTTCGATCAAAATCACATAGGGATCGCCTCCGTTCAACTTGCCTCGGATGTTAATCCAAATTCGGTGCGTCTTGGCAGCGACACTCCCGTCGTCCTCCGCTTCGGCACCGTTGAATTCCACCAACGTCTGCAGCTCGGTGGCCATCGCAGAGCGTTCGTCGCCGATCGTACGGAACAGAGTCGACAACTTTGCGTCGTCTAATTCCTCAGCGGATTCGTGGAATCCGTTGTACGAGTCAATGTTGGCTCGGATCAGTTTCTGAAGCTTATCGATCGTCGATTCGTTCAGATCCATTTTCGTTTCAAGACTCATCGTATCTCTCCTTGCGGGTTCTATTTTCTGTTCAAGCAACCTCACAGCGCTAGAAAGCTCAGTGCGCTAGAAAGCACAGCTCGGTGCGGTCTTTCGAAATGAATCACGCAAAGGTCGTGCCGAATCCGGCATTCCAAAGAGAAATAAAGTCTGACGGCTAAGCGGCCGGAGAGGGTTCTCAGAAAGCCCCTCTCCGGCCCTGAGAGGCCGACTCTCCCAAGGAAGAGTGAAGAGATCGAAGCGGCAATTTACCGAGTCATTTGAGTTAAAAGGCAGATTTGTGCAACTTCAAAGAAACGTTAGCGAGGGATCCCGTCAAACGGCTAAATCCCTCGCTGACGCGTCGGGTCGCCATTTGTGGGTAATCGCCAGGGTCACGGGAGTAGCAAACTGGACTTTCCAGACGAGTCGATTGGTCGCAGATCGTTCAGCCTGGTGGCGAGCGGGTCAGTGCATCGATTCAAACGAACCGTGAATGACTTGAGTGGCGAGTCGGTATCGACTGTGTTCGAAAAGCAGCATCGTAGTGCCTGATTGGTACGGGATTCGCTAAACCCAACCATTTACACTCCAACTCGGGCGAATCCTCATGACACTCAAACCTCATTGCATTTTTCAGCGTGGCACGGGGCCAATCGTCGCCGCGGCCATTCACAATGGTCACGACACGCGGCGCAGTGTCGAACGCCATTTGCGGATCGATGAACAGGAGCAATTGCGAGAAGAGGATCCACTGACTGGCGAGTGGACTCAGATCGCTAAAACGCAAATCGTTGGGTTGCGATCGCGTTTCGAAGTGGATTTGAATCGACCCCGTGACAAAGCGGTTTATGAACGTCCGGCCGATGCCTGGGGCATGGAGGTTTGGGACACGCCGCCGGATCAGAAGATGAAGGCGGCTTCGTTGCGCGAATACGATTTGTTTTATCAGCAGGTCAAAAGCTTGTTGGATGAAATGGTGGCCGAACATGGGCATGTCGTGATCTATGACCTGCATACCTATAACTATCGCCGCGACGGAGCTGACGCGCCTGAGGCGGACCGGTTATTGAACCCCGAAGTCAATATTGGCACCGGAACGATGGACCGTGAGTATTGGGCGCCCGTCGTCGATCGATTCATTGATCGATTGCGTGCTTATGATTTTCATGGTCGCAGTTTGGATGTGCGTGAGAACGTTAAATTCCAAGGCGGACATTTCGGCAAATGGGTTCACGAAACCTATCCCCAGCAGGTCTGTTCGATTGCCATCGAGTTCAAAAAGTTCTTCATGGACGAGTGGAACGGTGAAGCGGATCCCAGTGAGGTCGAATGCATTTACAAAGCATTGCGATCGACGTTGCCCGGCGTACGCGATGAATTGGAGCAGATGTGAGCGATTCATCGACCGGGACCGCCGGGACGGCTTCGACCATCGAATCCCGCTATCGGGCGCTCACCAAAGCGGTTTGTGCTCGCTTGGAGAAGAACAAGCGGGTGCGCCGTAATTTGCCGGGAGAGGGTCGTTTGCGGATTGATCGCCAATTGCCGTTTCTATGTGTCTACCGTCAACAGCAGTGCCAGCAACCCGATCTGGGCACACGACAATTGGTCACCAGTGAAGCGTCGTACTTGTTTGCCGACGGCGATGCGGCGCATCAGGACGGCTTGGCTGATTTATGCGGTGCGATTGGTGGTGCAATGCAGGAACACTTCGGCACTTTTCTGTTGATCGAGGTGTGGGCGTCGGGGCAGGATGAACAGGCGGATTCCGAGAATGCAGATTTTGAAATCGTGTGTACCGACGCCGACGCCATGCCGTCAACGATCGAAGTTTTTCGCAAATCTCTGGCGTCGATTCATCTGGCCAGCGACTCGCCGGTGGTCCGAATTCGCAGTGGCGACCAAGTCCATCCAGATGGTTTCTCGCCGTTGATGCCCGAGTGCAGTGATGGGGGCAGCGGTGGGTGTTGTACGATCGGATTGGCGGTGAAACCCATTTATCGCGATTCAAAAACCGGCGCAATCTATCCGTTGGTTTTACAACGTTTGCGTTGGCAACTAGCGACGGCGATTCGCAAGACCATTGCTGAGTTCACTGGGACGGTAAAGGAATCGGAATCCTCGCACTACGACACGCTGGGCCCCTCGTCGATGGTCAAAGCGGTGCGTCTGATCGACCAGCAACTGAGCGATGTTTCGCAGTCCTTTGATTTTCTGTTGCAGGTCACGCCGACCAATGCGGAGGACGCCGGTTGTCATTTTCGCGAACACGGCTATCGCGAACTACCGCCACTGCAGTACCGACACTTGCCCTACCATCCCAATCTGTTGAAACGTCAACTGTTTGCGGTCGAGATCGAGCGTATCGAAGATCCGACGTTGGCGCATCTGTTCTGGGAGAAGCAAAACGAAATCGATCATCAACTGACCTCGCTGCGAGAATTGCATCTACCCGAGGCCACTTCGTTGCACCCGGGGCAATCCAATTTCCTTGCCAACAGTTTGCAATTGTACGGTGCGCCGGAGGAAGAACTGGTGGAACTGGCCCGTGAGATATTGCAACGATTTCGGCCCGATCGAAATGCGGCCGACCAGCCGTCGGTCGAGAACAAGAAAACGGTTGGTACCAACCAGTTGGTGCAGCGAGCGCGTGAGGAGATTGACCACTATCACACACGAATGAGCGAGTTTAATGCGAAGGTCGAGGTTTCCGATCGGATTGCATCAGGCATCATGGTTTCGCAAGACCGATTGTTGATCGCCAACAATTTGCGATTGTCACCGCGCCGAGTGACGGCGCTACTGCATCATGAGATCGGGACGCACCTGTTGACCTATTTCAATGGTCGCTGCCAGCCGCTGCGTCAGATGTACGCCGGGCTGGCGGGATACGAAGAATTGCAGGAGGGGCTGGCTGTGTTGGCGGAATATTTGGTGGGCGGATTGACCCGCAACCGCATGCGAACGCTGGCCGCACGTGTGATCGCGACGCGCTGCGTCACGCGCGGCGAATCTTTTGCCGACGTCTATCGCAAATTGCATCGCCGCCACCGATTCAGCGGTCGGCAATCATTCACCACCGCCTTGCGTGTGTTTCGAGGCGGCGGATTGACCAAAGACTTGATTTACCTGCGTGGTTTGCGAGATCTGTTGGTTTATCTTGCAGCCGGACACGATATCGAGCCGTTGTATGTCGGCAAAATCGGTCTGCAACATGTTCCCTACATTCAAGAACTACGTCGACGTGGCATCATCGAACCGCCACGTTTATTACCTCGATTTTTGGACGACGCCAAAGTTCGCGAGCGGCTCGATGCCTGTCGCGGCAAGTCCGTCCTGGACCTCATGGAGACGGACAGATGAAGATTGGATTTGTAGTCAATGACGTGATGACCGAAAAAGCCAGTTACACGACCACACGGCTGGCGATGTCAGCGGTCAATTTGGGGCATGAGAGTTTTCTGTTGGGTGTCGGTGATTTCATCTATGCTCCCGACGGTTCGATCCAGGCGCATGTGCGCAGCGTCAACAATGGGAAATATGATTCGCTAAAGACGTTCTTGGGCGAAGTGCAAAGTGACGACAACCAAAGTCAACGGATCTCGTTAGATGATTTAGATGTTTTGCTGCTGCGAAACGATCCTTCCGATGATGCTTCGGACCGACCGTGGGCACAGACCAGCGGCATTCTGTTCAGCCAGCTTGCTGCCACGCGTGGCGTGATCGTCTTGAACGATCCCTTCAGCTTGGCCAACGCGCTGAACAAGACCTATTTCCAACACTTCCCCGAACAGGTTCGTCCGCGAACCTGCATCAGTCGTGACGTGGACGACATCAAAGCCTTTATCGCCGATCAGCACGACAAGGTGGTGGTCAAACCCTTGCAGGGATCCGGCGGACAGAGTGTGTTCTTGATCGGCGAAGATGAAAAAGCAAATTTGAATCAGATGATCGAAGCGGTGATCCGCGACGGATTCTGTATCGCCCAAGAATACCTGCCCGCAGCCGTCGATGGCGACGTGCGGATGTTTGTGATGAACGGTCGACCGCTGATGAAAGATGGCAAATACGCGGCCTTTCGACGACGCAATGATACCGGCGATGCTCGCAGCAACATGCATTCGGGCGGTAAGGGCGTCGAGGCGGAGGTGACCGACAAAATGCTGGAGCTGGTGGAAATGGTCCGTCCCAAACTGGTGCAAGATGGAATGTTTCTGGTCGGGTTGGACATCGTCGAGGACAAGTTGATGGAGATCAACGTGTTCAGTCCCGGCGGTTTAGGCAGCAGCCAGAAACTGACCGGAGTTGATTTTACGGATGTGGTGATCCGCGACCTGGAACGCAAGGCGCAATACCGATCGTACTATGGAGCAACGATGCGCAATCGTGATATCGCAACGCTGTAGTGATTCATCACATGCGGTCGGCAGCAGGCGGATCACTGTCTTCGGACGGTGTTTTCGGGGACTGGTCTGATCTGCGATCCTGTTTTTCCTGTAGCGATTCGAACAGGGATTCCAGCCATCCAACCAGGGAGAGCACCACGACTGCGGCGATCGTGATCAGGACGGCCAGCGGAATCCGACCGACGGCGACTGCCACGCCAATTCCGGCCGTCAGATAGACCGTTGCGGCCGTGGTCAATCCTTCGACTTCATCGCGATCATGGATAATCGTGCCGGCGCCTAAGAAGCTGATGCCGACGACGATCGCTTGCAACACCCGAATCGGGTCTGCCTTGATCACCTCAGCGGGTTCCCGGGCTTGAAACTGGTCCACAATGGCTTGGCCCAGCACCATCATCAGGGCGCTGCCGGCGCAGACCAGAATATGGGTGCGAACACCGGCGGGTTTTTTGGCGATTTCTCGTTCGATCCCGAGCACGGCACCCAGCAGCGCCGCAACGGCGATGACGATCAAACTTTCACTGTCAGCTGAATTAAACATGATTCCCTGTTCCCAAGTTCGGCAGCGATTCGGTGAAATTCGCCCGTTGTTGCCGATGGCAGCACGATCTATCTTTATACCAAGCCGTTCCCAATCTTTCCCAGACCGCAGGGGTGGGTCGAGAATCGACTGAAATGCCGATCGATCCCCCGTGAGTGAACTGAATGAATGAACCAGAGTCGAACAAGATCGCACCTCCCCTGATTGTGGGTGTTGGCGCTTCGGCAGGCGGGCTGGAGGCTTTTCAAGCGTTTCTAAATGCGTTGGGATCGGCCTCTGAGCTGGCGATTGTCTTTGTTCAACACATGGATCGCGCCGGTCAGTCCCTGCTGGCCGAGTTGTTGTCTGCCGCGACGACTTTGGATGTGGTCGAGGTGGTTGACTCGATTCAAGTGCGATCCGGTTGCGTTTATGTCGGCCCGCCCCAGCAACCGTTGGAGTTATCGGCGGGGGTTTTACGGCCGATCACGAACGAATCTGACCGGCGACCGTCTTCGCCGATTGACACTTTCTTTCACTCGCTTGCCGAGGATCAGGGCGAGAGTGCGGTGGGAGTGATTTTGTCGGGTGCCGGAACCGACGGCACATTGGGTTTGAAAGCAATCAGTGACGCCGGCGGGCTGACCTTTGCTCAGGATTCAAAATCGGCAAAGTTTGATTCGATGCCACGCAGCGCTGCGACGACCGGGGTCGCCGATCATGTGATGGAGCCGGCTGAGATTGCCGCTGAATTAAAACGCTACTGCCGTCATTTGCTGGCTCTCAATCACGAACTCTCACCCGTGCGGCTCCACGAGCGGATCGAGGAAGCGATTCCGACCATCGCGGAGACGTTATTGTCTGTCACCGGTCACAATTTCCAACACTACAAAAACAGCACGCTACGGCGCCGCATTCAGCGACGGATGCAGATTCTGAAGGTTGCCTCGGTCGCTGAGTATGTCAACGACCTGCAACGTCATGACGACGAAGCACAGGCATTGTTTCGCGAGCTGCTGATTGGTGTGACGATGTTTTTTCGTGACCCAGAAGCGTTTGCAGCCCTTCGGAAAGAGGTGTTGCCGAAATTATTTGAGCAGCGGAATGCGGACGACAGCATTCGAATCTGGGTGGCCGGCTGTGCCAACGGTGCCGAAGCCTACTCGCTGGCGATTCTGTGTCGTGAATTCATGGATGAGATTGAATCGCCGCCGGAGGTGCAAATTTTCGCCACCGACATCGATGAACGCGCCTTGCAGATCGCACGAGAAGGCATCTATCCGGTCGGCATCCAAGAGAACATTTCCGAAAAACGTTTGCAGCGTTTTTTTGTCAAACGTGGCAATCGCTATCAGGTCACCAAAGAGATCCGCGACCTGGTGTTGTTCTCGGCACATAACCTGATCAGCGATCCACCGTTTTCGCGACAGGACTTGATCTGTTGTCGCAATTTGTTGATCTATTTGGGCCCGCATTTACAAAAGAAGCTTGTCCCTTTGTTTCACTACGCGCTGCGGCCATCGGGGTTTCTCTTTCTGGGGCCCAGTGAAAGCATGACCTCGCATGGTGAATTGTTTCGCAGTGTCGACGCCAAATCGCGGATCTCGCAACGCAAGGGCACCGCGGTAGGCACCACGCCGGCGTTGGGTCAGCGGCCGACTCCGGTCACATCCAACGGCAACAATAACGGCAGCTCCACGCCGATTTCAGAGCACCCGGTGGACCTGACGGCGATGCGGCAGCGGATTCTGTTAGATGAATTTGCGCCCAAGTCCTGTGTGATTGATGAATCCGGCAAAGTGCTCAATGCCGCGGCGGACATGCAAAAGTTCTTGACGCTCGGTGACGGCGATTTCCAAAACCATGTCGTCAAAATGGTTGCCAGCGAATTGCGGATCGGGTTACGAGCCGCGATCTCTGAAGCGGTGAAAACGAAACGTCGGGTTCAACACGACAACCTGTCGCTGCGTCAGGGCGACCAAATTCAGCGTGTGATGTTGACCGTACAACCCATGCCGCGACTCGGTGAAGACGAAGCGTTGTATATGGTTGTCTTTCACGAACTGGGGACACCGATCGGACGCGATGAAATCAGTCATCCTGCATTGCAGAACTCCAGCGAAGCCGAGTCGATCATTGCGCAGTTGGAACTGGAACTGAGTTCGACACGTGAAGATTTAGACAGAACGATGCAGGACATGGAGGCGGCCAATGAGGAGATGAAGTCGTCCAACGAAGAACTGTTGTCGATGAATGAGGAACTGCAATCGGCCAACGAGGAATTGGAGGCGTCCAAAGAAGAGATCCGCGCCAGCAGTGATGCGGTGGCACGGGCGCACAGTGATTTGCAAAATCTGTTGCGCAGCACTCAGATCGCAACGGTGTTTTTGGATGAAGATCGAAATATCCGCAGTTTTACACCGGCGATCACCGACATCTACGGTCTGATCAGCACGGACATCGGTCGGCCCCTGGATCACTTTGTTCCGTTAGTCGATCAGATGCCGAAACTGCCCGAGCCGAGTGAGTTAGACGACGGACAGTCGGTCGAGCATACCGTGACGGCTAGGTCTGGAAAATCTTATATCCGCCGCGTTCTGCCCTACCGATCGGGTACCGGTGCGATCGAAGGCATCGTCGTGACCTTTACCGAGGTCACTCAGCTGCGTGAGAGCGAAGAATTATTTCAGTTGTTGGTCGCCGCGTCGGCACAAATCGTTTGGATCGCCAATGCCGATGGCACTGTGTCACTGGATTCGCCGAGCTGGCGTGCCTTTACCGGGCAAACGGTAGCACAGTGGATTGGAGAGGGTTGGTTGGACGCGATCCATCCGGAGGACCGCCAGCTGACGAGGGAGAAATGGCGGGCGGCGGTCGAATCCAATGGCCCTTTCTCCGTCCAGTATCGGCTGAAGCACCACAGTGGTGAATACCGCTGGACGCAAGTGCGTGCGGTTGCCCAATACAAACGGGACGGGACTGTGAAACGCTGGGTCGGCATGAACACCGATATCAACGTCCAGAAACGATGGGAGTTGGAACTGACCGATCGCGAGTCACACCTGCGCCGCGTGATCAACAATCAACTCGGATTGGTGGGGGTGATTGACCGCGATGGCATACTCGTCGAAGTGGATGATCGCTCGATGGAAATCGCGAGAGCGAATCGAGAGGACGTGATCGGCAAACATTTTGCCGAAACATCGTGGTGGACTTACGATCCGGCCGTGGCCGATCAAATGCGTGATGCCATGCAACGGGCCTTTGCGGGCGAAGTCGTTCGCTACGACGTGTCCCTGTTTGCCCATGGTGACGAAGGGGTGATGATCGATTTCATGATCGCACCGGTCAAAGATGCTGACGGCAACGTCGAATATTTGATTCCTTCGGGTGTTGATATTCGAGACCGGTACAGGGCCGAAAAAGAACTATTGGCCAACCAGCATCGAGTCCGGATGGCGCTCAAGGCCGGCGGCATGGCTGCTTGGGAATGGACCGAGCAAAAAAGTTATTGGGAAACCGGTTTGTTCGAGTTGTTGGGCATCCCGGAAACGGAACACCCCAGTTCCGAGTTGTTTTTTGAGTGTGTGCATCCCGATGACCGCAAAATGCTGCAGACCCGGTGGCAGCGTGCCATCCACGGCCAAGACGACTATCAAAGCGAGTTTCGGATCTGTCGGCCCGATGGCCAAGTGCGCTGGCTTTCGGCGGTCGGCAGTCTGGTACGCGATGCCTCCGGTGCGGTCGTCCGCATGTACGGATTGAATTGGGACATCACCGATCAAAAAGAGTACGAACAACGAATTCGTGCCAGTGAGGAACGCCTGCGATTGGCGCTGAGTGCCGCCGAGTTGCAGCTTTGGCAGTGGAATGTGATTGAGGATCAATGGTATTGGTCCGACGAACGACTGACCAAGACGGCTTCATCGCCGGTTCGCTTGCTGGGCGGATTTGCAGATTTTCTCAAACGCGTCCATCGCCATGAACGTGGACAAGTCAAAGCGGCGATCCATACCAGTTTGGAACGCGGGGATCCGTTTCGCGCCGAGTATCGTGTGCTCCGCGGTGGCACCTATCGATGGGTGTTGTCCCTGGCGCACATCAGTATTCAAGATGAAGACTCACCGATGCAAATGGTGGGTGTCGAATTGGACATCACCGACCGCAAGGAATCCGAAGAACTGATCCGCCAGTCCTTGCAGCGGGTGGAAAGCAGCAATGCCAAGTTACAGGGCTTGTTCGATGTCACAGCGATCTTTGCAGGTGTGCTTGATCTGGATGGCTATGTGCAAGAGGCCAACGAAACATCGACCACAGCATGTGGTTACCGCCGTGAACAGGTGATCGGCAAAGTGTTTTGGGAATGTCCGTGGTGGTCGGGCAGCGAGACTGTACGACGGAGGGTTCGCGAAGCCCATTTGGCGGCCAAATCCGGCGAGACAGTTGACTTGCAGTTGGACTATTGGTTGGTTGACGGATCCAAGCGGTTATTACAACTGCGTGTGGCACCGGCTCGCAACGAATCTGGCGAAGTGGTTTATACCGTTCCCAGTGGCGTCGACGTCACCGAACAAAAACAACGTGAACGCGAAGTCCGATTGAGCGAACAACGACTACGCGTGGCGGCCAAAGCGGCAGGGTTTGGGATGTTGCATGTGGACCTACGGAATTCCCGTGTCACGTTTTCGTCCGAACTCAATCGTATCGTCGGCTATCCGGCGGATCATGAATTCGGACTTTCACCGGACCAGACACCGCCGTTTGTTCATCCCGACGATGTCGCGGACTATGAAGATCATGGTCGCCAAGCGTTATTGAGTGACGATGAATCGATGCCGCCCTTGGATCACCGGATTGTGCGACCGGACGGGCAAATTCGTTGGGTTCGTTTGCAGACCAAGACGCTGTTCGGGACCGACAAGCAGGGCAACACACGTCCCCGCCAAATCATTGGCACGATGTTGGATATCACCGCACAGCACGAATTCGAGGAATCACTCAAAGCCGCTCGCGCCGAAGCCGTTGCGGCGAACCAATCCAAGAGCGCGTTTGTGGCCAATATGAGTCATGAAATTCGCACGCCGATGACCGCCATCCTCGGTTACACCGATTTGATTGCCGATCGGATCGACGATGAAGAAGCCATCGGGCACTTGCGGACCATCCGGCGCAATGGTGATTTTTTGTTGGAAATCATCAACGACATTCTGGATTTATCAAAAATTGAAGCCGGCAAATTCGACGTCAATCCAGAGCGTTTTGACCCGACGCGATTGGTCGAAGATGTCCGCAGCATCATGGAGGTGCGGGCAAGCGAAAATGATTTGACGTTGGATGTGCACTACGACGGCAAGATCCCCGCCGAAATCGAAAGTGACCCCAAACGGTTGAAACAAATCCTGATCAATTTGGTTGGCAATGCGATCAAGTTCACCAAGCATGGAAATGTCAAAGTCGTGGTGCGCCATCTGGTTGGTCGCAACGGGCAGTCCTGCGGTTCCGATGATCCGGCATTGCAGTTTGACATTATCGATACCGGAATCGGTATGAGTGATGAACAACAGCAAAAGTTGTTCAAGCCGTTTTCGCAGGGGGATTCGTCAGTCAGCCGTCACTTCGGCGGTACCGGGTTAGGGTTGGCGATCAGTCGGCGGCTGTCCGAGATGCTGGGTGGAAAAATTGAAGTCGAAAGCAGTGTCGGCGAAGGCAGTCGATTCACCGCGACGGTCGCCACCGGCGATATCGAAGGTGTGGATTTGGTCGAACCCCGACCGGTGATCGAACCGTCAGCGGATGAACGACCACGCGAGCCCATCAAGCTGGACTGTCACGTGTTGGTTGTCGATGATCGTCACGACATTCGTTTTCTGAGTGGTCGCATTCTAGGCAAAGCGGGGGCCACCGTGGCGGAAGCCGAGGATGGGCAGATTGCCGTCGATCACATTCGCGAGGCCCTGCAGAATGGCAATCCGCCCGCACTCATTCTGCTGGACATGCAGATGCCCAACCTGGATGGTTACGACACCGCAAAACAGTTGCGGACACTGGGATTCACCGGACCCATTATCGCGTTGACCGCCGATGCGATGCAGGGCGACATGAACCGCTGTATCGAATCGGGCTGCAACGACTATTTGTCAAAGCCGATTGATGCCATGCGGCTGGTCTCATTGGTGTCCGAATTGACCACTCAGGCCAAAATGGTTTAATTCAATGGCTCGGTGTTGGACGGTGTGTCGCTGTCGTTCGGATCGTCGTCCAGCGGCGGATGTTTGGTCGGTGTGATCCCACCGGGGCTGACGACATAGATTTTCTCGCCACAGAAGGGACAGGCTGGGGCGCGGTCATCGACCATTCGGCTACATTGAGGACAAGAAACCCGGTTCAGTTGTTTTTTTGACATGGTTTGATACCCACCAGTTTGGTCGCTGGAGGGTCGATTGGGGCAGCGGAGGGTAAACATTGGCGATCCAGAGGGTCGCTGGCATGAGCTTTGCACAAATCGTTCCGTCTCAAACACAATATTCCGACTTTGGAAGCTCAATCATGACACAGTCCAACCCCCAAATTGAAGAACAGCTCAGCAAACTGGCACGGCTCTGCTGTGACTCACTCGATGGCGGCGAGCCCGTCGCGGGAGAAGAATCTGACGCCTTGTTGAAGTCACTGCTGATGAGTGGCTATGCGCGGCAAGAAGGCGCGTCGCTGCAGGCCGACGTCGAATCGAGAGTCAAGCAACTGTGCCAAAAACCGGCGATGCACCGTGGCGGGGCGCTTTCCGGGATCACGTCCAATTTGCAAGAAAAATTCGACGAACTGGTGCGCTGGGAATCACAACAGCCCAAGCAGCAGGACGAGCCCAAAGCAGCTAACATCAGTTCTGCCACGGATGCGTGACCGTAGTCATCTACCACGCCAGATTTCGCTTTGGCTGTTGCTGGGAATCGTGGTATTGGTCGGCGTCTTGTTTTTTCAGATCGTCCGACCGTTCATCGTTGCGCTGTTCGTCGCAGCGGTGTTGACCGTCCTGTTTTCGCCGCTGCATCAGTGGCTTACCAAGCGGATGTTTGGCTACAAACGGGCCGCCGCCGCAGCGACGACCGCTTTGGTGATTCTGTTGGTGCTGATTCCGATCGGTGTGACCCTGTTGATGGCCGGTACCCAGGTCATGGAATCCGGAAAACATGCGGTCGCTTGGTTGGAGGATCGTTCCAATGATGGTTTTGACGATACGATTGAACAGATCGAACGGACACGCGTCGGGGCCACACTGGATCACCTGTACCGCAGGCTGCCACCGGACCAACAGGACCAGCTGCGTGCATCGGCGGTCAAGGTGGCCAATGGCATTTCCGGCGAGCTGTATCAGAAAACCCGGGGAATGATCAGCGATGCATTCGGGTTTGGTGTCGGTGTCTGCATCATGACGCTGGCGCTGTATTACTTTCTGGCCGATCGAGAAATTTTCGTCGGTGAATTGCATCGGATGATGCCGCTGGAGAATCGCGAGGAACAGAAACTAACCGACCGTTTTCATTCGGTCTGTCGCGGGGTGGTGTTAGGGACGCTCGTCGCTGGGATGACCCAGGCCGGTTTGGCCGGGATCGGATTTGCCGTGTTGGGCGTGCCTCAGATTTGGATGTTGATCGTGCTGTGCATGTTCTTTTCGTTCATCCCCTTTTTGGGTTCTGCGCTGGTGTGGGGGGCGGTCGCCGTCTGGTTGCTCACCGAAGGCCGTGTCGCCGCGGGGCTGGGACTGGCAACCTATGGCGTCATTATCATTTCCACATCCGATAACCTGGTGCGTTCTTACGTGATCGGCAACCAAGCCAAACTGCACCCTCTGGTTGCGTTGGTCACGGTGTTAGGGGCACTGAATCTAATGGGATTGTGGGGGATTTTTGTCGGTCCGATGGTGGCTGCATTTTTCTACGCGCTCTTAAACATCGCCAAGGAACGTATCATTCGAGACAAACACGAAACGGCAAGAGATTGACTGCGAAGTGCGTCAGTGAGGGCCCGCGGTCAGTGGACGCATTGGGTTGCGATGTCGTAGCAAAAGCGACACGCAGTCATTTCCTAAAATCGGTCCACGCAACTGAATGTCGGCTGACATCTGTTTGGCCAGTTGTCGCCCACTGATCCCAAATGACCCGTAGCCGGCCTCGGCGACGACGGCCTGTCCGGCGCCAAACGCGATGTTTCGGATTCCGGCATTGACCGCTGCGGATAAACACATCGGACAGGGTTCGGCGGTGGAGACCAACCAACAGCCCCGCAGTTCAGGCTCGCCAGTCGCCCGGCAGGCATGCTCGATCGCACAGATTTCGGCATGTGCCGAGGGGTTATGCGTGGAATTGACTTGGTTTGATGCCAAAGCCAATCGCGAACCATCTGGTCGGTAAACACTCGCCGCGAAGGGGTTTTCACCATCTGCGACCCCCCGTAGTGCGACCCGAACCGTGTCCTTCATCCACCGTGAAAGCAACGCTTCACTGATCGTTGTTGGCTGAATCACGTTGGTGAGTTGGGTTGTACGGAGAGAGTGGATCGCAAATGACCTGACGTCAGGTGCTGCGGTGCAATTAGCATACCGAGCCAAATTGCCTGACTTGAAAGAAGTCCCCTTTCGATGGGTTTGGCACCCTTTAAGATGGCGGCATGTTTGAACTTCGCTGTACCGTCCGAAACTGTCCCCACTTGCTGCAGCGGGATGCCAATGGATTGGTCTGTGCCGGTGGCCATCATTTTGACAGCGCGAAAGCCGGTTATTGGAGTTTGCTGCAGCCCCAAGATCGCAAATCAAAAACACCCGGCGACGCCGACGCGGCAGTGCTCGCCCGGCATCGTTGGTTGGCCCGCGGCCATGCGGCGGGTTTGATTGAACAGCTTTTACCGTGGGTGGATCGCGGTGTGGGCGACCGTTCACATCCGCTGCGAACATTGGATTTGGGCTGTGGGGAAGGCACCTTTGGGCCCGCCTTGTTTCCAGCGGATGCCGCGGCGTATTGTGGGATCGATTTATCGAAACGGGCGATTCGGCTGGCCGCGCGTCACTGGCCGGATGCCACCTGGGTGTTGGCCAATGCGGATCGTTTCTTGCCGGCGGCCGATCAAAGTGTGCTGCGAGTGATCTCGCTGTTCGGTCGACGTCCGGTGGCTGAGATCCACCGCGTTTTGGCGCCGGGTGGAATTTGCATCATTGCCGTGCCTGGCGAAGAAGACCTGATTGAATTGCGCGAACAGGTGCAATTGTCCGGGCATCGTCGCAGTCGCTGGGAAATGGTGGTCGACGAAATGTCGGCTGGCGGTTTGGAATGTGTCGAACGCAAGCAATGGCGGCACAGTGTCGAGCTGGAACAGGACGCGATCAGTGACGCACTGGCGATGACCTATCGCGCTGTACGACATTCTCAACAGACACGCCTGGACCATGTCGATGCGATGCGCGTGACACTGGCTGCTGATCTTATCTTGCTGCGTCGCAGCGAGACTGATTCGAATAAATGAATGGTTCTGGATGTCTTCCATGCGCAATTTTCTTTTCGTGATGCTGTGCGCGGTTGGTTCGCTGTTGACGGTCGCTGCAGCGCAGGCACAGCAACGTTTGGTCGACCACTTTCCGCAAGCCGCCGAGTCAGGTTGTCTGGCGTGCCACGGCGAAATCGAACCGATCCGCGAAATCGGTTCGGAAATGTTGAATCAGATCATGGCCCGCGGCGAAGCTATCGGTGATCCGGCTGGTTGTGTCGTTTGTCACAACGGGGATCCGACGGAAACCAAAGACAAAGCGATCGCCCATGGCGGCGAGAATTTTTATGCCGATCCCGGCAGCCCCTGGGTCAACGCCGAAACCTGTGGCCAATGCCACCAGGAACAGGTGCGTGTGCAATGGCAAAGTTTGATGATGACCGAGGCTGGCAAAATCCAAGGTGTGTGTTGGGCGTTCGGTTCGTTGACCGGATACGAGCACCGATTTGCCAACTATGCCGTCGAAAATCCAATCGATCCCAAACAGCGACTGGGCACCGATGCCTATCGCAAATACATGCAACGACTGGCCGAGCTCGAACCGGGCGTGTTTGTGCAGAAACACGATCCCCTGCCCGAGGCACTGAAGGTGGACGAGTTGCACCGATTGGATGAAGATCCCACCTTGGCTGCGTTCACTTACATCCGCCAAGAGTGTCAGCGCTGTCACCACGCGGTGAAAGGCCGACAGGAACGCGGCGACTTTCGCGGCATGGGATGTTCGTCCTGCCACGTTCCCTACGGTAACGAAGGCTACTATGAAGGCGCCGATGTTGCGCTGCCCCACGACGAACCGGGACATGCATTGGTGCATAGCATTCAGGGAACCCGGGAAACCACGGTGACGGTGCACGAGGTCGAATACCACGGGATGCCGGTCGAGACCTGCACCACCTGTCACGACCGCGGCAAACGAATTGGCGTGTCGTTTCAGGGTTTGATGGAGACGCCGTACGCGTCGCCGTACAACGCTCAGGGCGGTGAGCAACCCAAGCTGCATACCAAGCACTACCTGGCAATGGAACAAGATGTCCATTACCAAAAAGGCATGACCTGTCAAGATTGCCACACCTCCAACGATGTGCACAGTGATGGGTTTTTGGCTGCCGCCAATTTGGCTGCGGTGCAGATCGAGTGTTCTGACTGCCACGGCACGCCGGACCAGTTCCCTTGGGAACTGCCGCTGGGGTTCATGGACGAATTCCACGACCAAGCGGCTAGTGGAGCACCTCGAGGATTAGCCCAAGAACAATTGCCGCACACCTGGGCCGGGTCACAGTACGACAAACGCGACGGATACTTGTTGACCGCCCGCGGCAATCCTTATGAAAATGTTGTCAAAGATGGCAATGAAACCATTGTGCACACCGCTGCCGGAGCTGACATTCGCATGCAGCCGCTGAAGAAGTTGGCTGCGGAGAAGAAGATCAGCGAGCGCGGCTTGGTCGCCATGCAAGGCGTCGCCAAACACCTCAATCGCATGGAATGTTATTCCTGTCATGCTAGCTGGACACCACAGTGCTACGGTTGTCATGTCAAAGTCGATTTTTCTCAGAAAGAGAAATGTCCCGAGGTGTCCGAGTCGAAGTCGAACTTTGATTGGGTGGCCGCCGGGCGACGTCACATGCAGGACGAACATCGTGCCGACCCCGGCGAATCGGGTTATGACACGATCATCCCAGGCAAGATCACCGAACAGCGCAGTTATCTGCGTTGGGAAGAACCGATGTTGGGCATCAATGGCGAAGGTCGCGTGACGCCGCTGGCGCCGGGGTGCCAACCGTCGGTCACGATCATCGGTCAAGACGGCAAACCGATTTTGACCAACCACATTTTCAAGACGCTCCCCGATTCCGAAGGGGGTGGACCGGACGGGCAGTTGGCGATCGACATGAGCCCGACTCAGCCGCACACGATGACAAAGAATGCACGGAGCTGCGAATCGTGTCACGCATCCAACAAGGCGTTGGGATTAGGGATCGGTTCGACGCGGCCCTGGAATGAACCCCACGTTGTCGATTTGGAAACGGTCGATGGCCAGATCCTGTCCAATCGCGCCCAGACACAGATGGAACCGATCGAGAATTTGGAAAACGACTGGTCGCGAATCGTCGACGAAGAGGGAAACCAGCTGGCCACGGTCGGGCACCATTTCAAACTCTCGCGTGCGTTCAACAAACAAGAACTCGATCGGATGAGTCGCAAAGGCACGTGCGTCGCATGTCACAAAGAGATCCCCGAGAATTCGCTGGCGATCAATCTGTTGCATCATGTCGCCAAGTACACCGGCCAGTTGCCTGACACGACTGAAAAACACAGCAGCCTGGTTCACAAGATTGTGTTGCTGTCGGCCTGGGGGCAAGTGCTGGGGGCGATTGCGGTCGTCGCGACGGCCAGCGCCGGTTTTCTGTGGTGGTGGCGACGGCGGTCAGGCGATGATGGACGAGCAGGCGAGGCGCTGTCATAGCGCTGGATCGTTGGGTCAGATGGCGATGCCCGCGAACCTGTTTGCCGGGCCCGCCGTCCAGACACTGTACCTTGCCACCCCTGTGGCAACCCCGTTTCATTTTTGCAAAACGACCATGTGTGAATCGCAGTCGGAACAAAGTCGCATCTCTCTATGGCAGGTCGATGCCTTTGCCGATCGCCCGTTTACAGGAAACCCGGCCGCGATCTGTTTGCTCGATCGATTTCCACATGACCGCTGGATGCAGGATCTGGCGGCTGAAATGAATCTGTCTGAGACCGCGTTTGTGGTGCCGACCGATCAAGCTAACGGTTTCCAGCTCCGCTGGTTCACGCCCCTGGTCGAAGTCGATTTGTGCGGACACGCAACGCTAGCGGCTGCGCACACACTGTACGAACAAAATCGGGTCGAGCCGTCAGCCGTGATCCGTTTCCAAACCCGCAGCGGTGAACTGATTTGCCAGCGGGTGGGGGAACAAATCATGTTGGACTTTCCGACCGCCCCTATCCTTGATCGACAAGAACCTGAGACCGCGGAAGCGATCGCCAGGGCGCTCGGAACCACGCCGACCTTGGTTGCACGCACAGAGGCTGATCTGTTGGTTGTCCTTGACGACCCTGCTGTCCTGCGCAATCTGAAACCGGACTTCGGCCGCCTGGCAAAAATAAAGACTCGCGGGATCGCTGTCACAGCCCGATCAGATCAGACGGGTATCGATTTCATTTCTCGGTTCTTCGCGCCTCGATTCGGCATCAACGAAGACCCCGTGACGGGTTCGGCTCATTGTGCGCTAGCGCCCTACTGGTGTGGCCAGTTGGGTGTGGATGAAGTCGTCGGTTTCCAGGCGTCGCGCCGCGGCGGTCGGGTGCGATGCCGGTGCGCCGGCGACCGCGTCGAACTGATTGGACAAGCCATCACCGTGATGCACGGCAATTTCCACTTCCCTCCGTGAGACGGCTCACACCGGCACGGGGCGTTCTGTCCCGCACCAGAGGTCTTGCAGCTTCGCGTGCCACCATTGGGAGAGTTGCATGCACTCAATCCCATCTCTACNNGGTCACTGTCGAACCTGCTGGAGGCAGATTCGGCAGGAACCCCGGGTGAACTGTGCCGGCCCAGCTAGGGGAAACACAGCCAGTTAGGGACGTGTCAGCAAACGTAGACCTGACGTTTGGTCGGCAACCGCGAGGTCGACTTTACCGGTACAACCATCTTGTTGATTGCACTGTCCGCTGGCACTCAGCAACCGGTCGTCGGACCAGCCAACAATTCCCAGTGAGCAATCGTACTCGTAACGGCCCAGCAGATTGAATTGGTCGTCGGTGACTAACAGATTCTTGGGTTCGCCGTAGCATCCGAACCACCAGCGGTCTTGAGCGAAGGTGGCCGTTTGAATGCCTAGATGTGTGTGCCCGCTATTGAGCACATGCTTTTTAACAAACTGAAATCGGCCATCAAATTCGTAGATGTAGTTTTCTGCAATCTCTGTGGGCAGTCCACCGACGACATAAAACCGGCCATCGCGGACACCGATGCCGCCGGCACCGTAGAAGACCTGGGGCGTTGCGTGACGAGCGGTTTCTTTGAGCGTTGCAGCGTTGTAGACATAAACCCAGGAATCCGCGTTTCCCTGGGGATCATTGAATTTGCCCAAATTCACCGCCACGTACAGGTTGCCGTCGTGCAGACACAGATCGCCGTGATGGTTGGCCACTGCGATTTTTGCCAACACTCGGCCCTCCAAGTCGGTCTTGACCAAGGTGGTCGTGAAGCTCCAATAGATCGCGCTGTCATCGGCGCACACACCTTGCAAATGATGGGCATAACGACCCTCGCAGACAACGGTTTGTGGTTCGGCCGCATCAGCCCTTGGTGGTACAAACAGTGCGATGACCGAAACGATCACGGCGGCAGTGACGGTTGTTGTTGCGGTTTTCATATTATCAATGATGTGAGTTGCTTGAGGGGAATAAATGGCAGGACGTTGATTGTCAGTGCTGAGCAATCCCAACGTTAAACTTCAACGGTGTGATGTTATAGCAACCGTTAGCGGACCAGGCTTATTCCCAGCGGCAGTGAGTCACCGAAGACTGCGGTTTCCTCGTTGCGGTCCAGTTCACCGCCGTCACGTAACAGCGTGACCAGATGCGGTTCAGCTTGGCGATCCTGTAGATAGGCAGTGGCGTTCTGCCGCGCATCGTCGTTGATGTCGCGATAGCGATCGCCGGTCTTGCGCGCCAGTTGCACGATGGTCAACGGCACGGCAGATTCGGGTGGATCCAGGTCGATCAAAGTCTGCACCCAGGATTCGACTTGGGCCGCGGGGATGGCGGTGTTGAGGGGTCCATAGGCAGGCTGTCGACCTCCGACACGCCCGAGTGCCCACAGCAGCGCGGGACGAAGTTTAGCGTTCTTTTTCCGCTGAAACTCTTTGAGCGCTATCTGTCCGAGTTCGATTTTTTCGCTGACAGTCAACCGTTCCAGCGACGCAATCAACCGCCAGAATTCGTTCGCCTCGTGGGGTTCGATGCGGCGTGTTTTGCTGCGCAGGTTGGCCATCATCGGCGCAGCGAGTTGTTGTTGTTGTCCGGCGGTCAATCCGCCGGAGACCCGCCGCCACAAAATCATCGATTCGGTACGCGACTGGGACGCTGGAAATGCCAGACGTCCGTGCAGCAATTTCCACATTTGCGCGACACGCCAATCATCGACGGCGACGCCATAGCCGGGGCGCAAGCAGAAACCGGCCAAATTCAACCAACGCGCTTCGTGTTGAGGCGATTTGCGTCGGCCGGGTTCATGGTCGACCAAGAACTGCCACAGTTCTCGGATCAAGGTGGGTGGCCAATCGTTGCGCCCCAGTTCGGTCAACGTTTCCAATCGTTTGACGATTTGATTGGGTTTCAATATCGGGTCGTCGCCAAATGTCTGGGCGATCGCGTCGGCACAGGCTTCGACGGTTTCTGCGTCCAGAATACCAGCGGTTTCCCCATCGCCCTGGTGAGCCGAGCGATCGGTTTCCAAGGTGCTGCGAATATCAAATTCCAGCTTCCAACGTTTGCCGCCAGCGGGGTCGGCGCAGTACATCCCGATGGTCCCGATCTCACTGAGTTCTGATTCGATGACGACATTCAGTTGCGTTTCTTCGCGTCGTCGCCCGCGAACAAGCGCTGTGCAGATCGGCGGCAGCGGTGACATCTCGGCCGGTTCGATGGCAACCAGTTCGCCGACGCGATCAGCCAGTCGCGTGCTGCTAACCCACAGCGGAAACTGGACCGGCTGGCCGACTTGTAACTGCAGCAAGTGGTCGTCGGCACAGAACCGTTGTCCCGGTTCCGCGTTGCCGGGGATCAAACAGATCGCCTGTGGCGGTTGATCTTGAACTTGCATGTAGTAGGAACGCCCCAAGTTGGCTGCGATCCGTACACCTAAACCGCGTCGAACCATTGCGTAGTAGGCTGCCCCGTGGGCGACGGCCAAGTCCAATCGCGGTGATGCGAGTTCACTCGGTTGCCATGACTCGCCGGGCTTGGCAAACCAATCCCGCAAACAATCGATGATCCGCTGGCGGATCGCTGGTGCCGCCATCACGCCGCCATTGAACAGCACCAGATCGGGGCGGTCCGCCGAGTCCTGGTCTTGGTCGTCCAAGCCGCTGCGGCGATGCTCGGTCAAAAATTCGGCTAAGTGACGTGTGACGGCCGGATCAGCGGCATAGGGCAATCCAAATTCTTGGAACCCGCTTTGCCCCGTGACCGGTCGATCGGTCAGTGAGACGCGCGGAAAGAAACCGTCCAACAGCGTGTCGTCAATTTCTGTGGCCGATAATTCCACCTGAATCGCGCCGGCGAGTAACTTGGATCCTTCGGCGGCGACGTTTAACGTAAACGACTCATTGCGTTGCGCGCTCAGCATGGCTTCCTTAACACCGCGGGCCGCTTGCACCATGCGGTCCCATTGTCCGGCCGACAGATCGGCTGCAGCATCGGCGGTGGCCAGTTTCTGTTCGGCCAGTTTGGCCACGGCCAGATCCATGTTGTCGCCGCCCAGGATCAAGTGCCGTCCCACCGCCACGCGATGAAACTGAACTTGGTCGCCGCTGTCGCCGGCCGGCTGGACTCGGATCAGCGTCAAATCGGTTGTCCCGCCACCGATGTCACAGACCAAAATCAATTGGCCGGGGCGGACCATTCGTGACCAGTCGTCGCGGTGGCGATCGATCCAAGCGTAAAACGCGGCTTGGGGTTCCTCGATCAAATAAACTCGTTTCAGCCCGGCTTGTTTGGCCGCACGTATTGTCAGTTCGCGGGCGACTTCATCAAACGACGCCGGCAGAGTGATCACCACATCTTGCAGATGCAGGGGCTGGTCGGGGTGGTCGTGGTCCCAGGCGCCGCGCAGGTGCGCCAGGTAATTTGACGATGCATCGACCGGGGACATCCGCGGCACATCGGCATCGCCATGCCAAGGCAAAAAATCGGCGGTGCGGTCGACCCCGTCATGTGACAACCAGCTCTTGGCCGAACTGATGCGTCGTTCGGGATGGCGTTGACCGGCATCGCGTGCGAGCACGCCGACACAGGAGGTGGCTGAATCGCGTTTGGTCGCCCACGGCAATCCCATGCCGACGCCCGTTGCTTCGGCAGACGTCAATTCATAGTGAAACGACGGCAACGTCTCGCGTGCTTCCAATTGGCCGAGATCAACCCATTGGGCGACGGCAAACGTTTCCACGGTCCATTGGGCTTGCAGTGTGTCGACGTAACAGAGCGCGCAATTGGTCGTGCCGAGATCAATCCCGACGACGTAACGCGATGGGGTTTCCGGATCGGGATCGGCGGCGTTGTCTGGTTTGGGCAAAACGTTGTTCCACTCACTTGGCGAATGCCTATTGGTCTTCGCGAACGTTGAATTCCATTTTCCATTGATCGTCGGTGCGTGTGCTGTGGCACCACAGTTCGAACATCCCCAATTCCGTCACGTGGCTGACAAAGCGAACCGGGACAAAGGGTTCCTCCCCAGCCGACTCGCTGGAGAGTGTCAATTCGATCGGTTCACTCTCCATCAATTCGTCAGGTGACCAGCGATCCAGCTGGGTTCCGACCGTGTCGTCACTGCGGGTCGATGAAGCAAAGAAGCGGAATCGTGCCGGTGTGCCAACGACGAGTCCGACTTCCTTTCCCGGCACCTCGGCTTCGCTGCCCTCTTCCATGCCCTGCGGTGCCACACACAATGCACGCAGTGGACGCGGAGCACCGGGGATCGCCAGGCCGGCCGTTTCGATCCCGATGTAGTAGGACCGCGCGGTGCCGCCCCGGATGCGGATACCGCCGGTTTGTTTTGACCAGCCATAGTAGGCCGCGCCGAGTGCGACGGCACTGTCCAGGTCGCCCGGTCCGCCCAACACCGTCGGCGGCGTTTCACACCAACCGTTGATCACGGATTGCATCCGCGAGCGCAAGGTTTCGCTACGGAACACACCGCCATTGAAAATCAGGTGTGTCGGACCGACAACTGTGGGAGCATCGTCATCAGATCTTGTTGACGCTTGGCGGATCGTGTCGGCGTGATCAGCCAAAAACGCTGCGACTTGTTTCGTGATCGCCGGATCGGCTTCGTAAGGCAATCCGATGTCTTGAAAGCCCGATGCCGAACGCCGTTCGGGTCGGTCGCCCGCATCACATTGCGGAAAGAAACCATCGGCGATCAAGTGACGTGTTTCATCGCCTGAGAGCTGCGTCGAAATCGTGCCACCGATCAGTGAGCTTCCGCGACCGAGGACCGAGATCGTGTGTTCTTCGGCGCCGTCGGCTGCCAACAGTTTTTCTTTGGCATCGCGGCAGGCATGCCACAACGAGACGCTTTGCCAGGGATCCAGATCATGACCTTGTTCTTGCAGTCGCGTCGCCACGTGGTGGGCGAGTGCCAAGTCCATGTTGTCACCGCCTAGCAACAGATGGTTGCCGACCGCCAGACGCTGCAAACTGAGTTCACCGTCGATCGGCTCGACCGTGACCAAGGTCAAATCTGTCGTGCCACCACCGACATCGACAACCAACAAGACATCGCCCGCTGCAAGTTCCTTGCGCCAATCCTCGGCACGCGCCGCCAGCCAGCGATACACGGCCGCCTGCGGTTCTTCTAGCAAGACAAAGTTGTCTGGTAATCCGGCTTCGATCGCTGCCTGGCGAGTCAATTCTCGGGCGGCCGGGTCGAACGACGCCGGCACGGTCAGCACGACCTGTTGCTGGCTCAGTGGCGCATCCGGATGGGCAGCTTGCCAGGCAGCCACCAGGTGGGAGAGAAATCGCTGCGTGCAATCAAACGCCGACACCTTTTTGATCTCGGGCGGCGATTGCCACGGCAACACGGCTTCGGTGCGGCCGACGCTGCCATGGCAAAGCCAGCTTTTGGCCGCGACGACGACGCGCTGTGGATTCTCGGCCGACTGTTGGCGGGCGTAATGGCCGACGATTCCGTTCTCCGGGTCGCTGACCAGCGGTGTTTGCAGCGACTGTAGTTCGCCCTCGCGTGGCAGATACAAGAACGAGGGCAGTGAATCGCGGGATTCGATTTGTCCCGGTCCGATCAACTGCGGAATCGGCAGCAGCTGCATTGCCGGTGCGGTTTGTTTCGGATCGTCCGCCAGCGGTGCAAAGGCGATCACCGAATTGGTGGTGCCGAGATCGATGCCGATGCTGAAACGTGGGCCCATGGATGGTCTGGTCGTGGGTGAAAGTGGTTTGGTCAATGAGAATTTACCCGAACGACCCACAAAAAATCACCCCGACGCAGTAGGCCAGGTGCAACCCGGCGATTCCCCCCATACCGCAAGTAGCTGGCCTCATAGAGGCCAGCTACAGTGAGTCTTTGCGCTTGTTGCCGGGCTGGTTGAGCCCAGATCGAACTAGGGCGCCTGGATTTGAGCAGGTGCAACGATGTTGGCGTCGGCCGGTTGGCCGGTCCAAGTCGGCAGTTTGACTTCGCTCGCTTGCCAACCGTGGTGCACCAGTTTCCCCGAACTCGCAGTGGCTTCGCCGATCCATTGGTAACGCGTCGGCGAGGGGTTGTCGCCGACCTCAACCGGCTGGCCCTCGGTCGCCTCGACCAGTGGTTTCAAGCCCAGCACTCGGTCCAGCACGCCGGCGCATTGTTGCAGACAGGGGCGTGCTGCGGCTCCCACCTGAGCGTCCGTGTATTGTTCCAAGTTCTCCTGGATCAAATCCACCAAGCGGGCTTCGCGTTGCAAGGTCGCCAGCAGGGTGATGGCCGATTCGCGGTCAGGTGCTTTGGGGACTGGTTTCGCTGGCGGTTCGCTGATTCGCTTGACCGGCTCGCTCGGTGCCCCGGCGATCTCTTGGCCGCTCAAGATTCGCTCGATCTGTTCCGCTTTGGGGCTATGGCCCAACGCGGTGAAAAATGCTTTGAACGCGACTGCCAAACCCATTTGAATTCCCTTGAAAGAACTTCGTCGTGTGCCATAACCGTTCAGCTTGGCGTTCGCGTCGAATGCGTCAAGTCTTGCGGACCAGATTCATCCCTTCGCGGCCACGATATGTTAACAACAGCGCGCCATCGGCGGCATTGGCCTGGAACAGTTCGTTGAAGAACGGGTATTCATTCGGCCATGGGTAGGCGAAAAACAAATCGAAATCCGCCATCGAAAAACCGTGGGCTTCATACACGTCGACGTCTTCGGTGCGAAGGTGTTCGGCATCCGCCGCATTCTCACTCTGCAGTTCGAATTCTGGCGGAATGAAGCTGCCACAATAAAATTTTGCCGTGTTCTGTTGGTCGTCTGCCAAATCACTGGACTGCGACACCAACACCGGTTCGGTTTCGATCCCGACCGCCTGCATCCCCTGCAGCGCGGCCAGCATCGCGGCGACCCCAAAACCACTGCCCAGTTCGCAAAAGCGGTCTCCGGTCATCAAGTGGTTTTCGCGGATCCAGGTCAGCGTTTGATCGAGCAGATGAAAATCGCAGGTCACAAAATTTTCGAGCACCGTTTGGTCGGCCAGCATGAACGCTTCGATGCGATCGTTGGCCAAATCGATCAGCGACTCGGCGGAGTCGGACAGATCAAATTTCTTGATTGAGCTGGGGACGTCAATTGTTCGAAGTGCCATCGTCATCCTGGTGTCAGGCCGCAGCCGACATGGGGGGAATGGATCAACCGGTACAGGTCAGATCGCGCGGATTCGCAGCCCATCGTCGCTGAGTTCGAATCGTTTGATCTCAGCTTCGCTGACGACCTGGTGCACTTGCTCGGTCGTGATCGCTTTGCCACTGGCGTTGGCGTTTTTGACCAGGTCATCGATCGTGGCCCAACCCTCCGGGTCCAGCTGTACGCCGATGGTCTCCGGGTGGTGTCGGAGAATGAAGGTCAGGTATTTGCTAATCTTGGTCAATCGTTTGTTCATTCCCGCAGTTTAAACCAATCTGGCGGATTGCCCTAGCTGGCCACACGAGTCGGTGGCAACACAGCGGCGATCGGGTTCGGTCAGGTCGCTGACAGTGCCAGCGCCGGATGGTAAGACATCGTTCCCATTCAACCGCCCGACGCATCCCCCCTGCCTTGATATCACCATGGAATCCGACCGCCTTTCTGATTTGATTCGCAATCGGCGCACGGTCAAACCCGGGCAGATGTCCGACCAACCGATCGAGAAACGCGTCCTGGATGAAATTCTGACCAATGCGAATTGGGCCCCCACCCATGGGATGACTCAGCCCTGGCGATTTCGTGTGTTCCAGGGTGACACACGACTCGAATTGGCGAACTTCCTGGCCGACACCTACAAAGCGATCATGCCGCCGGAATCTTTCAAGCAAGCGAAGTATGAAAAGTTTCGGGTCAATCCGACGCTTGCCGGCGCCGTGATTGTGGTGGGCATGAAACGCCAGGACAGCGGGAAAATCTCGGAACTGGACGAGATCATGGCGGTCGCCTGTGCTGTTCAAAACATGCATTTGACCGCTGCGGTGCATGGTTTAGGTGGGTTCTGGTCGACCAATCCGGCGGCTCTCAGTGACCAAATGCGAGACTACATCGGGCTCAGCGGCCAGGACCGTGCGCTGGGGCTGTTCTATCTGGGCCATGTCGTCGGTCAGTGGCCGACCAGCGATCGCGAGTCTTTACAATCCAAGGTCAGTTGGGCGTGATCCGCTGTTTCAGCGCCGCGTTGGTCCGACTTCTTCTCCCTACGATCCTAGGCTTGCCAAGATGTTTCTGTCTTATCGAATGGGCGTCGTCACCTGTCTGATGCTGATGTGGTTCAGTGGCGAATCGGCGGTCACACAGGCACAGCAACCGCTGTCACTGCATCCGCAAAATGATCGCTATTTCCTGTTTCGTGACCGCCCCACGGTGCTGGTCACATCGGCCGAACACTACGGTGTGCTGCTGAACCGGGCATTTGATTTCGAACCTTATCTCGACGAATTGGCGGCGCAGGGTCTGAACCACACGCGAGTGTTCAGCGGGGCGTATCGTGAGATCAAGGGTTCATTTGGGATCACGCAAAACACCCTTGCGCCCCAAGACAACGATTACGTGTGTCCCTGGAAACGCAGCGATAAAACCCATGCCGATGGATCGCCAATTTTTGATCTGGATCATTGGGACGACGCCTATTTCCAGCGGCTCGATGCACTGATGAAAGCGGCATCACGACGTGGCATCGTGGTCGAAATGTGTCTGTTCAGTCCGATGTACAAACCCGCGCTGTGGGACGTCAATCCGATGAACATTCGCAACAACGTGAATGAGGTTGGCGATTGTGGTTCCCAGCAGGTCTACACAACAGAGAATCCAGATCTGCTGCGCGTTCAGTCGGCATTGGCGGAGAAAATGGTCGACGTTCTGATGCCCTACGACAACGTTTACTTGGAAATCTGTAACGAACCTTATTTCGGCGGCGTTACCGATGCGTGGCAACGACACATCATCGACGCAGTGGTCGCCAAGCAGGAACAGGTCGGATCCAAACATCTGATTTCGATCAATGTCGCCAACAAAACGAAACGTATCGAGAACCCACATCCCGCCGTTTCGATTTTTAATTTCCACTATTGCTATCCGCCGGTGGTCGTCGAAGAAAACAGTCACGTCCACGGTGTGATCGGCGAAAACGAAACAGGTTTTCGCGGCAGCGAATCATTCCTGTATCGCACCGAAGGCTGGGATTTCTTGGTTGCTGGTGGAGCGATCTTCAATAATCTGGACTACTCGTTTAGCGCGCAACATCCCGACGGAACGCTCACCGGCTATTCCTCGCCCGGTGGCGGTAGCCGCCAATTGCGTCGACAACTCGGTGTCTTGAAATCGACATTTGATCGATTGCCGATTCCTGATTTGGAACCACAAGCCAAGCGTTTCGCCAAAGTCCCCGATGGCTATTCGGTCTCGGCGATCGGGCAACCGAAAAACGTCTACTTGGTTTATGTGCATGTGGATCTGCCTGGTCGTCTGAAAGACCAACCGGCGGAACAGTTCACCCAAGCGAACAACGATGTGCAGTTGATATTGGAATTGCCGGAAGGACGCTATGGGGTCAAACAGATCGATCCCTCGACCGGACGCCGAACCGATCAAACATCCATCGAAGCCGGATCGGGCAAATCGGTTGAAATCACATTGCAGGCGTTCACAACCGATACCGCATTGTTAATTGAATCGTCGAAATGAATGACGAGCTACAGGATAGGAACGAGAAGATGGCGATCCGGATGAAGCGAATGATTTTTGGTCTGGTGGCTATGTTCTCGGGACTCGGCGGCTGGACCACAGCCATCGGTCAGTTGGAAACAGCAATGAATCCGGCTGAGTCCGCCAAGCGATTTGATATCGATTGCTTTCCCCAGCCCTATCGATCGGTCGATTGGACGACGGCGTGGAAATCCGGTGATGTCCGTTTGGGCGAAAAATTATTTCAACTGCGCTGCGCGGCCTGTCATGTGACTGACGAGGTGACACCCGGAAATCAGCCAAGTGTGGGCCCGTCACTCGCTGGCGTCGCAGATCGTCTTGCTCCCGAATTCATGGCCCAGTCGATCGTCGTGCCCAGCCAGAACATCGACGCGGGTTACCAGCCGTGGAAAGTGTTGACGGTCGACGGCAACGTTGTGATCGGCCACCTGATCAAAGATCCAAATGCCGACCCAAGTTCGACCACGCTGCAAACGATGAACGGCCAGCGAGCCACGTTCGCGGCGGATGACATCGAACAATTCGTCAAGAGTGACCTTTCGGTGATGCCGGTCGGGCTGGCGACGGGACCCGATGACGTTAAACATCTGACGGCATTTCTGATGATGCTCTCGGCACAGCCGGGGGCGGCCGAGCGATTGGACAAACTACGCCAGCGATGGGCCGCCAACGACGCCGCAGAACGCGAGCGGCTGATCGCTGAGGGTTCCTTTGCGACACCCGAATTTGACAGTGGGCGTCCGCAACCAGTTCCCCAGGGATCGCTGTCGCTGGGTTCGGGACTGGCGATGCGCCGTGGCTACTTTCGCGGAGTGCCGCTGGGCGAAATGGAAGGCTGGACGATCTCCGTTTGGTTTCAACCGCACTCCAAGATCAAAGGCGACCTGTTTGGACTGGTACTGGGGGCGGCCGATAACCAAGCGGTTCGTGTCACCTATGAATCCGGAAGACTTTCGGTCAGTGGTCCGGGTAGAGGACGAAATCCGCAGCGTTGGACGCTCGACGCCGGCAACGTCGCGGTGGACAAATGGCACCAACTGGTCATCACGCGATCTCAGGCTGCTGGCATGAACGTCTATGTCGACGGCAAGCTTTCCGTCGAACATCGCCGCGACCAACTGGGCTATGGCCAGTCGTTCAACCAGTACCACTTTGGCGCTGCGGTGCTGGGCCAACAAAAAGATGAAAACGGTCAATCCAAACAACAACTCGGTGACTTCTTTGATGGTTTAATCGATGATTTTACAATGTACGATCGGCCGCTGAGCGGCGACGAAGTCTCGCGGCTGCATGATGGGGAGATGATCCCTGAATCGATGGTGGCGTTCAATGATTTTGAGAATGTCAGTCATCGGGATCTGGCTCGGTTCGTTCCCAGTGCTGATAGCGATGCCGATCTGGAGGAAGGCCGGCAGCTCTATGAAATGAACTGTATTCAGTGTCATAGTCCGGACGGGATTCAGCCGCCAAAAAATCCGGCGGCGCGGATTTTTACCAAGCACAAGATGGAAAACGGCGGCGATCCGTACAGTATGTTCCGTACGATCACCTATGGGTTCCGCAATATGATGGCCGCTCCGCAGTTGAGCCCCGAAGAACGCTACAAGGTGATTCATTTCATCCGCGAAAAAATGATTCGCCAGCAGTCACCCGAGCTGTACGTGGAGATTCCCGAGACCTACACCAACGCGATGCCACACAATCCGCGCGGCAGTGGTGCGGCGGCAGCGCGGGTCGAAGCGTTGGCAAAGTCGGGTTATCTGCGTGACTACGGTCGAGCGCTGATCGCACCGGTTCAGGGCACCGCGCAGAATGGCATTCGCAGTGTGAACGCATTGGTTGTCGATTTAGGAAACGAGACGACGATCGCCTATGACCTGGGGACGATGAAGTCTTTGGGAGCATGGCAGGGCGGGTTTCTCGATTTCAGCAACACGCTGCACCATAAATTGCGAGCCGCCGGGCAGCCGCTCGCACGATTCGATTCCCTGCCCGGCAATGGCGATTGGCGATGGGCGTGGGACGGCGATGCGGACACAACGCCGCCTGATCTGCGCCCCCTGACCGTCTGGCCAGAATCGCAAGTTCGCTATCGGGGACACTACCCCGACGGCGATCAGATCATTGTCTCCTATGCCGTTCAAGGCCGTGGTGTTTTGGAAAGCCCAATACTGGAAAACCCGGCACTGGAAAACACACAGACGGTCCACCCAGTGATCGTTCGCCGAATGACGATCCAGCCGGCGGCAAATGCGCTGGAGCTGGTTGTCGCGGCCGGGCAAAACGCTAAAGCTGTGATCGCAGGCGACCAGGCGACGGTGACGATGGATCCCCACAAGCGTCCCAAGGACAGCTCGTCAGCGTTTTTCGTGACCTTGCAGACGCCGTCGAACGAGGCGTCTGAAAGGCCACACTGGCGAATCAGCAATGACGGTGCGCTGGTGCTGCATGTGCCGCCCTCAACCGCTCTGTTGAACTTTAATCTGGTCACGACCGGCACGCCCAAACAGGCTGATCCAAACACGTCTGTCACCCAACCGGCGGACATGGTCGACCTGACCCAACGGACGACTGGTGGAACGCGGCGCTGGGGTCAGACGCATACGATGAAGGGCAAACTGGCCACGGATCAATTCCAGGGTTACGTGATGGACAGCGTGCCGGTGCCACTGAAAAACGCTTACAACACTTGGATGCGAACCGCGTCGCTGGCGTTCTTTCCGGATGGTCGGCTGGCCGTCGCCACCCTTAGCGGCGATGTCTGGATCGTCACCGGTCTCGACGATGGCTTGAAAGCGGTGACCTGGCAGCGGTTCGCAGCCGGGCTGTATGAACCGCTGGGAATGAAGGTTGTCGACGATGTTCTGACCGTTGGCACCCGCGGTCGGATTGTCAAACTTCACGACTTTAACAACGACGGTGAAGCTGATTTCTACGAAGCGTTCTTCAACGAGCCCGAACCGGATCCGGGCTGGCATGCCTACAGTTTTGATTTAGAAGTCGGCGACGACGGATCGTACTACTACGCGCGCGTCGGAGGTTTTAGCGATTGGTCCGTCCCCGGCGGAATCGTACGAGTGGCCGCCGATGGCAAGTCATGGGAAGTGGTCGGAGCCGGTTTGCGAGTCCCCAATGGAATCGGTCGCTTGCCTGATGGTCGTATCACATTCGGCGATAATCAAGGCACCTATGTTCCCGCCAGTAAGATCGCGATCACCCACCCCGGTGCATTTCATGGCGCTGGCAAATGGCCTGATCGCGAGGGTGACTATGATCCAGAAAAGATTGTCGCGCCGATCGTCTACATGCCACAGGAACTCGATAGCTCGGCCGGTTCGCAGTTGTGGGTTGAACCCGATGCTCGCTTCGGTCCGCTTGGCGGTCAATTTTTTCACACCTCCTATGGCCGCGCCAGCACGATGGTGGTGTTGTTGGATGAAGCCGACGGGATCACCCAGGGAGCGGTCTATCCGATTCCGATGAAAATGGAATCGGGCACGATGCGGCTGGCGAAGGATCCGGCCGACGGACAACTGTATTTCTCTGGACTGACTGGCTGGCAAGCCGGCGCAACACGCGAAGGCAGTATCCAGCGCATGCGGTACACAGGCGGCGATGGTTTGTATTTGCTGGCGGCCAAAGCACGCCAAGGTCGATTGGAATTGACTTTCAATCAGCCGCTCGATCCGGCGCTGACTGATTTCAGCCAATGGACGGTCCAGGCTTGGAATTACAAGTGGTCGGCCCAATATGGGTCACCTCATTTCAAAGTCAGCGAGCCTGGTGTCGAGGGCATGGACGTGTGGGAAATCGACGACGTTCAACTGTCCGGCGACGGCATCAAGGCTGTCATTAAGGTGCCGGATCTGCAGCCTTGCGACACACTAAAACTAGATTTCACGGTGAACGCCAAGGACGCGACATCGTTGTCGAGTCCGCTGTATTTCACCATTCACAACCTACCGAAGTGACATTCAGTCGGCCTTCGTTTCGAACGGAACAATTTCCCAAGTTCGGTGACGACGTTGTCGTTGGGATCAAACCGAAATTGCCCGCTGGGGTAAGGCGGATACCACAGCAAGCAATCGCGTCATTTTCTCGCTTGTTTCACTTGAAGTTCATTCACAGTGGCAGTCCCGCGATTGAGTTTGATCGTGAATTCCCCACTGCGATGGTCGTACGCTCGGCAGGAAAACGCCCAAGCATCGTTCACGAAACACTCAATGATGGTTCCCTGAACAAACGCGGTGATTGTCAGTGGTTTTGACCGGTCGACCGTGACATTGCGTTAGGACAAAAGATCGTGCACCACATCGCCATGGACATCGGTCAGCCGGAACCGTCGGCCTTGGTATTTGTAGGTCAGACGCTGGTGGTCGATCCCCATCAGGTGTAGCAGGGTCGCATTGAAGTCGTGAACATGAACGGGGTTCTCGACAACGTTGTAACCAAATTCGTCAGTGGATCCGTAGGTGATACCCGGTTTAATTCCGCCACCAGCCATCCAAGTCGTGAAACAGCGAGGGTGGTGATCACGGCCGTAATTGGTCGGTGTCAAAACGCCTTGCGTGTACGACGTGCGGCCGAACTCGCCGCCCCAAATGACCAGCGTGTCGTCCAGCATGCCCAGTCGTTTAAGATCTGTGACCAGCGCGGCCGACGCTTGATCGGTTTCCTTCGCCTGGCCCTTGATCTGTGCCGGCAGATTGGAGTGTTGATCCCAGCCTTGATGATACAACTGGATGAACCTGACATCGCGTTGTGCCAATCGTCGCGCCAACAAACAGTTTGCCGCGAAGGTACCGGGTTGCTTGGCGTCTTGGCCATACAGCTCGAACGTCGACTCCGGTTCATCCGAAAAATCGGTTGCATCGGGAACGCTGGTTTGCATCCGAAAAGCCATTTCGTATTGCGCAATTCGCGACTCGATCTCGGGATCGAGTTCGTTTTGAAACTGGTGTTGGTTCAGCGAGCGCAGTGCGTCCAACTGAGCCCGACGTCGTGACGATGGAATGCCTTCCGGGTTGCTCAGGTACAGCACCGGATCGTGCCCGCTACGAAATTGAACGCCCTGGTATTTGGAATCCAAAAATCCGTTTCCCCACAGTCGAGCATACAGCGGTTGGCCGCCCTGCGCGGCGGAAACCAATACGATAAAGGCGGGTAAGTCTTCGTTCTCGCTACCCAGACCGTACGAGAGCCAAGAACCCAGCGACGGCCGGCCGGCGATCTGGGAACCGGTCTGAAAGAACGTGATCGCCGGGTCATGGTTGATCGCTTCGGTGTGCATCGATTTGATGAAGCACACCTCGTCGACGATGTCGCGGTGGTGCGGCATCAATTCGCTCAACCAGGCTCCCGATTGGCCGTGTTGTGCAAATTTGAAGTGGGAACCGGCAAGTGGCAGCGATGTCTGGTTGACCGACATTCCCGTCAGCCGTTGCTGGCCGCGAACCTCGGGCGGAATCTCCTGGCCGTTCATCTTTGTCAGCAGCGGCTTGTAATCAAACAAATCCTGTTGGGCCGGTCCGCCCGACTGGAACAGATTGATGATTCGTTTGGCTTTTGGGGTGTGGTGAAGCCCGCTGCCAAGCAGGCCGTCTTGCGCGCCTGCCGCAGTGGGCGATTCGCTGCCCAGCAGACCCGCCAGCGCCGCGGCGCCAATGCCGCGCGCATTGTTTTGAAAGAAATGGCGACGATTGATTTCCAATGGATCACGCAACATCATTATCGTTTCCAAATGGTGGCATCGAGGTTCAAGATGATTTGACATAGATTGGTCACAGCGGCCAATTCGGCGGGGTCAAGTTCACTGTCGCGCTGAGCTTCGCCCCGGTTCAGCAATTCGGTGGCCGCTTCGGGGTGCTGGCGGTAGTGTTCCCTTTCGTCGCTGAGCAACTGATCAAGAACAGCACGCTCGTCGGCATCCGGCTTGCGTCCGGTCAAACGTAGCATCGCCGCGTCGATCGGATCGTCCCCGCTGTCCCGCAACAGGGCTTCCGCCAACACGCGTGAGGATTCGATGAACTGCACATCGTTCAACAACACTAACGCTTGCAACGGAGTGTTTGTCCGTGAGCGTTTCACTGTGCAAACCTCTCGTGTTGTTGCATCGAACGCCATCATGTTCGGCAGCGGTGCCGTGCGTTTCCAGACCGAATACAGCGATCGCCGGTGCAACGATTTGCCAACCGACTGTTGGTAGGGAGGCGACATGCCGTTGGCTTCCTTCCACAAATCTTCGCCCGGTTGATAGGGTGACACCGGTGGCCCACCCTGCTGGTCGTCGAGTAAACCAGAGGCGGCGAGTGCGAGGTCGCGGATCTGTTCGGCGGCCAAACGATGTGACGGTCCGCGTGAGAGTGATCGGTTCGTCGGATCCGCTTGCAGCGCCGCTGCACTGCACCGTGAATCCTGTCGATAGGTTGCCGACAGTACGATCGAGCGGCACAGCCGTTTCACATCCCACCCGCCGTTGATGAAATCGCGCGCCAACCAATCGAGCAATTGTGGGTGCGTCGGTAGATCGCCCTGCAGCCCAAAATTTTCCGGCGTGCGTACCAGTGGTGCCGCAAAGAAGTTGCCCCAAAATCGATTCACCGCCACGCGGGCGGTCAGCGGGTGTCGTGGGTCGGTGACCCAGCGGGCAAGTCCCAAGCGGTTGTTCGGGGCGCCGGCGGGAAACGGCAATGGCAATCCCGACAGCGTGCTTCGCTCGACCAGCGTGTCCTCGTTCTTCGGCGCGTCATATTCGCCACGCGCCAACACATGAGCGGGCCGCGGTGTATCCATTTCCTGCATCACCGGGATCTCTTGAATGTCCTCCTCGGACATCACGAACGCTTTGCGAGCCGCCGTCAGTGCCGCCATGGATCGACGGGCCGGTTGGTCGATGGCAGACACGTAGTATTCAAAGCTCGGTTTCCGCGCTGTGTCGACGCCTCCGGTCGCCAGCGACTGCAGTTCCTCCGCAGTCAGGTTTCGTAGATAAACCCGCACGTCATCGATCAGTCCGCCGGCTAGGCCTCGGGCGCGAAACCGTTGTCCGACCACGAATTCACCACCGTGATCCACCACGACGTTGCAACTTTTCTTCAAGGAATCACGAACGATTTCCGTTTTCAGCGGCGCGCCGTTTAAATACAGTTTCAACCCAGACGCTTGCGAGGATCCGTCATAGGTCGCCGCGACCTGGTGCCAAACGTTTACGGGAATCGGATCGACCGTGCGCACGCTGATGGCATTTCCCGGCCAAACACGGGCCATCCGCGATTCCAAGTGCCCGTTTTCAATCGTCAAATCCCAGCCGTTGTATCCACAATCGGTGCCGCGGGTGTGATGAGCGATCAAGCTGCGGTCGGCAGCGCGATTGGTTTCGCGAAATGTGATCACAACGCTGATCGGCAACCAGCGATCAAAGGGTTCGATCCCCGTGGTCGTCACACCTCGTTCGCCGTCCAACGAGAGCGCGCGGCGAGGCGGTTGCTGCTGCGACTGGGGATCGCGATCGTCAGCCAGTGATGGAGCGAGCCTTTCGATCGCAGATTCTTCCACGGTGACCAGTTCGGGCATCGGTGCCCCGGCCCGATCGGACTGGGTCGGTCGGTAGACATGCTTGAGCGATGCGTCGTAGTCACGATCAAACGCGATCGCCAATCGCAAATCGCTGATCTCTAACGTCGGGCCGGAATCTGGACTCCAGTTCTGGTAGCGCTCACGGGCCAGTTCGCGCTGCTCGCGATAGTCTGCGTCGGCTGCGTCCATCGCTTGGCGTGCTTGTTCCAACGCACGCTGCTGCTGGGGTGTCGGTAGCAACAGTGACGGGCAAGGCACTTTTTCGGTCCGATCGTACACGCCGCTTTCGTCGATCGAATTGAAGTAGGCTGACAGGGCGTAATTATCACGCGTCGGAATCGGATCGTACTTGTGGTCGTGGCAGCGACAGCATTCCAGGGTCAGCCCCAGCACTGCGGTGCCGAAGGTCTGAACGCGATCGGCCACGTTTTCCAGTCGCCATTCCTCGAACACCGCGCCGCCCTCGTTGTTCAGCCGATGAATTCGGTTGAACGCGGTCGCCAGTCGTTGTTCGCTCGTCGGTTGGTCCAACAAGTCGCCAGCGAGCTGCCAAGTCAGGAACTGGTCGTAGGGCAGGTTTTGGTTCAGCGCGCCGACGACCCAGTCGCGGTAGGGCCACTGGGTGTTCAGTTTGTCCGATTGGTAACCGTAGGAATCGGCGTAGCGAGCGGCGTCGAGCCAGGCGATCGCCATTTGTTCCCCGAACGCCGTGGAGGTCAACAAACGGTCCACGGCATCGCGGTAGGCATCGTCACCTGATCGAGCGATCGCCGATTCAAACGCTGTGATCTCGTCAGGCGTCGGCGGCAGCCCGGTCAGATCCAACGTCACGCGTCGCAACCAGCGCAGTGGATCGGCCTGGTGGTTCGGTTCCAGACCTTGACGGTCTAATTCCGCCATCACAAAGTGATCGATTGTTTCACGGCACCAGGCAGGTTTGCTAACCGCTGGCACTGCGACCGCATCGGGCAGCAGTTCGAACGCCCAGTGACTGGCGTAGACCGCGCCTTGTTCGACCCAGCGGGTGAGCGTTTGCTGTTCTTTTTCGGAAAGCGACAGATTCGAATGCGGCGGCGGCATCTGCATGTCCGGGTCGTCGCTAAGAATGCGATCGAGCAACTCGCCGGATTCGATCGCGTCGAGCGCTTCGTCACGAATGTCCAATCGCAATCCGGATTCGCGTGTCGCAGCGTCTGGGCCGTGACAGAAGTAGCATCGGTCTGAAAGGATCGGCCGCACATCGCGATTGAAATCGATCTCGTCCGCGAACGTTTCGGCGTGCCAACCGCAACACGCTATCAAACCGGCCAATAGCAGCGAGGTGTTGAACAGGGCGGATTTTCGACGTTGCATGGGGATCGCTGGAAACCGAGGGGATGGGGACGCCGCAAAACAGTGAATCGACGCTGGCATTCTGTGCCAATCATGCCGCCTTGTCTTGCACGTGAATGCTTTTGCTGTGTAAAAATACAGCATGGAAAAAACACCCCTTCGTCAAGCCTTTTTTGATCGTTTGGCCCCCGGGCAGCAGGTTTTGCAGCTGTTTGACCTGTTGCCGGACGTGTCGTTCTTTGTCAAAGACGAGGGCGGCCGATTCATGGCGCTCAACCGGCGTGGCTGCGAATACTGTGGCGTGCTGTCGGAATCCGAGGCGATCGGCAAAACAGACCACGACTTTTTCCCGGCGGTGCGGGCCGACGAGTACCGGCTGGATGACTTGCAGGTCCTGCAGAAGGGCGAGGCGATCATCAATCGGATTGAGAGTGCGCCGGAGGAAGCCGGGTCGCCGCGATTGGTGACGACCAGCAAAATTCCGCTGCGGAACCGTCGTGGCCGCGTGATCGGCGTCGCCGGTTTTTCACGCCAAGTGGAACGCATGCAGTCGGGCACGGCGGATTCGATGGCCAGCGTCATTGAGTACCTGCACCAGCACTATCGGCAAGACATCGCAACCGGAAAACTTGCGGAGATGGCGGGGTTGTCGATCAGCCATTTCGAACGCCGTTTTCGACTCGCATTCGGGGCCTCGCCGCGACAGTATCTGATCCGCGTTCGCATCGAAAATGCGGCCAGCATGTTGCGTGAAACGGATCGCTCGGTCACCGAGATCGCGCAGTGTTGCGGCTTCTATGACCACGCTCACTTTAGCCGCAGCTTTCGCCGATTGATGAACCGATCGCCGTCAGCATACCGAACGCAAATGCAGCCCAGCAAAACGAGCGACAAACGATCGCCGGATCAATCAGCGTCGTAGCTGGCTTGCAAAAGAGCGTCCCAACGATCCCTATGCGTTTTGAAGTTGCGCTTTTGCAATTCACCCCGCCCCGCGGGAGAGTCGGACGTCCAAGCGGCAATTTGACGAGTCATTTGCGTTGAAAAGGCTGTTGAGCGCTGGCTTCAAAACTCACGCTTCGGGTTACCAAAATCCAATGCCCCACGCAAAAGCGCTGGCTTCAATCCCTGTCGTCGTCGCCCACACCGCTGGCAATCCATTCCAAGCGGCCCTGCTGTTCGGCATCGAAGCCGCGAAATTGCCTCGCGCTACAAGGCGTATTGATAGCCCAGCACGGCGTTAAATCCTGGTCCATCCACGCCACTCCCGAGCACTCGATAGTACTTGTCGGTGATGTTTTCCAGTGACAGTGAAACGGTGTGTTGGTTGCGGTTGCCGAATGATCTTCCGCTGCGAACGTTCAGTGTCGCGTAACCGGGCGTCCCACCTGCGATGAATCGTACATCGCCCAAGTTCGATTCCGCGTAGCGATCGGCTCGGTCAACCATCCAGGTGAAGACATCCAGGTAACCGCCGTTGGATGGGTCGTTCAAACGCAAACCGAGGATGCCTTGCGTGGGTGGGATCCGAGACAACGGATCGTTCTGTGTCGTGTTATTTCCGTAGGTGTAATAAAAGTTTCCGTACAAAGCGACGTTGCGATCGAGCAGGTATTCGCCCGCCAGTTCGGTGCCGTTAAGGTAGGCTTCTTGGTTCGTCAAGAAACGCTGGCCGCCAATGACATCACGGGCAATGAAGCTGTCGAAATCCGTCCAAAATTCGGTCGCTTGAAGCCGCAGTCGATCGTAGTTGAATTTCAAGCCGACCTCGTAAGTCTGGCTATGTTCCGGTTGGACATCCAAGTTTCCCACCAACGGCGTGGATTGTCCGTTTTGCAGGAAAGTTTTGTTGGCCGTCAAGTCGTCAATGGTCGGTGCTCGGAAGCCTTCATAGTAACCGCCGACCAAACGTAGTTCTTCGGTCAATTCGTAGGACAGTCCGACACTCGTAATCCAGTCTTGAAACGTTCGACTGAAAAACTGTGGTCCGATCGTGTCAAAGTTCGGTGAACCAGAGACATTGATATTTTCGTAGCGAATCGAGCTCGTTGCATCCAGGCGATCGGTCAACGGGACGTACCACGATGCGAATAGGCCCACTCGGTCGGCTTTGGCGTCGTCAGGGTACTGTGGATCATCGGGCGTCGGGGTTGCGCCGGGCAGCGTCGGGTTGTCGATGCGAACCCGTGTGGCGTCGATGGATTCGCTGTAGAAATCCGTTCCATACGTCAGCTTGCCAAAGTCGTTCATGTTCTTGACGAATGACATTGTCGTGCCCCAGCCCCAGTCGTCGAACTCGCCGATTTCTCGCCGCGTCGGCACGGCGTTCGCATCGTTACTGGCATAGCGATCAACCACCGATGCTTCTTTGGTCCTCATGCCTGAAAGTGTGGCCGAGTAGACATCTGCAAAGAACAGGTCATCGGGCAACAGTCCTTCCAGCCGTCCATAGATCAGATCGCGTTGTTGCGGATCAAACACGGTCGGCCGCTGCGTCGGCACGCTTCCATCGCTGGCGGGGCCCAGGACGAACGGCAAGTAACGATCACTGCGATCAAGGTCTTGCTGCTCGAAGTGTTGCATCGCGATGGTCAGCAAGTGATCTTTCGTCAACATGCGTTGCAGTTTCAAGTCGCCAGCGAACTGGGTGTAGTCTGTTCCCGGTTGACGTCCAAATTCTCCACCGCGATCCAGGTTGCCAACATCCGAGTATGACACACCGCCCGTGATTCCAGTTGCTCCGTACCATCCGCCGAATCCGGTGCGAGTGTACGAAGATGCTTCGGCAGTGCTATAAAACTGAGTGAAACGAGGGCTCAGGTAATCCCCGCGCAGTGGGTCGGCGGAGCGGGTGATGATGTTGATGACACCACCGATTGCGTCGCTGCCCCACAATGCCGATTCGGCTCCGCGAATGACTTCGATCCGCTCGACCGAACCGGGGTCGATCGTCGCGGCGTACTGGTTTGGACCGGGTCGCAGAATACTGGTGTTCATCCGAATGCCATCGACCAAAATCAGGATTTGCTGGCCTGTTAAACCGCGAATGAACGGCGATAGTTGGCCGTTTCCGGTTTGTTGTAACTGCACGCTGACTTCGTTTTGCAATGCGCGGAACATCGACGACGCTTGACGACGATCGAGCAACTCTCGGTCGATGATCGTGCCGAGTCTTGGTGTGTCGAACAGATCCGTTTCACCCCTTAGGACACTGTTCAATCCAGTGATGTCACTCATCGAACCACCAAACGTTTGTTCGCTCAACGATTCAAACGATTCGCTAAAGGGGCCGTTGTTGTTGGCTGAACTGTTGCCTGTATTGGAGGCGTTAAAGTTCGCGTTGGTGGGCGCAGAATCGTCCAGCGCAGACGACTCGGTCGGCAGCGAAAACGCGTCGGATCCGCTGGCCGACGGCGAGACCGATTGCGGTTGATTCGTCGGCGGCTGGACTGGTGGGGAATCGAACGTTTCGATGGGCGGCTGCGTCGGTGGAATCGTTTCGGGAGCCGCTGAATTCGCGGGCGGACGCACTTCGATTTCTGGCAACGTCGGCGCGTCGTCCTGTTGAAGCATCGCTGCCAAGGACACGGCAGCGTTGTTGGACGAAGAACTGGGTTCAAATGGGTTGTCTGCGGCGAATCCACAGGCATTGATCACCAGCACTAAAGCCAGCGAAATCGGTGAAGTCCTTTTCACGAGTATTCCTTCTCAATGGAACGACACCACCGCGTTGGCGACAAAGCTAGGCTGTGGCGATCGTTCTTTTCGGTCTATCAGCTTCGATCGGCACCAGCCCTTCTTTCGCGTGATCCCGCACAACACCACCCGTCAAAGTCGCCGCAGCCGATAGGACCCGAGCGGGAAGAATGAGGGAACCTGCGCAGATTTCCGCCATTCACGGCGGAAATTTCACCGCCCGGTGTCGCAATTCGGCGTGGTCTGTGGCGGGAATGCAAGCGAGGGCATTTTCCAGGTCTTGTGGAACGAATGTTGCTATCCACGCCGGTCATGAATCAATCCGTTCCGCCCTGTCCTGATGACCGACCCGAACAGCATTCCCTGTCGCAACCAGACGAATCACATGCACGTGTTCTAAGTTCGACCGATCTTTTCCAAGGTCGGCACGAGGTATGGATTGACCATGAGGGCACCCTGTACCGGCTTCGACAAACTGGGACGGGGAAATTATACTTGAGCAAGTGACTCACACGAACCCAATGAAACGATCGATGGCGCTGTCATGCATCCTGCACGCGACCGCGCTGTTGGTACTGTCCGCTGTGCCGCTGTCGCTGGACGATCGACTTTCCATCAGCGGGCAACGTGAGATCATCGCGATTGAATTGACGATGACCGCACCGTCACCCGTCGCTACGGCGTCGATCGCCATGCCGGTCAAATTACAACCGATCGAAATCGAACCAACGCCTGAAAAGCGTCGCGTCGAGCCGGCCGAAACGAGTCTGCCACTCGCCGAGTTCGAGTTGGCTGAGCGACCGATCACATCAATCGTCAAGCAAGTCCCAAAACGATCGGATCCCAGTCGCGACCTGCCGCCGGTCACGATGACCACGGTTGCCCGTCCCCGCCGCGCTCCATCGGTGGCCGCCCCACCATCCCTAAAAAATCCGCCCCTTCAAGCGGTCGCTGGTCAGGCGGAAACAAAGGTAGAATTTTTATCAAACCCACCACCCAAGTACCCCGCTGCCGCGGTGGCAACCCGAATCGAAGGCACCGTGTTGTTGAAACTGCACGTCAGCGATCTCGGAAAAGTCGAACGCGCCGACGTCATGAAGTCCAGCGGCAGTGGTTTGTTGGACCGAGCCGCAATGGATGCGGTGTTGCAATGGTCGGGCAACCCCGCCACTCGCCTAGGCCGACCCATTGCGTCGGTCGAAGTCTTGCCCATCCGATTTCGCCTCTGATGGCAACCGCACGCTCGTTGCTCACGCAGTCTGGCCCGGTCACATTCTATGCGGAATAGCCGAACCTTGTACGGCTGTTGATCGACGGTAGGGCCTGGAACAGTTCGCCAGTGCCGATGGACGACGGTTTCCATCGGTGGTTTCCATCGATCAGTGGCAGCTGCGGGGCAATCCCGGTGACACGGAACACCCGCAAGTGAATCTTGGAATACAATCTTTCTGCGGCAGTCAGTCAACTGACAAATGGGTGCCGCTTGGTTTTTGGTTCCTGACCCCTTTCTTCGTGGCCCAACACCGGGAACTAGGACATGATTCGCACACCGTGGATTCGAACAACTTTCATCCTCTGCGCTGCGATTGCGTCTTTATGCGGTGGCGGTTCGTGGTCGTTGGCTTCCGACTCTCGACCAAACATCGTTTTCATCTTTGTGGACGACCAGGGGTACTACGACCTGGGTTGTTATGGGGCGACGGAGGTTGAAACGCCGCGAATCGATGCGATGGCGGATCAGGGAACGCGGTTCACCGACTACTACGCTGCGGCTCCAATCTGCAGTCCGTCACGAGCGGGTCTGTTGACCGGATGTTACCCGCGGCGAGTCGGCAACGAGACTTGGGTGCATCGCGCTGATTCACGATCAGGCATTCATCCCGACGAACTGACCATTGCGGAATTATTAAAGGCGAACGGCTACGCGACCGCGTGCATCGGCAAATGGCACCTCGGATTTGAGCCGCCACTGCTGCCAAGAAATCAAGGTTTCGATCACTATTTCGGGTTGTTGCACAATCTTGATCCGGTCGAGTTCGTGTATTTCCAGGACCAGGGTGGCGTGCCGTTGATGCGAAATGGCGACGTCGTTAAACGTCCCGCCGATCCCTCAGAACTCACCCGGCTCTACACCGACGAAGCGATTGAATTTATTGAAAAGAACAAAGCGGGGCCGTTCTTCCTGTATCTGCCGCACACGATGTTGCACAATCCACTGGGCGTGAGTGACGAATTCAAAGGCAGCTCGAACTGGGGTGAATACGGGGACGCGATTCAAGAGCTCGACCACAACGTCGGCCGTATTTTTGATTCACTCGACGACTTGGGCATAGATGACAACACGATTGTTATCTATGCATCGGACAACGGACGTGGCCCCGGACGCACGCCGGATCAGCAGATTCGCGGACACAAGCTATCGACGTATGAAGGTGGCATTCGCGTGCCAGCAATCGCATGGGGCCCCAAGTTTGGGCTGCAGTCGGGCGTGCAGTCATCTGCGGTCGTCCGTGCGATGGATTGGTACCCCACACTGGCCACGTTCGCCGGCATCGAAGTCCCCGCAGGACGTGTGATCGACGGTCGCGATCTCAGCCCGTTGTTGAAGGGTGAAACTCAAGTCGTGCCCCCTCCTGGATTGAAAATGTCGCTCAACGCATCGCTGCCACTGCGGCGTCGATGGAGCCCGCCTGGAGAATGGCAGCCGATCATCAAACGCAATGAATACAACGACGCGTTCTTCTATCACGGCAGCCAGGGAGCATTGTCCGCAGTCCGCTGGAAGAACTGGAAGCTCTATTTGAACCCCTCGCTTGAGCTCTATGACTTGGCAAATGATCCGGGGGAATCAAAGCTTGTGCGTGACCGAGACATCACGCGGAAGTTGCGTGGCATGGCGATTCTGTTTCAAGACGAAATGCGGCTCGACGCACGCCCGGCCGGCGAAGCTCCGGCGAAACCGCGTGTCGATGGTGCAGCGGTGATTTCGCAATCGATGCTGGATCAAATCGATTCAAAGCTAGACGTGACTTACGCTCGCTATGCAGATCGAACGTTGGAGATGGATTTGTATCGACCCAAAGGGGTTTGGGGCAATTTGCCGGCGATCGTTTGTATTCACGGCGGCGGTTGGGCCAACGGCACTCGAGCCAATCATGGCAAAATCGCTCAGGCGCTTGCGTCGCGCGGATATGTCGCCGCCACGATTTCCTATCGCTTGAGCGGTGAAGCTCCATTTCCGGCCGCCATCCACGATTGCAAAGCCGCGGTTCGGTTCTTGCGGGCCAACGCGTCGCAATACGGCATCGATGCGAACCAAATAGGTGCCATCGGGCTTTCAGCCGGCGGGCATTTGACGGCTCTGTTGGCAACCTCTGCTGGGGTCGCTGAATTGGAAGGCGAAGGAGGCAACGCAACATTCAGCAGCGCGATTCAAGCCGCTGTGCCGATGGGTGCCCAAACCGATTTTCTATCGGCTCGTACCAAAGAGATTTCCGCAATCGAGGGGCGTGGAACCATTTGGCGACAGTTTCTCGGCGGCTCGCAGGCAGACAAACCAGCGACCTATCAGCTCGCGTCACCGATGCATCATCTCGACAAAAATGATCCACCCTGCTGGTTCATCACCGGCGAGACTGATGACCCGAGCACGCACGCGGATGAATTTCGCCGACGAATGGAGCCGTTGGGGATCGATTCAAACCTAACGGTGATTGCGGGTGCGCCGCATCCATTCCTCGGCAAACAAGTTTGGTTTGACGAGATGCTGAATGTCTCCGACGCATTTTTCAGCAGCACTCTCAATCACGATTCACTCCCAACCGTTCGAAACGACTAGTGCTCCGTCCACCTTTTCCCTGAACAACTGTGAACTTTTGACCCATGTTGATATTCCGCACCCTTTCACTGGTCGTTTTCCTCGCTGCGTTGGTTCCATTGAACCCCGCTGCAAATTCAAACGCCATGGCCGATCGTCCCAATGTCATCGTTATCATGAGCGATGATCAGGGCGGTGGTGACTACGGATTTGTAGGTAACGAAATCATTCGTACTCCGCAGCTTGACGGCATGCATGCACGCAGCGGGTACCTGGACAATTTTTACGTCAGCCCCGTGTGTGCCCCGACACGGGCGAGTCTGATGACGGGCCGCTACAACTATCGCACTCGATGCATCGACACCTTCGTCGGACGCGCCATGATGGACACAGACGAAGTCACCCTCGCAGAACTCCTGCGTGATGCCGGATACCGCACGGGGATCTACGGCAAATGGCACATGGGCGATAACTATCCGCTGCGAGCGATGGACCAGGGTTTCCAAGACAGCCTCGTGCATCGCGGTGGCGGGATCGGGCAACCATCCGATCCGATCGGTGCCGAAGCCAAGTACACCGATCCGACGTTGTTCAAGAATGGCGACGAAGTCCAGATGAAAGGCTATTGCACCGACATCTATTTCGATGCGGCGATGGAATTCATGGCAAACAGCGTGAAGCAAGGTGAGAACTTCTTCACCTACATCGCGACCAATGCACCACACGGGCCGTTTGGCGATGTACCAACCGAGTTGTACGAGGAATATCGCGACGTCGACTTTTCGCCGATCTTGGTCAACGACATTCCAGAGAAAAAACGTAAACAAGAATTTGATAAACTCGCGCGCATTGCCGCGATGATTACCAATATCGATCAAAACGTTGGCCGACTGTTTGAGAAACTCGATGAACTCGGGATCGGCAACAAGACGATCGTCATCTATCTAAACGACAATGGCCCCAACTCGATGCGCTATGTCGGCAACATGCGTGGTATGAAATCGCACGTCGATAATGGTGGTATCCGTTCACCCTTGCTGTTTCATTGGCCGGACAAAGTTTCCGCCAACCGAACCTCGTCAGCATTGTGCGCCCACATCGACATCCTGCCAACGATCCTGGATGCCTGCGATGTCGACGCGCCTGCGGATCTTCACTTGGACGGTAAAAGCTTTCTGCCGCTATTGACCGAGAACGATCCACCGTGGCCTACGCGGCAAGTCATTTTCCAGGCTCATCGCGGCAACGTGCCCCAGCAGTTTCACAACTTCGCCCTGCACGAAGACAATTGGAAACTGGTTCATCCAAGCGGCTTCGGCAAGGAGAGTTTCGACGGCCAGCCAAAACTTGAACTTTATGATTTGAGCCAAGATCCACGTCAAAAGAATGATCTGTCCGAGATTCGTCCCAAAGTCAAGCAACGTTTGACAAAAGCGTACGAAGCCTGGTTCGCCGATGTCAGTTCAACTCGCCCGGACAACTATGCACCGCCGCGAATTGTGATCGGAACACCGCACGAACCGGTCACAGTGCTCACCCGCCAGGATTGGCGTCATGCCCAGGGGAAACCATGGGGCGCGAGTTCAAACGGTTTTTGGCTGCTCGACAATCCACAGGCCGGGGAGTTTACGATCGAAGTCATTCTTGCCTCGGATAACCATCCCGCTGGAACGGCAACGATCAAGACCGGCGACGCTTCGTCGACGATCCCGATCCTGCCGAACCAGCAACGTGGACACACGGCAAAAATCCACGTCGCCAAAGGCCAATTGACCTTGGCGGTCGATGTCGACTTTGGCGGCCAAGTCCAGGGACCGCATCAAGTGGTACTGACCCGCGATTGACAACGCATTGGCCCGGCAATCGGCTAGCTGATCGATTCGAAAATGGCGCTCCTCTGCCACGCGGTTGAGTGGCATCCCATTGGCCTGCCGATCGAGATAGGACGTGAGTTTCATTCGGGGGGTGTGTTGCAAATCATTACCTTGGTGTCGCAATATGGCATCGAATCCGCCTCTAGGCGAGCGGAAAATGATTCCCCCTCCGAATCTGCATGACGAAAACAGCAAGATCACAACTCGGTGCGTCAGTTTTGAAGCCAGCGCTTTTATGGTAACCCGACGCGTCAGCCAGCGATTTAGCCGGTGGAGGGGATCCCTCGCTGATGCGTCGGGTGAGAAATCATTAAGAACGATCAACAGCGCAGTGCCGGTCGATCGCTCTCGGCGGTGTTGGTGCAGTTTTCGAGAGAGACCAGATGCTGACGAATTGGAATCATTCAGTGAATGCAAGAACCCTCATCAATGCGGCCGTGCTAGCTGCACTCGCCTTTGCCGGAATCGCCCAGGCGAAGTCTTTGGTGGGGACGCGACCGAACATCATTTTGGTGATGACGGATGACCAAGGCATGGGCGATTTGTCTTGTCTGGGAAATCCAATTCTAAAGACTCCAAATCTCGACCGGTTTTACGATTCGTCAACGCGTTTTACTGATTTTCATGTCAGCCCGACTTGTGCGCCGACACGTTCAGCCCTCCTCAGTGGTCGTGCTCCGCTGAAGAATGGAGTGACGCATACGATTCTGCAACGCGAGCGGATGACGCTGGACGTTTTCACCGTTCCCGAAATGTTGAAATCGGCCGGCTACACGACGGGTATTTTTGGCAAGTGGCATCTCGGCGACGAACAAGCTTACTTGCCGGGAAGCCGTGGATTTGACGAAGTGCTAATCCATGGAGCCGGCGGCATCGGGCAGGTCGGTCTGGACGATTTCCCGCCCAACGCAGTGAACCCCTACTTTGACAATGTCTTGCTGCACAACGACACGATCGTGCAGACGAAAGGGTTCTGTACCGATTTGTTTTTCAGGTCGGGGTTGGCATGGATTAAACAGCAGCACAGTTCCAATGTGCCGTACTTTGCCTATCTCTCTTGCAACGCTCCGCACGGTCCCTATCACGCACCAGAAAAAAATAAGCAACGGTTTCTCGATGCCGGCTATGACCAGAAGACGGCGGCGCGGTACGGGATGATCGAGAACATCGACGAGAACTTTGGCTTGATGATGGAAAAGCTGCGCCAGTGGAAGGCGCTGCAAAACACCATCGTGATCTTCATGACCGACAATGGAATGTCGATGCCGATGATCCACCAGAACGGGAAGCCACAGCCACCATTCAATGCCGGCATGAAAGGCAAAAAGAATTCCCCCGATGAAGGCGGCAGCCGAGTTCCCGCATTTTGGTACTGGCAAGGCATTCTTGGTGAAGGAGTCGATGTCGATGCGCTCACCGCGCACCTTGATCTCTACAAGACATTCAGCGAACTCGCTGGTGCGACTTTGCCAGAAACGATGCAAGAGTTGGATGGGCGTTCGCTGCTGCCGCTGCTAAGCGATCCCGATGCCGAGTGGCCTGACCGCGAATTGTTCTTTCACTGCGGACGTTGGGCAACGGGGAAGGCGCAGCAGGCAAAGTTCGAGAAGTGTGCCGTACGGACGCAGCGATGGCGTTTTGTCAACAATGAACAACTTTATGACATCACTCAAGATCCAGGTCAGGCGCAAGATGTGTTCGAGTCCCATCCAGATGTTGTCCAGCGACTGAGAGCGTCATACGACCGTTGGTGGGCTTCGGCCATTCCCTTGATGGTCAACGAAGACCTGCCGCGCGTGACCCGCGAAAATCAACCACTGGCGATCCGCTACCGCAGGCAGCTGGACGAACAGGGGATTCCCGATTGGACGCCCGATGAGATTGAAACTGCCCCGGGATCGCACAATGAAAAATGACGTTTGGGAATTTTGTCGAAAGTGTCCCTTGCCCATGTGGGTTCTCGGTGGCTGCTTGGCCGCGATGGCTTGCGACGACATTGCTGCTGCGGAACGTCCCGAACGGCCGAACGTCGTGCTGATCCTGACGGACGATCTCGGCTGGCAGGATGTTAAGTGCTACGACATCGACGAACCATCACCGATGGAGACTCCCAATATCGACGCCTTTGCAAAGCAGGGAGTGATGTTCTGGCAGGGTTACTCGCCGGCTCCGACCTGTGCACCGTCTCGCTGTGCCATCCTGAGCGGCAACCATCCCGCGCGGGCTCAAAAGACGCACGTTGTCGGTGGGGCGCCGCCGACGCCGATCAATCATCACTTCCGCATGATGGACCCGTGGTATAGCGGTCGCATGCCGGCAGACGAAATGACGTTGGCAAAGGCATTGCACCAAAACGGATACACGACCGGCCACTCGGGCAAGTGGCACATTGCGATCGATCATCACGCTTTTCCGCAGCCCGAAGACGTGGGATTTGATTTCACCCGGTCCAGTCGCGGATCGCGCACGGGAATGAAAGATCGCCTATCGGGCTTCGCAACGAAGGAAGCGCACGATCCCTACCGGATGGATGAAAACGGGTATCCGTATCACCAGACCAACGAAGACGCCCTGGAGTTTCTGCGGGAGAACAAGGACAAGCCGTTCTTTCTCTATTACGCGACCTGGTTGGTTCACGCACCCATTCACACACGGTCCCAGGAACGGCTTCAGATGAGGTGGCCTGGGTTTTG